>JAFQXD010000032.1 GCA_017407115.1 Methanobrevibacter sp. | reverse complement strand
TTTTATTTTCAATACGCTTAAAACGTTTTTAAGTGAAGCGTAAGAAGAAGTTCCCACATTTACAGCCATCAATTCAGTTTGCTGGCCAGTGATTAATTTTGAAGAAATATCATCCCAAACGCTGTACTGATAATAATTACCTGAAGAGTGGTTGTCCGGATCTCCAATCAGCTCACCGTTTATTCTGAAGCTGCCGTCAGCACTGGAAAGAGCAACATTGGTCAAAGTGGCTGTACCTTTCTGAGCATTTTCAGTTGAAAATACAGTTGTCACATTGGTTTTGGTCCACTTTTGAGCTGAATCAATCCAATAGTTGATTACATCGGTGTCGCCATCATCATAAGCCAAGACTAAAGCAATGAGTTTGATTCTACCGTCAAAAGTCTTGTTTTCCATTGCAAAAGTATCGACTTTAATGGTTATTGATGAACCGTTAAGACCTTTGAGCAAATCCTTGATTTGATAATGCATTTGATAATCTGAATAACATTTGTTAGTGTGATTGTTTACTATATAAACAGTTCCGTCACTACTTCCTTCTTCAATCCATAATTCTTCGCTACCTAATTGATTTTCACCATTTGCAGTTTTTATGCTCACATTAGCATTAGCCCCATAAGTGTTTTTAGCACTGCCTCCATAAACATTCACGTAGACATCTGCACTAACGATATTATTAGCGCTAGTTGGAATATCATAGTTCAGTTCGCCGGATGTGGACCAGGGATTGACAGTTACAACATCAACATCCCCAGACACTACGCCAGATTCGTTTGTCTGTACGTCATCAGCGCTAACAGCACTAATAGAGAAAACCATCATGAAAATCAAAACAAATAAAAAAATAAATGATTTATTTTCCATAATATCCCACGATTAATTTTAGGCACTTTATTTAAAGTAGAATTATGTAAAAGGGAATAAATCAATAATTTTAAAGTTAGTCAACTACCTTAAATAAAGCTACCTTAAATATAATAAAGTAGTAATAACAATATAAAGATTTCTTATTACTTTTTTAAACAAAATAATAAAAAAAGTAATACTTTTTGAAAAAAGTAATACTAAAAATAAATAAATAGCAAATAAGTATTACTATTTGAAAAAATAGAAAAAATGAAAGTAATACTTATTGAAAATATATCATCCTTCAACCATAATCAGCCTGCCCGTTGTCGGATCCTTATATACCTTACCCATTTCAAGGTATCCCTGACCCTGACTGTCACTTGATTCGGGAGTGTCATTCAACTCCTGGCCTTCAGTTACCTCTGTAATATTGGCAGGAGAATTCTGAACGGCCTCGGACGGATTTTGTGAAGGGTCCTGAAATACAACGCTTTGCATATTCCAGCTTATAACCACAAATATCAGAAATCCAACGGCAATTACAAGCATTGCATCAACAAGATTCGAAGTTCCGGCCATTGGATCTTCTTCACCTTCGGAAAACCTTTTTTTACATTTTCTTCTAACCATAGCCAAAACTTCCTAATGTTTTAATTTATCCAAAAGCGCATCGCATAACGCATCCAGATTGGAGAGGTCTTCCTCATACCATCTGCGCCTTATCTTGGATACGAAATATCCTACAGCACCAGCACCAATACCCACAACGGTAGTGTCAAAAGCAACGATAATAGCATTTGCAAGAGTATTAACATCTCCCGCACCCAATGCAGCAAGACCTGGACCCATAGGTATCAATGTACCCATCAAACCCAAAGTCGGACCGATACGTGTTACAATGTCAGTTCTTTCGATAGTTTTGCCAAGTTTGGTTTCTTCAAATTCAATCAGTTTTCTAGCCAGGGTTTCCCTTGTCTCAGCAGTTAAGGATTCTGCCCTTAAAATCTTAACCAGAATAACCTTTTGATTTTCATAAAGCTTGGCACCTTTAATTATGTTCATCAGCTCATCAGCAGATGCTGCCTTTGAAATGGAATATATCATCTTTTCCAAAGAATCAGGAGTCACTTTTTTTCTGGAGGTATATTCTGAAACCAAACTACCCAATGTAAGTATTGCAAAAAATGCAAAAACCACCAGGAATATGATTACTGGAATCTGCAGACTCTGGGCAATCATATTTAAACCGGAAGTCAGTATTTCACTTCCGGGAATTGTTGTTACCATATATTATCACCATTAATCTAAATAACTGTTATTTTTAAAGTAAAATGCACCTAAAAACATTATCATCAGCATCAAACCTAGAACCGCCAATATATATTCCGGAGATTGGATTGAAATTGCATCCATCGGACTTTGAAGCAGTGCAGTAATGTTTGGAAGACATAATGCTGATATCAGGAAGTAAATTCCCAAAAAGAACATGAAATTTCCCAAAACAATAGGATATGGCTTTTTAATAAATCTGATAAGATAATTTGATGCGAAATATGTCACAAGGATTGTCAAAACAAGTGCAATTGCAACAATAACGCTTAAGTTTAAAAGACCTAAACCTACAGTCGGTGCAACCAACATTATACTTACAATGATTGAACCGAAACAACATGGACAAGGAGCCACAACTGCCATACATGTAGCTGCAGTCGTATTCTTTTCAAATACCTTATACTCCCTAATGGTAAATATTCCGGCAAGAATCATTATGACCGCCATAATCAGGAAAAATTCAAAATTATAAGTATAAATCAAATCTGTAATTTGAGCAGTATAGAATGAAGATATTTCAGTCAGTATTAAAACTCCACCACCATAACCTATAGAAACCATTGCCAAATATCTTTTTGACATGTTTGCAAGGCCTGTTGCAAGACCCAGCTTTATTCCAAAGATCAAAACGGCAGACAATATTCCAAGTTGCCATAATAAATTAATTACTTCCATATTTTTTCCCTCTTAAAAAATAAACAAAAGATGAACCATCTATAGTTTCTCCTTAAATAGCTCATCCAAATTACTTGAATTTTTATCTTCATCTTTGTCTCTAAAGTAACCGACACCAATTATCAAAATTAAACATATTACGCCCAAAACAGCTATTAAGCTCATTCCAACTTCACTGGCAGACTGTTGGGTAACCGGATTAATCTCAATTGACTTTTTAACACTGGCTCCTTCACTGCTTGAGCCTCCAACATCACCGGCAGATTCACTTTCACCCGCATTGGAAACTGACTGGCCATTGGAAGCCGAATTTGACTGTGAAAACTGATTGTTGCTATTGGTTGTGTTGGCTGATACTGTTGAAGTGGAAGTGGATCCTTCCTGAGGATTTGGAGTTGAAGCCTCATTGTTAGAGGGTTCCACATTTTCCGGAGGAACAGTATTAGTATTGTTTAAAAATACAGGATTTTGAGTAGCCTGGTACAATTTAGGCAATAGCTGAGCCAATATGTCAGGATTGACGTATTGAACTGCCCACTGCATCATTGCAATGTTACCGCAGCTGCAGTCACAGCATGCAACACCGTTCTTGATAGTTGCCTGCGCCCAGGTGTTTGCAATATCTGATAATGTGGCCTCATCTGCATCCCAATATCCCTCATGGGCGGCAGTCAGCATTGTACCGCTCATTGAAATAAGAGAATATGCATTGTTTCCACTCATTAACCATTCCTTTACACCCAAACCGTATTTGTCATTGTAATATGTATTGTATACTCTGTTCCACAAGTCATCACTGACACTTGCAGGCCTTGTTACTTGCCAACCTAAAAGATTGCTTACAAACTTGTTTGACATGTAACGGGCTCCGCTGTATCCTTCACCCATCATGCCTTTAATCCAATCAGGATTGTCATACCTCGCAGCTATTTCGCGATACATGACCTCTTCAAGTGAGGAGATATATGCATTGTTCTTGTCTGCATACATCAAAACGTTCATTTTAGGAGATTTTCCGGAGACATTTTCCACAGCAAGTGAAAGTCCACCCCAATAATCAAAGAAGTCATCATTGTCAAGCACACCGTACTGATTGGTGTTACGGCTTGTAATGATTGTATCTGAGTTTGAAAGAGCTCTCAGGAATACAAGGGCGTTTGTATCTCCCCAATAGTTTTTAGAGTACATGTTTCCCATTCTTCCAAGGTAGAACTGTGCAAGTTCATCGGTATCGTTCCATGTCCAGGACATTGATACCAGTTTTGATATTCCAGCACCGTAATCACCGTTAGGCGGTGCAAAAATACGTGTAATTGCACATTCTCCGGCATAACTTGCATTATAACCGATGCTCAAATAATATTTGACATCTTCTATCCAGTGCTGTGCAACGTAATTGTCACTTAAGGCCTCATTTGAAACCCCATAATAGTTAATGCTTTTCATGACACCTTCCAAAGCCTCTTTCATATCATCGCTCATCAGTTTTTTATTGTTTATCAATGTGAAATAGGATCTTGCAAGCGCAACCCTATATGCATTGTCCAATAGAATTGACTGGGAAGAATATAAGTCCCTAAAAAGACCGCTTGTAATTACGGTCACATCAATCCTTTTCTTATTCCAACCATCAGGACGGGTCAAATCTTTCAGTTTGATGACTTCAGGCATTGATCCTACCTTTTTACCAGTAGGATTTCCCTCATCATCATAGCCCGCACTTGAGGAATCTGTCCAGACAGGCTTCATACCAAGAAGATAGAGAACTGTTGAAACCAATGCTCCATCGTCCCTTGCTGTTTCAACACACCATATTCCCATGATGACCTTTTCTGTTGTGTCATTCAAATCCATCAATGTCAAAAGGGCAAGGGTCTTTGCATATTCCCATGCATCCTTTGTCGGAAGTTCTGATGACTGGTCCTGGAACATGTTGCTTCCTGTCGGAAGAACGCTAGGTTTGATTACGATTTCACCGCCTTCACCAACTGGTATGTATCTTCCGTTCAATCCGTTAATCATTGAGGTCAGCTCGGATGAAATGCTTTCATTAATCAAATCAATATATGTTTTGGCCAAATCAAGGCATTTCAATACATTTGAATTGTTGAATTTGGAGTTTTGAGAAATCAAAACATTATTGACAGTGTCAACGTCCCAATAGATTAATGATTTGACTACATCATATGATTTGTTTAGGATGAATTCCCTTTGGAATGCATTCAGGGATGAATAATCCTTAGAGTAATAAATGTTAGAGAGTTCATTGAACAGATTGATTACACCCTGATTGTTCTCCAATACCATATCATATGAAAGCATTGCAGAGACTGTGCTTGCGATATCATTTTCATTCCATGAATCTCCAATTGCATGAAGACCTAGCGGATGCAAGGTATCCTGTGTTGTTTTAAGAAATGAATTAATTTTTTCAACCAATGAGGCAATCGGGACAGTCTTAACGTCAGTCTTATTGAGTCCTAAATTGATGGAATAGTCATTTGAAATTATCAGATTTCTAATCTGATTTTCAGTCGCCTTTTTAGGATTTTTGTTATAGTCATCGACCAGATTAGCAAGAACTGTTAAATTACCATACAGATGAGTAAATGCCATTGGAGAAGTCAGATGTGAAATGATTACTGCAAAACCTCTTCTTTTAGCCTGAATTGCTTCAGCCAAACCATCGCTGATGTAGAAGTACAGCTGCGGAACGTCACCAACTACTACTGAACCGTAATCTGTTGCAGACAATAGAATTTCCTTTCCAGGCAGCCATTCATGAGTAGCGTGCCTTCCTACAAACAGCATTGCATTAGGATGAGATGATTGCATATAATAATATGCAGCCAGATATTGATGTGTCGGAGCGACAGCAGTACAGTGGTAGAGGTTTTCAATGTCTGATTCCCAACCTCTTTGAGGTTCAGGAGCAATGAAAACATTTCCAAATGTAAGTCCAGGAATAACAAAGTAATCAGTACCGTTTTTATTGACTACCATGACGTTTCCAGGAGCTTCACCCCAACCGTTTAATCCTGAAATGTTTAATTTTTTAAATTCGTCAAAATACTTCAAATATGAACTGTAATAATCCTCAGACTGTGTCTTAGCATAATTCTTAAGGCTTGACACTATATTGTCAAGAACCCTTTTTGACTGTGCGCTTTTCTCCTCTGGAAGCAACGCAACAATCTGATTATACCAATCATCAATTGTATCTGTGATTGTTGATGTGTAATTGAGCTCGACAGCCCTTTTTGTAAGCTCACCGATATAAGCCACCGGACCTTCTATTACCTGAACCTTAACGATGTCGTCAAGGCCGTTGAACCAAGCAGTATACTCTGATACAGGAAGCAGTTTCACTTCACTGCGATTTGCCAGCTTTTCAAGTTCTCCAGGCGCCCATGTAGCTACATTGATACCGCAGGAGATTATCAAATCCTCAAGTTCTGAAACATTTTTAGGAAGACTTCCCACATCATATCCTGCATCCTTTAGAGTATAGAGCATGTTGTAGATACTTTTGATTGTATCAAGATAGCTTGAACCTATATTCTGTTTTCCCGGAGGATAGTTGTAGTATATGATGGATATAAGCTTTTCATCGTTGGATATGTATTTCAAGTCAACCCATGAATCTATCCTGTCGGCCAAAAGCTCAATGTTTTGCTTGTGAGCAATATAGGTTGTCACTCTGGCCCCAGTCAGGTTTGAAATGTAACTTGAAGCACCGCCGACAAATGTAGCATCAATGATACCTTGTGTCTCGGCGATTGTAATGTGCCACCACTTGTCGCTTTTATCGGTTGTAAGACCTGTAGAGCTTAGCTCCCACATTTCGTTTGAAACGTAATCGGAGTGCACCGCCCTGAATACCGGAACGCCGACCTCTTCAAAAAAGTCGGTTGCCTTGGTGAAGTTTTCACCGCCGACACCATATGCGACCATGGAAACGATGGCATCAACATAAGTATTGTAATCTGAAGGATTTGCCAAAAATCCGGCTATGTCGCTTCCTGCATCTGTCCATGACTCTACCATGACGCTGAGCTGGTCTGAAGAACCACCGGCAGCAAAAACAGGAATTACATTATATCCTCTAGATTCCAAAGCCTCTATTATTGAATAGCAGGCATGCAATTGCTGGGATTCGATATACATTGTACTTTCAAGGATTCCAACAGTGCGGTTGAAGCTTGGATTGAAAAACTCGGCAATGTATTCGTCAAGGGAATACCATCTGTCCCTGTAGATGCCGTATGTTTTGGAACCTGTGAATGTAGGGTTTTCAAATTCTACATCACATCCCAAATAATTCAAAACACAAAGTATCTGATTTTTCAGATTGTCCTTGTCGTTTAAATCCTTATACAGAACCAGCTGATTAAAAAAAGGATTGAAATTCTTTGCATGATTTGCAATATATTCACTGACCTTTTCATAGGAAAGTCCTCTTTTAGTATTCTTGAAATATTTAATCAGTTCATCATTTCCCAAACCGGCAAATATCCTATTGTAATTTAAGGTATTGTTTCTGATTAGATTTATTGAGCTGGAACCGGAATTCATGTTACCTGAAGGAGGCTCCAATATCAAAAACAGTTTCTTATCGGAAAGGCCAGGATACTTTGAAAGAACACTTGTGAGAACAGAATCAACATCACTGCTGACCCATTCGCCGATAAAGCCGTCACATGATGAGAGAAGTACAATCAGTTCAGACTCATCCATTGTTTTAATCTGATCACCGCTTCTGACAACCAGATTAATATTTTCGAGTTTGTTTTCACTGAAAAGCTCTTGACTAGCCTGATCTAGAATATTAGTTCCAGGATTATCACTTATTATGAATAAAGTAGTATTTTGAGAGTTTTTTTGATTGTCGATTGAAATTTTATTAGAGTCACAATATTCAATGTCTGATATTTCATCAACCTCACCGCAAACGGAATCGTCAATTCCTGCCGCAGCAGTGTCATTTGCCTCAGCAAAAACCGTTTGGCTAAAAAGGCAAAAGGACAATAAGATTAAAAATATCAATAGAATATTCTGTTTTTTCATATAAAATTTCATTTTTACGCCTCTTTTAAAATAAAAGGTCAAAAGTTAGTAGTAAAACATTAATCAAAAATATTACTACCATTAATAATATTGTAATAATTTATAATATATAATTTACTAAAAAAAGTAATACTAAACTGCCCAAAATCAGCTAAAAAGTAATAATTTTTAGTTTTATCAATAAATAGTAATAATTAATATTTAAATAAATCAAATAAAAGTAATACTATCTTTAAAGTATTACTAAAACCCTAAAAATGATAAAAAAAGTAATACTTTCAGAGGCCAACCTCATCCCTGAACTTCAAATTGAACATCCAAATGCAGACAAATCCTGCAAGAGAACCTATATTCATGCCTATGATTGCACCAAGATACACTCCAAAAACGCCCATGCCCATCACTATTCCCATGATGTATGCAAAAGCCATGCTCAGGACAAGTTCCCTTAAAACTGTAAGCCCCAATGATTTGAATCCGGAGCCCACTCCCTGATATACATATGCTGCAGTGGCGCCAAATGGAATAAGACAGTTATAGAAGACCAGAATCTGCAATATTTCAGCTGAACGGTTGACCAGAACAATATTTGCTGCCTGGAAGTTGAATACATCACATATCGGATATGCAAAGATGAAAAATACAGCACCAATTAACAGGGTAATGGCCAAACTCAGCATGGTTGAGTATTTGATTGTTTCATTGAAATTAGGCCAGTTTCGCCCGCCATAGGAAACTCCAGAAACCGTTATGGTGGCTATTCCAATAGCCATGCATGGCAAAAATGCAATTGAAATCAGTCTCCAAGCGATTGTAAATGATGCAACCTCATTTACTCCCGCCGTAACAACAATCAGATAATTCAAGATTATGGCAACAAGGGAAAATATGATTTCTTCGGTTCCTGCAGGAAGGGCGACAAAAAGTATTTCCCTATAGATTTCAAACTTGCGGGAATAGTTGCTAAGTTTGAACTCAAAAAAAGTGTCCCTTTTAACAAAAATCCAGTAGAGCATCCAAAGCCATCCTGCCAGTGAGGCGATTACAGTTGCAAGACCCGCTCCAAAAATGCCCATATCAAAAACGTAAATCAATATGGGATCCAGAATCATGTTCAAAACAGCGGTAAAAATCAGCGGACCTGTTGCCCTTTTGATATCCCCCTCACTTCTGAAGATGCTGGCGGTCACATTAGGTGCAAGAAACACAATGTTTGCCAAAAATATAATAAAGGCATAGCTTAGGCAATATGACTTGACTGATGATGCACCGAACAATACAATTATGTCATCCAAAAAGAAAATACCTATGATTAAAATTATGACAGATACGATAACCATCAAAATGATTGAGTGGACAACTGCGTTGTTTGCCTCATCAGTATTGCCCGCTCCGACAAACCTTGATATCAGGGAATTTGCACCTGCACCAATACCGCTTCCAAGACCTATGATAACAAGATACAATGGAAATATGAAACCTAAAGCGGCCAGTGCATTGGAGTTAATTCCGGCAACCCAAAAGCTATCTATCAGATTGTTCAAAAACATCAGAAGCATTGAAAAAATAGTGGGAAAAGCCAGCTTATTGATGGCTTTTCTTGGGTCACCCATAATCGATTCGATATTTTCATTTGACTGCATTAAATCTTATATTCTCCAAGTAATATTAAAACTTTAGATTGCACTGCTTAAAACATCATGATATGCCTTCAAGTCCTTTTCACGTAAATTCAGGCTTTGCATCAGTTCTGTTACCAATGCATCAAGCAATACCAATGCAGAAACTTCAAAGGCAGTTCCCATTAAAATCAATTCCAATGGACGGTAAATATTGCTTATACCCTGGATTTCGAAAGGCAAATCAACAATCTCCTTCCACAGTTCATTGCTTGACAAGTCTGCGGACTTTTTAGGAAGTGCCTCAAGCTTGTTTCTGATTTCATCATCGCTTTCAAAGTTTATAAGAGCGCCAGGCAATGTTTCCATGAACTGCGCAACATCACTGTCTTCAAGCCTGACGAGAGTCTGAGGCAGTGAGTCAATGACTATTCTTGCATCTGCTTTTTGAGCAAGGTCACTTTCTGTATTTCCGCAAACGGCCAGGAATTTGACATTGTCAATTTTTGAATCCTCAACAATTTGAGTGATGGAGTTGGATTTTCCTGATTTTGAAATGATGATTATGATATCTCCGTCCCTGACCGGAGGAGCTATTGTTTCGTTGAAAACATACACATAAAATCCCAAATGCATCAGTCTCATTGCAAAGGATTTTGCAACAAAACCTGATCTTCCTGCACCTGCAAGAAATATTGTTGTTTTTCTCTCCGGCACCACACGCTTATTTGAGGCTGAAAGAATGATATCCCTGAACCTGCAGATAGCCTCTTCCTGATTTTCCACCACAGACTTACACATTAAAAGATTTTTCAGGATTTCATCCAAAGACAAATCCATATATTTTAACTCAGACATAATTTAACTCCAATCAATATTTAAAAAATGTTAGAATGTTTCCAATCACTCACGCAGTTTCAAAATCCCTTTTTTGCTGACAATCTTATCGATTCCGGAGTTTTTAATCATTCTAAAGCATATCGGACAAGGTTCGGCATCCTCTATTTCTGCCCAATCCCCATCGACATACATCTCGCCGGCCAGATAAATGGTGGAGCCGAGCATTTCATTCCTGCTTGCACTGATCATGGCATTCTGTTCAGCGTGCACTGAAAAACAGTCATTATAATTACCTGAATTGGATGGAAGGTTCATTCTTTGACAGTTACCTCTGTCACAACAGTTTTCCTCTCCTCTAGGATTTCCGTTATATCCTGTACTGACAATTTCATCGTTGTTGACTATTACCGCACCATATCTTCTTTTTAAACATGTGCTTCTTTTAGATACCACAAGAGCAATTGCAAGGTAATACTCGTTTTTGCTCATACGATTCGCATTATTTTCATCCGCCATATCTTTTATCTCCTTAATTATAATAATTGTGAAAATTCAAAATTTCAAAAAATGTTTCCTGTATTATTATTGGCATTAATGTTAATTAAATTGTATCACTATATCACCATCTTTGAAAATTTTTAGAAAAAAAATATTATTGCTGAAATCCAATTATATATTATGTCAGAAAGTAGTTGGTTTAATTTTGAAAATAAGAGTTTGGATTTTCCAATCTATAAGAAAAATCCACATATCCCAAAATGGGGATGGATTGTTTTATTCATAGTAATGTTTATTGGATTGATTCTTTCAATAAGTACACATATTTCAGTTTCAATTCTTTCCTGCGTCATTGTTCTGGTGCCGCTATTATATTTTTTGAAATGGGACTATAAAGCGATATTTCAAAAGCCTTCCCTGAAAGATGTTGCACTGGCAGTGGCTCTTTTTGTAGGATATATTGCATATGCACTTTTAATGACAACATGTTTGGAACAAATTGGAATAGTAGGTGGAGAACTTATTGAATCAGAGACCGTATCAATCATGTCCCTAGTTCCATTGGCATTTTCACTGATGACTGAAGAGCTGTTTAAATTCATTCCATTGATGTTCTTTATGAGATTGGTTTTCAAATATAGTGACAATCGTAAGTTATCAGTAATATTGTCAGTAATCATAACAATGCTATTATTTGCATCCATACATGCATACACTTGGAAAATGCTGATATTTGCAATTTTCATACAAGGTTTCGGTTCAATATTTGAGCTTTTCGGATATATAAAGACCAAAAACATTTTAGTTTCATATATGACACATATCTTTACCGATTTTTTCATTTATATGATCATAATAATGGGATTATAATCTGAAGTTTTTTTAAGATATGAAAAGAATTCCAGTTTAAAGAAACATTTATAGTCGAAAAACAGTAAAACATGAAGAGGCAATTGCATGGACGACATATCTCTTGAAATGTATGATGATTTTTCAAATGTTATTTCAAACGAAAATACCATATCCTGTGATTCCGTTTTAGAAATATTGAGAAAATATTCATCCACAGTTTCAGTATTTGATTTGATGGAAGTTAATGCACAGATGATTGAAGAGTCAAAATATGTTCAAAAAGGATACAAGGACAAGGGACATAAGATATATGCCAAATATTTCCTTGGACGCTTGAAATACATTTCAGGAGATGAAAAGCACTACGGCAAGAATATTGACAAAGAGGAATTCATCGATGCAATTGCAACCCTAAAATCATACCACGTCAACAGAACAATCAATACAAAAACCAAATTTCCATTAATCTACGGCATTGTTTCACTTTATACTACATTTGTTTTGGAAGAGCCCATCCACCCTGTGGGAACTCCATTTCCAGGATCTCTGGAAGTGGTTGAAAAGGACGGGAAATTCTTCTGTCCGGTGAAGGATGCAAATATCGATTCGCCAAATGCAGTATGCAAAATGTGTCTTGCAGAACAGCTGGAATTCTAAAAAATAGTCGGTGAAGGATTATCCTCCACCAGGAATGGTATACTTATCGTTTACACCATAAAATATTCCATCACCTTTTCGTTTTTCACTTACATTCAACAATGCATTGTTGAATATTATATTCAATAGCTTGTATCCGTCCTTATCAATGAAATCTGTTAGATTAGAGTTGTTTTGCCTTATGGATAATGCATCTTTTTCAATGCCAAAACATGCTCCATACAATATTTGCATTGAGTTTTCCTCGACGGATTGCGGAGGATACTTTTCAGTCAACTCTTTTGATTTTAAGTAATCCTGGAAGCTTTTCCACTGTTTTTTGATTTCTTTTCCTTTGCCTGTCAATTTGGAGCTTTCCAAAATGTCCTTATAGTTTTCACCGTCATATCCGTTTTCATTTTTAAGGGCTTTGATAAATTCGTCAAAATCCTTTTCAAATTTATTTGCAACTGAAGAATTGTTGGTCTGCTTTGCCATTGCCTTTAAGTTGAATTTCTTATTCTTATTCATGTTTTTAAGCAGGTTGATTGCAGCTGTTTGGGAAGTCTTGAGCTCTCCTTTGTTTGCTATTCTGAGAGTTATCTTCTTCATGACCTCCATATCTTCAGATGTCAGTTTTTTACCTACATCATATGAACCGTCCAAATCAATGTCACATTTGATTTGGTCCCTGTCAATCAAATCAAGTATTGCAAGGGACAGCGCATTAACGCCCAGATTGTTATTTTTTGAAAACAATGCTGATACCATAGGACATGAATCATCACTAGGAGGATTTTTAATATTTTCATCATACTGTTTTTTACTGTTGAATCCTAACATGCCAACCAACTCCTTATTCTTCACTATCTTTTAATGATTCGACATACACATCATGAATTTCCTGTGCAAATTCATCGTTTCCCTCAACGATTGGACCTGTGTAGTCACAATCCCTGCAAATACACTGTGACCAGTTTTGAGGGATAATCCAGTCAACATTCTTAGATCCGCATCTTGGACAAATTTTATGCATTTTCATTTTCGATTCTCCAATATAATTGTTTTAAGTATCACACTTACTAATTAGTTTATTGAAGTCAATATATAAAGTTTTTCGAGTGTAAGTGCCTACTTGCATCTTTAATGATTAAAAAAGAAATAGTCTAACAAGGAATTATTAAAAAAAGCATTATTAATAAAAAAATAAATAAAAAAGGATTTTACAATCCTTTCAGATTAATTTTTGATGGTTATTACTGTACTGTTCAATCCCAGCACTCTTGAGTAATCAATCTTATCAGCAATATTATTCAAAACGCTGATGCTGTCAAATTTAAGGTCTTCATTTTCAATTACAGGATTGAAGTCAACACCGGTATCCTTAATTGAAATCAGTATATCCTCATCATTATCTCTGACAATGACATCAATTGAGTCAACTTTTTCGTTAGTGTTGATGATATTTACAAGCATCTCTTCAATAGCCAGACTGACCAAAGCGGCAGATTTGTTTCCGGACAGATAATTCTGAACTTCACGTGACAGGTTGACTGCCTCTTTAACGTCCCCTTTTATTGTGTGCTCAAATACCTTTTCATCATCATTGTGCTTGTTGATAAAGAAACCTGAATATTCCCCATCGGTTTTTCTGTTGAAGTATCTTGAATAAGCAAAGATAAATATTATTGTAACCACTTCAGCAATTGTAAATGAAATCCAAATTCCGTTTCCTCCAATCATGGAAGACAATATTACAGCAAATCCAATAGGACAGATGAGTCCTTCAAGCAGTGAAATGATTGTGGACAATTGATTTTTTTGAATTGCCTGAGAATAGAATGTATATAAAAAGGTTATAGCTATTCCCACATAACTTACTGCAAATATCCTTATCGCATTCAATACAATAGGAACATCTGATGGATCCTTTACGCTGTACAATAGAAGCAGGGCTTGTGGACAGACAACAAATAAAACTGACAAGGCCAAACTTGAAGCCAATACGATTTTTAGAGACCTTCCAATAATATAACCTACTCCAGAATAGTCCTCTTCCTTAAAGTAAACTGAAACAATCGGAGACATTGTCTGTGCGGTTCCTATCAGGAAGATGTATAATATAAATAGGCTGTTATAACAAATACCGAATGCAACAATACCTGATTTGCCGATATACATACCTACAAGAATATTTATGATAAATAATTTCAAGGTAAGGTACAGTTGAGTGGATGAGGATGAAAATCCGGATTTTACAATCTCTTTTAGATAGCTGAACAATGCAGCAGCCTTTAATCTGATAAATTTCAATGTTCTCTCTGATTTGAAGAAGTAATATGAAATAATGACTGACCCTACGAAATAACCTGTTGTGGTTGCCAGCGCAGCGCCTGAAAGACCCATGCCCATATACTTTATGTAGATGACATCACAGCAAATATTGACAATATTGGCTATCAGTATTGCTCTAAACGGCAATGTTGGAATACCGTCCGCCCTTATAAAGTAGGATAAACTCATCATATAACATAAAAATGGCATTCCTATAATCAATGCAATGAAAAATTGATTAACGCTTGGAGCCAGTGCAGGCTGTGAGATGCACAACAGCTGCGCAATATTGTTTGAAAACAAGAGCCCAATTATCGTAATCAATATTCCGATTGATAAAAGGGATGTTATTGAAACCGAAAAGTAACTGTTACTCTTTTCATCGTCAAATTCCGCTTTTGCAACGGAACAGAGTACACTTCCTCCCAATCCAATCATCCAATAGATAAGATTAACAAAGGTGATGACAGGAGCTACACTTTGAATTGGAGCCAAATTTCCGGCTCCAATAAGAAAGCTTACAATCAACCCGTCTACAAAAAGACAGATATTACCCGCCATTGACGTGAATAGTGTTGGAAGGAAAAATTCCTTGAATTTGCTTCTCAACAATTCGTAATTTCTCTCATACATTCCCATAACCTCTAAATACTAAAGAAATCTAAATCATCCAAGAACTTGACAAAATTATAAATATACTCTTCAGATATGAACGGCCATTTAATGCCTAAACGATATAACGCCTGAACGGTGTATGAATTATCGACCGGCATCCAAATCTTTTTGACCTTTCCAGAACCAATTGATGTTATAAGTCCTGTGACACCTTCCTGCTTGGATTTATCGGCAAGAGCCTCATCCAAAGCTTTTTGATAGTCATCCTCTTCAGCAGGTTCTATATCAAATCCTAAAGGTTTGATAATGTCAATTATATCTCCAAAGCAAACGCTATGGAAATCATATGGGTGGAACACACTACATTCCTTAGGTGTTTTTGAAAGATTTACAATAGCCTTTGCAGTAGTGTCAATAGGTGAAAACTCAACATTGTTCACAAGCATTGAATAAGGCATTTTTCCAATTGTTACAAATGATTTTAAACGATTGATGAATCCATTTGTTTCAAAGTTAATTTGGAATTCACTGTCTGAGCTTCTTGCCATCAGGTTTCCAACCCTCATGATTTTAACATCCAAATCATCATTGACAGCAGCTTCCAATACTGCACGTTCCGCCAGGAATTTGGAACTTAAATATTGGTTGTCCACAGCCTGACCAATGAACAGATCATTTTCTGTAAATTTAACGTCAACAGGAGGATAATTGTTTATGCTTTCTCCCGCAATACTGTATGTTGAAACCTGCACATATTTTGCATTTTTCATTTTCGCAAATTTAAGTCCGTTTATCACACCGCCAAGGTTGATGTCTTCGATATCGGTTCCGGATGAGAAATGTTTTACGTTAGCTGCGCAGTTAACTATAGTATCAATCCTTTCGGAAACAAGTTTTTCAAAGTCTTCGAAGTTGGTAATGTCCCCTTCAATGACATGCAATCTTTCACCGAATAGGCCTTCATATTCATTTGAGAAGTAATAGAAGAGCAATGATTTTAATCTTTCCTCACCGCTTAGCACTTTATTTGCCCTTATGAAACAGTAAATATCACCAGTTTCATTTTCCAATAGTTCGCGTAGGACATGTATTCCTAAAAATCCTGTAGCGCCTGTTAGTAAAACATTGCCTAAGCTATCTTGAATTTCTCCGTTGATGATTGTTTCAAGATTATTTTTCTTAAGCAATTCATTAATCTGTGAATAGTCATATGCCAGTTCCTCTTTTTTCTCCAATGCTTCATCGGATAAAATTAATTCAGCCAATGCTCTTGGAGATGGATTTGAAAATACATCACCGTAATTCAGATTATAGTTATGGTTCAATGCTTCCATGGTAATTTTAGTAACAAGCAAGGAGGTTCCGCCTATCTCAAAGAAACTGTCTGTGGCACTTACTTCATCAAGTCCTAAAATTTCTGAAAAGAGGTTTGCAAAGAACGCTTCAACTTCATTTTCAGGAGCCACATATTCTGTAATGAGAACAGGTTCAGGCAGATTTCTCAAATCGGTTTTGCCGTTAGCGGTTTGAGGCATTTCATCAAGTTCCATGTAAACGGTCGGAACCATATAGTATACCAATTTCTCAGCAAGGGATGCTTTCAAATCATCGATATCAATGGAATATCCGTTTTCTTCACGGTTTTCATATTTATAATCATCATAAACTGTAAAGTAAGCGCATAAGTGATCGTTGCCTTTGATTTTTCTAACAACAACCGCTACGGACTTGATTCCAGGATATTTTGAAAGACCCACTTCAATTTCACCGATTTCAATTCTCAAACCTCTGAGCTTGATTTGGTTATCCATCCTTCCGAATACATAATAATCACCATCTTCAGTAACTTTAACGAAGTCTCCTGAACGGTAGAATCTAACTCCGTTAATCACTTCATAGGCTTCCGCATTTTTCTCAGGACGGTTCAGATATTCTCTTGAAACACCTTTTCCTGCAATATATAGTTCCCCAATGACATTCGGAGGTAGAGGATTTGAATCGAAGTCCATAACCATTTCATGAACATTGAAAAGTTCCTTTCCGATGTGTATATCTGAACTTTCAAGCTGCTGACCGTTACAGTAAACTGTAGTTTCGGTCGGACCATACATGTTGAACAGTTTTCCATTGGAATTTTCGCTCAGCAATTCATATAACCTTTTGGAGAACGGTTCTCCCGCATGAATATATACCTTAAATCCGTACATTGTTTCCTGCATGGCTTCAATTTCCAAATACTGGAGAAGACGTGAAGGGGTTGCGACATAAACGTTGGCACCGCTTCTGTGAATCAGGTCCATCATTTCAATAGGGTCTTTATATTCCACATCATTTGCAAATACCATAGGAACGCCGTTCAAAAGAGAACCCATCAGTTCCTGCTGGAACACGTCGAAAGCAACAGTTGTTGTGGATAACACCTTATAGTCCTCTTTTTCAAGATTGTGCACCAGTTCATATGTACAGACGTTTCTTGGGTCAGGATATACGAAGTTTGCAATGTTTCCATGTTCCAGGATTACACCTTTAGGAAGTCCTGTTGAACCTGAAGTGTAGATGAGATAAGCCATATTGTTCGCATGCACATCAGGATCAGGATTGGATGTGTCATCCTCCTTGAGCAGTTCATTAACGTCCAATAAGTTTTCAGAATATCCGCTTAAATCAATGCATTTTTTCTCGATTACATCATCCACAATGATAAACTTTGATTCACTGTCTGTCAATACATGTTCAATTCTTTCGGAAGGATATTCGGAATCCACAGGAATAAAAGCAGCGCCTGATTTTAAAATACCGAATATGGAAGCTATCGTATTACTGTCCCTGTTCAATATAAACATTACCCTGTCTTCTGGACCGACACCTTTTTTAATAAGGCTGTGGGCAATCCTATTGGCTTTCTTGTTCAGCTCATCATAGGTGAATTCGCCATCGGTTGCATATAGAATGACTCTGTCAGGATGCAATTCAACCTGATTTTCAAATATCTTATTAAGCCTGTCTTCAGGAATATCATCATATTCCAAATCATCAACACCCCAATCATCATTTTCAATGATTGAAATATCCTTCATTTGAGTAGTGTTGTCGAATGTTTGGAATTTGTTCAAGACTATTCCAATACAGTCAAGGAAAGTGTTGATTAATGTTTCAGAGTACAACTGGTCATTGTATTCACAGAAAATCCTGTATTTGTTGTCGACTTCAACCACATTAAGATTTATCTTGAATTTCAATCCTTCATAATCCAGTGACTGCCTTTCGACATTCATGCCTCCGATTTCAATGTCTTCTATGATTTTTCCATGATATGCGTATAATATCTCAGGGGCAATGTCGAATTCATTTGAAATTTCAGTTAATGGATATGATGAATATGTAAGCACGTTCAGCCATTCACCGTTGATATATTCGAAATATTCCTTGATGGTCAAATCAGAATTTAATTTTAAAGCTAAAGGCAATGTTTTAACCATCATTGCCAATGTCTTTTGCTGGTTTGGATTGAATCTACCATTGGTGATTGTTGCAATCAATGTTTCACGTTTGTAGACAAACTTGTTTAAGACAAATGATGTTGCCGCAAGGAACAGATTATTTTGGCTAATGTTTGATTTTGAACAGAACTCATCAATCGCATCTTTATCCAAGAAGATATCTTCCATTGCAGCCTTACCTTCTGATTCATCACCGTTGATGTCCTGTGCAATTACTGTTGCATCATCAAATTCCTTGATTTTATTTGAGAAGAACAGTTCTGCTTCTTTGTATAAGCTGGATTGTTCTGTTTTGATTTCGTTCAATGAATATTCAAATCCGTCAAGCTCTTCAATTTCATAATCCTTGCCGTCATAGATTTTAGCAATTTCATCAAATAATATGTTGAGTGAAGTTCCGTCAACGATAATGTGATGGAAATCAGCCAATAACATTGAATTTCCGACTATCTTAAATCTGAATAGCGGTCCTTCTTCAAGTTTGAACGGCTGTACGAATTCATCCAGATTAGCCTCATCAGCCATTTCAATTAAATCATCAACTTTCAAACCATCCCTTCTTTGCTGGTAGACTTCACCATTCTCCATCGCAATCCTTGTTTTCAGATATGGGTGATTGTCTATAGCTGTAATGATTGATGACTTGAGTCTTTCTGCATCGATGCCATCACTGAATTCCATTTTCTTTGGAAGATTGTATGCAGTGTTTTCCGGATCTTTAATGCAGTCAAAGTAAACTCCAAGCTGATTTGAAGTCAGAGGATATAATTCCTGAACTTCAGTTGAATCGCCTTCATCAATCTTAATTTCTGAAGCTATCTTTTCAATTGTCTTATAGCTTAATATTTCTGTAACATTGATTTGAGCATTAAAATCATTGTAAATAGCTGAAGTCAATTTAATTACTGAAAGGGAAGTCAATCCGATAGCAAACAAATCAGTGTTTACGCCAAACTCATCAATGCCCAATATTTCAGAAACAATGTCGAACAGTTGTTTTTCAATGTCTGTTCTTGGTTTGATAAACTCGTCAACATCAATTTCCGGGTCAGGCAAGTTTTTAAAGTCTGTTTTTCCGTTAGGTGTTTTTGGAAACTCTTCCAGCTGTGTGAAATATGAAGGGACCATATATTCAGGCAGTGAGTCAATCAGGTGTTGTTTTAAATCATCCATGTCAATGTCTGTTGTTGCTGTGAAATAAGCGCATAAATGTTCTATGGAGTTGATTTTTTTAACCACTACCTTTGAGAGAGTGACATTTTCATAGTTTGCAATGGCTCCCTCGATTTCAGACAGTTCTATCCTTAGACCTCTGAGTTTGATTTGAGTATCATTACGTCCTAAAACATATAGCTCCCCATCATAGTCTTTCTTACCTAAATCTCCAGTGTTATAATATGGAATGCCATTTAATTGCATGAACACTTTTTCTGTCTGTTCTGGATTATTCAGATAACCTCTGGCAATTCCGGCACCTCCAACATAGATTTCACCGGATACGTATGGAGGCAACTGATTTCCATCAATATCCATTACCTTGTCAACTACATTAAGCATTTTCCATCCTGCAGTGACTTTAGGAGAGTCTATCAGTTTATAATGTGAAGCTATTGTAACTTCTGTTGGTCCGTATGAATTGTAAATGTCCGCTTTGGTGTATTTGGACAATCTGTCAAATAATACCGGTGGGAACCCTTCACCACCTACAACAATAACATTGCAGTTTCCAACAACTTCCTGAATCTCTTCCAGCTGCAGGTATTCAAGCAGTCTTGTTGGTGTGGAACCGAAACCTTCTGCATCAGTTGTTTTGAATAGCTCAACCAATTCCAACGGGTCAATTGCCTGTTCATCATTAGCAAAGACCACCGGCAATCCGTTCAGTATTGTACCGAAGATTTCCCTTAAAAATACAATGAATGAAACTGTGGAAATTGAAATGAACTTATTACATTTATGATTCAACTCATAGATCGGAACGTTTTCTTCCACATTAGCAATATAGTTTGAAATTCCCCTATGAGTAATCATGACTCCCTTAGGCTTTCCGGTTGAACCTGAAGTGTAAATCAGGAAACATAAATTGTCAGGAGTTAAATTAACATCAGGGTTAGTATCGTCATCTTCTCCAAGCAATTCATCCACATCAATTTTATTTGAACCTTCATATTCTATTTCAGAGGAAGTGATGACGAATTTTGATTCACTGTCTTCGAGAATTTGGTTGATTCTATTTTTCGGATAATTCGGATCGATAGGAATGAATGCGGCCCCTGCCTTAACGATTCCTAAAACAGCAGCTATCAAATCGCTGTTTCTTCTCATCATAAACATTATCCTATCTTCAACGTCAACTCCCCTTTTGATTAAGGCGTTGGCAATTCTGTTTGCCTTTTTGTTTAGTTCATCATAGGTTAGTTCTCCGTCTTCGGCATAGAGTATTGTCTTATCCGGATTTTCAAGGGCGATGTTTTCGAATATCTTGCTTATGATTCCTTCATTTGCAAGTTCAATTTCAAAGTCCTCATCCAACTCCAAAGTCTCACAGATGGAAATGTTTTTAAGCAATTCATCATCTGATTCAAACTTATCAAACAATACATCCATTGCCTTGAGGAATTCACTCATCAGTTCTTTAGAATAGAATGACTCATCATAGCTAATGTTTATTTTTCCGCTTTCAAAATTGAATACCAGCTTGTAGTCTTTGGCATCATACTCGTCTTCAAAGAACAGTATTTCACTTTCAAAGTTTAACATCCTATTGTTCAAAAGAGGATAATTATTGTATTGCTCAAATGATTGCTTGAAATCATCCAAAAATTCACGGACAGTCATGTCTGTGTTAAAGTGATATCCTGCTGCAACACGATTATATGCAATCAGAATATCTTTTGAAAATGCAAATTTGGTTAAATTAAATAGGAATGTTGCAAGCAATAGCTTTTCTTTAGATAAACGGTAATTATTAGAGAGATTTTTTAATTTGTCAATATCTATAGATTTGGATATGATTTTATAGTTTACGTTATCGCCACTTACATCAGGTGAAATGGCAGTCGGATTGTCAAAGGAATTGATTAAGTTATTGTAGTAATTTTCAGCTTTGAAAAATTCAACAACATTAACATCATAGTCCCTGCATTTTTTGGAGGAATCCTTGTTGACCTGCTTTACCAGGCTTTTAAGACCTGCTGCAATTGAATCTATTTCATTTGAACTGAAACAGGACTTATCATATTCAATAAATATTGATTGCAATCCTTTTTTATCAGAATAATTCTTGTTAATTCTGAAGTGAAGTGGGAATTTAATGTCCTTTTGAAGAGTTAGGAATTTTGAATCATGATCTGTTGAATTTGAAACAATTGAAATCATGGAAATGCAATCCGGATCCAATCCTACATTTCTTAAATCTGTTGTGTATTCGCTGAATTGCAATTTTGCATGAGACAAGCCCTCTTTTAAAACTGATTTTGAGTATGCAAGCAATTCATCGAATGTTGAATCCTCATCATATTCCAGCCTTAACGGAATTGTGTTTACAAACATTCCCAATGCATCGCCTTGATTAAAGTATCTGCCGTGAACCGAAGTGTTAAGCACCATGTCCTTAAATATCTCATTGTCCTTTTTGGATTTAGCAAGATATAAAAAGTTAAGGGCCAATGCAGTTACAAAAGGAGAATATCCCAAATCAGGTGTCTGATCAAAAAGGACTTCCAGATATCCCAGTTGGGAATCGTCAAATGAATACCAGTCCTGAGAGTAATTCTTTAATGTGTCTAACCAATATTTCTTATCATCACTTGCTTCATCGGATTTCAAATAGTCCAATTCCGCATTGACATAAGTTTCATAGGAATAGTCTATCGCAACGTATTCCTCATCGTTTTTAATGCAGTTAATGCATTTTTCAATTTCCTGAGGAACGATTGAGTAAAGTGATGTTCCATCAAGCAGAATATGCTGAACGACACCAATGAGAACAGTTGAGTTTTCTGTCTTTAAGACAGCCCATTTATACAGAGGACAATCAAATATGTCGTCAAACGGTTTGTCCAGATATTGCCTGATAAACTCATTGATGTTTTCGTTTGAAACATCAAATGTTTCAACATTTACCTCAGCGTCAGCATAATACTGTTTAAAATCCCCCGAGTCCTCATGCTTGATTTGCAGATTTAAATAATTCCGACTAATAGATTCTATGGCCAAATTTACATTTTCAAAATCCTCTAAATCATAATCTTTTCTGAATTTCAGATAAAACGAATCATTGTGAGGATTGTTAATCTCTGAAAACAGCAACATTTTCTGAGACGAAGACAACTCAAATAAATTCATAACAATTACCTCAAGTTTTATATGATATTAGATATGTTAAACAAAATATTTAAAATTAGTATAATCAATATATAACAATTAGTGATTATCATGAATATCGTTAAAAATTACAATGAAAAAGAATTGACATTATCAGTTGAGGGCCGTATTGATACTATTACCTCACAAGAACTTGATAAAGAAATTGAAGAAGAGTCAGGAAACTTCGATTCACTTATAATGGATTTCACTGATTTGGAATACATTTCAAGTGCAGGACTTAGAGTTCTAATTGCAACCCAAAAGAAACTTAAAGCAGACGATATCCCATTTGTCATCAAAAACGTAAATGCTGCAGTTGGTGAAATATTCAGAATGTCTGGCTTCAATAAAATTCTAAAGATAGAATGAACACAATAATCCTAAAACCTGAATTAAAAGAATTATATGCTTTAAATGAGTTTATTTTAAATGAAATTCCTCATGAAGACCTCCAGGTCAATTTAATTGTCGAGGAAATATTTGCTAATATTGTCAATTACTCAAAAACAGAATTCATTACAGTCAATGCAGAATATGAAAATTCCAAATTAACACTGGAGTTTATTGACAATGGAATTGAATTTAATCCTCTTTTAAAAGAAAATCCAACTATTCCAGAAAGCATTGACGAAGCTCAAATCGGAGGATTAGGGATTTTTTTAACAAAAGAAATAGCTGACGAACTTGATTACCAACATATTAACGGTGAAAATCACTTGAAAATAATTAAAAAAGTGAAAAAATGAAATCCAAACTGAAAAAAATAGCCATACCATTTCTGATAATGGTAATAATTCACTATTCTCTTTCTCCAGATCTTTTCTGGGCATTAGGAATACAAAGTCCTCATGTAGGACTATTATTTGTCCTAGGTTTGTTATTCGGACCATATGGTGCATTAGGTGCAGCATCAGCAAATATAATTCTGGACCTTTTGGATGGATATACCCTATTTGAAATTATTCCTTCAGCCATTTTCAGTTTTGGAGTTTCATATCTGGCATACAAGCTTTGGTATTCAGGCATCAATACAGACAAAATTACAAAACCCTCATTAAACAACATTTATCAGCTTGGACTATTTTTATTAATCATGATAACCTGCGGATTTATTTATTCCGTAGTTCATGGATCTCTACTTGGATTTATTTACAACTTCGAAATAGATGAATTACTTTGCGTTACCTATTTTATGAACTTTATCAATATAGGATTTATCTTTGGAATACTATTTATCTGGCTTTCAAAAAAAATCGACTTTATAGAAACTCCAAAAACATCAAAAAAACCATTCAACAGAAAGCTATATCAAATATTGTTCTGTTCATTGATAATTGTTACAATTTTCACATTCGCATCATTTTTCTTTGACATTGACCCCAACATCATGATTGGAGAGCTGGCACTAACCGGAATTTTATTATTCAGCTATCTGACAAAACCGTTTAATCATGAAATACAGCAAAATGAAGAAAATACAATAACCGAAAAGATAATAAAAAATTTTCTCATTATAACTTTAACAATTGCCGTTTTGGGACTGGTAATTTCATTTTTAAGCTTTAATTTTGTTGAAACTATAGACAATAACAATATCTACTTAATGTTAATGCCTGCACTTATAATTACCGATGCAATTATTATTCTGTTCTTTATTCCAGGAATCATTATTTTAAGATATGTTGAAAACAAGGTAATGAAACCTATTTTATCATTTTCTGAAATTGAAGGATTCATCAGTGAAAATGAAAAAATCGAAAGTGACGGATTAGTGAAAATTTACTCCAAATACATCAATGAAAAAAATGAAATCGGAACCCTTGCACGCTCATACACTGAATTGATTGACCACAATAACCATTATATTGAAAACATCCATAAAATTGAGGGGGAAAAGGAGCGCATCAAAACGGAACTTGATATCGCAACAAAAATTCAGGCCGCAAACCTGCCGACCGAATCAATCGACAATGATGACTTTAAGGTCAACGGATATTCCCAACCGGCCAGAGAGGTTGGAGGAGACTTCTTTGAATATTATATGATTGATGATGACAATCTGGCCATCGTAATCGGGGACGCATCCGGCAAAGGAGTTCCTGCAGCTATTATATCAATGATTACCCAGGTTATCATCAAACAGTTATTATACCATTATAATGACCCGTCAAAAGTTTTACATCTGCTCAATAACCAGTTATGTGAAAACAACTCCGAGTCAATGTTTCTCACATTATGGCTTGGAATATATAACATAAAAACCAAAAAGCTGACATTTTCCAATGCAGGACACAATCCTCCATTAATAAAAGAAAACGGCAAATTCAAATATTTGGATATTGATACTGGAATTGTTCTGGGGATTATGGAAGACTTTGACTATGTCAGAGAAGAAATTGATTTGGCTGATTATATAGTGTTATATACCGACGGAATTACTGATGCAAACAACGAAGAGGAAAAAATGTATGGTGAAGACAGACTTTTAAACTTCTTCAACGAATTTAAAAGTGATGCAGACCCAATCAGACCCCTATTAAATGACATTCATGATTTTACTAAAGATGCCGAACAATATGACGACATGACTCTATTATATTTAAGGATAAAATGATTAAGCTAGCTTATTGCAATGTGGAAAATCTTGATTTGAATAAAGCTTACAACTTGGTTTCCAAAAAACGCCAGGAAAAAATAGATTTCTACAGGTTTGACAAGGATAAAAAACTGAGTTGTGGAGCTTATCTTCTTTTGAAAAAATTACTGTCTGAAGAAAACATCACCAAACCCATCTTCAAGAGTGAAAAATACGGAAAGGCATACATATCCAATTATGAAAACATCCATTTCAATCTAAGTCATTCAGGCAAAATCGTTCTGTGCGCAATTTCTGATATGGAAGTTGGAGCTGATGTTGAATATATTGACTGTGAAATTGATTTGGACATAGCCAAGCATTACTTCTACAACAGAGAATATGAATCCATCATGAATGCCAAAAACAGACCCCACGAATTTTTCAAATACTGGGTTTTAAAAGAAAGCTACATGAAATATACCGGCCTTGGAATGAATCTGGAACTTGACAGTTTTGAAATAATAATTGAAGATAAAATAAGGCTTAAAAATGATGGCGAAAATTTAAAGTTCAATCTGTTTAATATCAAAGACTATGAAATCGGAATTGCTGGGCATTACGACGTATCCGAGTTGATTGAATATGATATTGATGAACTGATATAGTTTCACTCACCAATATTGTGAAATAATTAGCATACTGACTTTTTAATATCAGGGGTTAATTCCCTCAAACATTATCTCTATTAAGTCATCAGCGTAATAGTTTGTTTCAAACTCAAGATCCTTATTATATATCTTCCATAATATTACGGACTGGACAACATTCCAAAACACATGATGGCCAGGGATTTTGGATTTACCTGTCTGATTACACCCTGTTCTATTTTTAATTTGAAAAATTCTTCCAGTTTATTCAGTATTACATCCGTGATTTGTGAAATCAGATGTTTTTTCTCAGGACTTCCCTAACCTCTTCCATAGCTACACAAAGTAGCTGAAATCTTCATCTGTAAGGTTTAAAATGCCGAAAAAAGAAATTTTCAGATACTCTTCGATTCCTTCATCCTCCTGAAATTCGAATATTTCTTCCAGTTTGTCCATGAAGAGCTGCAAATAATAGTTTTTTGTAATCTCAACCAGATTGTTCTTATTTTGAAAATTTCTGAAAATGGTTACTTCATTGACGCCTGCCCCGGCAGCTATCTTTTTGGTGGTTGCCTTTGTGAAACCTTCCTTTTGAAGAATTTCAAATGTGGCCTCAATAATCTTTTTGTCAGTAGCGCTAAATTCTTTCATGAATATAGGTATATTTTTAATGATATATATAATTCCACAATTAACAAATTGAAACTAATTTCAAAAAAATAATTTAAATCAAAAAAGTCAGGCAAAAATGAATGTCAGAATTGCCCAACTCAAAATTTGCATCGAATATAACCGTGCAAATTTAAAACCTGTGGGCGAGTGTCATTTCCCCGCCATATATAATATATTGAAAAAAATATTTAAATTTGATTAAGAAAAATTAGTTTTCATCTTGGTCTTTTAAATCCTCATCTTCGGGACTTGCCTGCTCATCAGAGTCTTCCTTTTTAATCCGTTTGATTTTAGACCATAAAGGAACTTCTTTTAATGCACTGCACTCTCCAAATATCATGTCCATATTTTCCACATTTGAAACATCCCATTCACTGATTGGTGAGACATCACTCAATTGCCTGCAGTCAAAAAACATGTGATCCATTGAGACGACATTTGAAACGTCCCAACCTGCCAATGCATTGACATTTGACAGACTTCTGCAATGTTCAAACATTCCTGACATGTTGTTTGCACCACTTACATTCCATTTGCTTAATGCTGATATGTTTTCAATTGAAACGCAACCGAAAAAGAGTCCATTCATATTTTCAACATTGGCTACGTTCCAGTTACCCAAAGCTATTACATGAATAAGTGATACACAGTTCCAAAACATTGCCCTCATATATTTCAAGTTTGAAACATCCCAATCCTTAAATGGAGAATTGTCTATTAAAGACAGGCAGTTCATAAACATTCCATTCATATTTTCAACACTGCCAACATTCCATGATGCCAAAGGTGAAAAATCGTCCAATATTCTGCATTCGTGGAACATGAAGTTCATTTCCCTGACATTGGAAACATCCCACAGCCTTAAAAATGAGATGTCTTCAAGGGATAGGCATCCTGAAAACATTCCAATCATTTTTTCCACCTTGTCGACGCCGAATGCAAAAATTGCCTTAAGTGATTTCAGACCCGCATATTTCTCATTCAAATCAGTCTTATCTGACAAATCCTCATTGACATATAGGATATCCTGTCTATTTGAGACATCGTCCCAACTGGTAAGGTTTGTTCCATCCTTCAGAATGATGAGAACTTCCAAATCTCCCAGATCAAAGATATTGTCAGTTGTGCGGTTCAGTTTATTGAATTCCTTAATATGTTTGCTGAGACCGGTAAATTCACCGCCGTCATACCACATCGGATAATTCCTTAAGCTTTCACAGCCTTTAAATACGTCTTCATGATATTGTGCATTTTTAAGCATCCAAAAATCAAGACCTGAAGTGTCCATAAGAGATGAACATTCCTTAAACATTCCATTGATGTTTACCACATGGTTTACATTCCAATCTTTAAGAGCTCCAATATCGGTCAGTTCCTCACAGTCGCAAAACAATTCCTGGAGGGACTTGACATTGGTAATGTCCCAATTGCCCAAAGCGGAAATGTCTGTTAAGGAGACACAATCACTGAAAACTGCCTCCAACGATTCAATGTTTGATAAATTCCAATCTTTCAGACTTGTGATGTCTTTCAGCTCACCACATCCTGCAAACAAATAGCCTACGGATTTTACATTTGAAATATCCCAACTCTCCAAAGCTGAAATATCCTCCAGTTCCTCACAGTTATAAAACATTGCCGTCATGTTTTTAAGATTGGAGATGTCCCAGTTTTTCAAAGCTGAAATGTCATTCAATTCAGCACAATTTGCAAACAGTTCCCTCATTGATTCTATGTTTGATACGTCCCACTTTTTCAAAGCTGAGATGTTGCTTAAATTAGTACATCCATCAAACAGACCATCAATTCTTGTGATATCTGACAGATTCCAATTTTTCAAAGCGGAAATGTCTTCAAGAGATGAACAGTCTTTAAACAATGACAAAAGACTTGAATTTACAGTCATCTTGGACAGGTCCCAATTCTTCAGAGCTGAAATCTTTTTGAGTGAGGTGCATCCCCTAAACAGTGCAGTAATATTGAATGCATTTGAAAGATTCCAATTTTTCAAAGCTGAAATGTCTTCAAGAGATTCACATGAATCGAATATACAACCCATATCGCTTACGTTGGACACATCCCAGTTCTTCAGGCCTGAAATGTCATTCAATGAATAACAGTCTGAGAAAATATAGTGCATGTCACCTACATTGGACACATCCCATGCCTCCAAAGGAGAGGTGTCTTCAAGCGAAGCGCAATACCAGAACATGCAAGACATGTTCTTAAGGCTTGAAACGTTCCATTCGGCCAATGGTGAAATGTCCTTTAGAGAAAAGCATCCCTGAAACATTCCCTGCATATTGCTTACATGTGAGACGTCCCATGATTTTAAAGATGAAATATCAACAAGAGATTCACATCCGGAAAACATCTCTTCCATGTTTTCCACATCACCGAAACCGAATGCGATAATCGCCTTAAGACTTGAAAGGCCTGCATACCTTTTGGCCAAATTAGTTTTGCCGAATAAATCTTCGCTGATGAAGATGATGTCATCTTTATTCTTAACATCCCCCCAACTGGTCAAATTTGATCCGTCTTTCAGGATGATTAAAACGTTCAATTCATTCAGTTCGTAAATGCTTTGAGTGGTTGTATTCAATAGTTCGAACTCTCTTATTTCTCTACTAATCATGATTCCATCTGCTTAAAAAGAATTAATAATTATAATTTGTTTTTAAGGTATATATAACTTATATTGGATAATTCACAATCCCAGAAAATTATCCTCGCCCAAGAGTTTTGATGCCTGGGTTGAAACACCAATATCCGGGTCGTTGGCATATACAAAACGCAGAAACTCCTCATCATCAATCTCATTTATGATTGCAAGACGGACATGACCTTCTGGTGTGTCCATGTAAAGATTTTTAAGGAAATCCTGATTTGTAATTTTTCCTATTGCCTTTACTCTAAGTTCATAGAGTGATTTGTCCTTTGCAAGTATCCTCAGTATTTTCTCGTCAACTATCTCGTCAATATATTTTTCCCTTTCAAATTCTGAAACGTTGAAGTCCGTTACCTTTCTGTAGAGTTCATTTTCACTTGCTTCAAGAACATCCTTTTTGTCCAGTTCCTCTTCAAGTTTGCTTCTTACATCACTGTCAGTTATTCTTCTTGCGGCTTCATGGCGAACCCATGGATGAGTGTCATTTTCTGCAATATCAACCAAAAGGTTCTGATTATCTATTCTTTTAACGCATTCCAATCTGACATAATAATTCTTATCAGATTTTGCAACTTCCTCGATGACTTTTTCATCAGTTATGCCTTTGATTGCATCTAGACGCACCCATGCGTCCCTATCTGTTTTTACAACATCTATCAGCACATCCTCATCCTTAATGTCACCGACCGCATCCTGGCGGACCCATGAATCATCAGATTCAGTTGCAATATCAACAAGCAAATCCTGCCTGTCCACTTTCTTTTCTGCTTCGATTCTAACATGGAAACTTTCATCGGTTTTTGCAATGTCTTCAAGGATAATTTCATCATCTATTTTCTTTACCGCTTCCCGGCGGACAAAGTAGTTCCTGTCGTTTTTGGCAACATCCTCTATTATTATCTCGTTTGTAATGCCTTTTACGGCTTCAAGACGCACCCATGCATCCTTATCTGTGTTTACGATTTCAACAAGAACGCTTTCATCATCCACACCCTTTACGGCTTCAAGACGCACCCATGAGTCAATTGCATAAAGAGCAATATCTGCCAAAAGTTCCTTGTCATATACCCTTTTGACAGCTTCCAGAGATATTCTTGAATCTTCAGCTTCCTTAGAAACATCCGCAAGCAGATCCTCATCGCTTATTTTTCTTAAAGCCTCTTCACGAACCAGCACGTCATCATCTGTTTTTGCAATGTCTGTTAAAAATTGCTCATCATCTACCTTTTCAATGGCCTTAAGTCGAACCCATGAGTCATCATCATTGTTTAAAACATCCATCAGCACTTCTTCATTGGTTATCTTTTCAACAGCATTTAATCTGATATAATAATCATTAGCGTTTTTTGCAATATCTTCAATCAAGTCCTGTTTGTTTATTTTGCTAAATGCTTCCATTCTGACCTTTTCTGATTTGTCATTTATTGCAACTTCCGCCAAAATGTCTTCATTTCCCAATTTGTATACTGCTTCAAGGCGAACCGCAGCACTTTTGTCATTTTGAACAATGTCTTCAAGCAGATTCTCATCGGAAATTCCCTTTACAGCTTCAAGACGTATTCTTGTGTTTGCATCGGTTTTTGCAATGCTTGCCAGGGAATCCTCATCATCCATTGATTCGACATCCTTTAAACGAACCAGGGAAGCTTCATCCTTAAGGACGATTTCACCCAATACCTCTTCGCTTGTAATTGCCTGTTCTGCATGTTTTGAAATGCTTTCATTCAAATCGCTTTTTGCAATTTCGGCTAAAATATCATCATCCTTGATTCTTTCAATGGCAGCCAAACGGACATTGTCATTGGAAGTGCTTTTAACAATGTCTTGTAAAATATCATCACTCCTTATACGTTCAATAGCTGCTATGCAGATATTCTGCTGTGAATCGTTTTTAGCCACCTGAGCCAATTTTTCCTCATCGTCAAGCTTTTTTACTGCTTCAAGTCTTACTTTCGGATCCTTATGTTGCCATTTTGGTTTGAATATTCTATTGAGTAATCCCACAAAAACCACGCCTTTTAATGTTAATACCTGTCAAAATGAACTTTTGATTCGTCATATCTAAGCTTTACTTCCCCTTCACTGTCCGGCCATCCCACACAAATCACAGAAAATGGAATGCAATAGTCGGGAATTTCCAAATATTTCTTAAGTTTCAAAGTCCTGTCCTCAATCGGATGGAAACCCAGCCATACTGCACCAAGGCCTTCATGAGTTGCCTGGAGCAGAATATTTTCATTGCAGGCACCCAAATCCTGCTCGATCATCCCTATGACCTTTGCCTCATTGAGATTGCCCAATGTGATTATCAGATGTGATGCTTCTGCTGCAGGCTTTGCGAACTTATGCATTTTTGAAATTGCATCCTTATCCTCCCTTTTAGAGACTACAATGAACTCCCAGGGCTGTGCATTGCATGAGGAAGGTGCCTGCATTCCTGCCTTCAGCAGATTTTCAATCAACTCCTCGGGAACTTTTTCATCCCTAAACTTACGTACACTTTTTCTTTTAAAGATAATGCTCATTTAACCACCGAATAACTCTTCAATTTCTTCCCTTACATAAGGATAATCATTGCTGTCAGTCAATACGTGTATCTGGTCACCGTATTTGATATGGAAATCCTCGCTTGGAATTACGTATTTGCCGTTTCGAATTACAGAAACCACAATTGCATTTTTTGGAAATGGAATGTCTTTTATCTTAAAGTTAATGTAATTGCAGTCCAAAGGAACCAGATATTCAGATAAAACATGCTTTGAAGGTTTTTTGACAAATTCCCTGTTTTTGTTTAAAAGCAATCTGTCATATAATGATTCATAAATTGGTTCGTTTCCAAGAAGTGTAGGAACGACATATGCTATCAGGGACACGATAACCATCGCAACAAGGGATTCTGTTGAACCGCACATCTCAGCTATCAAAACAACACCAGTGATTGGAGACCTGACTGTTGCGGCAAAAAATCCTGCCATTGAAATGACAATAAACTTGTAAATCAGATTATGTTCCAATCCGAATATCGGAACTACAGCAGAACCGAATGCCGCTCCGATGTAAGCTCCCAATACCAATATAGGCAGGAATATTCCACCAGGAGCACCTGATGAGAATGAAAACATTGAAAATAGATACTTCATTAAAAGCAAAAACACCAATACTCCCAAGGACGGCATGGCTATATCAAGCATGTCCATCATGAAGTGTCCGCCGTCACTTATCTCAGGAATGGTAAGTGCCACAACGCCGGATACCATAAATACCAATACAAATTTAAGCCATGACGGCATCTTGAGGCGATTTACAAAATCGCTTGATTTTATCATTCCTATATTGTAAACATATCCCAAAAGTCCAATCAGAACTCCCAAAACGATGAGAATCCAATAGTATTCAAGAGGAATATTTGGAATTGTGAATGTCAGTGCTGTGGATTGACCGAATATGACCTTTGATATGAAATCTGAAACGATTGCAGATACCAATGCTATAAAAACCAGTGTCTTGTCAAATCCGTGATTGATTTCTTCCAAAACAAAAATCACGCCTGCAAGGGGAGCGTTGAATGCTGCTGTAATACCCACTGCGGAACCGACAAGAATAAGTCTGAGTTCATCTGTTTTGGATCCCTTGAAAAGTTTAGCAACACCCTTTCCTGCCATACCACCAATCTGAACTGACGGACCTTCTGGACCCAATGACAAACCGCCCAATGCAGTCAGAACACCGGAAACTATTTTGGAAAAAAGCACCTTTGCCCAATTCGCTTCCATATGTCCCTTGACCTCTGCATATATCTGAGGTATTCCGCTTCCGGCAGAATCAACTTCCCATTTTGTCAGCCAATCAACCAAAAGACCCATGACCGCAAGGGCTATGAAAAATAGAATAATATAAAATACATTTCCATGTATTATGCTCAAATAATCTCTTAGAACATGTTCTGAACCGTAAAGCAGGTAGCGATATAAACATACCATCAATCCGGCAAAAATACCTACCATTACGCCCTGTACTGTCAGGCGGAAAATATATTTGGGGTTTTCGCTGACGGATTTCAATGTTCGTTCAAGAGTTTTCATTATTTAAATATTTATCTTAAATCATATAAATTATTTTCAAAAAATCATTCCTCATCTAAAACAGATTCGATATCAGTTTTTTCCAATTTCATTATAACCGGCCTTAGGCCATCATTGCAAGAGACAATAGCAACACCTGGAGTCTTAATCCAATCATGATAATACCAGATTTCATCAACGCCATGAGCCAAGGCAAAAACATACTGGTAAATTGCTTTCCAAGCCTCATCACAAAAATTTTCAGGTTTGGCATAATCTGCATAATACACTTCGCCTTCAGCCATCATAGGGCATGTTGACAAACCATCAACACCATACTCCTTTGCAAGGTCTTCCTGAAATGTTGTTTTTAGAATGGTAATCTTAACTTTTTTCATATTATACATTTTATTTAAAGATTTTAATAAATAATTTGCAAAAGTCGTGAATAATGATGGCCAAATCAAAATAGATATTGTAAAAAGAATTTAATAAAAAAGCACATGTTCTAATTGGAGCTTCGCCATGTATTTCCACATTTTGCACAGCGAATGAAATTGGTAGGTGCCTCATCGGCAGATCTTGTCTGTACTGTCCACCAGTATCCTTTTGTTCCTCCGCATTTATAGCAGGTTATTGTTGTGGTCGGAAGAGCCACATTGTTTGAGTCAGTTACTATCACTTTCTTTTCCGGATTGGTTTCGCCTTCCATGGTATACTGCTCTTCAATATCTTCATTGGAAAGGGATTTTTCATAACCGCATCTACATTTAATCTTGCCTTTTTTAGGCATCAGCAAAGCACCACAATCAGGACAGAATTCCATATTATAAAACACCATTAAAAATCAATAAGTACCGGTTTAATCATAGCTAATTTCTATAATCAAGGTAGTTTATACAAAGCACGATTAAGCCAAAGATTGCCAAAATGATTTCATTAGTAAAAACCATGTCAAAGGCAATTCCAAAATCAGCCAAATTCAGAGGCTGAGGAAATACGTCAGGGCCAAAAACCATTGGCATCAAAAAGATGAAAGCCGCTGAATAAATCACAATACATACAATAGCCAAAATGAACCTTGAATAATTATTCTCAATTACCCCTTCTTCCACCAAACGATTCATGCCAAAGCCTGCAAATATATACATTCCCACCAATGGTGCAAGATACATTACATAATCAATGTGGAGGGTAAAAAGGAAAAACCAAAGTATTACAGTAACTACAATTGATGCCAAAAAGCTCATCAATAATGACTTTGAAAATTTGAGACCATCCATTTACTCACCATGTCCCCAACGTTTGTCACGCCTGTAAATCAGGAAATTGAATATTAGCATTACGATTGCAAAGAGTGCAAGGTAGAACTCTTTTGACAATGCGAAATTAAACGGCACGCCATTATAGTTTATGGCCATGAATTCTGTTGCAGGAAATGCGTTCGGTCCGAACAACAATGGAATCAAAAACACATATACAGCGTCGAATAATAAGATAAATGCCATTATCAAAATGAACTTGTAGACATTGCTTGGTATTTCCCTTGCATCCGCAAGGTTGTTGACACCATAAACAACTAAAAAGTAAAGGCCAAACAAATTGCCTAAATACATTCCGCCTTTAAGGCCAAATGAGTATAGAATATCACAGGTGACGATAGCAATGATTAATGAAGATACAAAATTAATTATTAAAGCTCTATACATGTTTTTCGTTGCCATAAAATCACCTAATATCATATCTAAAAATAATAATTACAATATAATATTATCGATTTAAAAGTATATAAGGATTACACAAATATTAAAAAAAATAGTTAAAAAAAAGTTTAACGTGGAAGGATTAGCCCTCCACCATGATCAGCTTACCCGTCGCAGGGTCCTTATAAACTTTACCCATTTCGGTATAGCCCTGACCGGAACTGTTTGAAGTGTCTGGAGTTTCATTTAACTGTTGTCCTTGGTCCACTTCACTAACCTGCTGCTGCATTTGCTCCTGAATGTTCTGATTCGGATCAATCATTGCCTGCATGTTCCAGCTTATGATAACAAAAACTAAAAATCCAACTGCAATAACAAGCATTGCATCAACAAGATTGGATGTACCTGCCATAGGGTCTTCTTCAACTCTTTTTGACCTTCGTCTTCCTTGTTTTCTTACCATAAAATCACTATTTATTCATTTTGTCAAGAACTGCATCGATTAAAGCATCCAAATCTGACAAGTAAGTATCATACCAGCCGGATCTTATTTTTCCAATAACATAACATAATGCACCGGAACCAATACCGACAATGGTTGTGTTGAACGCAACAGTCAATGAGCTTGCAAGGGTGTTGATATCTCCGGCACCCAATGCCGCAAGACCAGGACCCATAGGAATCAATGTACCCATCAAACCTAATGTAGGTCCGATACGAGTAATAATATCAGTTTTCTGTAATGAATTTAAAGTTTTTTCCTCTTCATATTCAAATAACTTACGAGCCAATGCTTCTCTTGAAGAATCACCCAGGGACTCTGATGATGCAATTTCTGTTAAGACCTTCTTCTGTGCTTTTGGAATCTTAGCACCTGAAATTACACTTTTTAGTTTCTCCTGTGATTCGGCCGCATTGATTTCATAAATTAAATCTCTAATAGTTCCAACAGAAACCTTTCTTCTTGAGGTATATTCTGCAATCATTCCACCCAAGGTAATGATGGTTATGATAACGATAACAAGTAGAATAACAAGAACAGGAATTGTTAAACTTTGTGATATAACATCAAGAGAACCTGTCAGGAACTCTCCACCTGGAATATTTAAAGCCATATTTTTTCACCTAAAATTTATTCTAAAATATTTCTGCCTTTTTTATTTAAAATAATGCCACCCACTATTAGAATAGCGAATGCAAGTATTACCATCAGTATGTCTTGTGGAGAACCAATAGAAATAGGACTCATGGTTTTTGTTAAAGCTCCTGCAATGTTTGGAATAACAATTGCTGAAAGCAAGAAATAAGCACCAAGCAAAAGCATGAAGTTGCCTAAAACAACCGGATAAGGTTTTTTGATAAACCTGATAATTGTATTTGATGCCAAATATGTTACAATCATGACTCCAACCAGAGCCGCTGCAGCATACCAACTTAAATTAAGGGAACTGACACCAATGGTTGGCGCAACAACCAATACACTTGCAATAATTGAACCAAAACAACATGGACAAGGAGCAATAATAGCTAGGGAAGTTGCTTTAGATGTATTCTTATCGTGTATTTTCCATTCTCTTATAGTGAATAATCCGGCAATAATCATTATTGATGCCATTATTATATAAAAAATAGTGTTATAGCTGTAAATCGCTTGTATTAACTGTTCTGCAAACAATGAAGCAATTGCAGAAATTACTATAACTCCACCACCATAGGCAATACAAATCACCGCAAACAACTTTTTCGGCAAATTAGCAAGTCCTGATGCAAGACCTATTTTAATACCGAAAACAAGCACTGATGCAAAAATACCAACCTGCCACAAAACACTCATCATATCCATATTAATTTCTCCATATAAAATTAAATTTATTAAATTACAATTAATTATTACTATAATAAAGTATTTAAATTTTTAAAATAACGATGTGAATTTAGAAAAACATCACTACTATTTAATAATTGAATTTTTTCTTATTTTATTTTTTTGACTTAATGAAAACACCAACTCCAATACCAATAATTACTCCAATTACCAATCCTGAAATTAAAGGAGTTATAAAATCGGAATCTCCACTAGCTGATTGGACATTGACATTTTCAATTTTATTCAGTCCTTCTATAATTGACTCATTATTAACATCATCTATAATAATCAACCTATCTGACACTTCAGAATGGTTATTTAAAAATTCATGTGCCACATCCTGATATGCCGCTACAAGAATCCTTTTGTTGGAATTGTTTAGCATATGCTCAAGCTGATGGGCTACCTCTCCATCGGATGTGAATTTATAAACACTAATGTTAATGTTATTCTCACCAGCCAATTGCTTTACCAATACTCCATTATCATCGTTTGCGATGACCATTGTATCATCTGTTACATCAACGCCATGAGCTGCCAGACCTTGAATACTGGCTAAAAGTATAATCAATATAATTAAAAATTTTTTTACCATAAAAACACCTAAATTTACCTTAAATCCATGATTTCAGGTTTTACTTTTCGTATTGCATAAATTATAATTGTATTTGCAAATCCTTCTATAATTCCAATGAACAAATAAAATGGAACCAAAGTTGCCAAAAGACTGTCAAAATTCATAGCCCCTGATAAAATCAAGATTAAAACCTGGCCAAATGTAGCGAATACAATACCCATTATTGTCGAGAAGAATATTGCCATTTTCTCATTAATATTGGCCAACAGAACATAAAATTCATAAGTGACGAATGCAACAATGACTCCGATGACTAAAAAGTTTGCTCCGAAGCATACTATTCCTCCCATATTAAGAGCAAGTGACTGAATCAACAATCCGAAAAATGAAACTATTGATCCCTCGAAAGGACCTAAAATAATGGCCACTAATGGAATTAGAAAGAAATGCACAGGAACTCCCAAAGGAGAAGGAATAGACAATGATGTAACGACAACGAAAAAAACAGAGAACAATGCAATTAAAACCATACTTTTTTCTTTTTCATCATTTCTTGAAAACTTATATAAAAAAATTGCTATTACCATCAAAGTAATGCACCAGTATAACACTGACTGTTCGATTGGAATAATTCCATCAGGCAAATGCATTAAATCACCTTAATTTTATGCAATGCTACAATAACAAAAAACCCGCATAAAAATGCAAATACTAAAATAGCAATATTATTAATGCTGAAAAATGATGAATCATGACTGTTGTCGATTGAACTGTTGACATCACTTTGATTTGTATTACTATCATTTAAAATAACTTCACTGACATCTTCCTCATTTGAATTTTGTGATTGTGATGAATCACTACCAGAAGAGCTTCCAGAATTGTAATTTGAACTGCTTGATGAACCGCTTTGTGAAGAATGTGAACTGGAAGATTCAGAACTGCTGCTTGTACTAGATTCAGATGGAGTTTGAGAACTTGAACTGCCACTTGAACTAGATGGGGCGGGAGTGCTGGAACTTTCCGAAGGAGCGACAACCTCATCAGGATGATAGTCACCGTGTCCAGGATGTGCAACTATGCAAGAAATAGTTGTTACAGAAATTACTAAAATTAAAATAAAAAAAATGTGTTTGCGATTAATTTTACCACCTCAAAAAAAAATAAAAAAATATTTCACATGAGTGAAATATTAATTACGTTTTATATATCCATATCCCAATATTGCACCAACAATTAATACTGCAGCAATAGCTAAAATAATAGCGTTCGGATTACTTTCTTTAGTAGCTGATTTTTTATTTATTTCGTATGCTGGTTTATTTTGTGAATCTGTTGAATCATCATCAGACTCATCAGCATCATCACTAGCTACACTGCTGGCAACTGCATTAATAGAAGTTCCCACATATGAACTAATGCCATTTATTGATTTGGAAACACTATTTCCGGAAGGGGCATTTGGAGAATCATTTGAAGAACTACTGTTAACTACCTGATTTTGTTTATTGTTGTTTTTATTATTATCAGAATTGCCAGTGTTGTCCTGAGGTTTTGGAGTTTCAGGAAGTTTATCGTCCAAACTCATGATATAATCAATTGAGTTTCCTTGCTCAGTATTTGTAGCACCAGAAACAATTGTATGAAGCATGTCTTCATTAATTTCTTTTCTGGCAGTTACAGTAATGGAAGGAGGTGCAACGAGATTTTCAGAAGAATAATCTCCTTTATACAATTTGATATATTCTTCATACATATCGGAACCTTTTTTAAATGCTTGACCAGCACCCCAATTTTCCAGATTGATTATTATTAGCTCACCGGTTTTTGTTGCACTGTTCCATTTAATTGCGATTCCAACATTGCTTGAATTGGTACGTGAATCATCATATCTCAAATTGTAGTAGTTTTCCATACCTGGAGAAACACCTAAAAGCCTTGAGATTACATCATCCTTACAGTTGTCATTTGTAGTGATGTAGATAAATGATTCGTTTTCATTTGTAATCGGAAGTTGATTGTAAACAAAATCCACAATCAAATAACCTGGAGCACTACCTCCACAAACGTGATTGTGGAATAACCATCCCACCAATACATCATATGGAGGATCATATTTTATTGCATTTTGGATAACATAATTCGCATTATCGGTTGTGTTAGCGGTTTCAATTAAACTACCAGTATCAACATCATATTTTAGACTGTATGATAAGGTATCTTTATTGTTTGTGCTGTTTACCCAAAAGAAATCAAATACTAAATCTTTCCACAATGCTGTATGTACAGGCAATAAAGTTTTTTTACTTAATCTTGAACCTAACACGTCATAGATTCCATCGAAAACCATTTCAGTGGATGTTCCGTTAATTCTGACATATCCTGCTGATGTCAATACATACATTGTAGGATAATCCTTAGGCACATCAACACCCTGTGATTTGAAGTAATTTAATGCCATCTTACTGGCTGTTGAACCTATTTCTTTTAATTGATCTGAAGTTAATTTTGTAACCTGTTTAGCATCTTGTTCTTCACGTGTTGCTTTTTTAAGGCTTAAATTAAGTATATAATCCATATCCAAACCATGAGCACTCCTTGTTACTGTTCCTTTACCTGGCTCTTCACCCATCAAATAAAATATGTCTTCTTGAGTGAGACCATCAAATTCATATAAAACATCAACCAGAGAAGTTGGATTTTCTGATAATGTTTTAATTAACCAATTTTGATATTTCAAATCGTTAGTAGCACTTGCATCAGGATTCAAACCTGTTTTTGTTTTAAATGTCTGTTTGATTTTTGTTTCGTTATAACTCATTACAATAATTATTCCAGTTTTGGATTGACTATTCCATCTGATAAATCCTGTCATGGATTTGTCAACCATTGTATCCACACCAATGTAAGCTCTTTTACCTGGAGTAATATCCATAGTCCAAGTAAATGCATCATCATCTGAGTCGCCAGGAATTCCTAAAACGTAATACGCGGTATTTTCAAGAGGTAAACCGGATTCCCCACGTGGAGGATAATATTTCAATAATGTCTGTATCATTGCCTGACCACTGATAAGACCTGTACAGACATGTCCATGATATGTTGCTTGAGTTAAAATATCTTTGGAAATACCATTGGACCAAGAATTTGCAATACTGATGTATGAGTATGCATCTTCTTTTCCTAACAGTTGCTGTAGTTTTTTCCATTCCTTATCAGATATTTCAGGACCAGCATTTCCATAGTACAATGGAGTTGTGGAGCCGTTTTTATAAAATGCCATTGTAAGAGTATTTGCTTTTTTGACAATGAACGCAATGTTTGTAGGATCAGTTCTTAATGAAGATAAAGTTAAAATGTTTCCTTTACCATAAGTAACATGACCGTTTGATGCATCAATTATTCCATTTAAAACATTTTCAGTTGTTATATTATTAATTCTTGTCAAACCTGCAGTGGTAATTACCAAAACATCATCAGCAGAATCAAATTTTAGCAATTTGTCTGCAGCAGTTGTAACATTGTAACCCAAATTATAATTACTGTCGCCGGCCAAATTAGAATCGATTGAATCAACAGCATCGTTTTCTTTGGAAATGGAAACCACACTATTATCTTCATTATCATCGACTGCAATTTGGGTATTTTGCTGACTTACTGAAAGCTGTGAATCAATATCACAAGATACTTCATCATCTGCCACAATATCGTCACTTGCAGCAACAGTACCCATAAAGGCTATTGTTAAAATTAATAATGCAATTATAACAATTCTACGTTTTTTCATAAAATATTCACCTTACTTTTTGGTATACTCTAAAATATACCAAACAATTATATATAGTAATACTTATTTAAAGTTTTATTATTACTATTTAAAATATCATTTATATAAAAAGTAATACAAAATGAATATTATTTAATCAATATTAAAATAAATTAGAATTGTTCAATAAAATTCAAAAAGTATTACCTTTTAAAAATTATCCAAATTCGCCAATTATTTAAAAATAAGAATAAATAACAGTTAAAAACAAAACAAATAAAGTATTACTAAATCAAAAAAATAATAACAGTATAACAATGTTAATACCATTTAAATTTAAAAAAAACTATTAAAAATGAGTATTTCAGAACACCAATTAAAATTGCAAATTAAAAAACATATATAACACTGTTAACAATACATAAAGAGAAAATAGATTAATTATAAAAGATAAAAAAAATAAAAAAAACCAACACTAGAAAATTTTATAGTCACTAAAAATCTAATATATAATATTAAAATTTAATGAGGCAAAACATGTTTTGGAACGAAGAAATAGAAACAATGCCAAGGCAAGACCTTGAAGAGCTACAACTAAAAAAGCTTCAAGCAACTGTTAAAAGAGCATTTGATAAAATACCTTACTACAACAAGAGATATAGTGAAGCTGAAGTTTTCCCCGAAGATATAGAAACCCTGAAAGATATCGAAAAACTCCCATTCATCACAAAAGATGACCTGAGGGAAAGCTATCCGTTCGGGCTTTTTGCAGTAGACATCAAAGAAATAAAAGAATTGCATTCATCATCCGGAACCACAGGAAAGCCAGTGGTATCAGGATACACAGAAAAGGATTTGGACACATGGGCGGAAACAACCGCACGTGGACTTACCATGATGGGCATTGGTGAAGACGACATTATCCAGAACACACATGGATACGGAATGTTTACAGGAGGATTCGGAGTTCATTACGGAAGCCACAAAATAGGCGCTGCAATCATTCCAATCTCAACCGGACAGACCAGAAGGCAAATCGAAATCATGAGCGATTTTGGAGCTACCGGTTTGATATTTACACCATCATACGGAATACACATTGGAGAAGTTGCCCTTGAAGACGGAATCGATCCTAAGGACTTAGGAATAAAAGCAATCGGATTCGGAGCTGAAGGATGGACCGAAGAGATAAGGCAAAGAGTGGAAGAGCTTTTCGGCTGCAAAGCATACAACATTTACGGTCTGACAGAACTCATGGGACCCGGCGTAGGTGTGGAATGTGAAGCGCAGGAAGGCCTGCACATTGCAGAAGACATCTACTATCCTGAAATAATTGACCCTAACACCGGAAAAACCTTAGGTGCAGACACTCCAGGTGAACTGGTACTGACAAATATCGAAAGGGAAGGAATGCCTGTTATAAGATTCAGAACAAAAGACTTGACCAAACTTACTTATGAAAAGTGCAGCTGCGGTAGAACACATGCAAGAATGAGCAGAATCACAGGCAGATCTGACGACATGATTAAAGTTAAGGGAGTAGCTATTTTCCCATCACAAATTGAAAAAGCATTGCTTAAGGTCGGTGATGTAGAGCCTCATTATATGATTATAGTTACAAGACCTGGAACTTTAGATGAAATCGAAGTCAAAGTCGAAGCCTCAAAAGACATATTCTTTGACGGAGTAAAGGAAATGATGGGAATACAACAAAAGATTGCAAAATCAATTGAAAACGAAACCGGAATCCGCGTAAAGGTAACTCTTGTTGAACCTAAAACCCTACCTAGATTTGAGGGCAAGGCCAAAAGAGTAATTGATGAGAGGAACTTACATTAGGTGGTATCATGAAAATCAAACAGTTATCAATATTTTTACAAAACAGGATGGGCAGTTTGTCCAAACCTCTTGAAATATTATCCGATGCAGACGTCAACATCAGGGCAATGTGCATGGCAGACACTTCCGAATTCGGAATTTTAAGGCTTGTCGTTGATGACCCTGTTAAAGGAAAGGAAGCACTGGAAAAAAACAACTTCCTCGTTAAGATTACAGACATCATAGGTGTTGAAATGAACGACACCCCTGGTGGTCTTACAACAGTTTTAAAGATAATAAGAGACAATGAAATAGATTTGGAATATCTTTACGCATTTTCACACGAAAAAGAAGGCAAAGCCATTCTATTGCTACATTCAGATAATATAGATAAACTAATATCTGCACTAAAAGAAAATGGCATAGTAATTGTACCATCCGATGAAGTTTACAATTTATAGTATTTAAAGGTGATGAAAATTTCAAAAAAAGACATCAGACATTCAGCAGAAGACAAATTGGAAAGACTGTTATTCGCAAGCCGCTGGCTTTTATCACCTATGTACATACTCCTGATTGTAATCTTATTTTTGATTTTGGTAAGATTTGCAGGAGACGTGGTATATTTCATCACTCACATGTCTATTTTCAACGAGAACGAATGGATTATTCAGGTATTGAAATTACTTGACCTGACCCTGGTCGCCAACCTGGTACTGATTGTAGCGATATCAGGTTATGAAAATTTTGTCTCAAAAATAGATATTGCAGAACAGCACAGAGACCGCCTATCATGGATGGGCAGGCTTGACTTTTCCGGATTGAAACTTAAAATTATCAGCTCAATTGTAGCCATTTCTCTTATTGAGCTGTTACAGGACTTTTTAAAAATGTCATTTGATCCGAATGTTGAATTCTGGAGAATCATCATCCATTTGACATTCGTACTGACAGGAGTAGTCTTTGCCGGAATGGAAATCCTTGCCGAAAAAAGGCACGTAATCAAAAACAAGGACAAGTTTACCGAAATCAAATATGAATAGAGTTAAAACCAAACTCTATTTAATTATTTTTTCTTTTGCAAGAGTATATTCCTCTTCACTGAGAAGACCTTCACGATAGAGATTTGCTATTTTTTCCAGCTGATCTCCTATACAGTTCACTTCTTTTTCACATTCTTCGCTGCCATTTATAATATTTATTTCAGTTAGGCAAACTGATTTTTCATATTCCCAATCGCCGTCATAAACTACTTTTATTTCACGTTTTCCAGCAAATTTTGCAAGCAGAAAATCCTTATAAAAACCATTGCGATTAGTGATTACTGTTTTTACAAATACGCCATCAATAAAAACATTAATGCCCTTATTTACCAGCCTTTTTACATTCTTCACTTTCAGTTTGTTTTCATATCCTTCTTCAGGTTCCACCTTTTCTTTCAAATAGCCGGATATGATAATGTTGTTTCCCAAAAAGATATTGTTGTTAGAGGTTAAACTCAAATCTGTCTGCTTTTTTAAACTTGTCTCATCGTTCATATTAACCACAAAAATTGTCTTAATTAAAAATATAAATTAACTAGTAAAAATAGTTAATTGAAATGGATGAATTTTTACCAATTGCAATAATAACTAAAAAATATCAAACAAAACCCATAATTCTTAAAAAAATATTTATATAAATCCCTGATATATTAAATATCATCAAACTTCATGAGTCATCATGGTAGTTTTAAAAGGTGATAAAATGGGAAAACTAGATGGTAAAGTAGCAATTGTGACTGGAGCTACCTCCGGTATGGGCAGAGACTCAGCAAAATTGTTTGCAGCCGAAGGTGCAAAAGTAGTAGTAACTGGAAGAAACGAAGAAAGAGCAAAAGCCGTTGTGGATGATATTAAGGCTGCCGGTGGTGAAGCAATCTATGTAATAGTGGATATGGCAAACCTTGATGAAGTGCCAAAAATATTCGATGCCACAATGGAAGAATACGGAACCGTTGACGTTCTATTCAACAATGCAGGAGTGCTCTCCATGTCTCCATTGATGGACGTAAGCCTTGACGAGTGGACTAAAGTATTCAATGTTAATGTCACATCAGCATTACTCTTAACACAATTAGTCGCACCGGTAATGAAAGAAAAAGGAAAAGGAACCATTGTAAACACCTGTTCTGTGGCATCCTTCGGAGCACACCATGGATTTGCAGCATACGTTGACAGTAAACACGCTATGATGGGATTAACCAGATCAATGGCATGGGAATTAGGTCCGGAAATCAGATGTAATGGTATTGCACCTGGACTTATCCACACAGCTATGGTAGACAGTATCGGCGGACCAGGAGCATTGCAGCAAATGATTGACCAATGCCCTGTAAAAAGATGCGGCCAACCTGAAGACATCGCAAATCTCGCATTGTTCCTAGCAAGCGATGATTCCTCATTCATTGATGGTCAAATCATCAAAGCAGACGGTGGATTCGAAATTTAAACACATGGAAGTTAGATTTTTTAATCTAACTTCTTAACTATACTTCAAATTAATTTTGAAAATATTTATTAAATAATAAAGCATTAAGAATGCAGCAAACAAAAATATGGCGCCACCTGCAAATATTGACAACACACCAAAATCATTGACCAAAAATCCACCAATTGCAGTTCCCAAAGCTATCCCACCATTTAAAATACTTAAAAATACTCCATTTGCAAGTTCAGGAGTATCAGGCAAGACCGATGCCTCAATATATTGAATCAAATTATAACCCATACCATCCAACAGGCCAAATATCATGAACAGCATCAAAACCGGAATCAGATATTGCGCATACAGATAGAACAATACAAATACAGCACCGCACACCAATTGAAAAATCAATAATGTGGCCTTATCCCTATATACAATCAGTTTTCCACCAATCCAAGTTCCACAGATAGAAACAATCCCATAAACAAAAAGGAGAATGCTCAACTTATATGTATATATGTGGCTTACAGTCTGAAGAAAATAGGGCATGTAATTATAGACAATGCTGGCTCCAATCGGCATAAGGATTATGCCTACTGAAGCCAATACGAACTCTCTTGATTTCAAACTTGAAAGTGGAGCTTCGTAGGATTTTGATTTTCCGGAAATCCTTGGGAAAAACAATCCTATTAAAATCAATGTTAAAAAGTTTATTGCGAATATCCAAAACATTGCAATCTGATAGCCAAATACAGTTCCAAGGCATGTTGTTATCGGCAAACCGACAATGCTTCCAACAGATATTCCAAGCAAAATTTTAGTAATATAATCCTGCTTTTCACCCTCAGGCGCAATTTCCTCACAAACAGTCAAGGCGATTGAGATAAATGCAGGATAGAATACCGCAGACAAAACCCTAAAAAATAAAGACACATAAAGATTGTCAGAAAATATAATCACCAAATTAGAAACTGCAAAAACGCTTAAAATGGACATGAAAGTTGCTTTTCGATCAAATTTCGAAAACATGATTGGCACGAACAACCCACAAACAGCTATTGTAAACGTGAATGAACTTACATACAAACCTGAAACGGCAATAGAAGTATTAAAATGTGTTGAAATCTGTGAAATAATTCCTACAATACTTAATGGTGTATTGATTCCAAGCGTAGCTAACACCAATATGTAAAGTAAAAGTTTAGGATTATTTTTCATGAAAAAAAGAAATGAGAAATGTTATTTTTCAATAACATATCCATGATTTTGTGCTTTGGTGACAAATACAGTGCCCTTATCACCAAGAAGCTCTTTGGTTTTTTCTACAATAAACTCATTGGACTCATCAAATACAGTGTATAAAACAGGCCCGAATGAAGAGATACCTACACCGTATGCCCCAAGGTCTTCAATGGCTTTCATTGTAGGCAGGTAACTTGCATCAAGGGAGTGTTCCAATTTGTTGAATCCAACCTTTTGAAGTTCACTTACAGCCCAGCCAAAGTTCTTGATATCTTTTTCAAGCATGAACGGAACAAGATTCATTAAAATCAAATGGGATACCTGTTCCACTTCCTCTTTTGGAATAGGACAGTATGTTTGGAAAACATCCACCTCATCGTCACCTTCCATATGCTTTTCGATTTCAGGAATGGCTATTAAGATATTCCATTCTTCAGGAAAATCATATCTTGCTATCAATGTTGCAGGCTTTGCTTTGGATGCTCCGGACGGTAAAAACAATGGCTTTTCTTCCTTGCTGTGTCCACCGTCTACAATAAATCCACCTAAATCATGAGTGTATGTTCCAATTCCAGAAGTCCCTCCTCTTCCGACAATAGTACTTAATTCACGACTTTCAGCTTCAATACCCATTGTTTCTGTTATTAAATGAGCAGTTGAAACTGCAATTTGGGTTCCGCTTCCAAATCCTGAATGTGGAGGGTAAGTTTCATGAACAATAAATTTAAAACCAGCATCAATATCATAATGTTCTATAGTTTTTTGAGCTGCATCAGGGATTTTTTCCTTACATTCCAAAATCGCTTCTTCATCTGTGACAGTATCTGCAAATTCAAGTTCAATTCCACTTTCTATTTGCTCAACTTCCAATACAAATTGTGGATCAGCTAATGCTAGACCAATTCCACCATCGACTCTTCTATATGACCCATTCAAATCAATAAGGGACATATGAATTCTTGAAGGTGCTCTAATAATCATTTTTTCACTTCCTTAAAATAATACTAATTAAAGTATATAATTAAAGTTATTTAATATTTTTCATAAGATTTTGAATGAAAATTAAGAAAAAATATTTAAAAAAGAGAATGGCAACTTCTCCATTAATATCTTTTAGAATTTCAAATTATCAACACAATTGATTAGCTTCAAAGCCAAATCATAACTGACTTCCATCGGCTCATATGAATAGCATTCATACACGATGGTAGCGATTCCCGCTTTTGAAGTTGGCTCTGTAATGTATGGAGGGCTTGATCTAAATTCAGGAGCATAATAAACAATTTCATCAATTTCATTGATTATCTCATCCATAAATCCTGAGGACTTCTCATCAAAGCCAGGTGCAAAAACAAAATTTGTAATCTTATAATCACCCGGACCGCTAGGTCCCCTGTTGGAGTGGATGTCCAAAAACAGATCATACTTTTCATTGATAATGTGCGGTGCGACAAATTCCTGAGCCAACAATTGGCCTTCAAGCCTTCCCTCGGTTTCAGTTGACGAATCCTTAACGTTGATGTTATAGAGATAATAACCATATTTCAAATCATCTTTAGACATCAATTTATCAAACAATGCTCTGTGGGATTTGCTTTCCAATGGATGCATTCCAATCAGATAAGCTATTTTAACTTTTGAAGTCTCATCGCCAAAGGGACCGTGGAGATGCACACTTCCCAAATCATTTTTACCAAGCAATTCAGAATCGAATTCGGTTGAGTCAACTTGAGCCATGTCGGTGGGGCTGTCAGGATAGTCCATATAAACACCAAAAAAAATAAGTAATGACTAGATTAAAATCTAGTCTTCGGAAGGTGCACGTGCACCTAATTCTTTATTTAATTCGTAAATCAATCTGTTGTCGCCGTCAGCGAGTTTGATTTTAGCAACCAATTCCATTGCGTTTTCTTCTTCTTCGACTTGCTCTTCGACAAACCATTGCAGGAAGTTGTTGGTTGCGTGGTCTTTTTCAGCAATAGCCAAATCAACCAAATCATTGATTAATCCAGATACCATTTTTTCATGTTCTAAAACATGTTCGAATGCTGCTACTGGAGAATCCCATTCGGTTTGTGGTGCTTCAATAGCAGTCAAGGTTACAGAAGCTCCTCTTCTTATGATGTAATCATAGAATTTCATTCCATGCTCTAATTCTTCTTCCGCTTGTACTCTCATCCAGTTAGCAAATCCTGCTAAGTCTTCATCTTCAAAGTAGGCTGCCATGGACAAGTATAAATATCCTGAGTAAACTTCAGCGTTTAATTGTCCGTTTAATGCTTTTTCCATATTTTCGGATACCATTATATCACCATTATAGAATTTGTATGTAATTTCATATATAGTTTAAGTAACCATTTAATAACTTCATCAGACATAATAAACCCTATGATAGAAAAATCCCTTTACGAAGATTATGAAATAGATTTCAGTGATTCCCACACAAGCAATGACGCTTATTATTTTATTTTCAACAACAAAAGAGAATTATGCCTAACTGATGAGCATAAGTTGCCTGAAACAGTTGGTAATTTAAAAATCGATTTTAAATTATACATCGGAAAATACAACAAAAAGGACACATTTGTAATAAACTGTGAAGGTGACGATTCATTTTATAACCTGAAAGATGTTTATGACATAAGCCATGACCTCTATCTTATGGCAACCAGAGCGGTTTTGGTGCGTGACTGGTATATGACTCACAACAATGTTATGAGCTTGTACTGTTTTGTACCCCATTAAATGCCCTCAAAAACAGTAACCAACTAATATATAGTATCAATAAAGTAATATATAAAGTTAACTAAAAAAACACCCCCTCACACAAAAGAAAAAAACACAACACCAATCAACAACCATAATCATCAACCACAACCAAAAAAACAAAAACCTCTTAAAACACTCCAAACCCAAAAACAAGCCCAAATAAACCCTTATAAAAAAATAATCAACAACCAAAACATAACATAATCATCAACCAATCATAGAAATGTACTCCATAGTATAGAAAATCTTCAAAAAGTTTCTGGGCATAAATTTTCTATTAAACCGGATAGAAATGTATTCCATAGTATAGAAAATCTTTAAAAAGTTTCTTGTCTTCATTTTTCTATTCAATGAATCTATAGTCAATAGAAAATCTTTAAAAAGTTCACAGGCATGAATTTTCTATTGAGTCAAAAAAAATTTCATAGAAAAACTTTGTAATCTTCGTGATGATCTTTTTTCTATTCAAGGGGTTCACCTGCAATAGAAAATCTTTGAAAAGTTTATCTTCATAAAATTTGTATTCAAAAAAAATAAGTGGAATAGAAAATCTTTGAAAAGTTCCTCGTCAGGAATTTTCTATTAAATAGTATAGAAATGTATCTGAGTGTATAGAAAATCTTTGAAAAGTTCAATGAACATAAATTTTCTATTAAATAGTATAGAATTATATTAAAAAAACATAGAAAAAAAGCTTTAAAAGTCATATCCAGGATTCGAACCTGGGAAAAAACTGGTTTTGCAGACCAGCACCTTAAACCACTCGGTCAATATGACATCCCAGATAGTTTGTTTAAAAAAAGGGAAAAGCAGAAGATTAAAAAAATATATATAAAATAAAAGTATTCCTAAAAAAACCCAAAGAACTCATTTTTCTCTAGCCAGATTAAAAAAAATGAATCCCCAAAAAAACATGAATGATAAAATTCAACCCTTTTTTTATATTATTTTAATCTCCCGTCTTCTACTTCTCCCATTTTCTCCCTTATTTAAGAAAATCTGTCTGTTTTAGAGTTTAAACTATCTTATATCTAGAACGTGCAATTATGTTTTTTTTAGTCAGTACTATTTAAATAAAATAAAAGATAAAAAAAACCCCTAAATTGTTCAAAGTTTTATCCTCTATTTTACTTGACTTTTTTTACTGACTAATATATATTTATCCCTTTAATAGTATATTAAATAGAGTTAAAGGATATAATTCAAGATATTCTTTTAAGTGTTAATTCCCCTGCGTTAATCTCTTCATCTTCCTCAAGGACAGCTAAGAGGTTTATCAGATTATCTAAGTTTATTATGTTTTCTTGGAATGCCTCCCATTCGCCCGTTACTTTACTTGGTAGGGGTATTTCTTTTTTTAGATCACCTTCTAGGTCATAGTAGAATAGGTTCCTTGTTGGTTTACCCCAGTCCACTTTTACTTTTAAAGTATTTTTTGAGTTATTGTCTTGTATAAGGTAATCTATTTCTCGTCCGTTTAGTTTAGCATTCAATAATCTTAATATGATGTTTTCATATGTTTCGGTTTTTGTTAATGCTAAACCTTTGATTCTTTCTTTTGTTGTTGTACTTACTTGTATGCTACTATAATTTCTCAAAACTATTAATCCTCCCATATTCTAAAAATAAATGAATATAAAATATAATATGGGAAGTTTTTAGTATGCTTCCCTGTAAAGTATTTGGTCTTTAGTTAAGTATTCGTCACCGTCTTTGTGTTTGCGGTAGAATGACCCTAATCCGTTGGTTAGGTAGTATCCCATTTTCCAGAATTCTTCGCTGATTGTGCGGAAGTCTCCTTCGAATTTTCTGCCGGTTGGTTTGTTGTTAATATATTCAGTGTAGAGCCAACCTTTTGGTGTGGATTCGATTAGGTATTGTTTTACATTACCGTTTATGCATTTTATTGGACTTGTGTTTCCACCAGTTCGTGGATAGTATTTGTGATATACATAGGTTATTATATCTTTGTGCTCTTCGACTGGGTTTAGTTTTATCATTTGTTATCGCCTCTGTTTTGTTTGTTCTTTGGGTTATGTGAATACTTTTGTATTCACCTATTACTATGTTAACCAAACTAGTATATAAATCTTTACCCCTAAAAAGAAAAAAAGTTTAAAAAGAGAATAATTTAATTTTATCATCACATAAATTCAATTCTCTTTTCAACATTGTAACTTCATTACGGATCAATTCTTCTGCAACTCTTAAATCAGTGGTTTCATGATTAACATATGCTCTACGAGTGTCATCATTAGTGTAACCTAACTCTTTGAATGCAGTATTTAACCATAAGTTATTTTCTTCTTGTTTTAAATCAGCTTTTGCTTGAGTTAATCTGTCTTCTGCGTCTTTCAATTTATCAATTATTTCTTTTTTGGTGTCAAATAAGTTTTCTACCATCGTTTTCACCATCCTATTAAATTATTTTTTTTAAATTACCAATTTTTTTTAGGATTTATTTCCCGTCCATGATGCCGTATCTTTTAATTTTTTTGTGGAAATAAATCATTTACACACAAGGTGTCTATTACTTAAAATTAAGTTAATCACAATCCTTGTGTAATATAGTATATTTCTATAATACTATATAAACTTATCGGTTCTAAACTAAAAAAAATAATAATAAACAACTAACCAACACAACCAATACTCAAACCCCCAACACGAGTACACTCACCACACTCCAAAACAGCCAAAACACCCAACAAATCAGGAACACCACAAACACTCTCCCTAAAATCAGACCACAAACCATCCTCAAAACAACAATCAACAGGAAAATCATCCACCAAAACACCATCAGAATAAAAACGAATCCTCGGTGAACAAACATCCCAATCAACAAACAACCTTACACAACAAACATCATTAAAAACAAGATAATCCAACTGACCCCCGCCCAGCTTACAATCCAACAACCTACTCAAAATAGACTCATAAGACTCACTAGGACAAACAGCCAAACCACGCAAACGACCCATAACATACCTAGAAACTTTAATCGGAACACGACTCATAATAATACAAAATATGGCAATTAACAATATATTAAACATACACAAAGAATATTTAAAAAAAAATAAAGGGCAAACCCACATAAGGATTTGCCCTATAAAATATTCTTCACTTGGAATCCTGCTCATCTTCCAAAATCCCAATCTGTTCATCTAACTTATCTAACAGCTCATTCATATCCAACATACGTTGCATATTCAAATTATCCTGATTACTACCATATAACCCCCAAACACTATAGAAATTCTTTTCCAAATCTTTCAATATATCTAACATGTCCTAAAAAGTTTAAACTCCATTTATTTTCTTAAAAATTTATCTGTTCACATTAGCCAAAAACCAACTAGGGTCTGTTGCAAGCAATGTATATCCGGAGGTACACCAGTTATATGATACTGATTGTCCATTTTTATCTAAAACTGCTGCTGGATCCCTTAGGAACCATTCATTATTAGAATATTTTTTATGCCTTAATTTTAGTCTGACGTGTCCGTCGCCTCCGGAGCACCGTACATGCAAACAATGGACGTCATAGCCAAGTGCTTTTGCAATATGCCAGAATACTTGACAACTATCAGTACAATTGACACCATATCCTGCTTTCATTCGGTCAATAGATGTTTTATTAGTGTATGTATCATCATAGTAATAACCATATCCCCTATCTTTAACTTTTCCTAATGCCCCATCAATTGTGGTTACATTACCGAAGACTTTTACGAAATATTTGAAGACATCATCATTGGATACGGTTTTTGTTGTGCTGCTTGAATTAGTACTGTTGGTTGTGGTCTTGTATACATTACTATAGTATAATGCATAATTAGGCCATGCTTTGTTTTTGTTGTAGTATACTATGATTCTTGCGAATGCATAAATGAAATCTCTTGGCCTTGCTTGCTTTTTAGATTTTACTGTAGTAACATAATTTGGGCAGGTTCCGTGTTGTTTGATGTATTGTGAGACTCTTTTTGCTTGGTCTTTATAGTCACTTGCATATATTTTTTCGTTTAGGTTTGCACCTGTTGATTTTGGTGCGTTTTTTACTGTCTTGTTGGTGACGTCTTTTCCTATACTGGTTATGCTGGTACTTAGTAGGTATGCTACTTGTCCATATGTATATTTGACTTTGTTGACTTTGATTACTGTGGGGAATTTATGGTTTTTTTCAATGTATTCTTTTACTGCTGTTGCTATTTGTGTTATTTCTTTGTAGGTTGTCATTTTTTCCTCCGTTGTGGTGGTTGTGAATTGTATTTGTGGGGATAATCCGTATCTGAATAAGAGTATTCCTTGTGCACCGTTATTTGTGCATGTTTTTATATCTGCTTGTAATTCGTTGCCTGTTAATAGTGTGGGATTGTTATCGGATTTGTAGGCTTGTAGGGCGGACCATATTGTGGCTTTTTGTGTTAGTTTTTTTGTAGTGTTCGTTAACCATTCTGTGCCGGCATTGTAGTTTCCTTTGTATTGCATTGGGATTAATGCATTCACGATTTTTCCTAATGCTTCGTGGTCTTGGCCGTAGTAATAGTCTCCATTATCTTCAGGCATTATTGCACATGATAGGAAGGTGTTGGGGTTTTGTTTTCGTATTGTTTTAACGAATTCTGTTATGGCTTCTGTTCCCCCTTCTGTTTTATATGCGTTTCCAGGGTATCTTAGGTAGTCTAAGTGTACTCCGGTTACATTTTTTAGGGTGGCGTATTTTTGTGCTTCTTTTATTTTTGATGATAGGTTGGTTGTTTTTGGATTGTGCCATTCTCCGTCGTAGAAACATTGCATCCAAATGTGGATGTTTATCTGGTTATTTTTTGCTTTTTGTATCCATTGAGCTACTTTTGTTTCACCATGTACGGTGAATGCATAATAATTTAGGAATAAATCGGTTACTCCGTTATTATGAAGTGCTGTTAAGTCTACATTGAGCATGTCTTTTCCGAATACGAAATATCCGTAATGTTTTTGATTAGTCATAATAAAAAAAATTCAAGATTTTAAAATATTATTTAAAAAAAAATCTAGGTATAAAAAGAAAAATACAATATGTTTAAATGTCATTCATGTCTAATATTGCATTGTTTAATGTTTCGAGAAAATCAGAACTGTTTAATTTAGTGTCTAAACCAGTTTTCACTACTTTGTTTTGTACTGGATTTGTTGATGTTGTGCTTAAGGTATTGTCTACTTTCACTAATCCTAGTGTGGATGTGGTGGCTTCAGTGTCGGGTATTTTTATTGTCCTGTCGGTTGCAGCGGTTATGTGACCGGTTGAGTCACTTGTTATCTGGGATATTGTTGCTGTTTCACCGAATCCTGGTGTTAGGTTGCCTGTTGGTTTGCCTGTACGAGCCGTATATGTGGGGTGACTGTATTTGTTTTCTGTGGTGATTTTACCGTTACTGTCTGTTACTACGTTTTTATTAGTGTTGCCACTTGTACCTATGACCCCATCATTTTGGAGGTTTCCATGTGTATGTGCTGTTGGAGTGAAACTTCCTGGTTTATCAGTTATATTATTATATGAGTGAGTATGTCCTGTGTCTGATTTCCCATCTAGTAATGTGTCAGTTTCAGATTTTGTATAGAATTTCTGACTTAGAAATGATATAATATCATTGTATAATGTTTGAATACTAACCATCGTAATAATACTCCTCATAAAAAAAAGAATTAAAAAAAAATAGTTTTAATTCTTTTTTATATTTTATTTTTTTGCATTTTCTAATTTTAACTTATAAAGAGTTACCGTAACTGATGAGACTGTTGATTACACCATCGATTTCGGTGACCATGTCACTGGTTGTTAATACTCCACTTGTGGTGGTTACAACAACTTTATCAGCGGAGGTTCCGATTGCACCAGAGGTGGTGATGTTACCGATTTTTTCTTTTGCTGCTACTGCTCCACCGGTACTGGTGTATACGAAGTAGTTTGCTGTTGAACCGATTTTACCATCATTGGTTAGGTTTCCGTGAGTGTGAGTGCTTGATGCGTAACCTGATAAATCGATTCTTGCAGTGTCAACTTTTTCCCATGCGTAACTGTAGTTACCTGATGTTCCGGTTTTTACTGTTACGAAGATTTCGTAATTATCATTAGTGGCACTTGTTGATTCAGCTACAAGGTATAATTTGTCCATGGTTGAAGCGGAAGCTGTACCGAGGCTTGTGGTGACTTCGATTAATTCTACTGAGAGTAAACTACCGATTTTACTATCGATGGCACTGTTGATTGCTGCTTGTGTACTGTTTGCACTGGTTTGGAGGTTAGTGTATGCATTGGAGTCTACAATTTCACTTGCAGCGTGTTCGTGTGAGCTTGGTGCGAATGTTTCAGGTATATCCTGTAAGTCAGTGTATGATCCGCTGGTTGCGACTGTTGCGAGGTCGGAGCTATTTGCTTTACCTGATATGTCTTGGTGTTCACTTAAGTAAGTGGTTGTGTCGATTGTACCATCGTTTTTAACGAGTCCACTGGTTGCACTGGTTTCGATGAATGTTAAAGCATCACTGCTGCTGCTACCATCATTAGTTAAATCACTGGTTTTTGTTGGTAGGCTTGCGGAAGTAATATATGCTGTGGTATCGATTGTACCATCATTTTTAACGAGTCCACTTGTTTCGGATTTTTCAATGTAATCGGATAAAGTGGTGTCGATTTCGCTTTTATCATAGAACCATTGTTTGTTTAAAGTTTTAAGGTGCTCATATAATTGGTGTACATCTGCTGTCATTATTTTATTCTCCATTATTATTTTGGGTTATTAAATTTTGTATTAATTCATCCATTCGACTTACGAAGTCGTATTTGTCTTCTTTGGTTTCTAATGCTTCATGCACTGCCTTGCTGCTTATCGCATGGTTACTGTCCGGGTCGATTGTGTCTTCGACTACGAGTTGTTCAGTGATTTGTTCAACTGTATCTAACCTGTTTTTTAACTCATAGAATTCCCTTGTTGTGGAAGTGAGTAGGTCTGCTACAGTTTCTTCATCTGCAAAGGGTAAGTATACGCTTTCAATAAGATTTTCTTTGCAGAATAAGTTAAGGCAATGATTATTATAGGTTATACTATCGATTTTAGCGTCTAATTCGTTGAAAATTTCTATGAATATGTCTTTTTGTTTTCGTGTGCAAGTAGGGTCGCTTAAACCGTTCATATAACCGCTGGTGACTAATGGTATTGAAACATTATTTGTGGATAATAGGTCTCCACCGTAAACCATTACTTTGAAGTGTGTTCCATCTAGAATATTATTAGGTATCATGCAACAGAGGATATGACTGCCTTTTCCGATGTGTACGGTTGTGGTTTCACCCCATCCGTCACGGAATATGATGAATTTGTTGAGGTCTATCCATTCGTCGCTGAATGTGAATCTACACCTGTAGGTATTATAGTTTTTACTTACAACTTCGGTTGTGTCTGTTCGGGTTAATCGTTGTGTATTATTAACATCAAATTCTAAATTCACAAAGTATCACACTCCCCTTGTGGTTGAGTATACATACGATTCTAGTATGCAATTGTTTTTTACGAGGTAACAGCATTTTTCTAGGTCGTGGCTACATGTTCTACGGTAGCAACAACCATTGCAAAAATCAGGTTTATCCTTTGTCATCATCAAAAAAAAATAAAAAAAAGTTTTTTATAAGTGTGTTATTTATTATAGGTTTTCACACGGAAATTACGTATACAAGTACTACCATATTGTGAAGCTACACTTTGACTATATGTGCCTGCTCCAGTGTTTGTACGTGCACCTATAGTGACTCGTGGAGCATACTCCAAATCTTCCCATTGGTAAGTTACACGGTTACTGTAATCATCATTTTTCCATACAACTAGACAAGTTGATGATTCTTTACGCATGTGTATTGTATGCCAGTCAATAGTTGGGTTACTATTAGTGGAGACTATTTGGCCGGGGGCTAGGCTGGTTAAATGCCCATCTTTAACATATTGTGTTGTTAAACCATTAATTGATGGATTTCCAGTGATTGGTCCTTCCCAGCTACCAATACCCCATGTAAGATTATAATTCTGGAAGGGATTACTTGGATTTGCCAGTAATATTAAACCAGTATATCTTGCACCACCATGATTATATGCTAAATCAAAAGTACACTCCCATAATCCACTATTACTCCAACCATTACTTAATACGCTGCCTTTAAAGTATCCGATATTATTATCAGAATCATATTCATAATAATTATTATTAGTTGCTTGTTTAGATACACTTGTATTCTCATTAAATACTGGTACATATGTACAATCTTCTATATGGAAGGGTATTGTTGGTAAATCCTCAAATTCACCAAGGAAATAAACATCACCTTCATCTTGATTTGGATAAGTTATAACTGCATCACCCTCATCATCAATAGTAACAGTATCATTATCCACAAACCCATATACTTCCATATTCTTAAAGACACAATCACCATACACATAAAACAGATAATATGGGAACGATCCACTATCTTTAATGGATCGGATTAATTGATTATTTATGAAAATTTCAGTATAATATCCATCACGAGTAATTGTTAAATGAGAATTATCAGGTACCAATTCATGCAAGTTCAAATTTATATTATTATGATATAATAAGAGTCTACCAGTTATTTTAACAACATCCACATCTAATCGTGAATAAGAAGAAGGTAATCCTCCACCAAAACTGAATGAAGTACTATTATTACCACTTTTATGAAAACGAGTACCTTCATAACTACGATAAACTTTCAAACCAGATACAAACTGAATATTATCAGCAGTTAATGCGGATGAGGATAAAACTTTTTCAACTTTAAAATTATCTACAGTAATGTTTCCTCCACCAATATTGAATCTGAACCTATAATATGCATCATCAGATTCATAGGAGTCATATTCTTCATCATCCCAATATACAGTGAATCCTCGTATACTGGTAAATTCGATTTTCACATTACTATCCGCACCAAATTGTGATAAATTCACTTGATCATAATAACTATTATCCTCTGTGAATACTTCAAGATAAACAGCTTGAATATTTGGACTAATACTAGTGATGTCAAAACTGATAATCATACCTGTTTCCACATCTGTTTTACAGGTGTATGTGGCTTGTTGTTCGCCACTTGCAGTGAAACCATTTAATGTACGGGTTACAGTTAATGCTCCATATTCGTCGAAGAAATCAAATGGATTAACTAAACTTTTATGTGCAATAGTATTAGACCAGTAAATATCCACATCAAGGTTGCGGATTAAATGATTATGATTATAAAAATTACCTTTTACTTCTGCAAGAGGTTCCAAGATATTATCAGGGTCTGGACCAATAAAATCAGGTGTGCTTTCAAACCATACTCCATTACGCCAAACTGTACTGGTGGGTGAATCTAATTGTATAATATGTTTATCATATATGAATAAATCATCAACGATTTTACCAGTTGATGTTTCAAGATTCCCATATACATATAATACTGGACTGGTTAACTCAGCTGTCATGACCTGACCATTCAAGATATACATTACACGTACATTGAATACATGTTCACCGGGTTCCTCAACACTCACAGCCTGAGTAAGCACTCCAGTTTGACCAGAAGGAATAGTAGTATAATTATCTGTAGGGGCACGATAAACAGTTACTTCATTATCATCTATACGTGATATGAAAAAACCTGATGGTCTGCCGAAAGTATTTCTTATACTGACTTTCACACTGGTACTGTCACCTTCACATATATTATTACCGGTTAAACTTACTGTTGCTTGTAAATCAGTAGTGCTCGCCATAAAAATTAACTTCCTGGTAAAACTTTAAAATTAGTTGTACTGCCATCAGTGAATGTAGCGGTTAATGTGACTCCGGAACTTGTAGTTAACACTCCAGAGTTACCGGTAACCACAAATAAACCAGAGGTTGTACCGATGGCACCATTATTCTTCAAATTACCTACCTGATTACTAGTAGTGACTACTCCCCCGGTACCTGTGACTACGAATAATCCACTGGTGGAGCCTATTTTCCCATCATTACTGATTTGTCCATGAACATGATTTTCTAAACTTGATAATTCACTAAGAGCATTATTTAATGAGGTGACTTGATCAGTAGTCATTAAACCTTTATTAGAAGTTGAAGCATCAGGGTAAGTGGTGTCTCTGTCATCAACAATAACCCATGCTCCTTGACCATTATTAAAAGCAGTCCAATTAACATAAACTGCTAAAGAAACACTCCTATACGGTAATTCACCTGCTTGGATTGCACGATTCTTATAATATACTGGTTTAGCACCTAAACCACTAATATTCAAAGTAGCATTCGCTTTATTAGTGGAATTAGTATTATTATAAATCAACACTGATAAACCATGATGATAACCTGTAACAGTAACATAAGAACCAGTATAATTAGTTGCATCGGTACTAGTTATAATAACACCAGAAATAGCACCATGACTAATAATATTATCCAATTCAGTTTTATAAGTACTATTAAAATCATTACTGGATAAATCCTTACCAGAGACTTTATCCACTTTACTGGTTGCTGTTGATAATTCTTTTAAATCATAATGTTTCATAAAACTCTAAATCCCTTTTTTTATTCGTTGATTTTATACTCGAAACCAGTTCTTTCACCACCACATTCCACCTCGAAAAGATACACTCTATCATTCTCAAAGGAAATACCAGCAATAGCAACTCCCTCACTATCAGTCATAGTAGTGGCGAGATGATTACCATCAATGAAAAAACTAATCTCAGTACCTGGGAAACTAGTCTCAGCTTTAATCTCCAACATTTCAGTATTAAATTCTTCCTCTAATTTTTTCTCAACATTAATCTCAATAGACATAAACAAAAAATCCTCCGAGTTATAAGTAAAAGTAAATAGAAAAATAATAAAATTCCAAAGACTAAAAAAAATGATCAATAATATTAATCATGGAATGTCATTATACACTCTTACCAAACAACAAAAAAAAATCAATAAAAGATAAAGAAAATTTATATGATTGGGAAATATGGGCATGCGAAACAATAACCCCATTAATAATTAGTACAAGTAACCTACAATTGGAATTATCAAAAGATTACCAAGATAATGGAGATTATTCCTTAAAAATAACACTCCCCATTGCAGCTTCAACTAACGTAGAATTCATCAGATTAACAGAACAAATATCATCTGATGCAGTTGGAAAAATCCCCACATTAACAATAAGCACTTTCAACCCAGACTCTATATGCAATCTCCTGTTATCCTATATAGTTAACGACTCAGTTCAAAATAGAGTATACTTAACAATACCTAAAGGAACAACAGGAAATCACTTAACATTGAGCAATCCCTCAAGTGTTCCTGAAGATACAACTGAAATAAGAGTAAATCTCTATGTAGAAGATTACGGGCAATTTTACATAGACAATCTTAAACTAACCCTTCAATAAAAGATAAGGATAATATCCTCCCATATAATTCATGGAGTGCCGGAGATTACTTAAAAAACACGAACGGAACAGTAACCACAACCTGCAATGTATCGGTATCCAACATATGGTCGAATAATGGTGATGCAAGTTTTTATGTTACCGCACAAGATACAGATGGCTTTAATGTTCTTGATTTATTCAGATTACTTCAAAATACCTATGAAAATGGGAATTATACTTTAAAATTAACAGTTTATAATATTAATCAAGAATTAAGTGTAGTACTATTCAATCAGAATAATATTTCAAGAGTAAATGTTACACCATCCAATACACCAATTAGAATATCCCTTAGTGGAGAAATCGATAACAGTTTATATTTTTCATGTAGAATTATCACTAAAAACAGTATAGAATCCTACTTCGATAACATCCAATTATCTAAAAATTAGTTAAATAAAAGATACAGGTAATCTCGCAGTACATAACGTATGGAGTGGAACAGATTACCTTAACAACACTCAAGGCATAATTAGTTCAAACACAGTTCAATGTTCATCATCAAAAGACTACTCATATAATCAAGACAGAAGTATTAAAGCAATAACTGATTTTGAGGGATATAATGGAATATATCTCGGCGAATTAACTTTAGACAGTGGTGTAACTGTTAAAGGCCAAGCATATATTTTAAATAATACTGGTTATACTTGTCAATTAAGATGGATGGAGGTTAATCAAAATGCATATAATTCTGTTGATATTCCGAGCAGTCCTACTTTTCAAAAAATCACTATTCACCGAGAAAAGCTCACAGAATCAAATATTAGTCTAGTAGTAATTATGAGAAATCCATCAACAATTTATATTGATAATGTTACGATTAATATTCAATAAAAGATAAGGATAACCTTGCAGATTATTATGTTTGGACCGGAGGAGATTACAACCACAACCCCTTATTAGAATTGTATAATCTAACTTATGAAACTTCTAAGGAATGTGTAATCTCAAATGATAATAGTTTAAAAATAACTTTCAATGACGGATGGAGTTTTATTAATATTGGATATGTGGAAAATCTTGAAAATGAAACATACACTGGAGTATTAAAAGTATATAACAATTCAAATCATAATATTACAGTTCGCATAATAAATATGCCTACTTATAAAACAGATGTTATTGTACCACCTATTAATCAAATACAGGCAATAAGATTATCTCTCACAAATACAACAACAGCTAATGGTGTAAAATTCCAAATTAATTCCTATGAGAATTCAACAATATATATTGATGAAGTGTTCTTCAATAAAAGATAAGAATTGCATCTACTGGGAAACATTCAACAACCAAACAATTAATGAAGGCGCATATTTCAGATCATCAGCAACTATGCAATACTCAATTACAAATGAATATAGTACTATGGGAGAATATAGTTTAAAAGCCATTAGTTCAAATTGGCAATGGATTTACTATGGCCTACCATCAACACTACTCAATCAAATCACACACCCATTTACTTTTAAATGCGATGTTTACACAACAGGCGGAGACTTAATGATTGTAGTCTTAGAAGATGGTGCTGAAAAAAGCACATACGTTACATTATCCTCCGGCAAATATGAAGCTGAAATAACATATAATCCCACCACATATAACTTCACCCGTATACAATTAGGATATCGTAGTAAAGACTATGAAAAAACATGTTATTTTGACAATATCAGATTATATATTCAATAAAAGATAAGACTAACCTATTAACAGTTAATCAATGGAGTTGTGGATTATATTCAAATAATCTTAGCGGATTTGATTATTCAGATTATGTTACTGTACTACGTTATAGGGATTATGATAAGTGTATCAGAATATATCAACGATTAAATTTACTAAATACAGATAGTTTCATTAAAATAAGTCTCCCAATTGAAACAAGTGATATTGGTAAAGAGATTAAAGTTAAATCCAGTATTTATCGTAGTGGCGGGATTGGGAGAATATTATTTTATTCTAATGATAACGTATTGTCTAGTGTTAATGTAGGTAGTTACCAACGATTTTTTGAAAATATTCTCATAGCAGAAATCCCTAATACTTCAGAGATTACCGTAGAAATTAACATTCCTCATGAAAATAATGAAACAATATTATACATAGCATCATTAGAAGTGAATATTCAATAAAAGATAAAGCAAACATCTTATCTTATAATCTCTGGTCTGGTGGGGATTATTCAGATAATTTAAGTGAAATAGTCTTAACTAATGAAAATTTAACCCTATCTTCAGAGTGGAAGATAAATGGGGAAAAATGTTTAAAATTTACAAATACTGAATTAATACATAAATTAGTAGTAACATTACCATATACTGGGGAAAGAGATGAATTAACATTAAGATTTAATTGTATTAATAAATCTACTTGCATTCTAAAATTATACTGCTTTAATAATGGTTCATGGGACAATGGTAGTGCAATCCAAATCCCTTCATCGAATAATGTTCAAGAACCCTCACTTACAATAACAACACCTGAGAATATTACTTCAATAAGATTCTTGATTGAAGGTTACACTGATAATATTTTAGTTATTGATAATCTCCAAGTAAATAAAAGATAAATTAAACCTATTAAATATTAACCAATGGTCCGCAGGAGAATACCTTAATAATCTCACAGGTTTTAAGAGTTACGGTACTAATTCACAAGTATACTTCTCCAGAGAATTCCCTATAAGTAATACAGTATTAAGTATGCGTAATAATATTACAGGAATAATTATTCTCGATGCATATTATAACTTACCCGAGGATTTTCAAAATGAATATTTCTCTATTTCAGCCGATTTACTGAAAAAAGGTGTTGGTAATTGTAAGTTATCTGCTAATGTTAGAATTAATAATGTTGGATCAAGAATAGCATATGTAGCGATACCCGAGTATAATTCATTCCAAAAATTCACATTATCAAATATTAGTATACCTGAAAATTCAGGGGAATTAGATTTAAGATTAGAAATATCCTCTTCCGAAACTGAAACAATAATGCATGCTAAAAATCTCAAACTAACCATTCAATAAAAGATAAGAATTTGAATTATTTATATTATGATATCCTAACCTCTGACAAGAAAGACAATTATTCAAAAAACCTAAACCATACTGGAATTTATTATTTAGGAGATGAATATTTAATTACTCAATTAGATGATTCTACTTCATCATATCTTGATAGGAGGAATTTATTAAGTGTTACTCATGGAAAAACAATCACTTTCCTTGTAGATATTGAATTTAATAATGGGGATGTTCAAGCAATAATCATGATTGGAGACCAATACTATCACTCCGGTTCAATAACAACAAATGGAGAAGTTTCAGTTTCAGCTAATATTCCCTTTGATGCTTCTTCAGTAACTTGTAGATTATACTGGTATAATAATTCTAAAAATGATACTTTAAAGTTGAAAAAATTCTTAGTATATGAAAGATTGACTTGATTAAATAAAAGATAAGGATAATCTATTAACAGTTAATCAATGGAGTGCTGGAACATATCTAAATAGCACATATGGTATTGTTATAGGATCTGGAGCTAACGCCTCTATTGAACATGAACTATTAAAAATCACATTCCAAAGCACAGGGATTAGTAATATTAAAATAAATTATGATGTTTCATCTGATGATATTGGTAAAACATTAACCATATCCTCCAAAGTATATGCTATTAATTCAGGAGTTAATATTCAATTATTCATTAATAACACGTGGACTGCAATAGTTCGATTAGAGAATTTAAATGAATGCTGTATTATGGATTTATCTCACATAATCTCTGAAGAAGGACTTTATGAGGTGAGATGGAATCCAATTCAAAAGGATGATGCGATTATCGTCATTAAAGAATTTAACTTAACCATTCAATAAAAGATAGTGAAAATCTACTGAACTTTAATATGTGGAGTGGTGGAGATTATCTTAAATCTAGTTACTTAAATCATACTAACGTAACCCACACGGCATGTAAAGAATATTCTTACAATGGGGATTACTCATTTAAAATAGTCAGCAATACTAATGAAGTTAATTATGTTTATTTCACATTACCTGCATTAGAAAATAGAACTTATGTAGTTAAAGGAATTATGAATAATATCGACTCGGATGCATGGGTGACTTTACGGGCAAGGTTAACCGAAGCCAATATAAATAATCAAGTAGTGTTGGGTGTTGTTCACATACCTATAGTGATAACTAATTTCACCTTAACTGGGACTGTTCCATCTGATTACGGAGCAATAATAGTATTATTTAACCTTTCAAGTGAAACCACAGTATACATAGATAATTTAGAAGTAATCATTCAATAAAAGATAAGAATACTATATTAGATTTTATCTTTGATGGGGATTGTTTTACACGTAAAGGAACATCTGTAATAACAACACCTATTGAAAATGGATATCATTATACTGGGGATGGGAATGCTTATCTTAATTCAACTTTAAATAATCAATTATATTACTTATCCTCAGAAAATCCATTTATAATTGAATTTGATTTTTACACTGCTAATTTAATTGGATTATATCTTAGAGCCTCATCAAACTCATTTTATACTATAAATTACAGTGAAACAGGTACTCACCATATTAGAATAGAATATGATGGAGGTAATTTTATGTATTATTGTAATGAGGTATTAATAAACACTACGACATCAAATTGGGATGATACCCTTTTAGGATTCCAAATAACTGATTGGCAAGGAGATATGGATTGCACCATCCAAAATTTTAAAATTTATAAAAGATAAAACTAATATATTACATTTCAACCAAGTTTTTGCAACAGAATATACGAAAGATTTGACTGGATTTAGAATATTCAATGGATCTGCCGAATCATCAAGTATTAACAGTTACAATAATGATTGCTCTCTGAAACTAATCAAAGATTCCAACTATCTGGATGTAAGAATTGATGACACTAATAACACCTATGGTTTGACTGCACCACTAGGGACTATTCTAAGATTTAATTGTAAAATATACTGTAGCAATAATCAAATAACGATACAATGTGCAAATCAAGGAAATGAAGGTAATGTAAGGTTAGTCGGTGGAGTAATAGGTGAATGGACAGATATTACTATAACATTTATAGTTACATCAGGGTTATTTACAATTGCATTCCAATCTCCAAATAATATAACTAATACAATTTATGTTGATGATCTCTCACTAAGAATTGTATAAAAGATACAGAAAATTTATTTAATTACAGCATATGGTCAGGAACAGATTACAATCCAATACAACGTAATTCTGACTACATATCAGGTCATTTGATTACTGCTTCATCGGATAAATATTATTCATCTAATGGAGATTATTCAATTAAATTAAGTTCAGAGGAACAAGCTTGGTTAAGATTCCCAGTAAACACCTCTTCAAAGGACATGGGTAAAACAGTGAATCTCTCCGCAGACATATATGCTCCAACCCATAACATATCAAGCCACTTACTACTTTATAATAATGATAATCTTCTTGAACTAGTTGAATTGAGTATTCATTCAAACAATCATTTCGTTCCAATAAATTTAAGTACTATCATTCTTGAAAACACTAATAAAGTGTATTTTAATATTTCATGCGCTGCATATACTGATTGTTTCGTAGACAATATTAATCTAAATATTCAATAAAAGATAGATTAAGCGTATCTAGTTATGGTATGTGGTCTGGTAGTGATTATAATATTAATTTATCAGGTATTGCTTCAGGTTTTGAATTAACTCAATCCAGAAATCATAGTAGTAATGGGGATTATAGTATTGAAGTGACAAATACTGTGACCGGTTATAATTATATGTGGTTATCTGAAAATCAGGATACTATTATCGGAGAGGTTTACACAGGGATAATTAATATCCTCAATAATTCTTCAACACAAGTTTCATTAAGATTATTAGAAATTGAAACAGGTAAGTTTAATGACATCACCATTCCACCAAATGAGAGTATGCAAAAAATTATGATAACAAGAACAATCCAATCTACATCAAAACTTAAATTTTACTTGATTATACGAGAACCAACAACAGTATACATCGACAACATCACACTCAAACATCAATAAAAGATAAGTCAAACTTATTCCCACATAATACTTGGTCCTGTGGAGATTATTCTAACAATCTCAATAATTTTGCATACAATCAATATAGTGGGAATAATATACTTACAAAAGACAACAGCACTAATGGTGAAAAATGTATTAAATTAAACAGGAAGGGCACTGCTTCAGGATACCATACTCTAAACTGTACACTGGACATATCAAACCTGGGCGAAAGCACCATCCAATTCTCAGCAGACATATTAAATCTAACAAACACATCTATCTCCATACAATGTTACACAGACACATCTACATTATTATACATTACAGTACCCGTTTATTCAGAAATGAAAAATTATACATTAACATATAATGTACCCTACGATGCTCAACAATTAACTTGTTTAATCGCATTAAATCCAAATGTAAATGAAGAATATGTTTACACAGATAACTGGAGACTAACCATTCAATAAAAGATAGTAGAAATCATTTAACATTCAACCAATGGAGTTGGGGAGGATATTTAAATGATTTATCCGAATTTAACATCTCCTCCACAACCACTTTAAAATCCACTACTGACTATTTAGAAGTAAGCAATACAACAATAGGCAATTATACAGCTGTTAGGTTTAATCATGATTTATCATCTGATGAAATAGGCAAACAATTATTACTAACACTTATTATTCTCCCAGTAAACTGTAGAGTTACTTTTCAAGTATATGAGTCTAACAATTGGATTGCAGGAGTATCGACAGGTAGTTTAGGTAGATTCCAAGAATTAAAATTAAGCATACAAATCCCAGATGATATTAATACAATCAGGATATCTGTTGTTAGTAATGTTTCTGATGTAATTCCAATTTTTTATTTGAAAGAAATTAGTTTGCAAATTCAATAAAAGATAAGGATAATTTCTTTGATTATAATATTTGGAGCGGTACCGATTATCTTAAAAACAAGCCCGGTTTTAATAAACAAGGTAGTTCTTCAACAGATTGGAACAGTAATGGTGAACGAAGCTTAAAATTAACACGGTCAGATGACATATACAATAATTATGTAACTGAAATTTATCAAGAAGTGCCGGAAGGGGATTATCTCATAACTTTTAAACTGTACTCACCATCAACAATAGGTATGATTGCCATATCCACGGATTCAAATACCATAACTGTTAATTACTCATCATTTCCTGAAGTGCAACTTATTTCTGTATCAGCAACTAATTTTAAAGGAATAAGAATATTAAATTGGAGTCCAGACACATCAGTATATTTCGATGATTTTTCATTAACTCTTCAATAAAAGATAGTGGAAATCATTTAACCTTCAATCAATGGAGTGCTGGAACATATCTAAACAGCACAACAGGTTTTAATCATAGTTACTCTACCATATTATCTGTGGAAAAAGATTGCTTGAAAGTTCAAGGAGAACAATATGTTTCCTGTAAGATAAACTATGAATTAAATTCTAATGATTGGTTAAAAACAGCGAATGTATCTTCGAAAGTATTAGCATTTAAAAATACTGTCTTAGAGTTTCTGTTTGATGATACATGGAAAGCAGGGATAACCATATCTTCTTCAGATAATTGGCAAACTGCAAATTTATCCTATATTATCCCTGAAAATTCAAGTACATTGTCTATAATGTGGGTTATAAATTTGAATGAAGCTGATAACTTATTTTACCTGAAAAATATTTCATTAACTATTCAATAAAAGATAAATTAAACCAACTATCTTATAATATTTGGAGTGGTGGAGATTATAATACCAATTTCAATTTAGTCACAAACAATTGTTCAACATTATTCGTTACTGAAAATGCAAGTAATGGGGATTATTGTATAAAACTAACAGGTACGGGTTGGGCAGCAGTAGACATACCCTTTTCAAATGATTGGAATAGTATAACTGTTTCCAGTGATATATTAACAAATTCCTCAAGTGCACTGTTTGGAACACAAGTAATTTACCAAGACTCCTATAAATCAACCGAAGTTAACCTACCAGTAAATAAACAGGTAACTGCTGAAGTATCATACGATATAGATAAAACAAAAACAATAACAAAACTTAGAATATTCTTACAATTACAATCCTCATCAGAAAGTGAAGCATACTGGGACAATCTTAACTTAATCATTCAATAAAAGATAAGGATAATATTTTAAATGTTAATCAATGGAGTGGTGGGGATTATAATAAAAACACTCAGGGATTTTCAGGGAATAATATACAATTATCCACTTCAAAGATTATTTCTTCAAATGGGGATTTATCCATTTACTTAGAAAAATCATCTTCATCAGGTAGTCAATATTTATTTTTTTATCCAAATATTACTGAAGAGGATATTAATAAAATAATTCAGTTCTCAGCAGATATTTTCACACCAAACAATACTGTAATGTTACAATTATATCATAATTCTCATTATTATGCTGTTAATGTATCAAAGAATAATTCTTTTCAAAGCATTGAGTTATCAACAACAATTGTAAATACAAATTGCACTTGCATTATTAATATAAGTAATCAACAAGATTGTTATTTGGATAATGTCAAGGTAACTCTCAATAAAAGATAGTGAAAATCTACTACCATTTAATATTTGGACCTGTGGGGATTATACAAAAAATTTTACAGATTTCACATTCAATAATTTACCAAACACCATACTTAGTTTAAGCAAGGAGTATAGTACAAATGGAGATTATGGATTAAAAATTCATCGTAGCGCCACAGAAATACCATACTCTACATTACAAACAAAGTATGCAGTTACTAGTGATGATTACGGTAAAACCGCAACAGTAACAATGGATGCAAAAAACCAATTAAATGCCTATTGCAGCTTAATAATTAATATGGATTCACAAAGATTTGTCACTATACCAGTAGGCACAGGTAATTTCACCATTAGCTCAGAAATACCTAATGGGATTAGTAGTTTTGACTTAGGTATTGCTTTCCCAGGAGCAAGAACTGGGACAATCTATTTAGACAACTGGACATTAACAATTAAATAAAAGATAAGACAAATCAAGTATCATATAATCTATGGACTTGCGGGGATTACACTAAAAATTTAAATGGAATCACAAATATCAACGAAGGATTAACCGTAGAATTATCAGATGAACACACTTATAACGGCGACTATAGTTTCAAATACACTTCCAGCTTAAACCAATACCAAGGAGTAGACTTCAACATTATCACCCTACCCTCAGATACAAATCATATGACATTAACTTTAACTGCACTAAAAATATTAAATAACAGTATGGAAGTTCGCATAACCGAAAACAATGAATACACCACCATAACAGTACCTGCAAACAATAATCCTCAAACAATAACCATTGAAAAAGAAGTAACAACCCAACGAATATTACTAACATTCATCTTCCGTAAAAACAACATCATAGCATACATAGATAACATCAACTTAAATACTCAATAAAAGATAAAACTAATTTATTACCTCATAATAAATGGTGTTGTGGAGAATATCAGAATATGGATAATTTTTACATATTTAATGGACATAAAGAACTCACTCGTGACTATGCAACTATAGGTGACAAATCTATCCATTTTTATAATGACCCTTCTTCACATATCAGTATTGGAGTTACATACCTAGATGTTACAGAAGATCAAATAGGTAAATCATTTGAATTCAAAGCAAAAGTGTATAATCCAAATACTGTTTTGACGCAAATGATTATTGCAATATCAAGTGGGAATATTCGAAATATTGTAATTCCTAAAACTACTGATTTTATTGAAGTTAGTTCTACAGTTATAACTGTTCCTGAAACAACTTATTTACGATGTATTTTTAATGTTCGCCAATCTGATTCATTATCTAATTTATATGTGGATGATATTAGGTTAACCATTCAATAAAAGATAACATTAACCTAATCCCCGTTAATCTATGGTCAGGTAGTGATTATACTAAAACAATTACTAATGAACGTACTAATCAAAATTATTTCGCATGTGTTGGAGGATTAAATAAATTAAGTTCAGTCACAGATTTCTCATCAAATGGGGATAGAAGTATTAAATGCGGATTTGTTAATACTCTAGATTATTGTGAGTACCATATTTTTAATTTTGATAAGGCCAAATCATATACAGCTAGTTTTGATATCTACACTTTAAATAATATGGATCTTCAATTTTTAGCAATGGATGAGAATGGAAATATGATTACACATGCTAGTGCTAGTTGCCCCATAGGTAGATTAAGTACAGTTTCGGTTTCATTAAACAACAGCGCATTAACAAATGCAAATGAAATAAAAATAAGATGCATCACTACTAGTGAAAATGGAGTTTGTTATTTGGATAATTGGGTTGTTAAAGAAGATGATTAAAATATAAAAGATACTGCAAACTTACTCACACATAATCAATGGACATGTGGCGATTATCAGGACAATCTAGACGGATTCACATTCAGAACCACAAATCAAAATAAGATTAGTCTAGATAACTCATATGCCACTAATGGTGATTATAATATTAAACTACAACGAACAAGTGAATCACAAGGATACACTTTCATCATAATCAATTATCAAATAAAACCTGAAGATTATGGGAAAACACTCACAATAATTGCAGACATTAAAAACAACTTAAACGGAAATGGAATATTACAAATTTCCAGTTCAACCGCCGTCAGAGTATACATTCCCACAATGACCACCGGCACATTTAGTGTTAGTAGATTAATTGAAGAGGATAATCTCCAAATGCAAATTACATCATCAGCCACAGGCGAAATATACATAGATAATTTAAGAGCAATCATCCTATAAAAGATAAAGAAAACCTCCTAACATTCAATCCTTGGAGTGCAGGAGAATATTCTAATAACTGGACAGGATTCTATAGTTACGGTAATTCCACACGATTAATCACCAATGAAAAATCATATATCGGAGATAAATCACTTAAATTCATAACCTCCACTGGAACAGTCACAAATCATGATGTACGAGCCTGCATCACCTCCGAAGAATATGGGAAAACAGTAACTGGGGAAGCATACCTCATCGGAGACAATGCAAACCTAATATTAAGACCACACGATGAAACTGGGAATACTCTTGAAACAATCACTACTAGTATAAATTCAACAACCTTCCAAAAATATAATTTAAGCACCACAATACCCTTAAATACAAGTTACATTAGTTTAAGAATCAGCTCCTCCGGTGAAACCATATTATACTGTGACAATTTCAAAATAAGCATTCAATAAAAGATATAACAACCTACTCCTATGATCCAGCTACAAAAGATGAACACTTAGACATATGGAGCCTATCAGCTTACGCATTATTAACCAGGACTGACGAATACAGCCAAATCACAATAACTAGTGGAACCCATGCAACAGCAAAAACGGCCTTTGAAGATGAAGTGTCCATAGAATTTGATTTTAACATCTCCGGAGTGAATGACCGATGGTTCCAAATATTGATAAACAATTCCAATAATTCGGTGGGTTTTGCAGCAATATCATTTCAAGCATCTTTAGATACATGGTACCATATGAACATAATAATTAATGAGGATGAAGTTATTTCAAATTGTAACGATCGAACAGTTACAGTAACATTATCCAACCCAAACCAATTTAGTTTCAGTTTAAATAATGGTATTACTGGAATTAAATTTAAAAATTTCATAATACATAAAAGATAAGGATAATCTCGCACCATACAATGTTTGGACTTGCGGAGATTATAATAAAAATCTAAACTCATTCAATATTAGGGAAACTATAAATAGTTCAGAATTAAGTCCAGAATATTCAAGTAATGGTGATTATAGTATTAAAATTACTACAAAACCAAATGAACCAGGATACATTCGATGGATTATAAATTGCAACCAACCACAAAAGATAATATCATTTACACTGGATGTAAAAACTCTTGAAATTCCACTCAGACTAGCCATTTTCGGTGTAAAAAATAATATGGTTCAAGGTCAAGTAGAAATTACCATACCTCTATCGGAAGGGTCATTCAGTGCATCTTATATTATTCCAGAAAGTATTGAACAAATTATATGTTCATTAGCTCATATTCCACAGGATGGATCTAAAACTTATTTCACAGACAATTGGAGAGTCACTCTTCAATAAAAGATAGTACATGGTATACTGTAGATTATGGATGCATAACCAACCATACAGATTTATTCAATATTATGAGTATTTTCACCCGAGAAAAATACCAAACACATGTGTATTACAAGAATGTTCAAACAAATCAATTCCAAACGTGGCTACGAGAACCAATCCCATATGATGAGGAAGTTATAATTGAATTAAACATTTTTGAAAACAATTACTGCAAAATACAAACTGCACTATATGAAACTGGGAAAACAAACGAATATTTCACAATAGAACTTCAAGGAACCGGATTATTCCAAGCAAAAATATTAAATTCAAAAATAGAATATTATTTAAACGGAACATTAATACAATACTTATTCACCCAAAACCATGGGCAATTATCCTTTTTCATAAAATGTCCAGAAGACACAATTCTAGATTTCAAGTATAATCAATTAAAAATTTATCCAATTATCTCAAATGATTAAATATAAAAGATAAAGATGCAATATTCAATGACTTTGCACGTTTATCAATGCATAATACTAATTATCATAATGCTTGGAATCAATTAAGAGTTTCTTATGATGAAGATGGGACATTATTAACTAATCCTGAAAATAAGAATGGATATTACATATTTAATCAAACAACTACTACGCAATATCCTTTTAATTTCCCATTAACTTTAACCTTTGATGTGGTTGAATCCACGCCTCTTTCTTCATTTAATATTGTTGGTGATGGAATAAGTAATTATTACTATATTAATAATGCAGGGCATTATAAAATAGTGATGACTAGTTCAAGATTTTCAGTTTATTTAAACAACACATTCAAGGTTTATACGAATATATCTGCGGATAATGGAATCAGTTTAAGATTCACAATCCCCTCAGAGAATTATTTAAAATTCGCAAATATTACACTAAAAATTTTATAAAAGAGAATCGCAACCTAGTAGGATTTAATATTTGGAGTGGAACAGATTACACTGGAATTGTAAATAATGAATCAACAAGCAGAACCTCTTTTGAATCAACACGAGGATTGTCCACTCTCCAATCATCAAAAGAGTGGTCTTCAAATTTTGAGAAAAGCATACTTCAAGACTATCCGGTCACTGATTACACTCAAATTTCAATGTACAATATTGACACAAATTACTCATATACTGCGAGTGTAGACATATACTCAGAAGTCAGAGGAATAGTATACTTCATAGCACGACTCAACAATGAAAACATAATAATCAAAAATATATCATTCCCATCATCACCACTAAAACAAACAGTAACAATAACAATCAACAACACAGAATTCAATGAAGAATTAGATCTACACTTCAGAGTAATCAACCTCGAACAAGGAAAAATTTACACAGATAACTGGAGATTAATTTACAGTTAACACTAAATTATCCATATAAAATACTGTATCCACTGCAATATTACCTCCATCTACTCTTAACCATAATGTTTCAGCATTTTCATTAATACTTGCTGTAACCTTCGCTGATGTTTCCCCTACAGGAATATTCACACCAGTATTAGTCCATGTACCATTTACCTTTTGAAATGCATTTAATCTTAAAGCAACCGGAGAGAGGATGTTTACTTGAAAAGTTAAATCAGTATCCCTTGGGAAACTAGTTAAGCTGAATCCCACATACTGCTGATTGGTTTCATTTGAAATTATGGATTTTATGCTGATGTCTCCATTAATTGAGTATTCCTTAGATTGGGATATTAATATATTATTTCCACTTAATTCTAATGATGATCCGTAGTCTCCTCCAGTCCATAATTCGAAGGATAATAGATTTGTGTTATCTTTTATTGAATGTTCAATTGAAGATCATCTATAACTGCTTCATCATAAACCAAGAATTGTATTATTAGATAATCATTTTGATTAGTTGTTGTTAAAGACAAACTTACTTCTTGGAGGAAGTTTGCAGGAACACCAACAGTAGCATGATTAATAATTTCATTATCATACATTTCAAATAATGAAATACTGCTTGTTAATGAATTGTTTTTAAGTATCCCTCTTAATGTGATTGTTTTTTCTAAAATATCTCCTGTGAATTTTATTCGAGCATATGCTGCTCCATCTCCGGTTTTAATTATTTTTAGACTTCTTTCACCATTACTATAATAATCTGTTGTTGAAAGAATTTGGCAATAAATGGAATTTGTGAAGCCATTCGTGTTTTTAAGGTAATCAGTGCATGTCCATTGGTTATGAGTGAGAAAGTTATCCTTATCTTTTATAAACATGCTTAAATCATCAGAAGTTTTATTGATTCTCACATCTGAAAAATCAATTGTTGATACGTCATCGTCGCAGTATAAAACAAATTTGTAGTATGCTGGTGCGCCGTCATCGTTCCATATACGGAGGTTTTCCCCTGTTTCTTTACAGTATAATACGAATCTGTCATCTAGGACGGTGATATTGAAGTGATACCATTCACCAACTTCTAGGTTTAATTGGTCGAGGTTGAAGTCTGTTGTGTAACCGTTCGCAACATCTGCTCCATTACTTGTGCATTCACGTATGCCACAGAAATCAGTTGTAGCTGTTCCGTCTACGAGTTTTACTTTAAATCCTATGTCATTGTATCCTGCTAGTACGAGGCTGGTTAATGTTGCTGTTGCACCACTTGTATCGGTGGCGTACATTCTTGTATTGGTGCTGTTATGTTCTAGGGTTACGTTGGTGGAACTGTCCCAGCTGGTGTAACTGTTTAATCGTCCGTCGTCACGGAAGATGTAATCGTTACTGATGATTGCTTGTATTGGTAGAATCTCCGCTTCCTCAGTAAAATACTGGAAATCACATTCACCATTCTCATCAGTAGTACCATTATATAATACTTCACGAGTTGCACGGTTCACAAATTGTACCGGTACACCGAATGCTACATTATTACTATTATCTGTTACTTTTGCAGTGACTTCAGCTACATCTGCTGTGGTGATTGCATTATTAGCAGTAGTTAAAGTAATCTTTTCTGCGGATGGTAAACCCACATTTAAAATACCATTATTGTCAACGGTAACATAATCCTCTAATAATTGGTGGATTTGCTCTCTTGTATAAAACCATTTATTCATTAAGTTTTTCAAGTTGATTTGAAGTGTTTTAATATCCATAAAAATCAGAAACTCCCATTTTAAATATTCTAAAAGATTAAAAAAAAATAGATTAAATTAATAAAAATTAGTAATGATACAAAACATTCTGACGTATACTAATACCATTATCCTTACTACCTTTACCAGTGATATTATGCACACCAATACCTCCATTAGTTAAAACAGAAAAAACAAAATCTCCCCTGTAAAAACTTTGATTAACCCTTGTACTAGGTTGATAATCAGCAGGAATGGCATTTTCAGTATGTAAATATATTAAACTATTAGTAGTCACACCAACAATCCAATAAGGACTTGGATTATTGTCTTTATTCTTACTATCCTTATTTGAAGCCACTCCTTTTTTAACTCCAGTACGGTTATAAGTAACTCTCGCCAATCTTAACGCCTTATTCACATAAAGATTACAATAATCAGCAATACTATTATGGCCTGATAAAGTAATTTTCTCCCATTTAGTTAATTCAGTTTTAGTAGCAGCGACAAGATCATTTAATACTTTTCCTTGATATGCGGCCAATGATTCTCCATTACGGAATTCTGTACTAGTCACATTATTGATTACTTTATTATGGCCATAAGTGCTGGTGGTTCCAATCCCGTATGTTGCTTGGCTGCTTGCATGATTTGTCTGTGCATATTCAGAGTGACTGTGTATTCTTCTTGCAAAGTCATCTGGAGTATAACCATTTAATTTAGTGGCATTAATCTGTAATTCGGATTGTGTGTTACTGATTATGCTGATTAATTCTGCTTTGTCAATATAAGTATCATCAATGTTTAAGATTTTATCCGCTAATTCCTGGAATTTGGATTCTGAAGTGATTAAAATATTATCAATATTCTCCCCTGTATCACTATAGATTTTAACCTCTGCGCCGAGGTTAACTCCATCTTTTTCATAGTAGATTCTTGTTTTATAATTAACCATTTAACTTACACCTTGTATTCTATATAATTTGGATAAATCTTACATTGTCTATTTAATGCGGAGTCAGGTCTCCTAGCAAAGTAACCAATACTAATACCAGTATCCTCTAAGTTTGGAGTGTAGATTATTGTTACTGTATCATTTAATTTGATTTTTGCTTTCTCATCTTCCTCGTTAATGATTGGGAAATGGATGCGGTTGTTAATATAATCTACTGTGAAATGTTCATCTTCAATTAATTCCATTTCATCATCCATATCCTTATTCACATAGACATGTCTTATTGGATCTACAGCAGCCACTCTTATAGTCACATATTTATTTTCGATTTCTTGGTCTGAGATTAAGAATTCTTCTTTGAAATAATCTAGGACTAATGGCATTTCTTCTGGTTGGAGGTTTGTTATGAATAATGGATTATATTCTATTTCCAATCCACCTACAGGCATGTTTAATAGGTTGTGTTCTGTGAATGTTACTATATCTGTATCATAGTCTACTTTGTAGTCAAACCATTCACCGTAGGCTTGTTTTATTTCTCCACCTGTCGGATATGTTTGGCAGCTTATTATTGGATATGCTGGACTATTACCGCATTTAAATCCACCTAATTTAAAGTTACCCTCATCATCAGTATCTTCAAAACTTAAATATTCAATTGTATCATCACCATCATCAGCTTCGGCTTCATAAACATACGGGTGAACATAAACATTATTTTCTTTTAATATTTGGAGGACCTTAGGGTTATCTATGAGGAATTGGCATAATTCATCACTGGTTTTGTTTTTAATCTTGGATTCATCGATTCCATCTAGATAAGTATATGTTAAGAGGTCATCTACGCTTATGATTTCGAAGTGTTCTTTGATTACTTTTTCCTGTATAATCTCTGACATGCAGGTTACTTCATCAGTGTCACATGTGAATGGTGTGTTTATTCTTCCCCATACGTTGGCTCCGAGCATTGGTGTGGATTTTGGATAATATGTTTGTGTACGGACATACATTTCTTTGGATACATCAGTTTCTAATGTGATTTCAAGGTAATCTATGCTTGGAGTATCAGTATTATTAGCTGTGGTTTGCCACATTTTCGCTCTTACAAAAATCATAGTTGGTTTACCACTAATAGCTGAACGGTTATCTTTACCAATTGTCACCCAATCTGATTCATTTTGAGTATTACCTGTTAAACTGTATTGGTATTCTAAGTGTCGACCTGCTTCATGGTCTAAGGTGGTAGTACCTGAATCTGTGGCGTTGATTTCAATACTATTGATTGGGTTGGTGAATATTGGTTTAAAATATAAGTATGAATAATTGTCTATTGTGTCGCCATCAGCATTGGTAGTGGTTGAAGGACTATAACCATAACTATAACTTGTAATATGGCATTGGAAAGCAAAATCTTGTGGTGTGTATTTACCCATTTTATATGCTAGTTTTGTATCTGGGTCGTTTTTACCGTAACGTATGAAGCTTCTTCCGTTGTTTTCACTTAACCATGCGTCACCATCATTATATGTGTGGCTACAGTTACGTCCCCATCCTCCGATTCTTGGTGCTTGGCCCCAGTGACTTAATGGGCTGAAGACTACAATTGCATAATATTTGTCTTTTTCCACTTCTGGTGGGTTGTCGAATTCGAATGCATGGAATCCGGGTGTGCTGAATTTAGGGTCGAAACTTGTTTCTGCTAATGGATGGTATATGCTTGTTTGACCTTTACTGTTTTTAACAGCTGGTTTGTATATTTTTTCTGTTTTACGGATATGTGTACCGTTGTTTGCTTTTTTCCATTTTCCTTTATTCTTTCCACTGGTTATTTTCTTATATCTTTGTTTTGTGGTTCCTGATGGTGCAGTGATGTATACGTAATCTGAGGATTTTGTTTTTTTATTCCATTTAGTTACGGTTACTTCCACTTCTTCTGTTGACCATATCTGTACATATATTGGGCTTCCCCAACTACTGTAATTGGAATCTGTGGCAATCATTAATGAAACTGCATCAAGGTTCCCTGATTTATTACATTTGAATACTTGGGCACGGCATACTGAAGGTATTTTATGGTCTTTCCAGTTACGCATCCATTCAGGGTATAATGTATAGGTTTTGCTTTTATTATATCCTACATACCAGTATGTGTTGACTTGTCCGTTAGCTGCTAGGTTACGGGTGGATGTGATGTCTGTTGTGCAACCTGTTTGGACGTATGGTAGGCAAGCGTATCTTACTGTGTCTCCTACGTTATTGGTGGTGGATTTGATTACACAGTCACTTACATCTGAATCAATTACTGATTCATCAAAAAAGTCTATGGGTACTTCGGTTTTGTCTTTATCACTGAAGGTGACTGTTTTGTTACTGTTTAATTGGAATCCGTAGCTTTTGTTTTCATCGATTGCTTCGGTTATGTTGAATCTTTTTCGTACTGCTGGTGGTGAGAGGTAGTCTAGTTGGTCGCAGAATTGTTTTAAGTATTCTTCGTTTTGACATATCTGTTCCATTAATTGTACGGTAGCATATCTTTGTTCGCTGAAGCTACTGATTAATTGTAAGTTTTTGTATTTTGGGTTGCATTTTTCAGCCATAAGTTATTTCACCTGCACTACGATTTCTTCATTGTCAATATCTATTATTTTATCAGCGTCTTTAGTTGGTTTGATGTAAATATTTTGGGAGGTGGAGTCGTAGAAGAATCCTCCTTTTACATCTCTGAGGTCTTGTAAACTGTATAGTCTACGGTATCCGCTGCCTGTATTGTTTTCGAATACGCTGATTACTTCATTTTTTTCTGGTGCGTAGAAGATATTGTTTCCTTCGGTGGATGGTGTCCATCCTCTTTTGATTGCACCGGTTGATAATTGGAATATGTATTCTATTTTTACGTCACCGATTGCACCGGATAGATGGTCTTGTGTTATTTTTTCGTATCTGTCGTGGCTTATGAGTATTTGTCCGTTGCCTACTCCTATCTCGGTGGTTCCTAGGATTTCGGTTGCTTTGAATGTTGCGGTTAGGATTAATCTTTTGGATTCGAGGTCTGCTTCGCATACACATTTTCTTTTACTGGTTTCGTTTCCCAGGGTTAAATCTGTTTTTTGTGGTAGGTTGTTACCGTTTCCTATGAGTATGAATTGTATGGGATTGAATGATTCGTTTATCCATCTGTTTAGGAAGAATGATTCCCCGAATTCTGTGATTAGGTTGGTGTGGTTTATTCTTTTTTCACCTTCAGAGGTGGGGATGATTATAGTGTAGGATCCTATTATTGCGAAGTTCATATGAATTTCACTCCTTTACCGTTTATTGTCATAGATGTGAATACGTTTATGTTGTTGTCTGCGGGGATGGTTTTTGTGTCGAAGTTTAAGTGTACTTTCCGGGTTAGTGGCATTAGTTTGTTTAATCTTCTCTCGAGGTTGTATCCGTTTTCTAGTCTTATGTTGGATGGTATTTGTTTCACATCAAAGTATAAGTCGTAATTGTTGGGAGTGTAATCTGGTTCGTTTCGGAAGTATTTTTTGGGTATGTCTTCTTCAGGCATTATTTTTATCCTCCTGGTTCTTCAGTGGGTTCTTGTTCAGGTTCCACTGGGTTTGGTTCAACGGTTTCCTCTTCCTCAGGGGATAATACTACTCCGTATTGGATTTCCATTATTAAATCATCATCAATGCTTATATTGGATATGGTTTTGCTTATTAATTCATCAACCTCTTCTTTTTTGTAATAGTTTTGTAGTTCAAGTGTTCCTTCTTCTCCAATGAATGCATCGAGTTTATCATCTATTTGGTCTTGGGTGTAATAACGAGTGTCATGGTTATGGTTAGCTGCTGCTTTACCTGACAGTGCAGTGTATATTGCTTTTCCTTGTACTGGGTTGGTTCCGCTTGCTGTGATTGTGGTGTCTACTGTGGTTTTATTAGCACCTGTTGCGATTCCGTTTAATTTAGCTTGGTCTTCTTTGGAGATGAATCCATCACTTGTATTGGCCACTGCCTTATTATGTGTATGGTTTGTATTGGATTTGGTGGCTAGTCTTGTTTCAACTTCAGCGGAGGTATAGTAATCTTCTATGTTGAATTCTAGACTGTCGATTTGTTCCCATTTGTTATTGTAACGTATGTATACATCGTATAGGTTCTGGTTTATTTCCGGATTTTCATGGTTAGGTACGATGTATAAACGGTTATTTTTTATGTTACTGGTTGGTAGGGTTGAAACATATTCTACTAATGTTAAGTTACTTATTGCAGTTGTAATTTGATTTGTTATCTCTGTCCTTGTCCATGTTTCTGTTTTAAAATAGCATCTGTCATGGACGAAACTATCCAAGTCTAATGATTTTTGAGTACCCATAAAAATTAGTCTCCCAAGATTAAATTATAAATAAAAAAAATAGAATTTATTAAAAAAAAGTTTTCTTAAATATATTGAACGGTTCATTATACACTCTTACCAAACCAAATCAAGACGATTATTGGAACCAGTATATACTAAACCGTTACTAGCAACAATCCTTCCTAAAGATAATGTTACATTTGAAGTGGTGTTCTTAACTGCTGAAATATAAACATAACTGGTGGCTGAAGAATTACTGTCTGTAGGTTTATATGTTACATTATTACCGGAGACACTGTTTATTTTAAAACTTGCTGTGGCTCCATCACTTGTTCTGAGATTTATGATTTGACCTACTTGAGGTTTTAAGATGGTTAAATTGATTTTTAAAGTTCCGGATAACCAAGTTGCCTGCCTTGGTATGAAATCTCCTTGTGTTGCAGTGATATGCTGATACTCGAATTCATCTAATCCATGTTCTTTAGTATCGTAAATGATTTCTTCATCATATTCAGCATAATCCAGTAATCCGTCCTGTTTTAAATCATTCAAGTTACTGTTAATGTAATATGTGGAATTGAGCATGTCCTCACGGTCACTATAATATAAGTGGTTTTTATCAAAAGTGGTGCTGGAGGATGTGACTTCGTGTGTGGTATGCTCATTATAATAGATATTATCTGTTAATCTGAGATTGTTAATGATTCCCTCATAGCTTAGGTTATCAGTTAAATCTGTGGATTTGTTGATTTCTGTCCATGTTAATAAACCTGTATTAGTGTTTAATTGGAGGTTTTTAATGAATACTTCCTGTAGTGAATCGGATATTGGTATGGCATAATCCATGTTATATAATAATCCGGTTTCGGTTTCATCAATACGGTTAATGTTAGTGTAATCCATGTCTTCAACGATTACACTGTATGGACTTGTATTTTTGAATTCAATATCCTGTATGCTTAAGATTTGGTCCGGGGCAATATTGAAGAATTGACTGGTGTTTAGTTTGGTATAGGATCCGTCACTGTTTAACCTGTCACTTGGGTTGGTATTGATTATTTTTGGTGTGGTGTTGCCGTCTTTACATCCGATTAATGTGCAGGTGGTTGGTACTCTTTCAGGAGTGTTTACTGTGGTTTCTCCTACTATTGCGATTAGATTGTATACTCCGGTTACACTGTCTAGTGCTTTTCTTAATGTTTTAAATGGTGCGGTGCGGCTTCCATTATTATTATCATCCCCTGTTGCACGGACATAGAAGTCTGCGTCACTACATCCACGTACAGTTACAGTTATCTCAGCACGGCCGATTTCACGGTCTTCATATTTACCGACAAATAGGAATACATTATCATTATATTCATCCAAATAATCTGCTGGACATACCCATTGTTTTTCAGGGTAGTTATGTACATCTGATATTAATTCATTATTCAAGTAGGCGTCTACAGTATAATCTGCACTGATGTCTTCGGCTAGACTGTTTAGGAATCGGAATGTGAATGTTACGGGTTTCTTTTTAACTGGTCTTACAGTATTGGCTTCTGCAAAGAAATATTCTCCTAATCTGTTAGCGTCTTTGAAGAATTGGTCTTTATGTTCCCATGCTTCAGGCACCCATCCGTCAACAACTAATGTGTCATATGTTTTATTTGGGTTGCATGGGTCTGTTCGGGTTTCGGTGTGGTATTGGTGTTTTTTGATGTCAAATATTTTGATTAGTTGATGTTCACGGTTCACCATGCTAACATCGGTTAGGCCATAGAGTTTCCATATTTCCAGTACTGGGGCTGGTGTGTCCCATATGCGGAGGTTGTATTCCAACATCCTTTTCATGTAATGGTAATCATCTTCGGTTCTGCGGTTGTTGAATGGTGGTTCGCTTCTATAATATTCATATAATGTTTCGATTTCAATGTATTCTTTTCTTGGAATATTGTTTAAGTATCCTATATAATCGAGGCTTATGTCATGGTCGTAATCATCATATTCTAAAGATGTTATTACTGGATTGTCAGTGTCCATGTTTTTAAGGTAAACATTCCAGTAATCTTTTTCTTTTGTAAATAATGTGTCATGTTCTGGGAATCCTTTACGGTAAATGTATTCATCATAGGTTTCGACTTGTATGAGGAATGTGTCTCCTGGTATGTATGCTGCTTCATCTGATGGTAAGTATTTTGTTACTGTTTCATTATTATATGTTTCAGCAACTATTTTGAATGAATCATCGGTTACTATTTCAGTTAATGCTTCACCATCATCATCATATTCTATTTCAGGTGGGGTGAATGTGTTGTTGTAGGTGTATTCGAATAATGTTTCATCATCTGTATTGGTGAATGATTGTGTATATAGGGATTCTTCGTTTTTGTAGATTGTGATTTTTTTGAAGTTTGGATATTTGGCTTTGATGTTTACATCATAATTGAGAGTATTGTCGTCTGTGGTTTTGTTTATACGCCAGATGATTAGTTTATTATTTAATAATATTTCTTCTTGTGTTAATTCTATATTATCCTCTTCATCAGCATCAGGACTGTAACCTTGAATATCATTTCTTGTATCGTAAGTGTAAGAATAATCAAAGGCACTATCATTATCCTCGTTTATATAATCTTCTATGTAGATGACTTCATCATTTTTATATATTTTCACTTGTTTAATATTCGGGTAAGTGGAAACAAAACGCATAGTATACTCATAAGGTACAGTCTGCTCCTTCCAAACCAACACTTTTTTATTCAAATGAAAACTTTCATAAACATCCACAAGAGACTGGTACACTTTACGGAAATTTTCATTCTGCACCTGCACCACACGATAAAAATTACTACCTACATTTTTATCAAGAAAATAAGGATATTTATTTAATAATTTCTTTAAACTATTCTTAACCATAACAAATCACTTATATCAAAATATAAAAAAAATAATTATTCCATTACAATAACCATATTATCAATCTTAACCTGCTGCTCATCAGTAATACTCACAGGAGCATTAGCATCCACATTAGGATCATTACTAGTGAAAGTAATATTCTTTAACTCAGGCACCTGCTCATGAATAAAAACACCTAACTGATAAGGGATGAAATCCTCACCAATACCTAAACCAAGGAAATTCAAAGTATCCCCTTCAATATAATTAGTAACAGCATCTTCAATCCTTGACTTAATAGCTTCCTTTTCCACTTCACTATAAGGGTTAATCAAATCAATATCAACATTACACTTAGCATAAACATCAATACCTACAGGTTCAGGTGCAAATAATGTAATATCCTCAGGCATCTGACAAACATTAGCCCTTAACTCATTATAAACACGGTTCAACTGATAACTGTCACCAGGGTCTAATACAATCTTTAATGTACCAGAACCATCCCAATTAGGGATTAACTTATAACTGTTCAAACCATCCAAGTTAGCGAAATACTTCTTATAAGCTTCCTCACTTCCACGAATAGTTTCCTTTCTCCAGTCTAAAATCAAATCCCTATAGGCTTCATCATCATAATAATACTCTCCACCACTACTATTCTCCAAGTTAGTGCAGGTAACAGTACCTAAACCAAAAGTACTGGTTTCAGTATCAAATAAATCAGATTCAATACAATTTAAAGTATTTTTTAATACTCTACTAGTGGTTCCCACATTAACAGCTTGTGCATGGATTGTTATATTCTCCGCTTCAGCAGGAATAGTAACAGATTCAATAGTTTTATAAACTACTCCTTGACCGTTACTGACAATTATCCCCTCAGGCAATTCCACACTAGTACTGCTAGGTGAGGTGAAATTAAAAGTAATATCACATTCAGCATAACTATCTAATGGTCGCATACAACCGTATTTAGCTCCAATATCATCCAAGTCATCACCAGTTGCATGAGCCACCTTATCACTTAAATATACGTCGGTCATATCATAGTATACATCTTCGAAACTGTCACTTAAAACACTAAGGTTCATAACATAGAAGTTACTGATGTCTTGTTTGCTTTTAACATAAGTTAAGAATTTTTCATCCTGACTTATTAAACCGGAATCGTAACTGTTTTCTAAGCTGAATAGGAATAATTCATCATAATATTTCTGTGTATAATTCATATATTGAAACTCTCCTCTATTATTTCACCATCTTCTTCATCATCCATTATACTGGTAATGCTGAAGTTAATCCTGTAAGTGTAATCCTGATTATCTGGACTGTCTGTTATTTTAACATAGTTTACTCGTTGTACTCTTCGCATATTTTCTAATACTTCTGTTATGAATATCTCCATTTGGTAGATTATGTTTCGGCTTTTGTTTTTTTTGATTAGTTCATGTGCTCTGCAACCGAAATCTTCATATAATTCCACATAGTTTAATTCATTGAGTCTTGTCATTATGGCTATGATGCAAGCATTAGCCAGGCTATGAACACCAGTGACATTAACCCAATCATCGTTTTCAAAATCAAGGTCCCATTCTCCATATTCGTTGCTTACAAGTTTCACATCTTCATGTAATGTTTTGTAAAACTGATAATCCGTACTGTTCACATCTAAAGGCAAAGGCATATACTTACCACTCCTCCCATTAAAAAAAAAGATAAAATAAAAAAAAGAATATTTAATAAAAAAAACTAAAAGATTTAAATTTGAAAATTTTTTTTATGATGAATCATCACTACTATCTGAATCAGAACTATCATCACTACTAGTCGATAATTCTTCAGCACCCCAACCTGGAGGATAATCCACTAATGCCAAGTTACATGTCCAGTCACCAGCATCATCAGATTCAGAAACTCGTGTAAGATACATGAAACCATTCTCATTAAAAGACGGAGCAATAACTTTAACCCATTCACCGCTACGCCATTGACTACCCCCTAGGACTTTGCATTCAAAAGTATGGCCATTGTCACGTTTGATTTTATTCCATTCAGTATTAGCAAAAGCCAAAGCTTCCTCATAAGTTTTAATAGGTTCCTCAACAACAGTAGTCTTAGTAGTAGTGGTATCTGTATCAGTATCAATGTCAGTATCCGCATCAGTATCCGTATCTGTATCAGTATCCGTATCTGTGTCGGTGTCACTATCTGAAGATGATGATTGTGTGGTTTCGGTTTTAACTTTTTTGCGGACAGCTTCTACTTCACTTTTAACTTCACCGAAACGTTTAATTAACTCTTCATCTTTAATGGTTATTGTTCCACCAGTCCATTTAACAATAAGATAATTAACAGTATTCGGGTTAACATCAGTGATTTGTATACTGTCACTTAAAATATTAACTCCTTCTTGGAGTAATAGATGATAATCAGATTTAGGTTCCTTAATCTTGTTAATGTAGACTTTATCATCTCGGATGTAGCATTCCACTTCCCCATCCCAATGTTTCAATAATTTCTGTACTGCTTCTTTAATTGTTGAACCTGAAGATGAACCTTTATTATCATTGGATGTGCCTGAATTATCATCTTTTAAGAAGTTTTGTATTACATCATCAAAGGAACAGCCTTTCGGTCCGCAAGCGTAACTAATATATTCTTTATTTGCATCGAAATAGGATTTCGCAGATTTGCCTACGGATTCTATACTTGAACCACTATAATTATCGTCCCATGCACGAACCAGTGGAGTATTTGCTAAACCATTGCATGTAATCCATTTGTCGGTAGTTGCAGTATCACTTGCAAAAACAACTTTCATATATTTGTAATGGTAGTATCCTTTTTTAAGACCATCACGAAAATCCACATACATTCCAGCATCTGAACCGCCGACGATGAACACTCCAATCTGGCCTTTAGCATTATTACCTAATCCATGTGATTGGACGGTGTTTGGTCCTACTCCTCCATTTGTAGCTGTGTGTCCATTTTTTTTCAATGCGTTGACTAATGCATTTATTCTTGTATTTTCTTTACCGTCAATATTATCGCTACAAACCCAATAATCACTCAATATATAAACCTCCAAACAAAAAATGGATATTTAAAAATTAAACTTAATCTTCTCCTTGATTATTTAATTCTGCAATAATTTCTTCTAATGCTTTTATTCTTTTATCATAAGCATTTAATAATTCATTTACTTCACTTTTAGTGTATGTTTCTTCAGATGAAGCATACTCAACAGTGTCCATGGTGTCATCACGTTCACCTACCTTAACTGCGGGTGTACTGTTAACTCTTAAATCCAATCCATCGAAACCGAATTTAATCCAATACTGATTAGTAGCTTCACGTGTACATAATTTAATATTACCTGGTTTAGCTGGATTTAAACCAATGAATTCCTCATTTTGATAATAACCTAATAATAAATGCTCATCACTATCAGCATCATGTAAATTAACAACAACACAATGTAATTTTGCTCGTGGAATATAACAGGGTTCTTTTAATTTATCACAGAATTCTTTACGGTCTGCTACAGGAGTATATAAATCTAATAATTCACCACCATACTTATGTAATATCTTACATAATACTGTTTTTTTAGTGGAGTCTAATTTAACCTCTGCTTTATCTAGGTAGGGATAGTATTTTGTAACTGTACCCGTTCGTAAGGAGGTCTTGTCTTGTACTTCGGTTATGGAACGTTGTATGCCATCGAGATTTACTAATGTGTTTACTGCTGAACCGAAATTTGATTTTAATCTTCCTTCGGTTGCAGTGATATTCTTTGAATCACCCATTTATCCAATCCCCTTTCTTCTTCATCACATTTCTTTTTAACAATCAGGGTTTTTACCATTTTTACGAGTATATGATCCTCCATCACTTACAGTGGTGCGGCCACTGGCAGCCCATACAGTATTAAATGCTGAACCGTCACCTGTCTGGTCTGATGCATATTTTTTCCCACCAATCTCGATAATTGTCCAGAAATGTCCTCCATTACTGGTACGGTGTACAACATAAGCATTTAAACCAGCACTACTCATCATAGCCCTGGTTAATCTAGCAGTATCCGCACAATTCAAAGCACTTTTATGTTTTAAACATTCAGCGGCAGAAGAATACTTGGAACATTCATAGTAACTATATCTTACATTGGATTTTAACCATTCATGGATAAGTTTACATTTCTTTAACTCATTGGTTTCACTGCCTACAATCTGTTTAACAAGACTGTCAATATCTGCTCCTTCACCACCTGCAAGGTCGCTGCTGCTATCACTGCTGCTGTCACTTGAGATATTTGTGAAATCAGTTACATCATCATCTAATCCTTTAACATTAATAACTGGTGTTAAACCAGCTGTTTTAATAATTTCTTCTAGGATTTTTGACCTTTTCATTTGGGTGAATTGGAATTTGAATTTCTGGTCAAGTAAAGTGGTCATACCTGGTACTTTAATACTAACACTATCTTCACTGAAAGTTTGTTCAGTGATAAAACCAGTTAAAACAGGGTCTAAATCACTCCATTTTAATGTGGTGCCGGGTGCTTCCCATTGTTTACGTAAACATACACGTACACCTTTATAGAATCGGTTCTTATTCACACTAGGTAATTTTAAGGTGGCGCTATCACTCATATCACTATAATCATACTCGTGTTCGGTGCTGAAAATCTCTCCATAATAATAAGTATCTAATATTTTCCCTTGATGTAAGGTGTAACCTGTTTTAGTAGTCTCCTCACCGTCCTCAGAAGATGAATTATCTGTTACTACTCCAGTGGATTCATAGGGTTTGAAGTTTTTCTCATCGGTACGGTAAACTTCTAAACCTGTACGGCTGATACTGTACTGTTTTGGTCCAGTGTAAATAGTAACCATAGCTTATTTCACCTTGGTAATATTCTTTCCTTTCTTCTTACTGTTCTTATTTTTTCCTTTGGAGGTTGATTTCTTACTATTTTTCTTAGAATTCTTAGTATTCTTAGTATTCTTAGTATTCTTAGTATTTTTAGTATTCTTATTGGATTTACTAGTAGTAGTGGTAATCTTATCCGTAGGAACTTTAACTGTATCATTAGGTATCAAACTGGTCTCAGATGGTATTTCGATTAATTGAATCTCTAATGTTAAATAAGCCGGTGATTCATGTTTCTTTTTAATAATACATTCCGCATTGAACTTCCCACCCATCTCTTTACTAATCACTTCCACAGGTTTACTCTGCCATAAACGGAAAGTGGAATCATAAATATTAGGGTATGCTGGATCTATCGGAACATAACAGTTAAGACTAAAATCACGATGAACATAATTAGTCCTGATAACACGTTGAGTACCACCGATAACAGCTTTACGACTGGTTTCACGACGATTATAACTTTCATTCGGATTCAAATCTTCACCAATCAAATCCAAACCATCAATACTTAAATTGAAATATTTTGAATCAATTTTATCACTATACCAACTCATAATAATAAACCCTAAAAAAAAGAATTCAAAAAAAAATATAAAAATAATCTTAAAAAAATAAAAAAAAATTTAGACATCAATCTTTTTGATGTCATTTAAACCTTCTAAAGCATTAATCATAATTTGACGTGACTCGGTAGTGGTTAAATTCCTTGCATCTAACTGAATAGCACCCTCACCAATATGAATAGCAATCGGTCTTTGACCTTGACCCATAGTACTGGACTGATTCATACGACGAATACTATCCAAACGACTAGCATCCAATTCAGGACTATTAAATGCCAACATACTACTCAAGTTAGGATTAGAAGCATTAACCGCATTACTAGTAACTTTACTTATACTACTAATCAGTCCTTTTCCACGATTTTCAATCAACATACTGGAAAAGCTCATTTCATCACCCCACATACGGGCGATTTTACCAGGGGATTGTTGGTCAAGTTTATTTTTAGCTTCCTGTACTGCTTGCTCTGCCATACTTCCAACTGCTTGAACAAAACTAGCAGTACCATTCTGTATGGCCTGAGTTGCATAAGTCACTTCATTACTTGCAATTTGCGAAATCTTAAATGATGTTTGGAAAGCAGACTTACCCCCAGATCCTATACGATTACCGCCAGACCTGGCAGGTCCAACACCGGCACTCATACCGGAAGTAACATTAGTTACTACAACTCCACGTAAACCATTCATTCCTGCACGAACACCCGCTTTTAAACTGGAACCGATACCTACACCTGCACTGCGGAATCCTCCACGCATACTATTAAGTGTGGCTCGTAATTGTACAACAGCAGAACGTACACTAGCTAATATTTGGCCAATACCTCCTCCAGCGTTAAGGCCTTGTAGACGATTTAATTGACTTGCAGCTGTCCTTACAGCACCAACTGCCTGACCTATTTTTAAACCAACATCCGGACCAATAAATGGTAAAGTTGTTATACCTTGAACTGCTGAAGCTACAGCTTTTATATTAACGCCTACACGTTGAACTTTAGTATATAATCCATCAGGAATATTTTGAACAGTACCATTTAATGAAACTAATTCACGACTAGCACCACTTAACACCGCTTTAGCAGCTGCAATTTTAGCAGGAATCATCACTAAACCAATAACATCAGGGAAAGGCATATTCTGCATACCCCTTAATGTTGTACCTACATTCTTTGCACTGGTACCTATACGTTGAACTTTAGTATATATTCCATCTGGGATTTCCGGTAAACTTGATAAACCTTTTAAAGTATTACCTACCTTGATTAAATCAGATTTAGCATTATTAATAGCAGTAGGAATATCAACACCACCGAATAATGCACCTACACCAGTATCCCAATTATAATCATCCCTGATACCACGTAAAGATTTCATTGCTTCAGCAGTACTCTTCAATGTATCAGCGATTTTCTGCATTTTACTGGACACATCTTCAGGTATATCCGGTAAGCCTGTGTAACTTTTTAATGCAT
>JAFQXD010000031.1 GCA_017407115.1 Methanobrevibacter sp. | reverse complement strand
TGTTTTCCTTAGCAGGCTCTACAAGTGTGAAATCGAGTTTAGTGGAGTTCTTATTGAAGTTTTCATCACCTAAATAAGTAATATCTAAGCTGTAGCTTCCGTAAGGCAATGAAGTTGTCAATGTTCCAACTCCATCTTTTAGCGCAATGTTAAATACATTATCACCAAATTTGAGTTCAACAAATCCAGTAGCATTCTCATCAACTTTAACAGTCAATGCAACTCTGGTTCCGCTTGAAACAACACTTGCTGTAATTGGAGTATCCTTCATCACATGACCAATGATTTCAACATCCTCAGATGTAGTGTTGGTGTTGAATACTGAATCACCCATGTATGTTGCAACTACAGAATAGTTTCCAGGCAGAATGCTGTTAGTATAAGTTTCTACATGACCATCTACAACATCCATGTACATAGTATATTTTTCACCAGTTTCTTTCCAGACCATATCGAGTTTAACCAATCCGGTTGCAGCTTTATTCAAGTCAACCTCAATGAGAGCAACATCTTCACCAGTTTGAATGTTAAGATCGATATTAGTATTTTTCTTAGCAGCTTCTGTTACGGTAAATGCCACTTTGGTAGCGTTCATATTGTAGTCATCATCACCAAGGTAAGTTACATCAACATAATAACTGTTTGGAACTAATACAGTTGTCAGTGTTGCGACACCATCAACCACTTCAATATTAGTAACAGTACCACCAATGGCCAGTTTTACAAAACCAGTAGCATTATCATCAACTTTAACAGTCAATGTAACCCTGTTTACATTCACATCAGCACGAGCACTAATAGTAGTATTCTTCTTAATGTGGCCTTTGATAGTGAAATCACCATAAGTAATGTTGGTATTAAACCTGTCATCACCCATATATGTTGCAATTACTGAGTAATCACCAATTATAAGAGTATCTTCAAGAATAGCTACACCATTAATAACATCAGAGTATACCACATATTCTTCTGTACCGGATACCTGGAATTTAACAAGACCTGTTGCAGCATCGCTAACAGTAACAGTCATTCCCACATAGTATTCGTCAGTCACGATATCCAAAGCGATAGGAGTGTTTTCTTTTTCAGGCTCAACAAGTGTAAATTCGGATTTTGTTGAGTTTCTATTGAAGTTTTCATCACCTAAATAAGTAATATTTAAACTGTAACTTCCGTAAGGCAATACAGTTGTTAATGTTCCTTTACCGTTCTCCAATTCAATATTAGCTACAGTGCCGCCAACAGTGACCTTTACAAAACCGGTTGCGTTTTCATCAACTTTAACAGTTAATGTAACTCTATTTGCACTGGTTACAACTGTCGCATCGATTGGAGTATCTTTCATTATATGTCCGAGGATTTCAACATCCTGGGATGTAGTGTTGGTGTTGAATACTGAATCACCCATATATGTTGCAACTACAGTGTAGTTTCCAGGCAGAATGCTGTTAGTATAAGTTTCCACATGACCATCTACAACATCCATGTACATAGTTGCGTTATCACCAGTTTCTTTGTTAACCATATAGAATTTAACCAGTCCGGTTGCGGTTTTATTCAAATCAACCACAATCCAAGCAGCATCTTCACCAGCTATAACGTTAAGATCGATAGTAGTATTATCCTTGGAAATTTCTGTTACAGTAAATGTCACAGCTGTACTATTCATATTGTAGTCATCATCACCAAGGTAAGTTACATCAATATAATAACTGTTTGGCATTAAATTGGTTGTTAATGTTCCTTTACCGTTTTCCAATTCAATATTAGCAACAGTATCACCAACGACCAGTTTTACAAAACCAGTAGCGTTTTCATCAACTTCAACAGTTAAAGTAACCCTATATCCAACCACATCAGCATGAGCACTAATAGTTGTATTCTTCTTAATGTGGCCTTTGATAGTGAAATCAGCATAAGTAATGTTAGTGTTGAACCTGTCATTACCCATATAGGTTGCGATAACTGTGTAATCACCAGTTTCAAGAACATCTTCAAGAACAGCTACACCATTAATAACATCAGAGTATACCACATATTCTTCCTGGCCGGTTACTTGGAATTTGACAAGACCGGTTGCCTTATCACTAACAGTAACGGTCATTGTAATATTGTTTTCCACAATCTCCATATCCAAGGAGATTGGAGTGTTATATTTGCTGAATACATTAAATGTTGTAGTATTGGATGCAGTATAGTTAGCGTTGGCAATTGTTATGGAAGCTAAAATATTTTCACCAACAGCAAGACCATCAAGTGTGGCATTACCTTTACCGCCAACAACATTTGCAGTATAATTCTGATTATCAATCTCTATAATGTATTCGCCATCAATTTCACCATTGACCACAGCAATAGCATTTTCACCGAATACAATATCTTCAATAGAAACAGTAACTGAAGTGGATTTAGGAGCTACGTCAAATACTGTTTCATTAAATCCTGAATAATTGCCATCAATAACAGTAACGTTAACAGCATAACTTCCAGCACTTAAATTAGGAACAGACACAGTTCCAATACCTTTTATGACAGTAACCACAATAGGTTCAGTTCCAACATAAACAAGGTAGTCGCCATCAACATTGCTTTCAACAGTGACAGTGGCATTTTCACCATAGGTTATATTACCTACAGTAATGATTACGTCTACACATTCCCTGACAAATATTGAACCTGAATTGACTATGGAACTATTAGCGTAATAGGAATCGCCTTCAAAAGTACCTGTGACAATATATCTTCCGCCATCCAAATTAGGAACAATAAGGTCTTCCAGACAGGATTGTGTGATATTGTAAACCACATTCATATTGCTGTCATATACATTGTATGTAATGTTTCCATATGCATTGATAGGAACTGTCACATTAATGGTTGCATTTTCACCCTCTGTAATTAAATCTTTTGATAAATTGAAGACTCCTTTAGCTTTATTAACTGTTAAATTAGCATAGGCAAATGCTTCATTATAATCATCAGTTTCAAATTTATAAACTTTGATTTCATATCTGCCAGGTTTGAAGTTTGCACTTGAGAATGTAAATATTGCATTATTATCAACGTATAATGAAACTGATTCATTGTAACCGTTGTCTATAAATACAGTATAATAATCCGCAATATCAGCAGATACATCAATATTAATATCTTCACCATAGTCAACTTCAACATCACTTACAGTTATTTTTGGAGTGATTTTGTCAACTTCCACATAAATTGGTATACCAACTGGATAGTAGTTTTTATTTCCGCTATATGCTGCTGTAACTAAATAGTTACCATGGGCCAATGTGATATTTTCAAGTTGAGCTTCATCATACCATTTTCCATTCAATTGATAGAGAATCTTATCTGTTGCATTATTGATGAGTTCAGCATTAACTTCTAATTTTTCACCCTGAGTAATATTTGATATTGTAACTTTTAATCCAGGATCTATACGATTAACAGTGAATGTTTTGGTTATTTTATCAAATACGAAAGTGTTTAAATTATCATCTTGTGCATTTAATACAACCTCATAGTCTCCACCTGTTAGATCGCTTAAAGTGTAGGTGAATTTATTGTCAGTGACGTTTACTGAATAAGTTTTACCGTTAATGTCCAAATTAACAGTGAAAGGAATGTTTATACCGATATCAATAGTGCCTTCAATTGTTTCATTTTGTTTATAGTCAATATCATTAACACTATAATCAACGTTTATAGCGTCAAATACTGAATTGGTAATTTTTAAAGTAGCAGAACCATCAATATTTCTATTGATTAATGCCTTATTGTCTGTAAATACACAACCATCGACAATAGTATTTATATTTGATGGAACGTATAATACTGAGTTACTTGAAATTGTGTTTGCTGAAAATGTGGTTTCTAAAACTGACAGATTATCCGTATTACTATATACAATATTATTAACATCATTACCAGTGAATACAGATTCTGAAATAGTAGTTTTAGCATTTTCATATAAATAGATTATATTACTAAACTCATTGCCTTCAAATATTGAATTATTAACAACAAGATTGGAGTTCCTTGATGCAAAAATAAGATTTATTCCGTTAGTGTTATTGTTAAACAAAGAACTAATAAGAACGTCGCTGGATGATATAACACGAAGAATTTGACCTTTGTTTTGCGCAAATGAATTTGATATGACTTTTACTGAATTCGCATTTATTACTGAAATGATCCGACCTGAATTAGCTATATTGTCCTCAAATGTTGATTCATTAATCATTATTATTCCGGATCTGGAATCGATAATGGATAAACTTACATTATTATCATAAAATTCTGATTCGACAATATTTAAATTTCCATCATCATTGTAGATAATTCCAGTATCGAATCCAATTAAAGTATTATTGACAAAGTAACATCCGTCAACAGTCAAATTACCTTGATTGAAAATGATTTTCTTTTCTGTAGCATTAAATCCAGTGATTGTAATACCTGATAATGTTACATCAGATTTTTCATCAACAGTCAAAAAGCTTAAATCACCAGAATATGCATCAAAAATAACTTCTCCAAGTGAAATTATACTTAATTTTTTATTTGAAATATTCCGGCCGATATTGTCCGCACCAGTGTAATTTCCTTCCATTACATAAATGATGTCTTCAGCTGCAGAATTACTGATAGCTTCACGTAATGTTTCGAATTTTCCACCAGTACTGTTGACAATGAAATTGCCTAAATATTCGCTTACAGTGAATGTGGTTCCGTTTGCTGCATCGTTATAGTTTTCATCACCTTCACGGACAACCATTACGCTGTAGTTTCCTTCTCCAACACTGTCCAATGTTATTTCAGCTTGACTGTCAGCAATAGTGAAACTTGTAAGCTTATTATTGAAGAGAAGTTGGAATGTTCCGTTTTTACTTGCGCTGATTTTTAAAACAGGTGTACCTTTATCTGCATTCTTAAGGATAATGTCCTCTACAGTCAGATTTATGTAGACATTCGCCTTATTTACGATAAGCCTGTCTCTTATTGCTTCACCATAATAAACGTTGCCGTTTTTATCATAAATGACTTCATTTAATATAACGTCATAAGCGCCTTTTGGTAAAATACCAGTATTATATTCAAATATACCATCTGTAATTGCGACTTCAGCATCTTTATAGTTAACAAATCCAGGTAATATTAATTGAAGGTCCATGTTGAATTGAGGATCAAGTGTGCCTGTAATTGTTGTAGGAATGCCGTATTCTCCATCCGGTACGTATAATATCACATCATAGAAATCGAATGTGTTATTACTAAATTCTTGAACATCGCCTGCATTGTAAATGTTTGCATACTCGTAAGCGAAGTTAATTCCAAAGAAGGATTCTGCAAGTTTCAAGGTTTTGTTGTTGTAGATTGCTCCACCATTGCCTGTTGCGGTATTTGCAACTAATGTGGAATTATTCACAATTAGCATATTATTATTGTAAATGGCACCTCCGTCCTTTGCACTGAAACTTCCGCTAAATGATGAATTAGCTATGTTTGCTTCACCGTCATTGAAAATTGCACCACCATATCCGTTTGCAGTGTTATCTTCAAAAGTAGAGTTTAAGACTTCTAATGTTCCTTCATTATAAACAGCTCCGCCATTTATACCTTCATTTTCATTGAAAATTGTGTCTTTAATGGTTAATGAATTTTTGTTATATATTGCACCACCATTTCCGTTATTGATGTTTTCTGTGAAATTGGAAGCAACAATTTCTGCATTTCCATTGTTGTACACAACAGAATTTGTATTTATGACATTGCTTGAGAATTCAGCTCCGTCGATGAATAATTTTCCATTATTTAAAACAATAGCATTATTAATGGAATTAAGTGAAAATACACCGTCTGTTATATTTAAGGAACCGGAATTGTATATGATTGTATCGGTTTCAAAACCGGTGAAAGAACAGTTTTTAAGTGTTAAACTGCCGTAATTTTCAATTGATGCATGATCTTTTATGCCTCCATCAACAAACTCAATGTTTTCAATTACAACATTACATCCTTCAGCCACTGTAAAGAACCAGTTTGTGCTGTTTCCATCGAAAACAACCACGCGGTCTCTGAAATTGGTAAGTGTGAAAGATTTGCTAATGTCAATTTCCATATTCTCATCAATATGATAATTTGCATTTGCATAAATAATACCATTATCTGTAACATTGCCAATAGCGTCAGTTAAGTTTTCATATACCTCATCTTTGGATATGATGAAGTTTGGCACTTTCATTTCAAATGATGCGTCTTTAAAGATATATGTATTGAGGTCATGGTCATTCATTACACCTATAGTGTAGTTTCCGCCCATTACATCCTCGAAAGTGACATTAAATGTTTGGGAACCGTTATTGTAAATTGAGTATAATGGCATATAATCGAAGTACAATAAAACGATTGAATCGAAGACATCAGTAGATGTACCGTTAACAGTTACTGTCTGGTTGATTTTATCCATTGACCAAGTTACTGTATCCTTAGCGTTAAATATACAAGCTTTCTTAACTATTTCATCAGCAGCATCACCAGCAAAGTAATTCATAGTTCTCTCATCACCTTCACCTTGGTAGTTGTCTAAAAATGTACATCCGGCAAATGATGCGGATACGAACTGTTCAAGACCTTCTGAAATGTAGATTGCTCCACCTTCAGATCTTGCGGTATTGTTTATAAATGTACAGTTAACTGCAATGACATCTGCATCCTGGTCTGAAGAAGCTGAACCGATATATATTACTCCACCATATTCAGCATCGTTATTGTAGAAATTACAGTTCATCAATGTTAAAATACCAGCATCCATTTCGATAACTCCACCATCACTGTTGGCATATCCGTTGATTACGGTAAGGTTTTCAAGAGTAATTGTAGGGCCTTCTGTAGTATATACGATAGGAATAGGTGGAACTGTCTCAATTATCTCAACTTCAGTATCATATGATAAATACAGGAAGTCACTTTCATGTTGACAGTCAAAAATAACCTCTTCGCCTTCAAATGCTCTGATTGTTATTTCTAATTCTCCTTCAATATCAATACCAGCGTTTCCATCTTTCCAATAATATGTTCCGCCTCTAACTGTAATGATTCCTCCCATTAGTGAAGCTGCATCTATTGCTTCTTCGAGGGTTTCATAATATTCATAATCTGAATCTTCATCTTCCTGGTATATGAATGGATAGTTATAATATTCATCATCAAAGTAGTCATCTTCACCAGAAGTGCGAATATCTTCATTATTTGCAGACCTCATAATGGATAATGGGGCCATTTTGATATTACTGGTTGAATAGTATAAATCATCGCCTTCAAATACTGCATTGATTTCATAGTCTCCAGCATCCAAACCTGAAACGATTAAATCATCTCTGCAGGATTGGGTTAGTGTTTTAACAACGTTTTTATTTGAATCTGTTATTGTGTATGTGATATTTCCTACTGCATTTTCCGGAGCTGAAACCCCAATGATAGCATCATTTGGAGATGTGACTTTATTAGAGGCACTTAATGCGAATGCTCCAAGAGTTTTAGTGACTTTCAAAGTGGCCTCAGTGGAATTTGATATGTAGTTTACACGTTCCTGTGAAGTTACTTTGATTGTGTAGGTGCCAGGTTCAAATATTTCATCTATTTCAACAGCTCTGCTGCCGTTAACATATTTATCAGTTTTGTAATCTCCAATTTCTATTGTATAGATTGATGGGACATTTGTTTTTATGTTTACAACAACGGTTCCATTATCTTCTACTTCCACATCCTCTACAGATATGGTCGGATTTGCTTTATATACTTCAAAATTAATTACGGAAGATGAAGGTGCGAAATCTTCATGATTATAACTAGCTATAAGGACATATTTTCCTGCATCTAATTTCAATGATTCGAGTTCATCTTTTGTGTAATATTTTCCATTAAATTGGTAACTTATAGTACCTGCAGCGGTAGAAGGAAGTGTTTCAACAACTTTCAGGGTTTCACCATAGGTAATATTTTCAACAGAAACATTAAATTCAATACCTACACGGTTAACTTTGAAATTTACGGATATGCTGTCCATTACGTAGGTATTATTGTTCATATCTACAATATTGTTTAAAACAGCAGTATATTTACCCGGATTCAATACACCTGCATTATAAGTGAATTTATTGTTTTCAACTTCTACAATGACATTTTCACCAGCAACTGTTAAATTTGCTGCTGAGTAGATATTTGCACCGACGTCTACTGTACCTTTTATTATTGACTCATTACCATATGCAACAGATAACGCACTTAATTTAGCATTGTTAACGTCAAAAACAGTATCATGAGCCACGGTAAATCCATTGCTGTAAATATTTCTGTTTTCACCAGTGTTATTTGCAAAAATACATTCATCAAAGAGTGCTGTAACTCTAGGAGAGGTTGCAACAGCTCCAGTTGTTGCATGATTATCAGTAAAGAGACTGCTGTCTACCAATAATGTGAGCTTTTTATCATAAGGGTTTTTGATTAAAATTGCAGAACCCAACTTACCACTATTGTTATTGAAGACACAGCTGTCAATGAAAGCATTTGAACTTCCATCAAGACATATGGCTCCGCCATCTACCTCACTGTTGGAGTTTTGTTCAAAATTGGATAATGAAATATCCACAGTTACATCAGTAGTGTTGGCATTGACATATATTACTCCACCTTCAAGTTGGGTTTTTTCTCCTAAACTATTTTTGATGTTGTTTTTCGCGAAATTGGATAGGCTTACAGATGCATATCTGGAATTGTTTCCAACATATATTGCAGATCCTTTAACTGCAGTATTTTGTTCAAACTCACATGAAATGATTGCTGGTTCAAATTGAACTATGTTTTCAAAGTGAACTGCTCCTCCTTCACGTGCAGTGTTGTTTATGAATTTGGAATCTGTGATTGAAATATCCTCATAACCCAAGGATGTGACTGCTGCAGTACTTACTTTTAAAGGAGCGACATTGTTTATGAAATTACAGTTGTCAATTTCCAGTGCCTCACCATCACTGAATATAGCTGCTCCACCATTTTTAGCAAATGATGTCTTTGTAATCTTATTGTCTGTAAAATTACATGAAGTTACTGAAAGAGACCCGTGATTGACTATAGCTCCATAATTTGTATTTCTGTTGTGAATTCCTCTGAATGCTATACCATAAATATATACTTCAGAATTTTCATTGATAATTATGAAATTTGCATCTCCACCTTGAGCATCAAAAATAACATCATCCACTGCAATAATATCTAAAGTCTTATTGGTTATTACAACTTTTGTTTCTTTATATGTACCGCTTTTAACAAATATTGAATCATCGTTATCGGAATTGGCCACAGCTTCCGCCAAAGTAGCGTATTCCACATTTGTACTTGCAACGAGGAAGTTGCTGTAGATTTTACTTACGGAAAAAGTAGTGAAATTCATAGCAAGATTAAAGTTTTCATCAGCATCACGCATAGCAACAACTGAATAATTACCTAAATCAAGGCCAGTCAGCTGCATGCTACCTTTACCGTTTACAACTTCAAGCTTATAATTTTTATTTCCAATGAAAATTGTATAATTATTATCCCAGTTAGCATAAACATTTAAAACAGGTATTTCAGGTATAAATACATCTTTTACCTCAAGATTCAATAATATTACAGCTTTGTCAATCACTATTTTTTGATAAGCCGGATTTAATAAATAGAATTCGTTTCCATTTAAATCAGAATAATAATCATGAGTATAGAAATGGTCAGCACTGTCTTCCTGAGTATACATTCCGGCCATGGTCAATTCATGTGTTCCACCGGTCAGCACTCCGAGATTTATATTAAATTTGTTATCTTCAACAGTAACCACTTCTCCGAAAATATTATCCTCATCCATAATTCCTGATAAAAGAGTAACAGTATTATTTAAATTTGAACCCCAGTCAAAAACACCATCAAGAATATAATCCTGACCATATGAAGCATCTTTTTTAATTATTTTTAAATCCACATCATATTCATTGAACTGCAAATCAAATTTCCTTGTGAGTGATTCAGAGTGAATGTTTCTAGAAGTGGTTGCAACATTTGTATCAAAAACACAGTAGGTAATATTAATGAGGCTGTCAGTGTAATCAGTTATATAAACAGCTCCTCCAATTTCAGCAGTGTTTAGTAAAAACTCAGTATCCTCCATTTTAAGATTAGTGGCATATATTGCTCCACCTTTATCATCAGCATCATTACGGATAAACTGTGAGCTGGTAACAGTTAAATCTGAAGAAGGATTTGCATTAATTGCCCCTCCCTGATTACCTGTATTGTTGGAGAAAATACAATCATCAATAACTGCAACAGTGTTTTCTAAGATAATTTGACCGTTTAAATCAAAAGTTGTACCATTAATTTCCAATTTTGAATTACGAGCATTAATTGGATTTCCCGGTTGGTTTTGAGAATTTTTAATATTATTAAATTCACAATCTGTAATTGAAGACTCCAAATTGCTAGTGAATATTAATGCTGCATTTGAAAATTTACCGGTTATAGTTATATCTTCTAGGATAAGTTGGGCATTAGCACCTACGTCCAACAGATAATTTTGAGAATTACCTGAAAAAATAACAGTATCCTCATATTCAGAAATAATTTTAGGCATAATTGTTACTACTTTATTTCTAATCTGTACGTTAAAATTAGAAGAACCTGTGTAAGTTCCGGCTTCAACAGTAATTACTCCACTTCCACCATTAGGAATAGCATTAACCGCAGCACTTAAAGTTTCAAATACATCTTTATCATCTAAAACAAAATTAGGTTCTATAATAGTAAATTCATTTCCAGAATATGCGTATCTTTTTTCATAATTTTTCATCATGTAAACTGTATAAGTGCCTGGTTCCAAATCGGAGAAAGTTGCAGTGTCTCCATCATTACAAGCGGTTCTATCATATTCTTGACCATCTTTATATAAAACAGCGTAATTTACATCATCTTCAACGTCGGGTGTTATTGTGACTGATTTAGCAGGAGCATCCACATCAATATGAAGATCACCGCTTCCTACAAACAGACAATTTTCAAAATACCAATCTGCACTTTCACCCCCATCTATACTATAATCCTCAAAGTCGTTTGCATCAGAGCCCTTTTTATTTCCTTCAAAATAACAGTTGTTAAGTGTAACTGAACCTGAATCTTCAATACAGATGGCACCACCGTGTCTATCAGCCTTATTGTTTATGAACCTGCAGTCGTTGGCTATAAGTGAACCTTCATCCACAATTATGGCACCGCCCAATCCGTAACTAACTCCATCGGAAGAAGCATGATTTCCCTCAAATGTACATCTGTACAAGGTCAATTGTGCATCATCTTCAACTTCCAGAGGACCATCATTTCCTTTCCCATTTTTAAAGGTGATGTCACTGATGGTAACCTTTATATTCGCATTAGTTATATGCAAGAACCAACCTTTCCCCTCACCGTCAAAAGTAACTTGATGGTCTGAGCCGTAAGGCTGGATTGTATATGTACCCACCGTATTAATTTTATATTCAAAATCATCATCATCGGAAGTGTATTTATATGTACCTCCCCAAATCTTTATTGTTCCTCCACCATTACTCTCAGCGGCGGATAAGGCATCTTCAAAATCCTTGTACCAGCTTCCAGTTCTATCATAGTAAAAATTATTTTCACTGGATTTAAGCAAATCATCATTTGAAGCGGAAAGTACATCATTTGAAGCAGAGGATGTAACACCCACCTTATGATTTTCATCTCGACTGTCATCTACATTAATTTCATCAACGCCATTGACACTTTCACTCACAGGTGAAGTGTCATTGCCCTCTTGTTTCAAATTAGAAGAAGTTGTTGCGATATTTGTATCACCAACTTCATCTGTCAAAGCGATATTTGTATCACTAACTTCCCCTTGCAAGGTTTCATTAGTATCAGCCGCTGAAATTGCACCGATACTTATAATCATTACAAGGAGTAGCATCAGTAATATTACCATCCTTTTTTTCGTCATTTTTAATTACCTCATATTCTCTAAAAATCAAGTAATCAAACAGAACGTTCGTTCTGTACAATAATACATACATATGTATTGTGAATTAATACAATACTTGATATATTGTTTTATTTTTGATTATTAATAAATATATACCATTTTTTTTGAAGTGATGATATAAATGAATTCATACCAAAAATAGTTTTAAAGTAAAAAAAAGAGCAAAAGCGAAATTAAAAATAACCATTCAATTTTTCATATTGATGTTTTAGAGTTATCGGAATTAAAAAAAAAATAAATAAAGGTTTATAAGTTACCTTCATACATTAACATAACTGAAAATCCGATTATTCCTCTTTTTGATAGTCAATAATCGCAAAGATCCTTTTGATGCTTGAAAATGCGGTTTCAATAGAAGCCATCGAAGTGCTTAGCTTTTTAATAGGTTTAGTCAGTAACTGTCCATACATGATAACCGCCAATAGGGTTCCCAGCTGTATTTCACCAACTGATAAGAAGTAAATGCCCGCCATATAAACAGTTATATTACTCACGTTTGTCAAAAGGATTGTAACAGGCTCCATAATATTAGTAACGTTTCTGGATTTGGCATAATAGTCAATTACTGTTTGGTTTAGTTTTTTAAACCCTTTTTCATGAAATGAATCACGATTTGTGAGGCCTCTTTCAAAATAGCTCATCAATCGGCCCAAATGCTTTTGATGACCATCATAATAGTCTTTGGATTTATAATCGCATAACGAAAAGGAAATGACATAAACCGGCAATATCGCCAGATAAATTAAGCTCAATCTAAAGTCCGTTGTCATCATCAGTACTATTACAAGGACTATTGATAGAATTTGGGCATAAATTTCAGAAAATCTGGAAGAGACGAACTCACGGATGTTCATCACATCGTTGTTTAATCTGGACATGATGAGACCCTTTGAGTTTTCCTTAATGAAACCGGATCCGACAGCATCAATCCCGTCAAATAATCCCATTCTTAAATTATAGGCTACCTTTTCACCGATAATCGCCATGACTCTCTTTGGAGTTAATTTTAAGAGATATCCTGCAGAATATAATGCCAAAAGCAAGGCAAGGTTAAAGTAGACGCCAGCATCGTTGAATGAATTCGCATTGGAACTCAATAAATTAACCGTCTTTCCTGCAACTTTAGGGGCATAAACCATACACAATGTGGATATCGTAAGCAAAATCATTGATATTGTTACTTTAATCCTGTCATCTTTTAATATTAGAGTGAATTTTTGAGATATTTCCTTTCTTTCAGCCCATATTCCCTTATCAGGCCAGGACACATCTTCCTCTACAATTTCTATTGTTTTTGGATTATCAGTGTTGTTGGATTTTACGGTTTTATCTTCCAGGTTCAGGACTTCCTCCAAACGCACAGAAGTGGCATATGCACGTGGCCACCTGTCAATTAATGCCGGCAGAAACGTCAGGGTGCTGACGAAGTAGGCAACATATATAAGAATAATGAATGAATCCACAACACTGTCTGTTTCAAAGCCGATGGTGTATCCGGCATTAACCATTGCAAATGTAATCAGAACAATGGCATATAAACCCCATAACAATACTGGCCCGAGGTAATATTGGCTTAAAATATATGTGACATTCTTGTCATAGGAATTCTCACATGCCTCTTCAAATTCGGCTTCATACTCCTGTTTATTGAATGGAATCCTGCCTGCAATATCACTGATTTTGGATAAAAACATCAGGTTCAGTTTTCCGTATGTCTTTTTGGCCCTAAAAAATATTTTCACAATTTGTTTCATTCTCCAAATTAGAATCAATGCAAGAACACCAACAAATGCCAAGAAGAACAACGCATAAGTCGTATCAATCAGTGCTATTTCATAAATAATTGCTACGAGTGTAACTGGAACGAGCATTAATTGTGTGAGTATTATCACTATAAAACCCTGTTCTGAGGACATCCCCCTGGTTGACCGTGTAACCAGCCCGGAAATTTTAAATTGCTCAAGTTCCTCACCAGGCAGGTTCATCAGTATATGAAATATTTTCTCACGGACAGTATATGCGGCATTTGAGGCCACTTTTGTTGATAGGTAGGAAATTACATAAATGGCAATCACTGAAATGCCCGTATACATCAGCATGTATGATCCTGATTTGACAAGCAAATCGATATTCTGTTCTTTAACTCCAGTCAAAGCGGCACTGAACAAGTCAATTATTTCCATTTGAAAGAATGTCTGAATGACTATCAAAGCGAAAATAACCAATATTGTCTTCCATTGGAATTTTAATGAAACCTTCAAAAACTTTCTCATGAATTTTATGTTAGTTTTTAAGATAATATATATTATTGCCTAAATCATGAAACATGAAATTTAAAAAATATAGTTAGGATTGATATTTTCTGAATGCATAGGCAAGAATTGAGCCTGCAAAATTCTGCCAAACCGAATAAAGACAATAGTGAAAAGTTATTATTAAAAATTTGACATTAACGTTATCAATTCCAATAGCTAATCCGAACTATCCATTAACCCACTGAATTGGACAAAAATTAAAGGGGATAACATCCATTTGTTTCTAATTTGATTTTCAACCAGAACTGTAACATCTTATCCGCCAGAACAAATTTTTTATCCATTGTATTGAATTCAATAATCCCCTGATTTGAAAGAGAATCAATGAACCGAGTAACACTTGATTTGGAATATCCCAATTGATTATCTAAAGTTGCTCGTGTTGCTCCCTCATGCTCCAATAAGTAAATGATGAAGTCTTTTTCACCTTGAGATAATCTTCCCCAAATATAAATCCACATTATTGCTACCTGATCTATATTCAACTGAAGTGTTTGTCTTATTATATCTTCATCACAAACTATATTATTAGGCAGTATTGATGATAAGCTATTGATATATAATGGTATTCCGCGTGTACAATTATAAAATCTCTTAAATCCTTCGTCGGTGAATTTTAAATTGTTTGACTTTTCATCAATGTATCTTTTTGTTTCATCAAATGTGAATGGTTCTACATTTATCTGTATCAATCTTCCTCCAAATGCACCTTCCTGACCGTTAATCATGTTTATTATGTCCGCCGTTTTGGAAACTGAACCTGTAAAAATATACCCTACATTGAACTGTTTTTGTGTGAAACTTCTAATTAACCAAAAGAACGCTTCAGGGTCTTCAACATTTTTAAGCAATTGAAATTCATCAATGACAATTATAAACCCAGTTATTTCATCTGATGAATCTACAATCTTTTGAGGCAATTCCATTGTGAACTTTGATAATTTATCATAATTATCTGAAATTACTGGAATCGGAACATCCAATACATTTACATTATCTGAAAAATCATAATTTTTCAGCTCTAACTTTTTAATGGATGATGCAATTTTGCCTATCCACTTTTTGTAATATTTCTTATTCTGCGAAATTGCATCATCAATTGCATTTAGAAGCGCTTTTAAAACTTCTTCCTCTGTTAAATTTCCTTTTTGCCTCCCCATTATTTCTGATATGTCAATGAAGATTGTTAGAACATCACTACTTTGGTCATTCAATACTTTTTTAAGCAAGAATGTTTTGCCAACTCCACGATATCCGGTTATTAACAGTTGTGGAGGAATATCCAATTTTACTGTGGATAACTGCGTGTTAATCATGTTAATGTCTTTTGTTCTATTAAAAAAGTATTTATCAATATCTTTCGGCATTGAAACAGGCAATATTTTCATGTTAAACACTTCCTTTTATTTAATCATATTTTATTTTAACTAATTAATATGTTTTTTGTTATTAGACATGTTCTATAAAATCGAACAAATATTATATTATAGAATATTAGTCATAGTTTTATTAAATCGAACTAGTTCTATAAAATTGAATATATCCAATAAAATAATAAAATTGAATAGAAATTATTAAATGGAATATAAACCATTAAATAATAATTACATAATTACAAATATTATGAATTTTAAACTATTTAAAATTAAGTATTGAGTAATTAAAAGATTAAAACGAAGTAAAAATAATTTTTAATAATATTTATAAACTTACAATCTAAAAACAATAATATTATACGATAAAGTTTTTGTTGCTTAATTGGCAAAAACTATGAATTTAGTTACTATTATCCAACATAACAGAACATTCATTCTCCACATCATTTAATAGCCATAAAATTTAAAACAAGGAATCATTGTTAGGATTGATATTTCCTGAATGCATAGGCAAGAATTGAGCCTGCAAAATTTTGCCAAACGGAATAAATCGCTCCGGGAACTGTTGCCTGAGATAAGTTTGGAAAATGGGTTTTTGCAAGGCTGGTTGACAAACCTGAATTTTGAAATGCAATTTCAATAGCTATTGTAATTATCTGTTTTTTATCCATTCCTGCAAGGCGTCCAATTCCAAATCCAATTAACATTGAAAGGAAATATTGCAGGACAATGACAATAAGTATTACAGTAGATGAAGTTAAAATAGCTTGTTTGTTGGCTCCAATCACTCCTGCAACGATTAAACAAATTACAATGGATGATACAGTAGGTAGGTAACCTTTTAATTTTTCACAAAAATTAGGGAATTTGTAATTCAGAATCAAACCTAACATGATTGGAACAATGACTATCTGAACAATTGAAATGAACATGTCAACCGGATTGAAATGAATCTGATTGCCGATTAACAACAATGTGATTATTGGAGTCAATAAGGGTGAAATCACAGTGGAAACAGCAGTTAAAGAAACCGACAACGCCACATCTCCCTTTGCAATGAAAGTAATGACATCAGATGCTGTTCCTCCAGGTACGGTTCCAACAAGAATGAGTCCGGCGGTCAAAGCAGTATCAAGAGAGAACGCTCTTGCAAGAGCAAATGCCATAAGGGGCATTATGATATATTGTGCTGAAATTCCAACTGCAATTGCCTTAGGATTTTTGATTACATTAATGAAATCATCCGCTTTCAATGTGGTTCCCATAGTAAAAAGAACTATGCTTAAAAGTAAATTGATAATGTTGATGCCGTTAAATTCACTCAAAACCCATTTAAATGAATTTGGATAAACTAGAGAAATAGCTACCGCCAACAATATCACTATGAAAAAATATTTTTCGATGAATTCAAAAATCCCTTTCATATTCTAATTTTTTAATTTTAGACTTTAAAAATATTGGTATTAACTGATGTTTTGGGATGAGAAATCTTTTTGCAGAAATTGTTCCGGTCTCAAAAAACCAGTTATTTCTCTCCTTTTAAAGGAAAAAAAATTAACTAATCGTCATTAAAAAGTTTAGGGATTAAAATCCTAATAATCCCAATATTATAGAAATAACAAATATGATTATTCCTATTTTTAATAATGTTTTCAATCCTTTTACCACAGCATATATTATTAGAACTACGATTAGTATCCTAATAACATTCATTATCATCAAATCCATCAGGTTATAATCTCCAACAATTGTTCTTTTCGAAAGTCTCCTCTTTTTTAAATTCAACCTTCTAGTTTGTTTTTACTGAATCTTTTCAAAAATATTCAATTTGCATATACCCGCCAATAATTTTGATTGCAGATGCAAATATTTTTCCCATTAATATTTATTTTTTCATTGATTTATAAAGATATTGTTGCTTGATGAACAAAAACAGTAAAGTCAGTTACTATTTTCCAAAATACAGAACATTCCTTCGTTATATTAATTTTCAACATGACAGAACGTTCGTTCTCTACATCATTTAATAACCATAAAATATAAAAATATTAGATGTATGAATACAAGACAGTTAATTTTAGAAAAGACTTTAAAATTAATGATTGAAAAGCAAAACTCCATTATTTCAATTAGAGAAATCAGTGCAGCCACTGGAATCGCTACTGGCGGAATATATCACCATTTTTCTAATAAAGAAGAGATATACAATGAAATTACTGAAAGATACTATCTAAACTTTTACAAATTCAATATAGACGAACTCAGGCAGATAAAAGGAAATGCAAAAGAGAAAATCCACGATGCCATGGCTGAAATTTTTAAGCAACAACAAATGGGAATCAAGATTGAATCTATTGATGATGAAATAGACTACAGAATCATATTGGCAATTTTGACTGCAAAAGGATTTGTCCATGAAAATTTTCAGGAGTTATGCCAAAGCCTCCTAAACGAATTGAAGGACTTTTTCACAGAAATTGTTGAGGAAGGTCAAAAAAACAGGCAAATCCGACAAGACTACTCAACCGAAGACATTGCAGATTCATTAATTAACATGTACATGGGAATTGCATATAAATGGGAGTCATATATAATTGATGATATGATTTCTGTCTTTGAAGATAATTTTGATTTGCAATGGGAAAAGATAAGATTCAGAGAATAATTAATTAACTAAAAAACATTGTGTGGTTAGATGAACACTAAGGACTTGATTGTTGAAAAAACGCTGAAATTAATATTGGAGAAAGGCACAATTGATATTTCAATTAGGGATATTCAAAATTGTACAGGACTGACAACCGGCGGCATATATTATCATTTTTCAGATAAAAGCGAAATATTTGAAGCAATCATGCAAAAGTATATAGTGGATTATATGAAAATCGATTTTGATAAAATCCCCCTTGAAGGCTCATCAAAGGAGAGAATCCATGACGGATTGCTTTATATTTTGCATCACTTCATAGACGGCATGGAAATTGAAAGCATCAGCGAAAAAATCAATTATGGGACTGTACTAATTCTTTTAACCGCAACAGGATATGCCAATTATGAGGTCAACAGGACAGTTTCACAAATAGGAAAGGATGTTGGAATATTTTTAAATGGCCTTGTCGAAGACGGCAAAAGGAAAAATGAAATCAGGAAAGACTTCTCAACTGAAAACATTGCCGAAACATTGTACATCATGTATATGGGAGTTCAATGCTTTTGGTTAGATTTCCCAAACGAAGATATTGATCTTCTTTTCGAGAAAAACTTTGAGATGACCTGGCAGGCCATCGAATGGCAGTGAAAAACTATTTTTTTAATTTAAATAGAGTGTTGGCAGAAATTATTTGATTTTGAACATTTTTCATTTTCTCCTTTTGATTTTTTAGGACTTTTTTTAAGTTAGTGATATGAACTGTATTACACTAATAACTGAGTATAAATCCATTTTATTCTCTTTAATGAGA
>JAFQXD010000121.1 GCA_017407115.1 Methanobrevibacter sp. | reverse complement strand
GCTCGTGGAGACGCTTGGGCTTTCAACCCATTAGTAAAAATCGCATTTGCTGACAAAAACTTAGTATTTGACTTCAGTAAAGTACGTGAAGAATTTGCTAAAGGTGCATTAAGAGAATTCGAACCTGCTGGTGAAAGAACTGCTATTACCCCAGCAAAATAGATAGATTAAAACACGGAGATAGGTGATTTTTCACCTATCTACCATTTTATAAAAATCAAGTTTACTTGAAAAAATCCAAAACATTTATATTGTATTCATTTATAATATTATATTAAATCGAAAATATTAATGAAGAAAATCAAGTTTACTTGAAAAAAACCAAACATTTATATTAATGATTTAAAAAAGTATTACTATGCAATAATAGTATTGCATTATGATTTTTATATGGAATAAAAATCGATATCATGTTTATTAAATGATCAATTTAATAAAAAATATGGAGGAAAAAAATTATGGACCCTGTAACATTAGGTGTTGTTGCATTAATGGGTGCAGTTGCTACTATCGGAGGGGCTGCAGAGGATTTAGAATCTGATATTGGTTCTCAAAGTAACCCTAACTCTCAAGTTCAACTTGCTCCACAAATGGGACATTTACACCGTATGATAAACAAGGCGGCTTCTGGTGAACCAGTCGCTTATGGTGTTTGGTGTGGTGTCGCTGGTGCTATTGCATATTTAGTAATGTCTTTAGGTATGATGCCTATCGTAGCTATTGCAATGGGTGCTTGTGTCGCTGCTTTTGTTCACGCTATTTATACTGTTACATCCCACATGGGAAGGATTGTTGGACAATCCCAATTTGAACAACCATTATTTATGGATGTATTAACACAATCTTTAGGACCTATTGTAGGTCACGGATTTATAACTAGTTTTTGTATTGTTGGAATTTCTTACTTAATGACCATTCCATTAGGATCTGGTGATCCTTTACACGTATTCCCATTACCACTCTTAGCAATGCTTTGGGGTATTGCTTTAGGAGCTATCGGTTCTTCAACTGGGGACGTTCATTATGGTGCTGAAAGTGAGTATCAAAAATTCGAATTTGGTGGAGGTACTCCTGTAGCTATTCAAGGGGATATCGTTACTAAAGCTCCAATGGGTGCTAAAAACTCTATGGATGTAGTAAACTTCTGTGCTAAATTCGGTGGGCCATTAACTGGTTTCTGTTTCGGTCTCGTTGTATTCTTCAGTTTCTGGAATACAGTAGTCTTTGGAGTATATGGTGGTATCATTGTTGGTATTATAATCATCATCTTATTAATCATCATGGATGACAGATTAGAAGTATTTGCAAGAACCAAATATGGACCATATGAGGAAGAATAAGGAGGTTTCGATTATGGATCCAATTACATTAATTTTATTCATCGCAATAGGCGGTATTATGATTGGTGCAGGTGTGCACTTTATTCCTGTAGGAGGAGCTCCTGCGGCTATGGCAACAGCTACTGGTGTAGGTACCGGTACTGCTATGTTAGCTGCTGGTGCAGGTTTAACAGGACTCATTACTGCTGCAACTATGACAGGTGAACCATTTTATATAGTAGGTATTGGTGGTGCAATTGGTGCTATGATCATGATGGGAATTACCATGCTCATTGCAAACTTAATCTACATCTTCGGTGTAGGTATTGTTCCTGCTGCATCAAAAGTACCTGTAGACTGGATTACCAAACGTAATCAAGAAGCTTACAAAACTCCTGGTACCGAAGGTCACGGTGTACCTTTAACTTCATTTGTAAGTGGTCTCATTGGAGGTCTTCTTGGTGGTTTCGGTGGTGGATTAGTCTACTTCGGAATTTACAACGCTGTACAAGACAGTACTTTTGTAACTGACCCTGCTGTAAGTATCGGTTTAGCTGCTATTTTAGGTGTAGGTGTGTTCTTCATTAACGCTGTAATTGCTTCATATAACATTGGTGGTACCATTGAAGGTATGCACGATCCAAAATTCAAAAGAATTGGAACTGGAGCTCTTGCATGTGCTATCGCATCTATCGTTGTCGGAATCTTTTGTATTATTTTAACTGGAGGTATTTAAAATGTCTGCTGGTGGAAGTGCTGATGGTGCAGCTGCAGGTGCAGTAAGCTCAACAATGTTACTCGCTGTGGGTATTGTTGGTGCATTAATCGCTATTTATATTACTGGATTTTTAGGTGACATAGGATCTGTTATTGCAGGTCTTGGTGCTGTTTGCGCTATCGTATGGGGAGCAGATGCTATTCGTAGAGTAGCAAGTTACGGTTTAGGTACTGGTGTACCATCTATTGGTTACATGTCTTTATCCGTTGGTGTAATCTCTGCTTTAGCAGGTATTAGTTTAGCAACTATTTTAAAAATGGCTATCATTGGACCTGTTGCAGCTCTCGTTATTGCTGTAATTATCGGTGCAATCATTGCATTAGTTGCAACTAAAATTGTTGGAATGAAAATCCCTATTATGATTCAATGTACTATTGAAATTGCAGGAGCAGCAACTTTATCAATTCTTGCTTTCTCAGTTGCAATTGCAGGTACTTACGACATGACTGCTGTATATGAAAATGTAGTTGCAACAGGTTTCATTGCAGTATTATTTATCTTATGTACTATGGCTATCCAACATCCATTCAACGCATGTTTAGGACCAAACGAAGATCAATTAAGAACTCTCAAATGTGCATGCTCAACTGCGTTCTTATCCATGACTCTTGTTGGACTCATGTCTGTTGCTTCAGGTGGATTCGGTTGGTTCATTGTATTCATAGTAGGTTTAATCGGTTGGATTATCTCATTCAGAGCATTCGTATTAGCTTCATGTAATGATGCTGCTTCAACCAAATGGGCTGGATTATGGCCTAAAGTAGAAAATTAGATTAGGAGGAATTAAATATGGCTCAAATGTTACCTATGATTCAGGTCGTACCTGAAATGAATTTCGCATTAGACCCTGCAACAGGGGTTATCGGATCATCTTTAGGTTCAGGAATTGTTCTCCTATCTATGGATGATGTAAACGAACAAGTAGCAAAAGTTGAATTGGCTGCCGATGAATTAATGGCCTCATTAGACCCATACACCAGTCCTGTTGGATCTTTCCCTGGAAGGGAAGGTTCTTATGTAACTGCAGGATTATTAACTAATATGGTATATGGTTTCTTATTAGCTACATTCATTATATTTGCTGCATTACCAATTTTACAAGCAATGGGGGTATTATAGATGGCTGATAAAAAAGCTCCTGCAGATGGCTGGCCGGTTATTAGTGGGGATTACATTGTAGGTGATCCTGAAAGCCCTGTTGCAGTAACTACTCTTGCTTCTCACATTGAAGCTGAGTTATCTGGAGCAGCTATTGCAGGTCCATGTAAAACAGAAAATTTAGGAATTGAAAAAGTAGTTGCAAATATTATTTCTAACCCTAATATTCGTTTCTTAATATTAGCTGGTGCTGAAGTGCAAGGTCACATTACCGGTCAAAGTTTTAAAGCTTTACACGAAAACGGTGCTGACCCTGACAAAAAGAAAATTATCGGTGCAACCGGTGCAATTCCTTTCGTAGAAAATGTTCCTCTCGACGGTGTTGAAAGATTCCAACAACAATTAGAAATTGTTGATTTAATTGATACTGAAGACATTGGAGCAATTCAATCAAAAATTAATGAATGTGTAGAAAAAGATCCAGGTGCTTTTGAAGAAGAAGCTATGATTATTTCTGTAGATGAAGACGGCGGAGAGGAAGAAGAAGGAGAAGCAATCAGAGTTGTTTCTGCTGAGACTGCTCTCATCGAATCAAGAATTAGGGATATTAACACTAAAATCGATATGGTCGGTGCTGTCCAAAGAAATATGGCTGGTAATTATGCAGGTAAAGTCCAAGGTATAATGATCGGTTTAGCTTTTACTTTAGTTATTGGAGTTTTATTCTTGTTATAAGGAGGACATGATTATGGTACAAATTTCAAACAAACCAAATATCGGTGGAATGAAAACTGCAGCAGATGATGCTGAATACAGTGCAAAACTCCTTGCAAGAGAAGGTAAATTATTTGCTGGTTTACTCGCAACAAGATTTAAAGGTTTTGCTTACGGTGCATGTATTGCAGTACTTTTAATCGTAATTATTCCTTTAATTGCAAAATTAGCAGGATTTTAGAGGTGTTTAGAAATGAGTGATGAAAATTCAATACCTCAAGTAATGGTTTCAACTGATGAAGTTAACGTTGCTATCGCAAAATTAGATGAAGCAGAAGAAAAAGTTGATTTCACTGTTGGAGAATATTATCAACGTTTAGGCCAACAAACAGGTAGAGACGTTGGTATATTATACGGTATTATAATTGGTTTAATAATTTTAATTGTAGCTATGAAATTCGGCATGGCTTCAATGTTAACTGCCTTGTTATAGGAGGTTTATACTTATGTTTAGATTTGAAAAAGAACAACTCGTCGTTGATATTGCTGGAATAAAAATGGGAGGACAACCTGGTGAATATCCTACTGTTTTAGCAGGAACAATCTTTTACGGCGGACACAATATTATTAGTGATGAAAAAGAAGGTATCTTTGATAAAGATGCTGCTGAAGAAAGAATTAAAACTATGGAAGAAATGTCTGATGTAACCGGAAACCCTTGTGTTGTACAAACTTTCGGTGCTACTGCAGAAGCTATGGTAAAATACTTAGAATTTGTAGGAGACGTCTGTGACAAACCTTTCCTTATAGATTCAACTGCAGCAGCTGCAAAAATTGCAGGTGTAGAATATGTACAAGAAGTAGGATTAGCTGAAAGAGCTGTTTACAACTCTTTAAGTATGGCAGCTGAACCTGGTGAAATTGAAGCAGTTAAAAATTCCGACATCGACGCATCCATTCTCTTAGGTTTCAACCCAATGACTCCTGGTGTAGAAGGAAAAATCGAAATTTGGGAAACTGGTGGATCTGTAATCGACCAAGGTATTCTCGAAATGGCTGACGAATGTGGAATTACCAAACCATGGATGGACGTAGCTGTTACTCCATTAGGTCAAGGTGCAGGACCTGCAGTAAGAACTTCTTTCGCAGTTAAATCCAAATGGGGTTACCCTGTAGGATCTGGTATTCACAATGTTCCATCTGCATGGGACTGGTTAAGAGGATACAAAAAAGAACACAAAGAAGCATGGCCTGTTTGTGATATCGGTTCTAACATCGTTCAACAAATGGCTGGTGGAGACTTCGTTCTTTTCGGACCAATCGAAAATGCAAAAATTGCATTCCCTGCTTGTGGTATGGCAGATATTATGATTGCTGAAGCAGCAAAAGATATTGGTACCGAACCTGTTGAAGACCACCCAATTAACAAATTATTATAAACATGAAGGGTCCCGATTAGATGATTCATTTCATCTAATCCTTTTCTTATTTTTTTTAAACTAACTGACTACTTTTTTCAAAATTATTTTAATAAAATTTATATTATTTTAAAAAGAGATTATTATTTAACTTTATATTTGGAGAGGTTAGATAATGTCTTTTTTAAGTAAAATTTTTAATAAAGGTCCTAAACCTATTATTGCTCATTCTAAAGAAGGCAATTTAGCTAGTTTAAGGGCTCAAAGGGCTGGTCCTGCCAGTCCAGGTGCTGTTCAAAAGCCAGATACTTTTTATGTCACTGCTTCTGTTGAATTGGGTAACACCACTACAAAATCAATTGTAATGGCGACTAATTTAAACACCAGTGAGTCATATTTACTTAATAAAACAGTAAAAATGACTAGGGATATCAGACCACCTAAAGCTAATGAAGAAGTATTCGGTAAAACAGTTTGGGGTATTGAACTTTCTAAAGAAGCCGTAACTGAGCTGATAAGAGATACTGTTTTGGAATCTCTTAAGAAATGTCAAGTTGATAAAGATGAAGATTTGGATTTTGTTGTAAGATCTACTGGGGTAACTGCTGGTTTTGCAACTGCTGAGGAAGCAGGTCAATTGATTATTGCGCTTGCTGACGGTTGTCTTGAAGCTGATATTCCTCCACGTAAAATGTCTCCTGCAATGAGTATTTCTCAACTTCCTGAAAGATTGCAAAAACACTCTCTTTTAGAAAATATCATGTTTGATGGGGCTGTTGTAAGTGTAGTTCCTCCTGAAGGTAAAGAAACAGTTGCTAATGAAATGGAAGGAGAACTTGTTACTGCAGGAATCAAATTAGGTGCAAAATGGACTGATGTTGACTATAGAAATCCTTGTGTATCTTTAGATTTCGGTTCCACATTAGCCGGACGTATTGTTAATGATAATGAACCTTATGCTAACACTGTCGGTAACTTTTTAGGATTGGCAGGGGTTGTAAGCGATTCTTTAGCTAGAGGTTCCGGTCAAATAGATAAGAAAAACGGTGCTGCATTAGATTTATACTCTGAAAAAGCTATGAAAAAAGCAGACCACAAAAAGGCTGAAGCCAATGCTCTTGAAGCTCACAAATTAATCAACATTAGTAAAGTTCCGATGGATGTTGATAGGTTTGGTACAGTTCCTGTAAATCCTGAAGCTGCTGAAAAAGCAGGTACTACATTAATTGGTTGTGATGTTGGATTCAATGGTGATAAACTCGATGAATTAATGGATTTGGGTGCACAGTTCTATGATGCAGATGGTCTTCCAACATTGCTTTCTACATTGGATTATGTAAGTACAAATATTGTAAAAAGGGTTTTGGACGTTGCATTTGAAGAAAATGTTATTATTCCTGGTTCTGCTTTAGGTATTACTGGTAGGGCAGGGATTACTGGACGCAAACCTCAACTTATTTTAGAAGCCGTTCAAGATAAGTTTGAAAATGTAGTATTTGTTGAAGACGGTCTTGCATTAGGTTCTGCAATTATGGCCCGTTGTATGAACTCTATGGGTACTCCTAAAGTTCCTATTGGAGGTAAACAAGGAGGAAGATGTATCCTTAAAGATCGTATGAAAATGATGGGTGGAAAATTCGCTTAGATTTTGTGATTTTTCATGATTTATGCAATTTTAATGGCTGGAGGTATGGGAACAAGACTTGAAGTTCCCTGCGAAAAACCTCTCTTTAAATTATGCAATAAACCATTAATTAAATATGTACTTGACAATCTAAATGAATCTAAATTAATCGATGAAATCGTTATTGCTGTCAGTCATCACACTCCTGAAACCACTGAATATTTAAAGTCCCTAAATGAAGATTTTAAAATATTGGATACTTCGGGAGACAGTTACCTGACTGACTTGTCATTCATTTTAGATTACTTCGAAAAAAAATCAGATAAAGACATTTTGCTTTTCATAAATGCGGATTTGCCGTTTATATCAACTGAAACTATAGATTATGTTTTGGAGTACTATCTGAAATCGGATAAGGATGCATTGTCTACATTGGTTCCAGTTGAAATTTTTAAGGATTTAGGACTTAATTATTCATATGAATTTGAAGGTAACGTTCCGTCAGGGTTAAACGTTTTGAGAAGTGTTAATATTGTTCAGGATGAAGATCAGTTAATTATTCCAAAAAGGGAATTGGCTTTAAATATTAATACTCTTTTAGATAGTCAGGTTGCAGAAAAGTTGTATAAAGAATATTATATTTAAATATGATGAAATTAAATATTTATATAATTATATTTAATTTTTATCAGGTGATTAAATGGAAAATAAACAACAAATTCCTAAAAGAGAAGAAAAATTATGGAGTGAAATTAAAAACTATCAAGTAGCTACCAACAATGCACGTATCCTCGGTGTTTTGGACGAATTAATTATCAACGAAAAAACTGGTAAAATTGTTGATATAGCTATTAGGGTAGAAAGTGACCGTAATATTCATGTAAAAGGTGCTAAAAGAAATGGTGACTTGTTATTAGTTCCTTTTGCTAAAGTTGAAAAAGTCGGCGAATTTATTATCGTAACTGAATAATTTCAGTTATTCTTTTTTTTATTTTATATTATTTTTCTAAATATTTTTTCTTATTTAAAAACATTTGTTAACTATTTATAGTTTATCAATTATAATTATATTATTATATAACAAATTCATATTTTTTTAAGGTGATTATATGTTGCTTGAAGTAGAAAATTTAGCAGTTGAAGTGGCCGGAAAAAGGGTTTTAAAGGATATTAACCTTTCTATCGCTGAAGGTGAAACTCACGTTCTTTTAGGCCCTAATGGTGCTGGTAAAAGTACTTTATTTTTAACCATATTAGGTTTTCCTAATTATAAGGTTGTTAATGGTACTATTAAATTTAAAGGTCAGGATATAACTGGTTTAACAACTGCTGAAAGAGTTAAATTGGGTATCGGAGTAAGTTTTCAAACACCTCCTGCAATTAGGGGAGTTTCAGTAGGAGATTTATTAAAAATTATATCTAATCAAGAGGTTAGTGATGAATTAAATCCTAGAATGCAAGAATTAGCTAAACAACTTAAATTCAGTGATGAATTCTTAAATCGTGATGTTAATTTAGGATTTTCTGGTGGGGAAGTAAAACGTTCTGAAATTTTACAGTTACTTGCTCAAATGCCGGACTTTACCATGTTCGACGAACCAGATTCCGGTGTGGATATTGAAAATGTAGAATTGTTGGCTTCTGAAATTGGAACCTTATTGGACAAGGACAAGCCACAACGCAGCAGGAAAAGAAGTGGTCTTTTAATTACTCATTTAGGTTATATTTTAAATTTTGTTAGTGCAGATAAAGCACATGTTTTAATTGATGGGGTAATTTCCTGTTCTGGAAATCCGTCTGAAATTTTAGAAGATATTAGAAAAAACGGTTTTAATGGATGTGTTGAATGTGCGCAATGTTTATGAGGATGCTGAAAGGGCAAAAGATAAAAAAGCAGCAATTGGTGCTGATGTAACAATTGAAAACTTCACTGATGAAACGGTCAACGCTTTGGACATGATTGATGATTTGGATGACTTAAGCAAACAAACTAAAAATGACCTTTTAAAAGTTGGCGTTGACACTGATGAAAAAAATAGGGCAGGATCATTTTTACAAGTGGATCAGAGTAATATTTTTACAAACAACGCAATATCCAGTTCAGTTGAAGTAATGAATATTGGAATTGCATTAGAAAAATATGGTTGGCTTGAAGATTATTTATGGAATGTTGTAAAACCTGATGCGGATAAATATACTGCGAAAACAGCTTTAAGAGAGCAAAAAGATGGAGTTAAAAGCGGTTACTTTGTAAGGTCTCTTCCTAACACTTGTGAAGTCATGCCTGTTCAGGCTTGTATGTTCATCAGTGATGAGGATATCATGCAAACTGCACACAACGTTATCATTGCTGAGGAAAATTCCGAACTCCACTTGATTACAGGCTGTGCAACTGGTGATGATGTGTCTTCTGCAATGCACGTCGGTGTATCTGAGATGTATCTAAAACCCGGTTCTAAAATAACATTTACAATGGTTCACAATTGGGCTGAACAGGTTGAAGTTCGTCCTAGAACTGGAATCAAATTAGGAGACAATTCAACTTATATTAATAATTATATTCTAACCAGTCCTGTAAGCACTTTGCAATCTTATCCTACCGCTTATTGTAATGGTAAAAATTCAAGAGCAATTTTCCAATCAATTCAAGGTGGTAAAAAAGATTCCATTATTGATGTTGGTTCCAGAGCTCTTCTTAATGCAGAAGGAGCTAGGGCAGAAGTTATATCAAGGGCAGTTGCTCAAGACGAATCTAAGATTTACGCAAGAGGACACCTATCTGGAACAGTCCCTGGTGTTAGGGGACACTTGGAATGTAGTGGACTTGTTTTATCTGATGATAGTCTTATTTATGCAGTTCCAGAACTTGAAGCTAGTTCTGCAAACTTAGAATTATCTCATGAGGCAGCAGTTGGTAAAATTGATGAAGATGAGATTAATTACTTGACTTCTCGTGGAATAAGCGAAGAAGATGCGGAATCCATGATTGTAAGAGGATTTTTAAACATGGATATCACTGGTCTTCCTGATGAATTAGCTGAGCAAACTCAAAATATGATTGACATGAGTCTTGATGGAATGTAATTCCATCTATTTTTACTTTTTTTCTTATTATTCTTTATTAAATTAAGTTTTTAGAAATCTTGTTTTATAGTATATAAACTTTTTGGCTTTAGTTTCTAAGTAAGCTTTATATTAATTATAAATGAAATATATTAATCAGTACATAATGTATTGCTGAGCTAGCTCATTACGTACAGAAATTGTGATTTTAAGGTGTACCTAAAACAGTATGTCTTAAAAGAAAGATTTTAAAATTTTTTAAAAAAGTTTAAAATTGAATTTGAAGAGCTTAAGTTTTTCAAATTCGCAAAAAATATTTATAGAGGAGGAGAAACTCTATGGCTGATGATGTAAAAATTGTAATGTTTTGTTGCAACTGGTGTTCCTATGGAGGAGCAGACACAGCTGGTACTGCAAGGATGCAATACCCACCGAATATTAGAGTTATTCGTGTAATGTGTTCTGGAAGAATTGATCCACAATTTGTTTTAAAAGCATTTAAAGAAGGTGCTGACGGTGTATTTGTAGCTGGATGTCACATGGGTGACTGCCACTATGACGCTGGTAACTACAAATTAGATCGTAGAATGAGATTAATTTATAAATTAGTTGAAGATATGGGAATTGGAAAAGAAAGAGTTCACCACGATTGGATTTCCGCATCCGAAGGTGAAAAATTCTCTGAATCTGTTAAAATGATGGTTAACAGAATCAAAGATTTAGGTCCAGCTCCATTGAAAGAACAATTAGATGCTGAAAAATAGATTGGAGGAATGAATATGGCAGATAAAGTTAAAATAGGAACTATGTGGTTTGGCGGATGTTCAGGTTGCCACTTATCCATTGCGGATTTCCACGAATCCTTAATTGATGTAATGGAATTTGCAGATTTCGAATTTTCCCCTGTACTCATGGATACTAAATACGATGAAGTACCTGAATTAGACATTATTATTGTCGAAGGTGGAGTAAGAAACGACGAAAACAGAGAATTAGCTGAAATGTTAAACGAAAAAGCTAATATGGTTATCTCTTACGGTACCTGTTCATGTTACGGCGGTATTCCAGGTCTCGGAAACTTATGGACTGTTGAAGAATTAGAAGAAGAAGCATACATTAATTCCGTATCTACTGTAAACCCTGAAGGAATTATTCCTCACGAAGATGTACCTCATCTCGAAAGCAGAGTAAGACCTATTGGTGAAGTAATGGATATTGATTTAATGATTCCTGGTTGCCCACCTCGTTCTGATGTTGTAGCAGAAGCTATTTTAACATTATTAAGAGGGGAAACTATTGAATTACCTTCAACCAACCTTTGTGAAGTATGTCCTAGAGAAAAACCACCTGCAGGTTTAGCAATGGACTTCATTAAAAGACAATTTGAATTAGGTGCTCCTGAACCTGATTTATGTTTAATTACCCAAGGTTTAGTATGTATGGGTCCTGCTACCGTATCCTTATGTGGTGCAGAATGTCCTTCCATTGGTATCCAATGTAGAGGATGTTACGGTCCTACTGCTAAAGTATTAGACCAAGGAGCAAAAATGATCAGTGCGATTGCATCTGACTACGGTGTACAAGAAGATAAAACCGTTGATCCTGAAACTGTCGCAGATCAATTAGATGATATTGTAGGTACTTTCTACACTTACACATTACCTGCTGCTTTAGTACCAGTTAAAATGCAGAAAGGAGGAGAATAAAATGGTTAAACTTACTATGGAGCCTGTCACTCGTATTGAAGGACACGCTAAAATTACAGTACATCTTGACGATGCTGGAAATGTAGAAGAAACAAGATTACACGTTATGGAATTCAGAGGTTTCGAAAAATTCTTAACAGGCCGTCCTGTAGAAGAATTGCCAAGATTAGTACCTCGTATTTGTGGTATTTGTGATGTACAACACCACTTAGCAGCTGCTAAAGCTGTTGACCAAATCTTCGGTTACGATGATTACGAAATATTGCCTGCTGCATACAGAATGAGAGAAATTATGAACTGGGGTTCATACATGCACTCCCACGCTCTCCACTTTTACTTCTTAGCAGCACCAGATTTAATCATTCCAAACGGAACCAGAAAAACTAGAAATGTTTTCCAAGTAATTAAAGATATGCCTGAAATTGCACTTCAAGCTATTAACATCAGAAGAAACGGTTTAGAAATGGTTAGAAAAATCGGTGGTCGTCCAATTCACCCAACTTCATCCACTCCTGGTGGTATTTCTACCGAATTAGATGCTGATACTCAAAAAGACTTACTTGAAAGAGCAAAACAAAATGTAGAATTAGCACAAGCTACTTTAGACTTAGCTATTCCTATATTTGAAGAAAACATTGACTTAGTTTCATCATTAGGTAACTTCGGTGACACTAGACACTGTGGTATCGTAAAACCTGACGGAACTTGGGATGTATATAACGGTAACGTAAGATTCAAAGACAAAGATGGTAGTGACCTTTTCGAATACAGAAACGAAGAGTACACAGACATTGTTGCAGAACACGTAAAACCTTACTCCTGGTTAAAATTCCCTTACATTAAAGAAATGGGATACCCAGAAGGTATTTACAGAGTTGCACCATTATCCAGGATTAATGTTTGTGATCAAATGCCTAAAGAAGCACCTCTTGCACAAGAAGCTCTTAAAGCTTTCCGTGATGCATTTGGATACGCTCAAGCACCATTATTATTCAACTACGCAAGATTAATCGAATTATTAGCATCTGCTGAATGTGCAGCAGCTGCATTAGAAGAAGATTTATCCGCTCAAAAATTCCCTGATGAATTAGAAAGAACTGAAGGTAAAGGTGTAGGTATTGTAGAAGCTCCTCGTGGTACTTTAATCCACCATTACGAATCTGATGATAACGGATTATGTACTTACGCAAACATTGTTGTTGCTACAATCCAAAACAACCCAGCTATGGAAATGGGTATTCACCAAGTTGCTAAAGATTACATCAAACCTGGTGTAGAAGTAGATGATAAAATCTTCAACTTAATGGAAATGGTTATCAGAGCTTACGACCCATGTTTATCTTGTGCTACCCACTCAATGGATAGTCAAATGAGATTAGCTGAAGTAGATATTGTAGACAGTGAAGGAAACCTC
>JAFQXD010000120.1 GCA_017407115.1 Methanobrevibacter sp. | reverse complement strand
TGATACTTTAAATTCATCACTATATTTATTAGCTCCTGTATTTGGTAACACTGTACCTTTTTTTATAGTAATTTTCGCAGTCATAGCAATGCTAATAATTGATACGATTATGGATAACAACTATCTTTTTACGCAAATTTATACTAGAATAGACCTATTGAAATATTTTCAACACAACTATTAGATTTAACAGAGGAAATTAGTGAAAGTCAAAAACTTAGATGGTTTTAAAAAAGAACCTATCATATCTGTCATCGTTCCTGTTTACAATTCAGAATCATATTTGAAAGACTGTTTAGATTCTATTATAGAGCAGACATATGAAAATTTGGAAATTATACTCATTGATGATGGATCAATTGATGATTCGTTAAGTATTATACAAATGTATGCAAAAAATGATTCGAGAATCATGTACGACTCAATTAAAAATTCCGGACCTGGATTTGCTAGGAATAAAGGCTTAGATAAATTTACTGGAGATTTTGTATTTTTTGTGGATGCTGATGATGTTTTATGTAAAGATCTATTTGAATTACTTATCAAAAACGTTAGCAGTCCTTCAGATGTTGCCATGTGTAAATTTTCGAAAGATATGAAGTATTTCGGTAACGGAGATAAGCAGATAGTCTATCAGAGCGGCTCTTTTACAGATAACGTGAAACAAATGTATTCTCCAGGTTTTTCTTCTTCAGGACCGTGTGCTAAGCTTTACGGTCGTGCTATATTTTCTACATTAAGATTCCCAAATATAGCAATGTATGAAGATGCAGCGATCAGCTTACAAGTTCTATCATTGGCTAAAAACGTGACGTTTTTTGATTATATTGGGTATTACTATCGATTTAATCCAGAAAGTATTACCAATACAAAAGTTTCTGAAAGAAATTTTTGTATTTTTAAGAAAACAGAGATTGTACTTGACTTTATCAAAAAAGAACATCCTGAAGCAACTAAGTTAGTACACACTATCTGTTTAAATGACAATGAATACGTCATGATGGAATCAACTCGGATTAAAACAGATCTGTCTAAAAAACTTTTTAATGCTTTATTTATACAAAATAAAGCACTTGTAAAAAATCTAGGATTAAGAAAAATGCTATACCTGAATAAGACAGCATTGTATCTTTTATTGAAGATGATGAGTAAAGTTTATTATAACGATTATTTAAGAATGACTTTTAAAAAAATATTAGGTGTTTGATGCTTTGACCTTTCTAGTTTCAGTTGCAACCTTTCCCCAAAGCGCATAAAACCGCTAATCTAATTGTTAAATTATGCTGGTATTCATTAAAACCTTAATTTCAGTAGATACAAAAAAGCCGAAGAGGATGCCATCTCTTCGGTTCTTTTTGTATACTCCTTGACTGGTCTCCATGTATTATAACCTAATAGGTGCTCTAATCCTTCTATCTCCAGCTAAACATCAAATTATATGGCAGCTCTAGGGATACAGCATTTGCCCGATAACATTTTTTTATCGCCCATATAAAAAAATGCTATCCCCAATAAGGGTATGCCAATGATAAAATTTAGGTCTAGCAATAAATTAACGATAGGGATGTCGCGTTGTTTCTTCTTTTTGCTAAACGTCTAATCGATTAGTTGAGAAACACAAATAGGTGACCACCTCTGAATATGATCCCCTCTGGAGAGAGGGACGTGGTCTGAAAAATAGGAAATCAGGAGTATCAGGATGAAGAAATTAAAATATGGGGCAGTCACGCTTTTATTTGCAACAGCAGGTTTATTTTTAGCTGCTTGCTCGACAAGTAGTTCACCAAATAAAGCAACGACGAGTAAAACAGAAACGACCAAAGACGCGTCATCTTTCACTTATGCAATCAGTGGTAATCCAGCATCACTTAATCCGATTAACACAAGTGATCGTTGGGGCCTAACCGTCACTAATATGATTTATTCACCACTTGTTGCGATCGAAACAGATGGGACGCAAAAAAATGTACTAGCAGACTCGATCGAAGCGGCTAAGGATGGCTTATCGGTGACTGTCAAACTCAAACAAACGATCAAGTGGTCAGATGGTGAAAAGTTAACTGCAGATGATGTCGTCTTTACCTATACGCAGAAGGCCAAGAAAGAAAATGGCAACGCCGACAAGCTTTGGATTGGGGGTAAACCCATTACCATCCAAAAAGTTGATGACTATACCGTGAAGTTTAATTTACCTGAGCCAAGTGCCGCAGCCGTTAATAATATCGCTACCGAAACCTTTATCATCCCCAAGCATATCTATAAGGATGTTGCTGACTTTTCCGTTAAGGAACTGCCTGTCGCACCCGTTGGCACCGGACCTTACAAATTAAAAACATATAAGACTGGTGAGTATCTCACTTTTGAAGCAAACAAAACTTATTTTGGTGGTACACCCGCAATCAAAAACGTGACCCTACGCATTATTGAAAACAATGATACTGCTAAAGTTGCCTTGCAAAAAGGGGAAGTAGATGCAGCTGTGGTATTACCTAGCGCCATTTCGGACCTAGACAGCCATGATATAACCGTCTATCCTTATTCTGAAACCCGAGTGGGTTATTTAGGCTTAAATACCAAATCT
>JAFQXD010000079.1 GCA_017407115.1 Methanobrevibacter sp. | reverse complement strand
GTGGCCGGGTACTTGACTTATATGCTGGTAGTGGTGGGTTGGCGATAGAGGCTATTTCTAGAGGGATGTCTTCTGCTGTTTTAGTTGAAAGAGATCGAAAAGCACAGGCTATTATTTTAGATAATATAGAGATGACCAAGGAATTGAATAAATTTAGTTTATTAAAAATGGATGCCAGACATGCACTGAATCAGTTGTCTGGACCATTTGATCTTGTGTTTTTAGATCCTCCCTATGCCAAAGAAACTGTGGAGAATGATATCAGCAGTTTGGACAGTCTACAAGTGTTGAGCGACCGAGTGATTATTGTATGTGAAACTGATGAGTCAGTTGTACTACCTGATAGTATAGGAGAGTTTGAGATAATAAAGCAAAAACGCTATGGTATCTCCAAAGTAACGATTTATGAAAGAGGTGATCATGACTAAAAAAATTGGTCTATATACTGGAACCTTTGATACTGTAACAAATGGTCATTTGGATATTATTTATCGGGCTGCTAAATTATTCGATACCCTTTATGTGGGTATATTTAACAATGATAAAAAGAATCCCTTGTTTTCAACTATTGAACGAAAAGTCATGTTGGAAAACCTATTGCTTGATTTTGATCATGTTCAAGTAATCGTTCATGAGTCGGATTTAACAGTTAATGTTGCGGAAGAACTACAGGTAACTGCCTTAGTTCGAAGCGTGAGAAATGTGCAAGATTTAGCCTATGAATCAGAGATGGTTTATTTTAATCAACAGATGAGTGGTATTGAAACGATTATATTACTTGCAGATCCTAATTTACAATATATTAATAGTACACGTATCAAGGAATTGGGTAAATTTGGAGCCGATATTTCAAAATGGGTACCAAGTTTAGTTATAAAAGAATTGGAGCGTAAAATTGAAAAAAAATAAACAGTCTTTTATCAAAAAAAGATGGTTAGTTATCCTTTCTTTAACGATTCTGCTAATCATCGGTATCCTATTCCCATTACCTTATTATATTGAAATGCCAGGAACTACTGAAAATGTTGGCTCCATGGTCAAGGTTGATCAGGCTTCTATCGTTGGCAAAGGGTCGTTAAATTTGACAACAGTATCTATGATGCAGGCAACCGGAGCAGGCTTGATATATGCTGCAGCAACTGATTTCACAGATGTTTACAGTAAGAAGGACATGATGGGCAATCAATCTGATAGTGATTATAATCGGATGAATGCTTTTTATATGGAAAGTGCACAAAATGCGGCTATTTATGAAGCCTTTAAACTGGCTAATAAACCTTTTGAATTAACTTATAAAGGGGTTTATGTTTTAGACGTGATGCAGGCATCATCTTTTAAAAATGTGTTACAAGTAGCTGATACTGTTAGTGGTGTTGACGGAAAAAAATTCAAATCTTCTCAAGAGTTAATGTCATATATCAAGTCTTTAAAAGTTGGTGCACCTATCTCTGTTCAATATACCAATGATCAGGGAAAAAATAAATCAGCGGATGGCAAAACAATTAAATTAGCTGATGGTAAAGCTGGCATTGGGATTACATTAGTTGATCATACTGTTGTTTCTAGCACGCCTACTGTTACGATAAATGCTGGGGGGATAGGCGGACCATCTGCTGGGATGATGTTTACACTTGAAATCTATTCTCAGTTAACAGGTAAGGATTTGACTCAGGGTAAGGATATAGCAGGTACAGGTACTATCGAGGCAAATGG
>JAFQXD010000119.1 GCA_017407115.1 Methanobrevibacter sp. | reverse complement strand
GGAATTATACAATAAATCATGGGAAAAACTCCTAAACAAAAGAAAAGATTACTACAATAAAGTAGCATCTTATATTGTTAAAAACAGTTCATTTATCTCTGTTCAAAATGAAAACATCATATCATGGAAAAACAACAAACATCTAAGTCACGCAATACAATTAAACGCACCACGACAACTCTTGGAAAAAATAGAACAAAAATGCCAACAGGAAGACGTAGAATTTGTTAAAGTATCTAAATTTTTCCCATCAACACAAATATGCCACAAATGCCAAGAAAAAAATGAAAACCTCAAAGGACTTAAAAATCTAGAAATACGAGACTGGAACTGTCCGCATTGCCATACACATCACGATCGTGACCGGAATGCGGCCATTAACATCCTTAATAAAGGATTAGAAATCGTCGTGACGACGGTGCAGTAAAAAAAATTTCCAAAAAATAAACTATATTTTTTTTGGTTTGCGAATCCCCGTCGTCTACACGACGGGGAAGTTCAATCCACTATCACGGATTTTTTTTAGATTTGGTGTCAACATTGTCATATTTCTTTAAGAAAGTATTTATTTATAGTAATTATGTAATTTTTTATTCATTTTATTCACTTTTTAGGAATTTTTATTCAATTTTTATTCCTAATTTAGGAAATAATTGGAATTAAATCATATGAATTTATATACTACTTTTTTTATAGTTATGTGTAATTATCATAATAGTTGCGCCGACTAAGAGTCAACTATTTAAATTAATGTTAATCTTCAGAGGTTTTGGAGGGATTTTATTACAAATCAGACACACCCTTTTCGAGAAAAAACAGATCGTGCTGTTAAAAAGAGACCGCCTTGGGTTGAATATAAGGTACATATTGTTGTTTTTGTTTTAGTTATCATTTCAATGTTTATTGGCGTTATTGAGATTAGAATTACTGACAATATACAAATAATTTTATTGCCTTTATTATATGCTTTGATTATGGGTTTGGCCCTTTTTTTAGCAAAACCTGTTAAATTTGTGGGCAGTAAGCAATCTAAAGTTGCTGAAGGTGTAATGGTTTTATTTATTGGGGTTTTAATAGCCAAATTGGCAATTTCAAGTGGTCAGTCTATAAGTGATATTTTTAATGTAGGTCCTGCTTTGATTTTACAACAATTTGGGGATTTGGGCACTCTTATCGCATTGCCTGTTGCGTTATTTTTAGGTTTTAGAAGAGAAGTTATTGGTATGACAAGTTCCATATGTCGTGAACCTAATTTGGGAGTCATTATTGATAAATATGGATTCAAGTCTCCTGAAGCGCGTGGAGTTTTAGCAATTTTTGTTATTGGATCCATTATAGGAACTGCTTTTATTAGTCTTTTATCAAGCATTTCAGTTTCTGTTTTACCTATCCATCCTTATGCTTTTGCAATGGCATCAGGTATTGGGAGTGCAAGTATGAATGCCGCATCTTTGGCTTCTATATCTCATATCTACCCTTCAATGGCTACTGATTTGGAAGCTTTTGCAGGTTGCAGTAATCTTCTTTCATTCTGCTTCGGTATTTATATGTGTATTTTTGTTTCAATACCTCTTGCAGAAAAATTATACGGCTGGTTATCTCCACATATCTCTGATAGTGATGAGGACACTATTGATGAGGAATATGATATTCAGGGTGTGAAACACGACAAGTATGTATCCAAAGAGGAAATGACATGGGGTAAACTTGAAAGATGGGGGGCGTTGCTTTTAATCTTTTCAATTATTGTCACTGTCGGAAACTTTGTGGGTTATAAGTCTCCAATAATCGATTCGTTTATTGGGATGATAATAATTTTTGTTGTCACACTTGTTGGAATGTCTCTTGAAAGGGTTATTCCGTTCAATATTCAATCAATCATTTACATTAGCTTAATCGGAATAATTATAGCGATTCCAGGCGTTCCAACGTCTAATCTTGTTGTTCATTATGTTTCACAAATTAATTTAGCTACTATATGTACTGCATTTTTAGCTTATGTTGGAATAGCAATAGGTAATGATTGGGCTGAATTTAAAAAGATTGGTTGGAAAGGGATTATCATTTGTATGATTGTCATTTCTGGAACTTATCTTGGATCTGCAACTATTGCTCACCTTACCTTAGCGATTACTGGAATGATATAATCTTTCTTGGATTGGATATTATATTTGCAGCAGTGATGGAGTAATATCCAATACTTCTTAATTATTTGCAGTTATTTGTGTTTAAATAATTGCATCTAAAGGAGTTACATTGAATCTTCTGCTGATGATGCAAACTATTTTTAACATATGGATGCTGTTAGTGCAGGCATTCAACTTGTTATTTTTTTTCTTTTTTGTGAAATCTATTGATTTAATACTATTATTTAACGATATTTTGTTTTAATATTTCTATTTAAAAGATAGGTATGTTTCTGTTTTGTAAATTTGTTAGTTGGTAATTCGATTTTTTGAATTTTTCAGAGGAAATTTTTAATATTTTTCTTTTTGCGAAAATTTTTTCGAAAAATTTATAGATTACCTCTTTTTTCAAATTTTTATTTTCATTAAAAT
>JAFQXD010000078.1 GCA_017407115.1 Methanobrevibacter sp. | reverse complement strand
ATGGCGCCACAGAGTGGTTCGTAAAGGTTTGGACTTCGCTCACCAACAGGGGAACCTGTGGAAAACTCAGGTTCGAAGATGAAATTAAATGGTGATTTATATCTGTAAATCACCCTTTTTTGTGCATCAATTTCAAGGTTCGAAACCATATTTCTGACCAAAATGTCCTCTTCGACGAGATCTCCTTTTTCTAACCTGTTAATTAGCGAATTTAGCGAGTTCGAACTTGCGATTGTCGCATAAGATGAAATCAAAATGTGGCTATTTTGGGCGATAAGAATGTTGGAATATGAATTTTTATATTCAACTTTAAGGCTTAAAGTTGGAATATAGATTTTTATATTCTAACTAAATGAAATAAACTTGACTAAGATTTAATAATTTGATAAAATATAAGTATGGAAGATAAAACATTTAAAGCAGGTAGATTTATCTCTGAATCTTCAGGGACAGATTTTGAGTATAAATATTTTATGCCAAATTTTTTGCCGGAAAAAATAAGCTTTACAGATCCTAATATTAGCTTGCTTTTAGAGGAGGCAACTCAAAACTTAGGCGAGCTTAATGCATACTCTAAGTTGGTGCCGAATGTGGACTTTTTTATTAAAATGCATGAAGCTAAAGAGGCTACGGCATCTAGCAAAATTGAGGGGACGAGAACTGAAATTGACGAAGCAGTGATGGACGAGGAAAATATTGAGCCCGAACGTAGGGATGACTGGCTTGAAGTGCAGAATTACATTAAAGCGATGCGCTTTGCTATAGGAGAGCTTGAAAAATATCCATTGGCTACTAATTTGCTAAAGTCTACTCATAAAGTTTTAATTTCGGGGGCCCGAGGTGAATATAAAACTCCTGGCGAAATACGAAAGACTCAAAACTGGATTGGTGGAGCAACTATAAAAGATGCCCACTTTGTGCCGCCAATTCCGCAAGAAGTAGATAGTTTAATGGGGGATTTAGATCATTACTGGAATGACAAGGCTTTAACTACACCTTTGTTGATCAAAGCGGCATTAAGTCATTATCAATTTGAGACTGTACACCCGTTCCTAGACGGAAACGGAAGGCTTGGCCGACTCGTTATAGTATTGTTTTTGATTGAAAAGAGAAAGCTTTCTAAACCTGTATTATACTTATCAGACTATTTTTCGAAAAATCGGTTACAATATTATGATGCATTGGATGCCGTGAGGATGAATGATGATGTGGAGCGTTGGATAAAGTTCTTCTTAGTGGCAGTAGCAGAAACAGCGAAACAATCTTGTGAAACGTTACAGAAAATAATTGATTTAAAGGCCAAGAATGGTCAAAAAATATTGAAGCTTGGCAAAAGAGCTCAAAGTGCATCTAAACTTTTAGATACAATGTACGGTTCGCCAATTGTTGATGCCAAAAAAGCTGGAGAGATTGTAGGGATTTCCTCTACGGCTATAAATGTATTGCTGAGCGAGCTAGTGAAGCTCGGCATTTTGGAGGAAATAACTGGTTTTTCGAGGAACAGATTATATCAGTACAGTGAATATCTAGGATTGTTCAAATAATATGAAAGAAAAAAGAGTGAAAGCCTATGAGAATAAGACACCACTTTTTTCTGGCCCAGAAATTCTCGAGGAATCCATTGATAAGAAATCGCTTGAGTGCCAAAAAACAGAAGTTACAAGATTGAAGAAGTATATCAAACAAAAAATGGACCAGAAAAAACCAAGTGTAGTAGCGTATCTAGCTCCTTATGGGTCGGGTAAAAGTGTAGTGTTGAAGAATGCTATAAAAGGGCTTCCTAATAGTTACAAGGTTGTCGAATATGATATATGGCAATGTTCAGATGAAAAAGATATTTGGGAAAATTTCTTGATTCAATTTTTGTCAAAAGTTGAAAATAAAGCACCCAACAAAATAATAGATGAAATTGACGGTACAAAAATTAAAATGGAAAAATCTTCTACTGTTCGGGCTTTTTTACATCATTATCAGCGATGTCGTTTGGTTTATTTTTGGCAATCCGCAAAATTGGCTCATGGCTTTCGTAAAATCATTTTTAATTTATGCCGCCCCAGTCTTCTTGGTTTTAGCTGGTATTAACAAGTTTTTTCCTGTTTACGAATCGAGGATGAAAACGTTATTCCAATATGAAGATAAGATTAAACAGAAAGTATTGAAAGATAGGAGTCCGGTCGTTATTATTCTTGAAGACATAGACAGGTCTGGAGATACTGGATATAAGTTTCTGGAGACGTTGAAATGTTTTTTTGCTAGCAATATTAAAAATGTTCCAATAATGGTTATTTGTCCACAAAAGAATCTTTCTTTTGGGAGTATCGAATATGACAGAGATGATTATTGGGCTTCGGTCGATAGACTGGAACGATCTATTAAGATATATGATGATGTAGTATACGGTGTAATGGCAAAGAAAATTTCTCCGGAATATGCGAATGAATTATTGACAAAAGCGGGATGTACTGACCAGAAACTCATTGACGTAGTTGGTCTACTCATTAATACTTGTTCCAATGAGTCTCTTATTACTATGAGATCGTTGGCGTTCTTGCTTCGTAACACTGCCTCTTTTATAGAATCAGATCAAATGGCTGATCCGGCCTTGGTTTTCTTCTTTCTATCGTATAAATTCTTAGATTCTAAAAATGGGGTTGGATCCTCTGCGATGATAAAGGAGATAATAAGTAGTGGCATAGGCCTTACATCTAATCCTGGTGACCTCAGAATACAGTTAGTCTGTCGGTTATTTGATATAGATTTAAACAAGTATCCAAACTCCGTTAGGATTCAGTTTGGGGATCTGGATTCATCTTATGGTGATTTGAATTATAGATGTCATAGGCACGTGACGAATAGTGGTTGGATAGCATGTGATATAAATCTCAAATACAAAGATTTAATGAAAAGGATTGCGCGCTAATTCGGTTTGTGTAATTTGTGGCTATAGACTTTTATGTGAGTAGTTGGCATTATCTAATATT
>JAFQXD010000030.1 GCA_017407115.1 Methanobrevibacter sp. | reverse complement strand
TACCATAAGCAGAAACAGGAGCGCTTACACTAATTTCATTGTTTTTTACAATACCGGAAGCGCCCGCATCAGGATTTACACCACATGCATAATAAACATCAGAACTAACCATAACTAAGTTATCGTCTATAGTGAAATTAGAGCCGTAGACGGTAATACCATAAACATAACTAGCTCCTACAACATCAATAACATTATTATAAACAACAGCATCATCACAACCAAATGTTAAATAAACCGCATTTGTAGATCCATATCCGACAATACCGTTGTATCCATAAGATATAGTATTATTCTCTAAAGTTGGCTTAAAACTACTGTCTAAATTAATCACGCTACCTCCGCCTGCAGGAATATTGGCAGATATCATATTTCCAGAAATTAACAACCTTTCAGATTGTGATACTCTGATTGCATCCTGTTCAGCGGCACCTGTAGTATTTCCAACATACATAATCACATTATTAAGAAGTCTTAAATTACTTACATAATTTGCAAAAATTGCATTACTACTCTCGTCCATTAAAGCATTGTAGTTTAATAAATTATTAGAAACAGTTACATTTGTAGCGTCAATGACAGAGATTCTATTGTTTTGAGCTAAATTAAATCCATCAAAAACAACATTATTTGTAGCAATTGTAAATGACACTCCAGAAAATGTAGCATTATTACCAGTTAGCTTTATAGGTTTTGTAATATTAATATTACTCACACCAACACCAGTAAAATCACCATCAAATACCAATTCCTCTGAAGTAACATTAGATAATAAATCTCCAGTACTGCTAAAGTAATTATAAAACGTACTATTAGTTACGACATCGTCATTAGTTGGAGCATCTTCAAAAATATCACCAGTTTCATCTTCAAGTGAAACTGCATCATCTACAATTCCATCATCCACTTCCTCAATGCTTGCATCTTCAGTTGCTGCAAAAGCAACACTTGATGATAAAAGCACTATCGAAAGTAAGATTAATGAAATAAACAACCTTTTAAAATTAATATTTCCACCTCTCTAAAAATTATAAAATAGTCTTGTAAAAGTATATTGACTATATATTAAAAAATAGTAATTAATAATATTTAAAATTAAATAAAGAAAACTTGAAAAAAAGGTAAAATAAAGGTTAAAACCTTTATTTTTTAATAGTTATAATATTGTTTATTGAACAGCCACCATAACTTGAGGTGATTGTGTATTTACCTACATTTAAATTCTTAAGTGATAATGTGGCAATACCTTTATTATTGGTATTTGCAGTGTATTTCTTATTTTTAAATTTAAAGGTAATTTTTTTATTTTTTAAGATTTTGCCTTTTTTATCAACTAATTTTACTGTAAATGTAGTGACTTTTGCTTTTTTCTTGGAAATATTTTTAGCAGTCAATGTAGGTTTAAAAGTAATTGTTTTAGATACCTTGTGAATTCCGCATTGAGTGGATATTGTGTATTTTCCAGCAGATAATTTTACAGAATAGGAAGCATAACCATTCTTATCAGTTTTTACGGTTTTGGTTTTTCCATTAATTGTGAATTTAACAACTTGGCCTGCCCCTGCTGATTTGCCATTGGCATCTAAAATTCTAACCTTATAACTTACTGTATTTCCATAGTATACCGCATAATTCTTAGCGCCTGAAATACTAATTTTTTTATAAACATTCATTGTAGAAGACACATTTGCATCATTATAATTAGATATGCCAGTTACTTCAGCAACGATGACATGTGAACCTTCACTTAGAGATGCAGGCACATTGTATGTTAAAGTAGCAATGCCTTCATCATTAGTTTTAGCTTCACCAATAGCGGTTTTTCTATTTGCAGAATTTACACGGCTAAATTTAACAATTGCGTTTTTGATTGGATTTCCACTTTCATCAAATACTTTTGCAACAATCTTTGAAGCACTGCCCTGTTCTACAGAAATGCTATTCATGCTAATCACAATATCGCTATTTAATACAGTCAATGAAATTGCAAATGTAGAAGATTTGTAATTTTCTTTTGAAAGTTTGGCTGAGAATAAATATTGAGCAGGATCATATGATGAATCAAATTTATAATTTGCACTAGCTATGCCTTTTGATACGGTGCAATTTGCAAAGTTGATATTATCTGCATCAAAGAATGCCACCATAGCCCCATCAAGATCACTGCCGAATGCTATAGTGAAAATACCGGTTCCCAAATAAGGAACACTAATTTCTGAAATAGATGGATTAGCTACAAATCTATAATTTTCCGAAACATTATTATTTTCCCCATTATTTACTGCGTTATTGCCTGAAGCGTTTTCACCAACCAAATAATTATCATGAATCATGTTTTTAATAGATCCATTATCTAAGAAAACCGCATAGCCTCTAGCAGTAGTAATTTCATTGCCTATGATTTTATTATTTGTGGAATTGGATTTAAGACATACCCCTGCATTTCCACTGCCAATAGAATCTAAATTCAAGAATGTGATTTTTTCACCAGTACCATTTGCAAAAATAGTGTTTGCTGTAATCTCATTATATTTACCATTTGAAAATAGAATTCCATAAGCATCATAAGCATTTGCATTTATTTGATTGTTAGAGATAACATTATCATTTGATTCGTATCCTATTATACCATAAATAACCTGTGAGGTTAAATTAAGAGCGTTATTGTTTACAGTTGAATTTTGAGACATTTCAAAGTAAATACCATAACTGACACAATCGGATTTAATGTTTATGACGTTATCTTCAATGAAAGTATCTTCAGATTCATCTCCAATGATTATGCCCTCAACACAATAAAGTCCTTCAAGAGTAATTTTATTTCCTTTAAATGAATTATTTGTAGCACCTTGACCTTCAGGAGCTGAATGTCCAGTATAATATCCTAAAACACCCACACCATAAATATAATTATCATTAGCTTTCACAAATACATCATTGTTTGAAATTGTATTGTTGTGGCAGTTGAAATATAAATCAATACCCACTAAAGAGTTTTGAGAAGAGTTGCTGCCAATAGTGGACTGTTTATTGTCTAGTTTTGAAGTAACATTTACCTTGTTAGCAGAAATCAAATTATTTGATGAGTATAATAACAGTATTCCGTAAGTTTGATAGATTTCTGAAACAACGTGAGCTCCACTTGAAGCATATTCATTACCGTCAACACAGTAGGTAGTTCCATTAATAACAATCTCATTGCCGTCCAAACAATAACTAGTACCATTAATAACTACTTCATTACCGTCAAGACAATAAGAAACACCATTAATAGAAAGCTCATTACCATCCAAACAATACCTATTACCATCAATGACAACTTCATTACCATCAAGACAATAACTGGATCCGTTAATAACTACTTCATTACCGTCAAGACAATAAGAAACACCATTAATAGAAAGCTCATTACCATCCAAACAATACCTATTACCATCAATAACAAATTCATTGCCATCAATGCAATAACTAGTGCCATCAATGACAAATTCATTGCCGTCTAAACAATAACTGGTACCGTCAATAACAAGCTCATTACCATCAAGACAATAAGAAACACCATTAATAGAAAGCTCATTACCATCCAAACAATACCTATTACCATCAATAACAAGCTCATTACCATCAAGACAATAGGACCTGCCATTAATTACCAATTCATTGCCGTCAATGCATTTTTCAGGGCTGAATTTGTAGGCATTGCCTGTACCAACAGTACGAATTGTGTTATTGAAGAAATTACATCCTTCAGAAGAATAGGAAAGTAAAGTGAATGTTAAGAAATCACCTTCAGAAGCCAAATAATTATTCCAAACGTCAATATCTGTTGATTCTAAAACATAAACAGCATAAGCTGCTTTCGGATCGCTGACAGATATGTTGTTATTAATTATCCTAACACCAGGTGCCTGATTTACAAAAATACCCCATGCATTAACTCTTTCTGCATTTCTATTAATTATAGTTAAATTTTCAATTAAAACTCCACCGGAAGTTACTTTGAATGTGGAATTATAAAATGTAGGATTGTCTCCGGTGATTTTAACACGTTTTGTGACATATATTATTTCATTTGAAAAACTGCCACTGAAACTTAAAATATCACTGTCATTCACCTCAGATGTTAATCCTCCATTAACATTAATGTATGTGCGAATATTTTCAGGAGTAATGTAGTGAGTTTTGCCTTTATAAATGTAAGTTGGTTTTGAAGTGTCAATAACACCAGAAGGAGAGTTTATTAAACCAGAAACCTGATTATTATCAATTTCAGAAGTACCTGCTTGAACTCCGCTTGCATCTATTGCATATTTATTTCCGGTTGAAATAATATTATTGATTATTGTTACATTTTTTGGCATTGTTTTTGAATTTAGTTTTTCTATTAGAATACCAACACCTGAAACTGAAGTAATCTCATTTGCATCAATTAATAATCCTGAACCATCATCTTTTTCATATATTCCGGATCCGGATTCTGTGAATACTATATTATTTTTTATAGTGACATTTGAACCTGCCGCTACGATACCTCTTCCTTTAAGAGTAACATTAACAAAATTATCAACGACAACAGAATTGTCAATAACTGACATTCCTGCACCGGTAGAAATTATTTTAGCATTGATAATGGAATTATTTGCAACATATGAATTAGCGGCTGCTACAATTCCATATTCCCCACCGGTTTCAACATTCGGATGATTATAATCTGCTCCGGTAATATTGATTATATTATTCTCAATTATAGTATTCCTATAGCCGGATGTGGAAATGCCTCTATAACCTCCAATGATTTTATTAGATTTGATAGTGTTGTCATTACCCATAACCTGAATACCATATGCCCAGGAAGTAGGCAATACGTTATAATGAATGGTGTTATTGTAAATAACATTAAAATTAGAGTTGCCTCCACTAGCTATACCTTCAATGGCGAAACTGGACAGGTAAATACCGTTTGCATCATCAACTTCAAGATGATTATTCTCTATATAATTATAATGAGCTCCGCATAAAAGCAGAGGTGTGGTGGACCTTGTTCCATGGCCTATATATGTAACGCCAGTTTCTTTTAAATAGTTATTAGTGACATTATTGTGATTAGCCCCATTAGCCAGACAAATACAATATGATGACTTTCCCTTATTTACAATGTTACAGTCTTTAATTGTACAATAATTTGCAGCATTTAAAAATATACCATAGGTCAAATCTATTGTATTTGCAATATTTAAATTAGATACTGAACTTCCAGATGCTCCACTTGATAATGTAATTATTGAATTTTTCAAATTATTTGTGGAAGTTCCAATAATTGTTACCTTTTTATTAATATTAAATTTCAAATCAGATAATGTACCATCTATATAAAGAGTATCACCAGAATTTACTGCTGAATCAATGAGATTACCATTATCATCAAAATAATTTCCATAATTATCTTGATTAATTGTATGGGATTCAGTCGATACTCCCTCATCAATGACATTATCCTCAGATACCTCCAATATATCTGAATTAGTTTCATCACTGGTTAAATTTACATCCTCGCTGGCGCTTACTGCACCAATAGATACTAAAATTAACAGTAATAAAACCAAAATGTTAATTTTTTTAATCATTATTATACCTCATCATATAAATTTTATAAAAATACATTAAAGTTTAATTAAAATTTACTTTAAAAATTTTCTATTATGTTATTAATTATGATAAAATACAATATTTAAAAATTACTAAAAAAATACAATGCTGTCAAGCTAAGATTTTTTCTAATTTTTTTACATGATTTTTTTATTTTTTCAGTGATTATCGCTCCATTTATTCTAATTCTTCGATTAATTATTTTATTTCTTTTTAAAATATTTTTAATTTAATTATATCTTA
>JAFQXD010000118.1 GCA_017407115.1 Methanobrevibacter sp. | reverse complement strand
TCCACAAATCTAGAAGAATAGGATTCAATAAAGTAGATATAGACTTAAAACTCGAAGCAATAGTAATTAATATTAAAAAAATAAAAAAACATTTAAATGTAACTTTAATTTAACAAAAAATCAAATAGCGGACAGTCCCTAATTGGTTATTTTTCAAGATGTGATATAATGGGATTTTTTGATAACATGAGAAAACCAAAAGGAAAATTAGGAAAAATTCAATTAAAATCAATGAACAAGGAACATACTCCAGTTTCACTATGGGGTCTAAAGCATTTGGATATCTCGCCCGACGATGTGATTTTGGACATAGGTTGCGGTGGGGGAATCAATGTCAATAGAATGGCTCAAAAAGCAAAAAAAGTATATGGTGTAGATTACAGCCTTGAAAGCGTTAATCTCTCACTAGAAGTGAACAAAGATTTGATTGATAAGGGCATTGTTGAAATCCATGAGGGAAACGTAGCAAGTTTACCATATGATGACAATTCATTTGATATTGTAACAGCATTTGAAACAGTTTATTTCTGGCCGGATATTGAAAAATCCTTTGCAGAGGTAAAAAGAGTCTTGAAGCCTGGCGGAAAATTTCTGATAGGTATGGAATCTAACGGATCAGATAATCTTTCAATGAGATTTTTTGAACGTTTCATTGACATGACTGTTTATAATGATAAAGAAATTACAACTTTCCTTGAAAATAATGATTATAAAGATATAACTGTCTATTTGAGGGATGGAAAAAATAAACAGGAAATTATAAAAACCCCGAACGGTGAAAAACGTGTGAGAGATGAATATGACAAAGTATCATTTTCAGATAAATTTCTTGAATGGATGACGGTTGTAGCGGTCAAATAGCATTCTTTTATTAATTTTTAAAAAATAATGGAAGATAGTTCAAACTATCTTCATTCATTTAAACTCTATTTTTCTAAAACGGCAATATAATCCATTCTATTTCTAATCATAGGAATCCAAGTTAACAGCCTAAAAATAGGCTTATATTTGTTTACTCCATCAAATAGGTTAACGTCACGAATCCATTTGAAATTCGGATTAAGGCTTAACAGTTCATATCCTTTTTGAACTCCCCATGTGAATTTGGAATTTGTTTCTTCTACTGATATCTCTTTGGTGTTCTTAACTGAACTTGGAGGCATTATTTCCACAAATACTGTGCAATTGAAGAAATTTTCTGATATTATTTTCAAGATATCTGAAACTTCATTTTCTTGCAGATACATTGTCAGACCTTCAATAATGAAAAGAACATTTCCGCTTTCTATTTTGATTTCATCGGCCCATTTTTCATCCATTGCAGAGTATGCTAATGTCTTTACCCTTTCGTGGTCTTCAATGTATTTAAGTCTAAAATTTGCTGAGTTTTCCAAATCAATATTGTACCATCTGATAAGGCCGTTGTCAAGTCTGTTGAATCTTGTATCCATTCCTGAAGCAATATTGACTATTGTGCTGTGAGGGTGTTTTTTGATATATTGGGATACCATTTCATCAAGTACGATGGTCCTTCCAATCACTCCCATTTTCATTTTTCTATCTTTTTCGGCCATTGTAAAATCGTAATCGATTTTTGATATTACTTCAATAGCCTTACTGTCATAAAATTTGTGGTTTTTCTCTTGTGAATGCTGTGCTTTAGCAAATAATGTTAAAAGCATTGTTTTTTCCACACCTTCTAAATTCATAAGTTTTCCTCCTTTAATTATTTGGGGTTATGTATAGATTGTATGGTATGATATTTAAATTTTTAGGCATGCCTAAATTTTTTAAAAGATAAAAAAATTATTATCTTAATTCATCTGAAATAATAAAACTGGTCTTCACAAAGATGTTTGTATGTACAGTACCTGCACAGATACTGTTTTTTCGCTGGAAACTCTTTTCTGTTGATCTTATCGCGCACATCATACATTGTATCAATGGCTTCATCTATTTCGGAATGGCTTAAATATTTCCGTTTGTTTTCTTCAGGTGAAACGTCTAAAAGTCTCAAACGGCCATTTTTTGTAAAAAACACACCAACAGCAGATACCTGTTTGTGATATACGTTTTCAACAAGTAACTTGTAATAGCACAGCTCCAGTCTGTACTTTGAAAAGGAATTGGAATTGCTTGTTTTATAGTCGATGACGACAAGATGGCCGTTTTCATCTTCGAGAATTATGTCGCAGATTCCAGAAAAGCGATGCTTTTTGTCAATAAGATATTCTTCATTCGAATACAGTTTATAGTCATTGTCAACAAACACTTCTTTAAAAAATAGCCCTAAATTGTCAATATGTTCATCAAGACCATATCCAATATCTAAATCGCTGGCAACTTTGATTAATTCGTTTTGAATATCAACCCCATCTAAATTGTCCTCAAATTTGTCAGTAAATTTCTCTGCAATCAGGTGAACGTCGCTTCCCAAAGACATGTATTTGTTGGGTTTAGATGGAATTTCATCAATATATTGAAATTTAAATTCCTTCGGACATTTAAGATAGGTATTCACTTTTGATTTAGATAATTTCATAGTAATATTTTAGTAAAATAGATTTATATAATTAATCAATTATATTATAATATAATAAACATTGGAGAGTAGTTAAATGAAAATAATAGCACTTCAAGCAAGCCCAAGAAAAGGCGGAAACTGTGACGTATTGATGGATGAAATGATTAAGGGAATTGAAGAAAACGGCGGTGAAGTTGTAAAATATTTCCTTGAAGGATGTGAAATCGCACCATGTAAGGCATGCATGTACTGTGCCGAACACCCAGAATGCGTAAGGGCAGATGACGGAAACAAAATTTTGGATGACCTTGTTGCAGCCGATGGGGTAATATTTGCAACTCCAATCTACTACGGACAAATGTCAGCACAGGGAAAACTCATTATAGACAGATTCTACAGCATAGGCCAAAACCCTGACAAAAGCTTATCAGGTAAGGCTGCATTGATTTTTACCGAAAATCAGCCTGAAGGAACATATGCAGACTACATTGAACTTACCAAATTTTCACCATTCACATTTATGGGATATGAAGTTATAGGTCATGTGGATGCTGGTTCAGCAGGTCCTGCAGGTATTGTAGCTGAAGAACAGGAAGATAAACTTAAGGAAGCTTATGAGTTAGGTTTAAAATTCTAAACCTAAATCATTACTTTTTTTAGATAATTTTAATTACTATTTTTTTTGAACTACCTCAACTTATAGAAGTTGAGGATTCTTACTTCACGGGCCGTACTCTCTTTTGAGTGTAGAATTACCGTGCTATCCCCCTCGTCCCGAAGGTTAAGACTTTTATAGTTTAATTTATTTTTTTTAACTTGGTTTTCGTTGAAAAATTTTGAATTAAACTTTTCATTGTCATTTATTAATATATTTAGTTTGTAATTTAAAGATTTTCAGAGAGCATTTGAAAAGTAATAATGCTCTTTTGTGCAATTCATCCACGACT
>JAFQXD010000117.1 GCA_017407115.1 Methanobrevibacter sp. | reverse complement strand
CTAATTTTAATAATTAGATATATATGAGCCATATATTATTTTTTAAATAGAATAACTGCTTATTTTAGATTGAAATAATCTTAAATTAAAATGATGCAATCAAAATTAAAATCAAAATAATTAACTTTAAATATGGTTAAATTAAAAATAAAAGTAGGATAATATCTTATTTTTACCATACTAAGCCAAATATTGTTAAAATATTATAAAACAGTTAATAAACTATACATTGATTGTTTATAAAACTATTTGTCAGTAAAATTCTGGACAGTGCCATATTACTGATTAATACATTAAATAACGCCCAATTTATGTACAATGGATTTTGCCCGTATACTAACTCTCTTGAATCATCGCTAGAATACCCTTCGCTCCTCGAGTAACCCTCGAAACGGGCAGCCTATCCAATGCTGGGTTTCTTCTAATCATCGACAGTATCAACTTTCCTCATAAAAGGACCGTAGGCATTGGTCAATAAATGATACGACAATAATAATATATAAAAAATAATATTTAATTATTTGTTTGAAAGCAAAAAAATGGTACAATCACATGCAGATAGAACTGTCATGTTCCGCCAGTTCCTTATATCTATTGCGCACAGTAACTTCAGTAACCCCCGCAACATCCGCAACAACCTTTTGAGTTATCCTCTCACCCAATAGAATAGATGCGATATACAGTGCGGCTGCGGCAACACCTGTTGGGCCTTTTCCAACATTTAATCCAGATTGTTTGGATTTTGCAATGATATCAATTGCCTTAGACTGCACTTCACCGGACAAATCCAATTTTGTTGCAAACCTTGGAACATAATCAGATGGAGAAGTTGGTTTCAATTTGATGTTCAACTGCCTTGATAGGAATCTGTAATTTCTGCCCAACTGCTTTTTAGAAACATTGGATATCTCGCTTACCTCTTCTAAAGTGCGGGGAATGTTACAGCGCCTGCAAGACATGTAAATTGAAGTTGCAACCATACCTTCAATACTGCGACCTCGAATCAGATTATTTTTAGATGCTTTTCTATAAATAAATGCTGCATCTTCACGAACAGAACGTGGAAGACCCAGTCTTGAAGAGAAGCGATCAAGTTCACTTAAAGCTAATGCCAAATTGCGTTCTCCGGTTCTGGAAACTCGCATTCTTTTGTTTAATTTTCTCAACCGGTATAATTGAGCCCTTTTTGTTTCAGGAATGCTGCGGCCATTAATATCCTTGTTTTTCCAATCGATGACAGTGGTCAAACCCTTATCGGAAATTGCATAAGTAGATGGTGCACCTACACGGGTACGCTTATCACGCTGTTCATGGTCAAATGCCCTCCATTCAGGACCGTTGTCAATTAGGTTTTCATCTAAAACCAACCCGCAGCGGGCACATGAAACCTCGGCACGCTGGCTGTCAACGACTCTTTCAGTAGAATTGCAGGAAGGGCAAGGCTCATATTCCTCAGGAAAATAAAGATCAGATTGTCTAGTTTGTTTCAAAAAATTGGTGGCTTTGGTTGTAATAGTATCATCCTCCTTAAAGGATCAGGAATAAGATTCCTAAAAGTTTCAACAAATCTAAAACTAATCAATAAAAAATAAAAAACGTTCAATTAGTTATTGCGCAAATTATAATTTTAATGACAGTTGTATAAATTCATGGTGCGGTGATATTATAATATAATGAGCTTGCAGCGAAATGAAATTCCCATAGAAAACCATAGTACACAAACAAAACACAAAAGGACTTCACTACTGGGATCGAAACGAGACCAGGTATAACCCCCATGCTATGACCGCAATACT
>JAFQXD010000029.1 GCA_017407115.1 Methanobrevibacter sp. | reverse complement strand
TATGAAGAAATGGGTGTATTAAGATATGCCACTATTGGTGATTTTGATACTACTCCAACTGACGGAACATTCGGTATTAAATTTGAAGCTTTAGTGTTCAAACACTAAATATATTTCTTCAAATTATATTTTTTTTTGTTTTTTTTATTACAAGATTTTATTATTATTTTTTTTCGTGTTTTATTTTGGAAAATATGTAGGAGGTATTTTTTTTATGTCCAAAAAAGAAGTTACAACAGAAGAAAGAGAATTCATCGACAAACATTTATTAAACACCCAATATCTCACAGAATGCAAACAACTACCTTTAGATATACTTGAAGATGATGAGATAGTTGTTGTTGAAAAATGCTTAAACCAGGAAGACCTAACTGATGATGAATTAGCATATCTAAAAGAGGTTCTCTATAAATACAGAGAAGCTATGAAAAAATTAGACGTAGCAAACACAGAAGAATCTGTGGAAAAAGTACGTAAACACATTAAATCTGAAAAAGAACTATTAGCTTTAATCGATGAGCTAGAAGAAAACTATACGCTAAAAATGATTTACAGGTTAAAGAATGGGGAAGAAGTCATCCTTGACCTCGTAGTAAAACCATTGACTGATAGTCAAGCAATATCGGAAATGCAAGCTCATGCAGATTTATTCAAAGAATTAAACACTAATGAACGTGTAGTATGGGGTAAAGTCATGCAAGGCCAAACCATCTACACTGAAGAAGAAAAGAAACTTGCTAACCATATTGCAGAAAAATATGAAGAGCAAGAATACGATATGGAAACTAAAATCGCAGGAATGAGAGAATTCCTCGCAAGACAAGTTGAATTTGAAAATGCTTCTTTTAAAACTTATAATAAAAAATTAAAGTTCTGGAATAGAATAGAAGTCGCTACAGTAGTAGACCTCTATAATAAAGTCAGAACAATGCTTCATATTGATGAAGAGAAGGTAGAAGACTTATTTCTTAATGAGTGATTCCTTCATGGGTGAAGTCTACTTCAGAGTATCACAACACCTGGGCATTGTAATGAGTGAAGTAATCAGGAAAAAATTCCATCCTGACATGATGTTATTGATCCATAAATACAGCAACATTGTCAGGCATGAGTATGAAGAATATCAAAAAATCCAGAAAGAACTAGATAAACAAAAATTTTAAGATGTGATAACTTATGGCTACTTTAGAAGACATAATGCTTAGTATTCAAGCAAAAGATGATGCAAGTAATGTATTTAAAACTGTAGGTTCCAATGCACAAAGCATGGCATCAACAATCACAAATGCCATAAACAGTGCCAATACTGGATTTCAGAATCTAAGCAATGTCAGTAACAATCTAGTCACATCATTATCTAATGGTAAAACCGCAGCTCAATTATTGTTTGATACTACCAGTAAAGCTGAAACAAACAGTGTACTTGTTAACATGATGAGTGACACTGCTGATTCAGCTGCAAGATTGAATGAGCATATTGACAATGTAACTAACACTAGTCTTGTAAGTATGCAAAACTTGATTCCTGCAATGAATGCATTCAAAACTGCTACTGGTGCAACAGATGACCAAATCTACGATGCAACAGAAGGTATCGCTGCATTTGGTGCAAAAGTATTAGCACAAACAGGTAGTGTAGAGTTATCAGAACAGGCAATGATGGACTTGTCCAAAGGTATCAAGGGAGCATGTGCATCACTGGACCAATACGGTATTACTGAAGATGCATTGAAAAGAACCGGATTATGGAATGGTGAAGAAGATGACATCAAAGGTTATATTGCAGCAGTCCAGCAATTAACAGGTGACACTTCAGCATTAATGGAAACCAATGAAGGTTTAGATGCAAGATTAGGAAAAGCATTCAGTAGTGCAGGTAAGAAAATTGGTAATGAATTCTTACCACAACTCAAAGATTTGAAAAAAGGATTCCTGGAACTAAACTCTGCAACAGGAGGAGACCTTGCAGCAGGAATTATTGTAGCTGCTGAAGCAGTTGACATGTTCAGTCAGGGAATGGGAATGGTAGCACAAACCACCCAAGGTATAAGAGGAATTGCAGATGCTTTCAGTGCAACTAAAGATGCGATTGGAATAGCAACAGATTATCTTAAAAGGTTCCGTGAAGCTGAAGAAGTTGCCTCTGGTGCAAAGATAGTTGGAGAAACAACAGACATTTCCGGCCTAATTGGTGGAATTGAAGGTGCTAAAGATATTGGTAAAGTTGCTGATGAAGCGGAAGATGTTGTTGAAGATGCTGCTAAAATTGGTGCATTAGGTCCTGAAGCTGCCGCAGCCGGTGCAGAAATAGAAGCTACTTCCGGAGGTTTATCCGCAATAACTGCTGGTGCATCATCAATGTTAGTACCATTATTAAGTTTAGCTATTGTAATTGCAGTTATGATTCCAGTTGTAACCGCATTAGCAGCCGAAGCATTACTCTGTATGAAAGGAATTCAAATGCTAGTTGATGCCCTAGACTTTGGAGGCATTGACATTAACGATGACTTAGAGGGAATTAAAAAGATTGGAGAGTTATTGCTTAATATTGGAATAGTAATGGCGGAAATGACATTCGCTGCAACAATGACTGCAATCTATAATTTTGTAAGCGGTTTATTCCTGATTGTAAACCCAATTCAATTAGCAGTCGACCAAATCAAAGAAGTTGTTCCAGTCATTAATCAGTTAGCAAATGTTGAAGATATCAACGAATCCATACCAGGAAAACTGGAAAAGTTAGGTAAGAGTCTTCAATCTATTGCTACTGCAACAAGTGCAATGACTTCAACTACAGTTACTGTCGGATGGGGTAATTTTGTCGCATGGATATTTGACTTCAGTAGTTCTGCTGATGCTATGAGTCAAGCTAAAGATGATTTACTTAAAGCAGCTGAAGAAGTCAATAAGTTAAAAGACCTCCCTGAAATTGACAGTAGTGTAGCATCCAAATTAGAATCCGTTGGAAAATCATTATCATCTGTTAGTGAATCCTTTAATGCTTTACGTAGTATCCGTGACAACTTCAATTGGGATTCAACTATGGGCCAAATCTTCAAAGGTGTTGATATACAAACTGCAATCACCAATATTAAACAGGATATTGTCAATGCAGCTAATGCATTGAAAAACTTTGATAATCTCCCGGAAATCCCACAGGGAATAGGTGATAAACTCAAAAAGATTAGTGATTCATTGAAAAGTGTATCTGATGCTATTGGTACATTACGCAGTTTTCGTGATGATCAGAATTGGGATGCTGCTATGAGTCAAATCTTCAACGGTGCAGATATAGCAACTACCTTATCCAATGTGAAAACTACTATTGAAAAATCAGCTACTACTCTTAATACTTTTAATAGCATTCCGGAAGTTCAACCAGGTATCGCTACTAAAGTTACTAAAGTAGCGGATGCAACTAAAGTAGTTGCAAATGCCATTAACATTATGGTTGGTTCCAACATTCCTGATGTTACTGTTTTAACTGCAATGCCTGAAAAGATTACTGCTGCTAAAAATCTAGTTCAAAAAACAGCAACGGCCTTAAATGGTCTTACAGGAATAGCAGAGATTCCTGAAGGATTATACACTAAAGTTTCACGCGTAGGTACATCTGCTAAAAATGTGGGAACTGCGGTTTCTGCAATTAAAACAATTCCCCAAGTAGACCCGGGCATCTCTAATAAAATTAAATTGGCTGTCACTTCAGTTAAGAAAACTGCTACTGAATTAAACAAATTATCCGGCACTAATGTTAATGATGTCGGAGGGATATTAAGCAGCGTAAGAAATGCATTGAATCAATTACGTTCAACTTTACAAAGTATGGGTGGAAGTTTCCAAGCTTCTGCTCAAGGTATCGGTGCAGGTATTAAAGCAGGTGTTGTATCTGGAATGAGCGGTTTGGATGGTGAAGTTAATGCACAGGCTGTATCTGCGATGGCAGTATTTAATGCTACTATGATTACTGGTGCAACAACTGCGGGAACTGGTGCTAGAACCGCATTCCAAGCTAGTTTCAAATTAGCAGATATTGCAGCTGCGGAAATGAATTATGCAGTTCAAGCAGTCAACAATGGTGCCGGTGCATTAGCAGATGCATGTAGAAGAGCAGCTGAACAAGCAGTTGCAGCTGCACAAGAGGGTGCTCAATCACATTCCCCAGGTGCAATTGCCCGTATGTGGGGTAAAGAGATTGGAGAATACTCCGTGCAGAAAGTATTAGAAGGTGCATCATTACTCGTAAATACAGTAAGAAATACTTCAAGAAGAGTTGTTAACGCATGGGGAACACCAACCTTAGGAGTCAATACCAATATTGGAATGTTAAACAACATCCCAACGATAGGTGAAATGCGAAACCTTGCAGGTCTTGGAAGAATAATGCCTCAAATGCAAAGCAGTAACAAGACTATTATCTTTGACATTAAGCCAGGTGCATTTAAACTAGATGCACGTAACATGACTCAAACTGAATGTGCTAAAATCGTAACCCTTGGATTGGAAAACATAAATCAAGTTCAAGACGTTAACCTTAAAGGAGCGTAATAAACATGGTTAATATGAATAAAAATATCATCCCTGATAGTATACATAACCTTGAAATAGAAGGAATGCCTTTTTATTATGATGATTGGGATATAAACGAAGCTACACCTAGAAGAGAATTAAACGAAACACAAATCTCCTTAGGTGTGCCTTTTGTATCAAGAGGAAAATATATTGCCCGTGAAGGGACATTTTACGCTACAATTGATATTGAAGAGAATCATCCAGATGAATATTATAAGATTTTCACAATACTCAACAACAAAATCTGTGAAGTATACTGTCCAATGTTAGGAGGTATCTTCAATGCTAGTGTTACTATCAAATGGCAGAAAGATACTCCAACAACATTACGATTACAAATCATAATTAAAGAAGTCAGAGTGAATGGAAAATCAAATATTCCTGGTGAAGAATCTGTTGAAAACTTAGATACAACTATCATAAAAAATGCAGGGTGATAATTTATGGTTGCTGCATATGCTATTCCACGTTATCTCCTTGAAGTTTATAAAACAGATGAAGAACACTTCGAAGCTTACACACCTAAAGTTGGTGGAGACACCAAAGCCAATTTAAAAAAAGCAATGGAAAATGCGAAAAACGGTACTCAAAAAGAAGAAGAGGAAGAGGAAGAAGAAGTTGTTGAAGAAAACGAAGACGGATTCACATTACATCAAGGAGAAATACTTGAAATTTATTATTATAAAAATCTACATACTCTCTCAGTTGAACATGATTATGAAGAAATAGCCAACAACGGATCATGTGAAATACCTTACCATGAAACAAATCTTGAACAATGTTATCTTGGAGTAAGATTATGTTTAAGAGCTGATTGGGAAGAATATCAAGAACAAAGAGTATTAAAAGAATTACCTGAAGCATTACTGGGTTTCATTACCGGAGAAACATTCAATAACGGATTAACCACACTTGATTTATCCGGTATGGATAAACTAATGGAAAAGGAATATAAATTTGAATTCACACAAATGAAACGTTCCGAAATAATAATCGAAATGATAAAAACTGCCGGTTTAGTTCCTGAAGTAGATGTCACTGGATTGCAAGATGATATCATCGATTACACCAACATCAATAGTAGCGGTGATGGTGATGATTCCGGAAGTGTTGGTGGAGAATATGCATCCATCAATGAATTTGTTAAAAAAGCCATTAAAGGCAAATCCGGAGCAAGAGCCAAAGCAGAAGCAATTCACAATGCTCTAAAAGAGAAGATACGCTATAGTTATTATTCATGCAGTCATTATTCTCATGACCCTGAAGCATGTTTAAAAAATGCAAGTCATTTAAACTGTGCTGATACGGCCTGTTTAACAAGAGCCTGTATGTCAGCCGGAGGTTTAACTGCACGTGTGGTTCATGGTCCAAATCATTTCTGGACAGAAATCCAAATCAGCGGAAGCTGGGTAGCATCAGACCTTACAGGCTGTACCGGGTGTCAATCAAGAAGAAGCTTAGGACAAGTCTATAACAATTTAACCAAAGACAGTGTATGTGGAGACTTCCCATCATGCTAAAAAAAAGTGATAGGTAGGTAAAATATGAGTACATATTACGTTTGCAGTGATAACATTAATGGAAAAGAAAAAACTTACATTAATGCTATTGTCAGTGCATTAGAATCAAAAGGGCATAATGCTAGAAGCGGTGGAGTAGGACCTAATACTGTCCAGTCACATGGTTTAAGCTCATCATCAAGTGGAGAGATTGGTGTATTTATTGTAGGTGGTTCTGACTCAGGAATGTATGCTGATTTTGTAGCTGGATTAAAAAGAGGCTACTACCATTATAAACATATGTGGGTAGTGTTCGCATCTAACACAGCAACAACTGACAAATGGATTACCTGTAACGGATTGGCTAACACTAAACTTGTAAGGGCTCATGATGATAATTACAGCGGTTCCAGTATTGAAAGTGTAGGTCAAACTGCAAAAGCATACTTCCAAGCAAATAAACAATACATCAGTTACGCCTGTGGAAAGTTGGGTTGTAGTTTTGATGATGTTGTTCAAAACTTCTTAGCCGGTGGAGGAATGGGCTCTGATAGTGGAGGAGAGTCTTCAGCATCATCAATCAAAGATGCAATATGTGAAGTTGCCAGTTTCTGGGATGGTGAAGTTGAAATAAAAGTTGAAGGAGATACCTGTAAACTTCGTAAAATTCCTGACCCTGAAACAGATCATCTGGAAGATGAAATCATTGAAGGAGTCAATGTTCAGTTAAGCAGCATTAGTATTCAAGATTATCATCCAGATACAGTGAATTTCCTTACGGTGCATTGGCAAGGTGGGGAAGATATAGTATTCAGAGATGAAGCTTTAATCGCAAGGTTTGGTGAAAAACCATTGGAATTAGATGCGGTAAAAAGAGTTGTTAGTGGTGATAATTCATCTTCAGGTTCATCAATGCAAGTTTCACAGAACGTTATTGAAAAATTCAAATCAAGAAATCAAACTAAAGATAATACTACTACTGAAAATAATAACATTACAGGTGCAGCTGGAGATGACACAGATACTGACACTAGTACTGATGTAGATACAGATACTGAAACTACATCTTCAACAAAATATGAAGAAGTACCTGTCACAACATATGAAGAAGCATTATCTTTTGCTAATGTGGAATGGGCAAAAATCAAAAGAAACAACGGACATGAAATAGAATTAAAATGCATTGGGAACTTTAACTATAAGCATGCTTGGATTCACGTAAAATTATATTCTTACCCAACGGATATGTGGATGTATGCTAAAGCAATTAGCTCTGAACTGGGTGAAGATGGAGATTTAAACACTAACATTACTTTATGTGATTATCCTCCAAGTCTCGGGGAATGGGAAGAAGAAGAGGCAGATGAAGAAACTGAAGAAGATACTGAAGAACTTGAGGATGTGACAACATGAAAACCACAGAAAATATCACATTAACAAACCGTCGACAATTAGCACCCATAAAAACAATAGTAGACAAAGCTATTGAGGAAAAGGAAATAGAAAAAACAATTGATAAAACTGTTGATGCTTCCAAATCAAGAACTGGTGTTTTAACAAAATTCTACCCTTACCTTGATAAAGCTGAAGTAAAATTGGATCATAATTCTAAAAAAGTTTTATGCAGATTTCTTCATAATTTCTCAGGTAGCCTTATTGATTTTTTCACTCCTGATGGAGAATCTAGTTTTTGTGAAACATTACACGAACCATGTATTTTACCACGTGCTGATTTACATGTATGTGTGTTAGATATTTCCAATGAAGATGCAGCAGATGAAATGCTAATCTTAGGTTATTTCAATCCGGATGATATCGTAGGGATTAAACCTGCTAATCCGGGTTATCTTAAGATTACGGACATTGGTGCTACCAATCAATGGGGTGTAGAAATAGGTCAAGGTGAAGTAAATATTAGAACTGTTAAAGGAGCACATTTCACTGAAGGAGAATATCATACAGATGATACAGATGTAGAATATGCAAATTCAGAGAAAGTATACACTAAACAAGAGATGGATGATAAACTAAATAATCCAACTTATTTATTAGACATTACGCAGGATTATAAACAAACAGATGCTGATGCAGTATATACATTGTTCCGTGGTGATTGCTGGACAATCAACAACAACTTTGAAGCAAGTGCTTCCATTACCAGCCAATCATCAACAGATTTTAAAGTTACAGGAACGTTCCGTACAATAAATGATTTAATAGGGATTTATTGGAATTCCAAAGACATTATCGACCATCCTTATATCAGTTATGGTGAACGCAGTAACTATACAAATGTAGCATTGGATTTTGATTATGAAATGACTGGAGCTATGGATTTCTCCAATAATGTAATCAGTATTACAATAGCAACAAATGCTGGTGAAACTTATTATGTGAGAATGAATCGTTTCATAACTGATGGGCATTTCCATCTTGATTTCGACCATCTTACACAACTTCCAGGAGATACTTATATTAATGCTGCCGGTGAAACAATCACTGTTACGGAAGAAACTCCTGTCCCTGTAAACAATATTAAATTTATCATGCTAGTTCTTGTTCCAACTAATTATGTGGAAAATATTTCACAATATACTATTATGGAAAATGCCGATTTTAATTGTGAAATCAATAATATTACTGTTACTAATAGTACAATTTGCAAAGAGCATATTGATTTGGAACCTCATCCTTACAGGCTTTGTGAAGGTTATGATGATTTTTATAACTTAAATCCTTACCGTGTTTGCAGGGAAATGAGAAAGTTAGGATATGTTGAATGGTTGGATCTATATGTTGGAGCTTCACATTTCTATGAGAAATCAGGTACTCCAGGAGATACAATCAATGCTACTGTTTTCAACCATACTCGAACAGAGAAAATGGTATTGAATAAGAATGTACCATTAAACAAAGCTTTCATTGCATGGTTGGATTGTTATAGTAGAGAGTTATTAAGAAATGATTGTCCAAATCTTGTTATATCTGTCTCAATGGAGAACCTGCAATGTCCAACAGATTGGAGGCAAAGAGATGTTAACGGCAATTATGCTTTAACTGGTTGGGTACCTTCAACTTTCTTTTACAGTCCATGTCATCATGAAGTTGCTCCATTTATGCAAAGTGTTAGTCAGGCCTGCTTGGATATTGTTGTCAGCAATGGTTTACAGCCTATTCTCCAGAATGGGGAATGTTGGTGGTGGTGGAATGAAAATGATAAACCTCAGCAACCACCTTGTTTTTATGATGATTCAACTAAACAGAAATACCTGGAAGAAACAGGTCATGCATTACCCGAATATGATACTTCACATGAAAAAGGTTATAACAGAACTATGATGCAATGGCTGAACCAACAATTGGTGCAGTATTCTGATAAGTTACGTGAAGTTGTTAAAAGCCAAAGATACGATAAAGGTTTGTATATGGCGTTGTTCTTCCCTCCGAGTGTTACTGATGTTGACCGTGTACCTAAAATGATGAGAGAAGTTAACTACTTAAAAGACGCTTATTCACCTAATAAACTAGATGTATTGCAACTAGAGGATTATGATTGGGTAATATGGGAAAGCTCACATCACGAAGAAGTTTACACTCTAGGCCAGGAACTAGGATTCACAGAAGACAGACTCCATTATTTCGGTGGTTTTGTACAATATGAAAACGATGCTATTAAATATTGGAGATTAATCAAAGAATCCATGGAAGAGGCATTAGATAAAAACTTCCAGGAGATCTATGTTTGGGCAGGTTCGCAGGTAAGACGAGACCATAAAATATTAGGTTATGATGGTTATGAATTCATTCAAGAATTACTATAGGAGGAAAAAATAAAATGCTGCCAATAGATTATGAATCTGATGATTACCGTTTCAACAAAACATTGCACATGGATGTTGAAGTACTGCCCGACGAATGGAACAACAAATGGGATTTACAATTCGAGAACGGAGATTTCAAAATACTATCAGGAACGGAAAGCTTAAGAAATGCAATTAACATTGCAATCATGACAAGATACGAAGAATTGAAAAATCCATTATATTATCCTGGCTTTGGGTGTAGGATACATGAATTACTTAAAGCAAAGAAAACAATCACTGTGCAAAAGAAAATTGGTTATTTTTGCGAAATCGTTTTAAGTGAAATGAGAAGAATCAAAAGAGTAAACGAGATTATAGTCACAAACAATCCTGACAAAAACAGTTACAAATACACAGTGTTCTTCAATATTACAAGTATTAATGATGAAATAATTAATGGAAGTGTTGACTTATGACTAACTATGATTTTGAAAAAACCACCAATGAACATTATAAAGAGATCTTCAAAAAGAAACTTGCAGACGGAGTTCAATATGGACTAATAAGTTATGATGATAATTTTGAAGAATATATTGAAAATCGTGATGACATCAGTAACTGGTTTGTGATGGATTCCAGTTTGAATGCTGAACGTCTTGCAGAAATATTTGAGTTTATAGATCAAGTTTATTTATCTTCTAAATTGGAGTTGACTTCAAAATCTGGTGGTCTAGTTACCGGAGCAACAGGTACTGATTTAGATGCGTTAGGTAAATTAATTTTCTGTCCAAGACCTCCAGCAACAAGAGCTGGTGTCGAGTTAACATTCACATTAGCAAGAAGTCTACTTGAAGATGTTACAGAACCTGCTGGTGTACAAGTGGCAAATACTCAGGGAATTGTCTTTGAAACAGTTGAAGATTTATACTTTGCAGAAGGCACAACAGAATGTAAAGTTCAAGCTTATGCTGTTAATGCTGGACGTGGAAGCAGAGTAGTTGCTAACTCTTTGACAAGAATCATTTCCAGATTGGAGAATATTCATGTTACTGTAGCAGTTACTAATCAAGCAAGTGCAGCTGGCGGTTATGATGCTTATACTGATGATGAATACAGAGAATTAATAAAACATTGGATTGAAATTCATTTGAAAGGACATCAACAAGCTTATGTTAATTATTTCGCAAATGTTGAAGGTGTCGACGGCTACAGATTAATCCCAAATTGGGATCAATCAGGTACTATAAAAATTGTTGTTGACCCTGGAGATTCATATACACTAAATAGAATTTATGAAGATTTAAGGAGAGATGTAATTCAGCTTGATGATGATATTGTTTTAATGGCTCCTATTTTAAAAGCTGTTGATATTTCTGTGGAATGTAATGTTGATATAGATATGATAAACCCTTATTCTTCAGAAGAAAAAGAAGATATTGCTTCTAAAATAAAAACAGCTATTCTGCAATTTGTTGATGATATGAGTTTAGGTGAAGATTTCATTCCACATAAGTTAAGTGTTTATCTTGATAAGGAAATTCCTCAGTTAAAAAATATTGGTTTTGGTTCTCCAGCTGAACCCGTTAGTATTTTGGATGAAGAGAAAGTTACTGTAGGTAATCTTGAAATTGTTATGGAGTAGGTTCATTATGTATAAAAGTTTAGAATACTTTATGGAGAAATATCCTTTTTTCTTGTCTAAGAAAAGTGATAGTAATTTCACTAAAACGAAAAAGGTTTTTAATAATAGGTTACAGGATATTTCTAATAATATTTTCATTACTTATTTAGCAAGTAAATTGGAAAAGACAGTGCTTGTTTGGAAAGAGCAGGAAGATGAATATGATTATATTATTAATTTTATTGCAAATGTTCCATTGTTGAAAACGGTTACTTGCTATAAAAATGATGAAGTGATATACTGTGAATCATATAATTATGAAGATAATGTTAGCACCTTTGTTTATTCTTATGAGGACACTTCAGTAAATGTAATACCTGATGATAAATTTCTTATTTCTGTTGAGACTTGGGAAGAATACACATTAGCAAAAGGGTTCCCAGAAAATGACACTTATCAAGATGATGAATATGATCATGACTTAAGCCTGGATGACTTCGGATTACTATATGACATGCCCAGGAAAACATACACCTATAAAAATAATACCAATCTAGCAGATACAGAACCACCATTCAACAACCGCTTCACTGAAGACGATTATCACTACATGAACAGATTATTATTCTATATCAGTCACCTCAATGACACACCACTTCCAGTATTAGAGATATGGAAGCTATTTGGTATCCCATTGGAGGAAATAGAATTCACCAACAGAGAAAAATACCTCTGCAAAATGTACAGCCAAAAACTACATGGCGGTGACGATTGGGAACCGGAACCTTGGGAACATAAAGACAGCATGGGCTGTTACAGTAGTGAAGGATTATTCTTCTTTGTTGAATTAGATAATCCAACACCAGTTGTAGGCCAGATGATAAATTTCACTTTTACATTCATGGACATGTTCGGTGAGAAAAAAACAAGCGACTATCTGATTAATGTTTACCTTGATGATGTTCTAATCAAATCCGGTATTGACCCAAATAATGATTATACCTTCGACACTACTGATGTGGAAGCTAGCACATTAGTATTCCGTTTTGAAGCGGAATCCGAAAGCATCATTGAAACTTTAGTTAGTGATGATTTCCTAATAACTTTGAAAGATTGTAATACTGCAGATTGGTATGTCTCTTTGGAGGGTAGTGATGTTACCGGTGATGGTAGTCAACTGAATCCTTTCAAGACTTTACCTCGAGCATTATCCTGTGTTGAAGGTTCAAGGAATGTTATAGTATTATGTGAAGGAGAATTCACTATCAATAGTGAGCAAGTGATTAGCACCAGTACAAGCATAATCAGTTGTAATGATGCAATTATACGAAATGATACATCTATTGATTTCTTCCGTATACTTCAAGGATGCAATTTGTATTTGAAGAATGTAGCATTGAAATATCGATGTTGTACCATGCAAGACAATGTCGGGTTCATCAATAAGAATGTTACAAATAATCCGGTCTATATTCGTATGAATACTGGATTAGTGGTTGATGGTGTTAACTTATTATGCAAACCAAAACTTACTTTTGATTTAGATGAAATTAGTGATAACATGTATGCTCATAGTAATATAACTGTAACTGGTACTTTATTAACTGAATCTACTCCATCTGAACCAGTTGAAGATGAAACCGTCCACTTAATAACTGGAGGCGAAGTTGTAGATACTAGCATTACTGATGAAGACGGGGAGTTTGAATTAGAATACCTCGTAAGCACAACTGGAGAACATACTTTCCAATGTAGCGTTGAAGAAAGTGATGATTATTGCGATGGTATTTCAGAAGATTTTAGTGTAACTGCTAGTGCAATGCCAACATCATTATCCGCTACTATGGATTCTACTTTAGACTGGGGTGATGATTTAAATGTAGTATATTCATTAGAGGATTATTATGATAATCCAATTACTGTAGGTACAATTAAATTAAAAGAAGGAAATACTGTTGTTGCTAGTGTAACTGCGGGCGAAACATTATCTTATACTCCTGACATTGGTAGTCATACTTTTAAACTTGTTTGGGAAGCTCCGGATAATAGTTGGATTGCTTCTGAAACTGGTACATTTAATGTTACTGTGGATTCTGATTGTATTGGAGCTGTTGTAACCTGTCAAAGCATTAGTTTACCTGACTTGAATATCGTTGGTACGGGAAGCAACCTCATTGACTGGGGTGATGGTACAATTGAAAGTCATAACAATACTGGTGTGAGTCATACTTATACTGATGGTGTAACTAACCATACTGTGAAGTTTATGAGGGCAACTATAACAGAATTGGGGGATTATTCTTTCATGGATTGTACCTGTTTAAAATCAGTGGAGATCCCTTCAGGTGTAACAACTATTGGATTAGGTTGTTTTTATGGATGCACCGGTTTAACTTCAATTACTATTCCTTCAAGTGTAACAACTCTTAAAGATGGATGTTTCGCTGATTGTACTGGTTTAACTAGTGTAACACTTTCCAATGGAGTTACAAGTATAGGAATGAGCTGTTTTGGTGGATGTACAAGTTTAACTTCAATTATTATTCCTTCAAGTGTGACTATTATTAAGGAGGGGGGTTTTGATAGGTGTACTAGTTTAACATCCGTAACACTCAACGAGGGCCTTACAACTCTTGAGACTGCTTTCTATAATTGTCCTATAACATCACTAACTATACCTTCAACGGTTACGAGTTTAGGAGAGTCTTGTTTTGAGGGTTGTAATGACCTTGAGGAGATAATACTCAAATGGACTACTAGTAATAATATTATTACATATGATGATGGGTATGGTGGTTGGGCTACTTATTTACCGTCTTCAGCACTATTTTATATTCCAGATAATACACGTTCTTTATATGAAGCGAAAAGTTACCCATCAAACTTGATAAGAAGTACTGTTGGACTGGGAATTACTTCCACGAAACAGATTATTAAGTCTGGTGAGTCTACTACTGTTACTGCGAAGTTAGGTGATGTTGATGGTTATGGTATTCCTGATAAGACTTTATCTTATCAGTTGAAGCATGGTTCTACTGTTATAAGTAGTGGCAGCGATGTGACTGATAGTAATGGTGAAGTGGATATCACGTATACTGGTACTGCTGTTGGGCAGGTTGATGTCATTGTCAGTTATGGTATGCTCTTACAAGAAACATTCGTTTGTTATGACTGTTTCAGAGTACAAACTGGAACAATAAATGATTGGTATCAATCTAATGCAGTCCTTGAAGATAATCGTGTGAAATGGGTATACAATAACTCATATAGGTATCTTGGGCTTCGTGGAAGCATATTATCCGATGTAATTGGTGAAACATTCACTACAAGACTTAAAGTCGATTCTGAAAAACCAGTAACTCTTGCAGTATACTATAATGATGGCTCTCAATGGCTAACATTAGATAGTATGGTTATTTATGATGAAACAATGAAAGAATTAACAGTTACTGTTCCATCAGAAGCCGTTAGTGTATGGGTTCGTTTACAATCCTATTCATCAAACCCATTAGCAGAAAACGATGTAATATATGTCGATGAATGGGAAATGTACTATGATTAAGCAGAGTATAATTTGAAGTTCTTAAATCGTAACTCTGTTGTTGTACCATACAATGTCCATCTGTATTGATTTGCTACATTGTTTAATGTTCTTGTCATTGTATTTTGGGTAGTTGTGTTGTTAGCAGTTAATGTATTGTTTATATTGTCAAGGATTAATTGTATGTGATTCCACCTACTTATACCCCCATTTAATTGAGTATTTGTTAATCCCCCAACATTTGTACTACCATTTCTGAATAGGAGAATATTATCGTTTCCACCATCAACTTTGTAGTAATCAAACTCAATAATGATGTTGTCCCCAGTAAAATCCAATGGAATACTTGCAGTATTCTCTGTTTGTGTTCTACTGATTATACTGTATTCATTTTCTCTTGTAATTGTACCATAACTTGATGAACCCCAAATATCATTATGTTTTGCAAGTGTTCCAATATCATATGCAAGGCAGTCATAAACTACGGAGGTTTCTTGTAAGAACCTACGTAACATACACTTGAAAAAACACTCCATAAAACAGTGAGGTCAACACTATGTCTAATGAATTAATTCAAGAACTATATGAATTTAGAATGCTATACAATGCAATAGCATTCAACGAATTACACAAACACAAAGAAATCGAAGTATACAAATCCAAAAGACACAACAATGGAGAATTATGCTTCGATGGAGAATGGTTCATCGTTGTAGCAATATTACCAACAGGACAAATCACTAACCACTACCATATAGACAACTGGGATTTGTTCAAAATACCATCAAAGGCAAAAATGGAACATAAATTTGATGAGCATACTCCACAGGATGTTATTCAACGAATAAAAGATTATCTGATTTTATCAACTAATAGTTGAAAAAAACATTGAGGTGAAAAAAGAACCATGAAACCCAACATAATAAACAAACACTCCGGCTGTCCCAATGAAGGACACTGCGAAAAAGATGACACCAAATGCTGCTACCTTGTGAAAAACCATTGCATCATAAAACAAGAGGCGAGAACATATGAAAAAATGTAAATACATGAGAACAAAGTTCAACTGGACACCCAACGATTATGACCTCAAATTCCCAAGTGACCAGATCCCTTCCAACATAAAAGTTGAAAATACTGCAAACCTACAAAAAAGATTGCAAAAGAAAATGCCATTAACAAAAACAATACACCTTGATTTAGAAGAGGATAATAGAACTTATGTTAATCAAATCGAAGCACATACCAGTTTAAGTTTAATAATTAATAATGTGAGAAACGAGGTGATGTTAGAATGATAACACTTTTAGGTGAATCATTTTTGATGAACTCATTGATAAATAACAAATTGCAGACAATACAGTATATTGCTGTAGGAAAAGGAACTGCACGTCCAACTAAAAAGGACACGAAACTGTCTAAACAAACGCTTGTTAAACAATGTAATTCACGTGTAGATGTGAATACGAAAAAATTAATTCTCTCAGCTAAATTTGAAGCGAGAGAACTTTTAGGTACAAGTGAAATTGGAATACTTACAGCAGATAATATTCTCATTACTCATGATATTTATGAACCCGTCACTGATGATCTGATTGGAAATGATACAACAACTATTGAGTTAGAATATAATCTTGAATTCACCACCGGGACTATTCGCAGTCAATGGCAAGCATCAACAGTTGGGGAATGTATATTATACACTTATGAACCTAATACAATCAGTAGTGTGTTTGAAAAGAACACTGGAAACGGGTATGTGAGAGTGAATGAATTATCAGAGTTATTAACAAGAAATGGTGCGTATTATCATGATGTAACTTCTAAGAATCTTTATATTAGAACTACAATGGATAATACGATTAGTAATATTAATGAAATGACAATTATAGTGCAAAACAAATAAAGGTGATATGAAATGACTGATTGCCCTCCTATATATAATAATCCGCAGATGGAAAGTTTCGGCGAACAGAAATATGTAACTCAAGAATTACTTGAAATATTTGGTTGTAATGATGAATACTTACTCCAACTTGCAAGGAAAATAGAATACTTGACGCCCCCTGCTGTGCGTAAAAGATTCATATTACAAGACAGTATAGACACGGCTAATTCGTATGGTTGTATTGTAAACGGGGAACATTTAGAATTCGATAACAACAGGGAAAAAAGAGTATTCGTAGACTTCTCAGATTTATCATTAATTGATAACAATAAAACTACTGCATACATTAGACAATTTGTTCAAACAGATGAGAGTAATAACAAAAGCATTGTCAAACAATGTGTTGTACCGCTCACTGATACAAGCACAGTGCATCGTGATACAAGAAATTATAGTCCATGGACAATACGAGACCCTGAAACAGGAGACATTATCAGCGATGACATGACATGTAATGAATTTTGGTACATTGGTTTTGACAAGAACAGACACTACGAAACCAGACCGAACTGGCTAGAAAACAAATTCAATGGAGAAATCCCTGGCATATGCCGTGCTCAAACATTCAAAGCATTGCATAGTGGAAAACTAGAATCTATAGTGCTAAACTTACAGGGGACAAACAATACTGGAATGCCATTGCGAGTTGACATAAGAAAAACAAAATTAGAAGATGGAGTATATGTTCCTGCAGGTACTCATGAATGGCCTCACCTCGCATCAAAAGATGTGATATTTACAAATACAAACCCTGGCGTAACAACGATAACATTTGATAATCCTCCAGAAGTGGAAGAAGGAGAAACATATGCGATAACATTATTATCTCCATTGTCACATCATACAAACTGTTATTGGGTTGGTGGTTGGAATAAACATTGTCATGCGGATGTTTATGAGGATGGTAACGCATTTTACAGCTGGAACAGCGGGTACAATTGGATACGATACGGAAAAGATGATGCTGAAGTAGACTACCATTGGGGCCAATATGCTCCACAGGACTTTGCTTTCCAATGTAATATCCGTGAAATAACTCAAGTTTATAAACAAAATACAGATTATTACTTATATTTGAAACCAATATTATCTAATCCAGTAACACGAATAGAATTGAACTGTGATGATACAATAGCAGATTCCTCTACTACAATTGTGTATCAAGTCAGTAATGATGGTGTCAATTGGACCACTGTAGGAGACAGCCATATTGTAGACTTTGCTACACCTGCTCAAACAACATTCATACGTGCAAAGCTCAAAACAACAACCAATGCAACACCAATCATTGATAATATCACTGCAATATTAACAACAACAGCAGCACCTACAATGTATGCCAGGTCACATTATTATCTACCAAAAGCGGAGGGTATATTATCCGCTGATGTGTGGGGTAGGATATACTCCCCATGGTCTATGGATCCTACTGTTAGTTGTGAAGCAGAAATCATATCTAACAAGGAAGTTCGAGAAGCATTTCAAATCATTGAAGCAGATGACCTTGTCAATTATGTATGGATTGAAGAGCTTGATAAAGAAGCAATTGAATCTTCACAAAACTTAACTCAGTATATTCGTGATAATCCTGAAGTAATTGATATATTGAAACAGCATCAAGTTTATGTATTAAGTTTTTTTACTGAATTAGAATTTGTTTCTAGTCCAGCCTATCCATTGATTGATGTTAATCTTCAGCCAACAGCCACAGGTGTTAAAAACAAAAGCCTTAGTGAATGGTATGATTTCACTGTAGATTATGACACTGATATTTTAACATTCCGTAATCACGCATTGAGCAATCTTATACGTGGAACAATCACTATTAAATATAATCCACTATTCTTACAGCATATCACCAATACTGAAATTGGTGTACGTAACACTAACAAAGCAACAACAGATGGTGATTTGAATGAGGAAGGTTTAATCTTGGATTACTTTAAAGAAACATTAATTGTTAGTGAAGAAAATGTTGAAACAAGAAGAATAAGTTTACGTACTACACCTGTTGACCCTATAAGACATCTATATTACAATGGAAAAGAATTAGCTCAAGACATCGATTACACTATTGATTTCAATACTCATGAGATAGTATTCCCAATTGTCAACACCAATAATGAATCAAGCATATTGAATATAAATGACACAATCGAAGTCATATATACTCCAGACATCGATGACAATGGAATAGCTATTGGATGGTATGCGACACGTAGTAACTTATTGAAACAGGTTGATATCGAACCATATTACATTGAATACAAAGCATAAGGAGCGTTATTTTTTATGGTGCAAATTAAAACAAAAGTTTACAATTACAGTGCAGATGAAAAAATAATCGGAGCTGAAGTAATTGTCTATGATGAAGACGGAGACAAAATCAAAAGCATTGTTGTTGTAGATGAAACTGAAATACAAGAATTGCGTGACCAGTTAGATAGTTTAGATGAGAATTATGTAGACCATGATGAATTAACTCAAATATTAACCAATACTGGTGAATCAATCACTATCAATGCTACCACCCTAAATGGTGTAGCTGGAGACCAGTTTGTATTGGAGTCAAGTTTATTAAATCGTAGAATGACACCAACAAGCCATTCAAGTAGCAGTACTACTTATGGTAGAGGTTCAAAGACATTATACGGGCATAATAAATGTATTGATGATTTAACACATGACTCATATAGTGATGGGGAATCTTTAGCTGCTCATCAAGGATATGTATTGAATGAAAAAATCGATGCATTGACAGATGTATCTACACATCAACTACATTCAAAATTTATGCTTGCAAAAAGGAATGGTACAGTTCAACTCACAATTGAAGATTGGGACGGTGACGGATGGGTAGATGGCCGTGAAGGATGGATACCTATATTCTCAATTCCGGAAGGATACCGTCCTGCTGCTTTAAATTCACAGGTGAAAAATATTTATTGTCCTAACTTGTTTGGGTATCATTTAAGAGTAAGAGTTAATATTACGAGTAATGAAGTTCAGGTTTGGAGTGATGGTTCTGATGACCATCTTTTCTACGGAACTGTAACATGGATAACATATGAATGATTATATGGAGGTGTAAAACTTGAGTTTATTAGATAGAATCAAAAAATACTTGACACGAAAAGGAGTTAAATTAATTGCTGAAGATTTCACAAAAACTATCGGCGATTCAACACCTTTATCAATTGCTTTGTATGATGATAATAACTCACCTATTGCGGGTAAAGAAGTAGAAATTGAAATACATAGTGAAACATATTATCGTAAAACTGATGAGGATGGTATTGCCAGGTTAAATATTAACTTGCCTGTTGGTGGTTATGATACGCATGTTGTATTTGATGATCCAGAATACCATTACACCAGAACATTCCTGAAAGTAACAGTATGTCCAATCATCAAAACATCAGACTTGACTATGACAGTAGGTGATGGTTCTAAGTTCACTGCTGTAGCTGAAAGTGCAAATGGGTATGCAGTGTCTGGTGTCAAAATAACCTTTAATGTTAATGGCATAAATTATGAAAGAACAACTGATAATAAAGGAATTGCCTCACTTCCAATCAATCTCCAACAAGGAGATTATAAAATAATTACAAAGTGTCATAACATAGCATTAGAGAATACAATCCATATAGATAAAGCACCTAAAAAAGCTACAAAGATGGAAGGAACAGACCTCAACATGACCTACAAAGATGGGTCAAAATATCAATGTGCAGTCTATGATGATGCAGGCCGTGTATCAGGAACTGTTAGAATTACAATTAATGGTGTACCTTATGATAAAACTCCTGACAGTCAAGGACTATACAAGTTAAATATTAACTTGAACCCTGGAACTTATCAAGTTAAAGCAGAATACTTAGGTGATGATACTCACTTACCTTCAAGTGTCACGAATACGATTAAAGTTAATGAGGCTCCAAAACCAACTCCTACACCAACTCCAACAAAATTATATCCTTACCTTACAAGTCAAGGAGCAGGCAAGTTAGGCCAGAGAACGGGTTATACTTGCGGACCTCATAGTTTAATGCAAGCCATTTACCGTTTGACTGGTATTGAGTTATCTGAAATGGAATTAGCAGGAATATGTGGTACTACCACTTCAGGCACAGGACATTCTGGCCTAGAAACTGGCCTTGCATGGTTCAATCGTAAGTATGGATATAACTTGAAGATGACCTGGAAAAACTTCAGTGAAGTAGGATTCCAAGGCCTACAGAAATACTATGAAAACGGAGCAGTATTCTGTCACTTATTATACCGTAACCAATGGGGCCATTATGAAGTACCTTTAACAAGCAATTCTAACCCAATGAAAATACTAAACAGTTTAGGTGATAGTTGCGGTGGAGGATACTGTGGTTATATTGAATCAAGAAGCCAATCCACACAGCAATCTTACATCAATGGTATCAGTCAGAAAAGCATATGTATCATAACAAGGGGATAAAATATGAAAGAACATTTAGCAAGGAAACAACAGGAAGTAGATGAACTCTACGAAAAAGAAGGGCTCACTGATGAAGTACTTGATAAACAAATAGCCATCAACAAGCTTCGTCATGCTCATGACATAACTGATGAATCTGAAAAGATTCATGAGGACTATGTCCAATAACTTTATATTTTTTTCCTAGATGATGCACCAAAAGAAAGTAGATGATAGCACCATCAGTTTAAAGTAGTGGAAAACATGAAACGAGCTGATGTAAAAAAAAATAAATTTTGAACATACAATCGTTAAATTTTGAATAATAGTCAAAAGAGAATATATTGATGGTGGTATTTTTACTGCTAATCACGTCACGTTATACCATATTGTCTTGATATTTTCTTTTTGGTTGTTGATAGGGAGTTTTTTTTATGTTATTTTGGAAAATATGTTTTTTTCGCCTCGTTTGATATGCCAGGGATATTTTTTTCCTGGCATTATTTTTTTTAAACATTTATTACATAGAACATACATAATAATTATTATAAACAGACTAGAGTTTTATTTGTGTTTTGTGGTTGTTTGTCTTATTATCAACGGGTACTTGATAATAAGATTCAACAACTTTTTTTATAGAGACCTCATATAACAATGTTATAATCTGTTCACAAAAAGTGAAATACTCTCACTTTACCATAAACTAAAACAACATAATAATAAATCCTTGTTAAAATCATTTGTACATATAACATAAACCATGATTAAATCATAAGTAAATCAGATTTTAACAAAAATATATTAATCACCTATAACAAATAAAGTTATAGGTGATTTTTTTATGAAAGCATATACCATCACAGAAGACAAACTATTCCTAAACTTCCTAAGAAGCAAACCAAACATATCCGCAAAAACGAAGCAACATTACAAATCCGCATTAATCAAATTCTACAAAGCAAATCAAGAACAATTAGAAACAATAATACATAACTGCAAATCACAACAAGATAGAATAATAGAAAAAACCATCTCCCAAGGCACAGATGAACAAGGTAATCAAATCATTGAAAAACAAATCATAAAATTCGATGTAAACAGTCCCAATTCATATGCCAATATATACATCAACAAATTCATAGATTACTGCAAAGCAACCAATGTAAAAACAAATACCATCAACAATTATCTAACACAAATATTAGCAGTACTAACCTTTTATGATGTAAAACTACCCACTATTGAAAAATTTGATAGAACCCCTCCAAAATGGACATTGTTATCTAAAGAAGATTTCAAATTTGTAATAAACGATGGGTCATTGATGTACGCTGCATTAATCAAATTCCTAATGAGTTCGGGAATGAGAATCAGTGATGCACTCAGCCTTACAATTGGAGATTTCATGAATGCCACTTCAGATTACCATAATTTCGTAGATGTTGAAGATTTCATCGACAATGCACCTACAGATATGATAGGATATTACAGATTTCACCCCAATAAAACAAGGAGATTTAATATTGAATGTCAAACTTTTAATGATCCGGAAAGCAGCAACTTAATTCTACAACATTTAAGAAAATTAAAAAATGAATATTATCCTTATAAAAATAATCAGTTAGGATTAAATTTAACTCCTTCTAAAAATGATGCAGTATTTGGTTCTCAAAAAGCTTTTTTCAAAAGGAATTTAACTCAAGAGTCTGTTTCGGATACATTCTATAAGAAAAATATTAAGTTAAAAAATCATCATATTTCATTGATTGATGAAAAAATAATGAATGGCGAGTTAAGTATTGAAGATAGGGATAAGATGATTGCTAAAATTCCTAAATTCCATGCTCATAGTTGTCGCAAATTCTTTAGCAGTATGATTGCTAAAAACTGTGGTAACTTACGTATATGTGCTATTCTTGAAGGCCATACTTCCCCATTAAAGACAGATGGAAGTTATATTGAAATTAGTTTAGAGGATATTAAAGAGGCATATATGTCTGCTTTAGAAGATTTAAGTTTAGAGAATACTGAAACGAAAGTTTATACTAGTGAAGTACGTCGAGAAATGGAAGAGAAAATTGCAGTACTGGAACAGGAATTAGAAAGTAAAACTAATGAAGTTAATACAGTAAATGATAGAGTAGATAGCATTGAAAAAATATTGGGAGACTTAGGCATTGAAAACATTGTCGACAAAGTAAAAAAATAATAATCAATGGGAAGTGATGAAAGATGAGTGACATTCCAGAGTATATTATTCTTCAAAAAGATAATGAATACACATATAAAAACGATGCAACAACAGTTGATAATATACTAAAAGAAATAGATGCTCTCAAAGGAAGAGCATTATCCAAAAATACAGTAGTTGAATTTGAATTTAGATTACAAGAACTATTAGATTACGTTACCTTAATTGGATTTGACATACTTGAAAAACAGGCATATTTAGAAAATCATAACCTGGGAAGAGTGTTAGCATACTTCTATGATGAAGATATGATAAAACTATTAGGATTATATTTACTGGCCGATAACTGTTATCAACATCATAAAAATATTACTAACTATTTAGATGAAATAAAATGTTACAAAAATGATTGTATAGTCAACAATCGTTGTTTAGTTTATGAGATAGATGACACTGACGAGAATATTGCTTTTAAACTTAATCCCTATATATCAGATTTAAGCCGTCTTTAAATTACCCATACAAAAAATAATAAATATTATCTATAACATTTTACCAACATATTACCAAATGGAGATGTTTTAGATGAATAAAGAAGTTATCATAATAGTCATAGGTGTACTGTTAACTATCACAATCTATGGATCACTAATAGGATTACCATTAATATTAGTTGGAGCATACCTGTTAAACAAAAAAGTGAATAAACCTTCAGAGGAAATTGAAAAAGAAATCGAAGCTAAACAAGCAGAACTTGAGAATATAAACACTAAACTATCACAGATGGAACAAGATAAAAAAGAAGAATTAAATAAACTTGAAGTTGAAAAGACCAAAGAAATGGATGAAAAACTAGCTGGAAAACAAGCGGAACTAGATAACATTGATGAACAATTAATCAGATTGGAAGAAGAAAGAAGACAAGAACTTGATGAAAAACTGGAAACAAAGAAACAAGAGTTATCTGAATTAGATGATAAATACCTAAAGTTGACAGAAGAAAAAGAAGCACAACTGAACAGTGAATTAAAATTCAATCAAGACAGATTGGATGGAGTCAAACAGGAATTGGCAAAACTCTCCGAAGACTTACAACTGGCCCGTGATGATGTGGAAATGCTAGAGTATGGTCTTTATGAACCAAAATATAAATTCATAAATTCAACAGCTTACAAAGAAAGATTAGATGCAGTAAGAAAACAACAAAAACAAATGATTAAAGATAAAACTGCCGCAATAGCAACTAAAACTATAACTGTTGATGGTAACGCAAGAAAAGGAAGTGCAATGACAAATGCAAATATCAAACAGATTCTACGTAGTTTTAACAATGAAACAGAAGTAATTATTAATAAAGTAAAACATTCTAATTTAGAATCCAGTCAAAAAAGAATCGAAAAATCATTTGAACAGCTAAACAGATTATATGAAAGAGAATACGTACGCATAACTCAAGGTTATCTGAATTTGAAATTGGATGAAATGCATCTTGCTTATGAATATGAAGTTAAAAAACAAGAAGAGAAAGAAGAATTACAGGAAGCAAGAGAAAGAGAAAGGGAAGAAAGGAAACTTCAAAAAGAATTAGAACGTGAGAAAAAGAAATTCGATAAAGAAAACAGTAAAATCACTAATGAAATTGAAGAAGCTAAACAACAATTAACCAGGGCACATGATGAAGAAAAAGCAAAACTTGAAGCAGAAATCGCAAAGTTACAAGCTGCATTAGAAAAGAATAATGAAGAGATTGAAAAAATCAATGAGTATAAAGAAAAACCTGGAGCAGGTTATGTTTACATCATATCAAATGTTGGATCCTTTGGTGAGGGTATTTTCAAGATAGGTGTAACCCGGAGAGATAACCCTGAGGACCGTATACGTGAATTGTCTTCAGCTAGTGTACCTTTCAGATTTGACAGTCATGTGTTTATCTTCAGTAAGAATGCTTATGATTTAGAGTCTAGTTTACATAATCGTTTTGATAAGCAGCGTGTTAATAAAGTTAATATGCGTAAGGAATTCTTTTATATTACGATGGATGATGTTAAAAAGATTGTTGAGGAGAATAAAGGTGCGGTGCATAGTTTTGTGGAGCATCCGGATAATGAAGAGTATATTGATACTTTGAAAATTGAAAAGAGTATGGGGTAGTTTTTCCCATTATATTTTTTTTATACAGTTTACTATTTTTTGTATTTTATTTTTGAACACTGAAAAATAAACCCCATGTGTTTTTGATTTTAGCCTTAAACAGTTAAATATTAAATCTGTTTAAAAACTGAATAATGTTTAATTAAAGTCCATAAAAACATTTAAATATATAATAACACTAATATAATAAACAACAAGAACAATAACAGTTAATGCATAATGGCATTGACAAAAAATATATAATATTCTTTACAAAAATAATATTTGTACTACATTGTAACAAAAAACAAGGGTCGTAGGGAACGGCCATTCCCTCACCTTGTTCGGTTACATAAAAAAAACAGTACACCAGAGAGGATGTATGTCATTTGTAACCTATTGTAATATTTGGTTAAAATGCTATATAAACTTTTTATGTATAGTCGCTGATGGAAAGCGAAGTTCTAATGTCCTAGCGAATGCTATAAATGATTTGTGGCTAATTATTTTAAAAAATATTAAAAAATATTATTCTGCTTTTTTGACTTTTATTGTTGTTTCTCCATCTGTGTATTCGACTATCCAATTTACTGAATCACCAATTTCAACACCTAAGAATTTCATAACTTCTTTGGGAATGGTGGTTCGTCCTGATAGGCTATTTGGTCTAGCAATAGAGATTTTTGATTCATATTCAAACACTTTCATACCACCTATTTTGTTTTTCGTTATATATAATTATATACACAATGTATATATAATATTTTCCACATAATAGGTAGAAACATTTATATACTAATTAAATCATATGTAATAAACAAGAAGAACATTTTTCAAGGCGGCCACCTTGAAAAAAAATATTTCTTCAAAAAATCCAGAGAGGATAAAAATGTCAAAAGAGATTCAAGAGAAGGAACCACAAAGGTTCCCATGCTTCCAGGAAGCATGTAAACAATTGAGTATGGATGAGATCTACCGCTTAGCGGAAGCATCATACATGCTACAAGTAAAAAGAATAGGTGGTGTTATCGAATGAATAACATCACAGTACGTGCCACATTTGGAACCACAGATAGTTACGAAACAAGGGAAGTGTACCCAGAAGTAACTGTTGAAGAACTTATTAAAAGTATCAAAGATGATCGTGAAAGACACGGCCAATACAGATACAACCTATATTCAGGTGGAGAACAAGACTCCACAATGCCTATAATCAAATGTTATAGGCCGGGTTTTATTCGCCACGATTGTATTAAATTACAATTCACGGGCGAAAGAAATTGCAGAGAATTTGAATCTGCAATTAGGGAATTGTTTGATGAAGAAAACTTCCGCCCACGCAAATTCTCAGAGGTGGAAGTATGAACACCTACAGAACTAATTTTGAAAACATGCGTGTCCCAACATTACAAACAATTTACACAGGGATAACACACAAAAGGGAAAAACTCCAAGCTAAAATGGCAGAAGATATGGGTAGAACAGGATTTTATGATATTCTACCACGTAATTTTGAGATTTTACCTATAGAGAAATGCAGCTTACATGACATCAGGTTACTTGAAGAACTTGATGAAAAATCTTTCGATGTCTTTTGGACAATCGAAAAGAAAAAAGCTGAAGCCAAAGGAACAGTAAAAGAATTTGAAGCTAAATTCAAATTCTATAGTTTCATGGACTGCCTAACTGATGAGGAACAAAGAAGAGTTTATGACAAAATGGAATCCTATATTGACTCTCCAACAAGTCATAAAATCATCCAAAGACTCATAGTAGAGCCGAATTTTCTTGAGGTGGTAATATGAGCAGACCATACCTTACCATTGAGGATAAATTTATTCAACCTCACTATGCTTTATGGAGTCATGAAGCTAGTGAAAAGATTAAAAGCACTCTCATGAAAAAAGGGTACTTCATTATAGTACCCACCACCAGGAAAGGCTATGATAATAAAGAACACAATAGCTGGGTGGTCTACAGAAAAGAGATTGGAGTAATTTTGGAACAACTATTCAGGCAAAGGGTAAATGTTGAAGTAGAAGCCACAGGTACATTTGAAGCTGACATCATATTCGTGTCAGATCCACATGAAACTGACATGCTGAAAATAGTGAAAAGATTCCAAAAAATCAAGGAGGTTGCCCCATGAATTTTAGAAAAAAGAAACCAGTCCATCCACTCCACAGAGAATGGACCTGGAAAGATGAAGTATTAGACTTTTGGTTGACCAACAAACCATTAGTCGGGATTATAATAGTGTTAACTTGTATTTGCATATTAGCATATATCTTAGGTGTAGCTTCAGCAACAGGACACTTACACGTCCTATCCACTGAATCTAACACCTACGAACACATGGAACAAATCGTCCTCTGCTATTCAGGAGGTATCTAAATGAAAACTATTGTAACCAGTGCATTCAGCTCTGGGAGAATGATAAACTCACCAGAGTATACATTGCATGGAAAAAAAATAACAGAAAAAGAATTCCAAGAAAAAGCCAAAAAAGCTTTATCTTTTATAGGTCATCGAGGTGTAGCAAATAGATATGGCTTACAATTCAACCGTAGCAGGATAAGTTTGGTGCCTGGTGATCAGGTTTATGTGGTCTATATTCATGGTGGGAGATTACCAGAGAATGGTGATCTACCTTCCGATGTCAGCTTAACATTTGAACACGTGGAGATAGTAGCATGAGTTCTGATTCAAGAACAATGAATATTCATGAAAAAGTAATGGAAGTAAACATGACATTATTTGACATGAATATACCAAAATCTGGTTATAACAAACATAAAGACTTCTGGTATCATGAATTAGAGGACATGATTAGACCGGTCAGTCAATTATGTTATAAACAACGTGTGGCACTTGAATTTCCCTACTCTGACGATGTTGGAATTTTGAGACTTGTTGATTTAGATAATCCAAAGGAGTATATTGTCTATAGAGTAACATTCCCTGAATTGATTGTTGAAAAGGGAAATCCTAATAATAAATTGATTCAAAACTTAGGTGCTAATATCACTTATTTGCAAAGGTATCTCTTAAAATTAGCATTCCCTGCATTATCTGATAAAGATAGTGTAGATGCTGATGATAATAATGCTAGCTCAGCACGTAAGAAAAACACTAAAAAAGAACCTAAAAAACAGGTAAAAAAAGAAGAAAATACCGAACCAAGAGATTTAAACCTACAAGAACTACTTGACAAGGCATTAACTACACTTCAAAAGAAAGGATCATCCAATGAAGAAATAACAGCGTATGCTGTGAAAAAACAAATACAAAAAATCGACAACTTCAATAAAAAAGAATTAACTCAGGTATACGGTTTTGTAAATGAGTATTTCAAAGAAAAGGAGGCTTCATAATATGAAGTCCCCTTTTATTTTATCAGTAACTGTTTACCGCTTTGGATTAACATTCAAAGTACAAGGTGAAACAGGAAAATATACTGTAGATTGGAATATCTACAAAGGTTGGATATGTGATTGTCCTGACCATATTTTCCGCAAACATACTTGCAAGCACATCCAAGCATGTAGAGATTACGCTGCTGAACATGGTTTGTTATTGCATGGGAAGTTATGGGCTGATGATCCAAAAAGTGAAATCATTGTTAATGCTGAGGTGGGTGTATGAGTAATAAAACTAAAGTTAGTTTATCAATTGATACTGATTTATTAATTTTGGCTAGAAGTAAATATCCTAATTTAAGTGCTAGAGTAAATCAGTTACTTAGTATTGATTTACATGCTGAAGATGAGGAATCTTTATTGATGAAAGATATTGCATCATTACAGGATGAGTTAGAACTTAAAATGGAGAAATTACAGAATGTTCGTCAGCAACATTATAATGATGATACTACTAATTTGGATAAAGTCTTGTCATGGGCTAAAGAGATTTATGAGCGTAAAGGTGTTTTAGGATTAAATATCTTGCAACGTCAATGTAAAAGGCATAAAGTATCATATACTAATGTTAAGAATATTTTAGAGCAAGAAGATATTGCTTTTATTAATTATGATGGATAATGGAGTGTATTATATGAATAAATCACCGAAAGATAAGCATATTAATTTTAGAACTCAAGGAGATGTTAAGCGTAAAGCTCAGAAGTTACCTTGTACTATGGAGGATATTTTCAAGATTGGTTTAAAATATGCTTCTTCTGAAGCTGACCGTTTGGAATATGAAAAAGGTGAATTAGAATTGGTGAAAGCTGAACTTGAGCAAAAGCTTACTCGTATTAATGCTAAGGTTGTTGCTATTAATAATCGTATTAGGATTATTGCTCCATCTAGGTTAGATCGTGAGACTTTGAATTCTATGATTAATCAGGCTACTATGGATTATGCTCATGAGGTCTTTGGTCGCTATGGTAAGGATAGTTTGAAGAGACTTGATAGAGATAATGTTTTAGAGACTGCTAAAGATTGGGGTTATGATGGTGAGAAGTTTTTAGAGTTAGTGGAGGTTCATTTGAAGAAAAAAATGTAACACGTGTTGCGTGTTGCGTGTTACACGTGCGAGGGTCTTGTGGGGATTGAGTGGTATTAGTACGAAATGCTACTTATACCACCAAAATTCATGTTATTTTCGTAAATGTAACATGTATTACGTGTTACGTGTTACAATTATTATTATTATTATTTTATAATTCTAATTTTAATTAATGATAATAATATAACTTTGTTAATATCTTATGAAGAGAACTCATGCTCATTACATAATGAGAAAATTTAATTAAAAAAATGATAGGTGATACTATGGTAGAAAAAAGTAAAATTTTAAAACCTGAAGAAGAAATGGATGAAGAATTCATTGAATTGATACTTGAAAATATGAGGGACAGTTTCGAATGGCGTACTGCTGACTGGAGCATTTCTAAACTCTTAAAAATGTTTGATAACGATAAAATAGCTCTTCCAGATTACCAAAGAGAAGATGTCTGGCCAAATAATAAACGTGCAATTTTAAATGAAACTGTATTAGAATATGGTTCAACCCAAATTCCAGCAATAACACTTAGACAATTGGATGATGGTACTTATGAAATTGTAGATGGAAGACAAAGAGTAACTGGATTAAAAAAATTCAAAGATAATCAAGTTAAACTACTTGGAAGTTATCATCACGAATTTAAAGGGAGATACTTCAAAGACTTGCCTAAACTGTTGCAGAATGCTTTCTTGAGTAGTGATATTAAAGTCAAAATTGGTATTGATATGAGTTATGATCAAGCAGTTTCATATTTTGTTAGAATTAATTCAAGTGGTGTTAATGTAACCAATGGTGAAAGGATACATGCGATGCAGAGAACAGTATTCATGAGAGATATTCAAAAATTGATTAAACATCCGGTATGGGACCATGTAGGTATGGTTCGTAATTATGCGGAATATGAATATGTTAGTAAAATGGTTTTATTTGAAAGAGATAAACTTGAAGATAGTAATTTAATCAATATTTATTCTGATGAAAAGTTAATCACAGAACTAGAAATTTGTTCAGGCCATTCACTCCCTAGAAGTACAGTTAAATCTGTGAGAAATACTTTTGATTTTTTAAATAAAATACTGGTTAAACACAATGATCTTCATTTAACTATCCGTCCATTTCTAACATTATTCATATATGTTAATATGAATTTAAAGGATTTAAATGTATCTGATTTTGGTGAATTTATTAATGGGTTGTATATCCGTATGGAGAAACAATCCCCAAACAGCCATAATTTTTTCACAACAATGAAAAACAAACCATCAACTTCTGGGTATCAGTATACAAATAAATATTTTGAATGGTATAATTCTCAGATTGAAAAAGCATATTCTATTTATCGATTGAAAGGTGATTGGGATGCGATTAGCAGATTATAATTTTGAAGAGGAGGTAATCTGTGCTATTGAGGAATATGAGAGGGATAAAAATCCCTCTCTCAATGGTATAATAGAAGAATTTGTTAAAGGACTATTATATGAACAAGGATATTTACGTTATGAATTATCTGAAGATGAAATATTCAACCCGAAGGAATTAAATAAAATAGATAATTTCTCTAAATCCAAATGGGGGGATGGGAAAGTCCAAATTAAATATGGTGATTTGACTTTTGGTAGTTTTGATGAAGAAATCGCAGATGAAATTATTTTTAGGTTAATTCGCTTGCCTGAAGAAGATTTTATTAAATATTCTAAAACATATTGTCAAGAGAACTTCGGATACAGTTCTAAGGATTATTCTAACTTTATTTTGAAATGGTTGGAAGATGACTCAATGGTTCCTGAGGATTTGGGTTTATTGAGAAGAACCGAATATCCTTCGTCTAAGTCTGTAGAGTTTAGATTCAAACGCATACTAATAGCTGGACTTAATAAGAAGAAATATCCATCTGAAAAAATAGATGAAGTAGAATTATTTTTAAATAGATTTTCTGGGCCTCAGCTTCAAGAAATAATTGAAATGAGAAAAGAATCTGGTATAAAGTCAGATAAATTTATTTTAGATTTAATGGACAATCCAAAAGAAATTGAAAGGATAATGCAGGTGTAGATTTTATGTGGAGATATGAGTTTCAACATGTTGATAGATGGAAGGAGTTAAAATGACTGAAAAAAATAATAATGGAGTTTATATTTTCCCGGATGCTGATGAATTCCTGGAATTCATGGCAAGTTTACAGGAAGCATATAATAAGAAAGAAGGTGAAGATGGATGAGTTATTATGATTGTCATTATGACTTAGTAATCAGGGTTGAAGATCCTAATGGCATTCAACTCAATGAGCGTATGATGAAAATGATGGATGAATTAAACACTGCTGTCAGGAGGGTACATCCTGCAGCGGTTGTTCTTCCTAGAGGTTTTAAGATAGTGGAGGAAAAGAAATGAAGGCTACCATTGTGAATAATTTTTTTGATAGAGCATGGGAAGAATATGAAAAGTTTAAAGAAGAAGTAGATGCATTCTGTGTTGAAAATGATATTGACCCTAGTCTTATTAAGACTGAGATGAGCGGGCCTCATGTTCATATTAAACATTATTTAACCCCGAAGATGTGGACTGAGAGTTTACATGATAAACTTTGTAAACAATTTGGTGTATCTTTAATTCATTTTGATTTGAGCCATTGGAAAGGCACTCACAATGAACCTCATTATTTAAGTTACAAATGGATTTATGCTATACCCTGTGATGATAAGTTTGTTTTAGATTATGATGAGGTGCTGTCTATATGAGTTTTGAGGAAGGTGATACTCATGCGTGGAGTGAAATATTCGCTGATAGTGAACTGAAAAAACGCTTAGTTGATATGGATAATGAAGTTTTAGACTTGACTCTTAAAGAAGTGTCCAGTTTGTTAGAGGGGCAGTATAAAGATAATAAGGAGATTGGTCTTCCTTTTGCTGCTTTGGTTATGAGAGGTTTCAATATTCATGATGCTAAACGTATGGTTTTGCAGGTATTGTTAATTGAAGACCCGGAGGATTCAGAATGAAATGTGAGAAATGCGGTGCAACTATAGTTTTAAAATACACTACTCATTTAAACGGAGTATTATCTAAATATTGGGAATGCCCTGTTTGTGGAGCGTCAACTAAATCTGAAGATAAAAATAGATTAGGTGAGGTGTTGTTGAAATGAAAATCAAAGACTTGAAAAAATATGATGATGATAAGTATCTCCTGATTGATGGTGGTGGAGAAGTTTATGAAGTAAAAGTGGATCATGAATCTGATTTTGCAGTATGGTTAAAAGTGGTGAGCGAATGAATACTCCAACAATCACTTTACCTGGGGAAGATTATCAACGTGTAAAAGATGGTGAGATTACCTGTGTTATCAGGCCAGCTTCACAGAAATTATATTTATCTGTTTATGATTGGATTCCTATTGTTTTCCAAGGTACAGATGATAATGTGATGGTTGAAATTGAAGATATTAATTTTACAATGTTTAAGAATTTGAATTTAAATACTGCATTGAAATGTGGATTTAATAGTGTTAATGAATGCAAACGTGATTTGGTGGAAAAGTCTCCTACATTGGATAATGCTAGTAGATTGTATATTTATTCTTTTTTTGTTGTTGGTGTTAGTGAAAAAATAGTGGGGGCATAAGTTATGGTGTCTTTGAAATTTTTATTTGATGAGGCTATGAAAAAGCATCGTAGTGAATGGTGTTCCGATGGTCAAAATAACGTTAATAGGCGAACTAAAAACAAGACAGGGTTCAAATGGTTGTGCCGAGTTAAGATTAATCATCCTAGAGGGTATCATTGGGTTTATCATCGTAGGGTTGACAATGAGCATATCTCTATATATGGTGCAGATTTGTTCCGTTTGTTTGATAAAGTTATTGAACGAGGTTTTGATTGGATTGTGCTTGATGAGGAACGTGCAATGATTACTGTTAAAAATGAAGGGATTCAATGGGAAGATTATGTTGATTACATGAAATCCCATGGAGGATTTAAACAATTAGTTGTTAATGAGAATGGGAATTGGTTTAAGGAAGTGCAATAATGAATATCTGTTTAAAAAATACTCCAAATAATACATTAATGATTAACTATCAAACGGAAAATACACAACAAGAAATAGAAAACAAAATATGGGAGGAACGAGAGGAATATATGAACAAAATATTTTCTCCAGACTTAATATTTCGTGAGTTCAACAGAGGTAATGATGTATTAGCAAGATATGATAAACAAACTCATCACATTCAACATAAAACTGATTATAAAATGCAATGGAAGTTAAATCAATTAATTAATGAATTGAAAGCACTAACTCCATTATATGCAGATTATACTATCATCTCTGTTGATTATAGGGGAATGTATTATGATTGTGTAGATGCTGAAAGCACACCAATATGGCTTTATTCTGCTACTGATGAAGATTGCATGGATGATATATCATATTTGATTACACAGCCATTTACGGAATTAATAAAATTATTGGAGCAAATCCTTAAAATAGAACTGTTCTGCATTTATAATTTTACGTTGGAATTATTACCTAACAAAGCAAAGAAATCTAAAAGACAAAGAACTCATGTTCCAAAAGGTATGCGTCATGAAGTATTCAAACGTGATAACTATACTTGTGTTGAATGTGGTGCCAGGAAAGATGATGGTGCTACTTTACATGTTGATCATGTGGTCCCTGTGAGTAAAGGTGGAAGTGATGAACTAGATAATTTACAGAATTTATGCAGTGATTGTAATTTGAATAAATCTAATATAATTCAAAGGTGATGTGAAATGGATAAAATGGAACTAATTAGACAATTACTCCAATGTAATGGCGATGAAGTCTGTATTGGATATACTGATGAAAATTTATGCGGAAATATATTAGAAATCGGGGAAATATCTTCACTTCAAGGATTAGATGATAATGATGTTTGTATTGACACATACCAAAATAAAAATGCAATATTGGCAAGTGAACTCCTAAGACTTAAAGGTGATGAATTAATCAATGGAATTAATCCTAAATTAATGAAAGATATTTTAACTTATCGGAATTTAATCCCTGAAAAAGGTTGGGATTCTTTTGCAGAAAAAATCGGTGAAAGAAGAATGCAAAGACTTTTTGACAGTGTTTTGATGAATCCTCATAAAAAAGAATTGGAAAGTAACTCTCCAATTTATAAAGTTACAGTGGTTGAATTATATCAAAAAGATATTAAACTCATTATTGATGGATTTAAACAGAGGCATGATGATGTTTTCGATGGTGAAGATGGTTTTTTAGATAGTAAAATAATATCTATTGAAGAAATCAAATGGTGATTGTTTATGACTGACGTTAGGTTACATGTTGATGAGGATTATGAGAATGATTGTGTTACTATCACGGATAATCTGGAGCAGTTGCAGACAAGTTTTGGTAGTGAGATAATACTCTCACCACGTGAAGATGCATTGACATTAGTGAATGAATTGAATATTCAATGTGCTGTTAATGAAATGTTGATTGAGCATTTGGAACGTTATGAAGACCCTGATGATATTATGTATTGGATACAGGAAGTAAGGGAGGATATGGAATGAAGGTAGTTGATTTCAAAAAAGAATTTGATGAAAAATATGAACTACTGGAACGATTTAATGAATTAGACAGGACTAAGGTAATAGTTATTAAAAATGATGAGAATGTTCCCTTAATCTTGTTTATAAGAGACCAAGAAATATTAAATCATATTAAGGTGGAAAAAGGATGATTTATAGTGATTGTGATTATCGTTACAATATAAATGATGATTTGTACTGTAAAAACAAAGGACAACCAAACCCTGAATGTGATAACTGCAAGGAGAATATACACTTGAATTGTCAGAACTATGTGCCTCGTAATGATATGTGCTTATCATATTTTGAATTAGGTTTCCATAATATCTCAGAGTATAATCATTGTGTGGAGAAGGAGGCTTATCCAGATGGTTAATTTTATGACTGTAAGAATAGATGATAAAAAATGTGATTACTGCCTTGAATGCGTAAACACATGTCCATCAGAAGCATTAACATACGACAAATGCTTCGAACATGACGGAACAAAATGCTGGTATTGCGAATCCTGTATGATGGTATGTGAAACTGGATCAATAAAAATAATGGATATGTGATAACGATGAATTTTTATGTGAATGTCAAGGAGTTAATGTTAACATTACTCCCAAAACCTAAAGCTAAACAGATAGATCCATTCCAAGAAGATAAAGCAGAAACATTAAAAGAACTAGGAATATTAATGGAGGGTTATGCAGCATGCTGAAAAATGAACCAACAAATGAAATAGTTGATTTAATAAAAGCTATTGAATCTGCAAAAGAAGAATTGAATGATGCAGAATATAAAGTTAAATTTTTACCAGGAATCATAAACAACCTGGAGAAGAAATTATTTAAAATTCTAATGGAAAAAGGGAGTGTAAAATAAATGTATAAAGTAACAGAACCTGTGGAAGAAGTTAAATTCAAAAAAGAATATTATCCTTTAATCAGGGATGGTGTTAAAACTCAAACTTTGAGGTTGGCTCGTAAGCGTTTGGATGTTCAGGAAGGAATGATTGTGGCTGCTGTTTTTCCTGGTATTGATGAGGCTTTATTAATTCGTATTAATAAGATTGGGTATAAGCAGTTTAAGAGTGTTAATTTGGATGATGCTTTGCGTGAGGGTTTTGAGTCTGTTTCTGATTTGAAGAATGAATTATTAAGGATTTATCCTTTGATGAATAAGTTTGACAGGTTATATTATTATCAGTTTGAATTGGTGGGATGTGATTAGATGAAATACACGATTGAAAGTTTCATAGAATTTTTATCAAAATTCCCAAACAATCTTGAAATAGAAAACGAAATAGCACTTACATGGGAGTTCCCTGAGGAATTAAAACATGGTGATTTGAATCCTAATGATGAAGAATTTTTTGAGTTAACAATAAAAAACGCAACAAAACTATTTGTCCTGGAAGGAAACTGGGATAAAGAAACTGTAGAAACATTCAACAAATTATTTGATAATGATACGGATACTGATAAAGATGAGTCCAAAGATATTATAGTGGATGTGAACACAAGGATAGTAGATAAAACACTATTAGAAGAAATCTTAAAAGAATTAGAAAACAATAATTCTGATGATATTTTAATCGGTAAATTAAAGTTGGCGATAAGATGACGGAAAATATTCCTCTAGTGAACTACTATCAAAGAACAAAACCACAATGCTTTGAACTAAGAAATAAATGCTATAATTTCTGTACAAACATTATGCTTAATGGAAATAAGGAAAAAGCATTCTACGAATCAGATATATGTAGCATATTGAATAGTCAAAACAAGCGTATAATGAAATTAGAAAAACAAATAGAAGATTTGAATAATACTATTGAAGAGTAAAGAAAAGGAGAGTAATCTAAAATGAACTTGCTGGAAGAACAACTCGCTGAGTTAAATGTTACTATCAGTGCAGTTAAAAAGTATTTAGAAAACAAGAAGAATATGAGTTATGAAGATTGGCGAAATGCTCATAAGTACCTGAAGGGATTGGAATCTCGCAGGGATAAATTATTATCTGAAAAGTTTAGAGGTGGTATCCTATGATGAATGTTGAAGAATTTCATAACTACTTGTCGATGGTTTGGTATGATTACAGGTGCTCTGATAAAGATAAAGTTACTGAGATAATACAGGAGGAATTGGCTAGGATTGATGAGCATAAGGATGAAGATCATTTGAAGTGGGCGGTGAAAAGAAGATGTCAGGCAGAAGCATTGTAGATGATGAAGAGTATGTTACTGTTAATGGTTTGAGGGTTTTACATGACATGGGGTTCCGATTAGTAACATCTGATGGTAAATCAATTAATGAATTATTTGAAAATGATAATGGTGATTAGATTGGCAGAGAATAAAAGGTATAGATTAAAATACAAGTTCAAAACACGAAAAAATGAATATGCCAATATTCCAATGCGAAAATGCCACATGAATTATTGTCAATGGTGTATGAATTTTGGTAATAGAATATTGCCTATTCGTGTGAGAATGTCTGAAAAATGTATGGTTATGTGGAAAAAAAGATTTCATAGAAAGATTGCTTACTGAGTAGGTGGTTGAATGACAGAGAATGAAAGATACTCCTCACGAAAATACTCTGATTATCCCGTTATCGTGGATAATAAAGAAGATAAAGAATTAACATTAGATTCTATTGTTGACATATTGAACAAAAAAGAATTCAATGATAAATTATTCACAAAAGAGTATAATAACTTGCATAATGCAGTTTCATGTCAAAAAGCAGAATTAAACAAAGTACGATTGGAAAATAGTCATTTAAAAACATTAATATTTGTTATGTTCTTAGTGTTAGTAATTGTGGTAGTATATTTAGTTAGTGGGTGATAGATGATGACAGAAAAATACACTGTTAAAAAATGGTATGATGAAAGCGGAATTTATGATGATGGAGAATTATTTGCAATAGTCGATGTAAGAATGCAAGCAGATAAAATTGCCCGGAGGTTAAATGAACAGGCCGAAGCAATCAAAGGTTATAAAGAATTATTATCCTATGACAGTGAAGATACTTTTGAAATAAAATTTATCAATAGTATTTATAATCGGGAAGGGTTTAAAGGAGTAATCGATTATGCAACAGGTAAACTATCTGAGTATGGAGCTGTTCGTGAGGTAGACAAAGGTTTATGGGTAATGGTTACTGGTGGCTGGAGTGATAATGAACATTGGATTCACTGTCTAAATAATATGGTATGCTTGTTTGGTATGAAGCATTATTGCGGATACGTTCGTGGAGGTGCTTTTTATTACAGTGAAGACACTGACAGATCTGTTGAAATTACATTTGAAAAGGTGGAATAAATGGAGTTTCAAAAAGTTAAATTAAGGAAAGATACAGATTATGTGTTCTGTTTTAAACGAGCAGAAGTTATTGAAGATGAACAATGCGATTATCATGAACAGAATCTTAAATGTGATAAAGTTAAAGATTATTTTGGTAGAACCCATCATAGAAGTAAATACGCAGGGTATTGTATTCATGGTGTTAGTGAATCAATTTTAAACGAATGTAAATATTGCCTTGAGAAAGAAGAGAAGTATGAGGAATTGGCATTATCCAGTGAAGCTACCAGAGTTTATCAGGCAAAACATGGTAAAAAAGATGGTAAATTATTTAGATTAAGGGGTTTATGGTGATAATGATGACTGATAATGAAATTCAAGAAATTTTACAGAAACATAAAGAACATTTATTAGAATGCAAAAGACATGATGAGTCGACTTTTTATTGGATTGGAGCATTAGATTGTTTAGAATATATTTCAGAACAATTAGGGGCGGATTTAGAATGACTTTTGAAAACTGGGATAATGATACTTGGAAAGTAACATGTAGAGATGGTGATGAAAGGGAATATGAGTTAAAAGCACCATCCACACGTTATATTTTCAATGAGCATGATTTCTTACAATTATATAGAAACATTAATGCTGTTGCAGAAAACATTTATGATAAAGATGTGTACTATATTCATGATTGTAATATTTTCAATCGTGAAACAGGTGAGCAATTAATAGGGGTTATAGAGGTTTGTATGAAATTAAATGAACAAGATAAGAAAATAAAAGATTTGGAAACTAAAATGAATGAACAAGCATTTGAATTATATGCACACCATATAGTTTCGTTTGAAAAAGCAGTTGAATTATCTGCTATGAATTATCATGAGTTCTTGAAGTATGCTCATGAAAATGGGTATGGTGCGGAGTTGAGTTTATGACTGAAATAACAATCAAAGCCAATACAAGAACATTAACAAGACAATTAAACGAACTATTTAAAACTAATAAACTATCTGATAACCCAAATGAGGTTAAAAAATTTTTAAAAGAAAATCTTGATGTATGCACAGTAGGTTCCAGAGATAGTATAAGAGTTTATCTTGAGTTAAAAAAAGAGGTGTTTGAATGAATATACCCCTAAAAGTAACGGCTCCTGAAATACCTGAAGATTTTAATATAGAATCTCTTACTAATGAGGTTGCTTGGAAATTATTTAAAAAATTAGTTTCACGCAGGCCAGATTATCATGACACGTTAGGGTGGTTGCCAAAATGATGGAGAAAACCAAATTGATTTTTAAAAATGATGTAATGGAAGGTTATGTTCATTATATTAATTTCAAAAGAGATTTCAGTGGAGCATTAGAAACTTTTAAGAAATATATTTTACCTGTAGACGTGAATATTGGGATTGATGCTAATAGTGACTGGTTAATCTTATCTTTTAGTTATGATACGGATGAAGAGGATTATCTTGAAATATTAGAACATGGATGGGATGAATTAACAAAATTCTTAAAAGATGAAAATATTCAATATGCTTTTCCTTCCTGGTATGATGATTGGAGTTTAATTATTACTATTGATGATTTTGTTGAATGGGTATTGAAGAAGTATGTACTTGAAGGAGTTGATAACATTGATAGATAATAACAATTTCAAGATTCATAAAAAAGGAAGCAGCATATATCTTCGAAACAATGATGATGAAAAGATAGGTCCCTTTGCAATATATTATGAAGAAACATTAAACGAAATCTTGGAAGTATTAAACACTAGTGAACTGAGAATATGTACATTATCAATATATAATGATAGGAAAGATGAAAAAATCAAAGAATTAACTGAAGAAAATCTTATCTTAAGAGGGCCTAAACATCGACGATTTGGTAAACATACAATCGACAATTGGGAAGCATATATCATAGATAATTACACTGGTGAAAAATACGGTGCAGACATTGATAAGTTACTACTCTTGTTGAATACTTTGACTGATAAGTGGATGAATGATAAGTTGAAGGATACTGAAAAGATAATGAAAAGATATTATTCTATGTATAATTCTGTTGATCCAACTTTTGGTGAGATTATCAGATTAATATCAAAAGATTTAGGGGTGAGTATATGAGTGATTCTATAAGTAAATTATTGAAAAAATATGAAGGGAATTATGTTCCTGGTGAAAAAAGAACACGTGACCAGGAAAGGATTCATAAGCAAAAACAGTTTAAACGTGAGAAACATTTACTGGTGGATGAATTATTAAATGAGACTAAAGTGTTACTTTTAACTAACAATGAGAAAGAACATGTTCATTATTTAGTGAATAAGTTTGATGATTTCAACAGTCTTCATAGAACCGCAACTAAAGAATGCATAATTTTAGCATTTATTTTTTATGTGGCTAAAATAAACACTCCTAAAAGACAGTTAAAGGAATATAGTTTCACCAGGAAATATGGTTTGACTGAACCAGTATTTGAACTGATAATGTGTAGGGTAGTTCAAAAGTTATTGGCTGAAGCACCTATTGTCCCGAAAAACACGAAGAAATATGATAATGATATTTTATACAAGACAGGGTTAAGGTAGCACCGCCGGTAGTTCCCTATACTATTGTGTAGGAGATGAACTAATATTGTTGCGGTAAAAACTTATAATGATACAGGAACATCTACAGATGAATTGGACATTGACATCTTAGATGATCCTGAAGTATGTCCAGAATGTGGGACACGCACTATCATTCTGGATGAAACAAAATGTGAAGAATATTGCCAGTTATGTGGCACTATAACACGTGCAGCGTCAAGGTACGTCGCTGGAAATCAAGTGGACTTAGCGTATGGCTTGATGATAATCTAGTTTGATATTACATCTCTTAGTAAAAAGTTTAACTGAATAGTGTTTAATTTTAACCAAATATATAATTTCCTTTATATTTTTTCATCTCCTACACATCTCTCTTAAAACCTTTTTTTTACTTTATTTTAATTATTGCTCATCTTTTTTTTCAATAACTTTAAACAATAAAAAAATCGTGAGGATTAAAAATATGACACAATCATACAAAAACAAATCAAAAATAACCAACGCAATAGTGTTCATAGCAGGATTAATAACATACCTGGGACAAGAGAATCTAGCTACAATACTCCCAGCACAATACGCAAAATTAGCACCAATAATAGTGTTAGTTGCAGGTTACATAGCAGTTCAAATCACCGAAAATATAAGGGTAGAAAAAGCAGAAGAACTTGCTGTGATTAACTATGAAGCGGAAAACAATGCAACTGTTGACCCTGCTGCCGAATACAGTACTGATGAAGATAGTGTAGCGGGTGATTCATATGACCCGCAATGATAATCATATCTGTTGTCATGAAGAAAGATTCTCTCACATTGAATCAGAAATAGCAGAAATGAATGTGCGTCTTGACAGTAAGAAAGAAAACATCCAGCAAATCCAAGTCGAACGTGACCGTCAACAAAAACTACAAACAACATTAATTGAGAAAGTGACTAGAGTAACTGTCCTGTTGGAAGAGGGACAAAAACAAAGAGAAGCTAACAATAAGAAGATGGAAGATTTAGAAGATAAAATTGATGAAATGAAAACAGAGCTAGCAAACTACAAAAATGACATGACTGATTTTGTAAGCAGTCAAAGAAGTTTCAGGAATACTATGCTCGCATTGATACCAATCATATCAATATTAGTTGGTGTAGCATTGCATTTCATTAAAATATAATGACTCGGTTATGACCAACTGGCCAATTGGCCAATTGGCCAATTGGTCAATTGACTCATAATGTCAAATACTGTCCAAAAAAATATGAACTGATGTAGATAACATGGCAAGAAAAAACTTAATTGAATCAAGCGATCATTATAATGAAATAGTCGCTCGATTATCCAAGGGAGATAGTGGGGCGAAGGTTTCTGAATGGTTGGAAAATCAATATAATGAAAAGATTTCACCAAGGACATTGAATAGGTACAAATCTAAAAATATCAAAATGCAAGATAGGGTAGAAGCAGAGCTCAATAAAAGACAAGAAATTAAAAATAAACAAACTGAAAAAGCTGTTCAAAATCAAGCAGATAAAATTGAATCTGCTGAAGAGACAATGAATAGTGTTGCATCTATTATTGCAGATAATATGGAAGGTGTTGCAAAAGTAGCTGCTGAATTACCTAAGGTTTTTGAGCGTGCTAAAATGGATGCTGAAAATCCAGATAAAAAAACTGAATGGAGGCACGTTGCTCAACTATCTATTCAAGCCAACAAAGTTTACAATGATTACTTCAAACATGAAGAAAGTAATGTTGAAATTAACATTAACGAAGGCTTTGGAGAGTTAGCAGATGCTATCAAAAAATCAAGGGAAATTTGTAAGGACGATTAAACCCTTTCAATATGGGATATTTTCTTCCAAAGCATTAGACTTCTTCGACAATAGTGACGCATTCCTGAACATTTTACATGGATCTGTCAGGTCAAGTAAAACTATTAATGCAAATGTCAGATGGTTAAACTTCATAGCAAACAGCCCACATGACAAATTCTTGTTAACTGGAAAGACAAGAGACACAATTGAGCGTAATGTTATTGAAGATTTAATCAGCATGATACATGGCAAACTGTATTACAATTACGATAAATACGATGGCTACATTGATATCGGGGATAAAAGAACCTACATTGTCGGATTCAATGATGAAGGAGCCACTTCCCGTATACAAGGGATGACTGTTGCAGGATGGTATGGAGATGAAGCTGCCACTGCACCAGAGTCAGCTATCAAAATGGCAATGAGCAGGTGCAGCCTATCAGGTGCACAAATATTCTTGACTATGAACCCTGATAGTCCTTACCATTACATTTACAAGCAATATATCACCAACCAGGAATTGAGAAAAAAAGGTACTGTAAAAGTATGGCATTTCACCCTGGAAGATAATCCCAACTTAGCACCTGAATATGTTGAAAATCTGAAATCATTATACCATGCAAGTAAACTTCAATATGACAGATATATTCTCGGCAGATGGGTTATTGCTGAAGGAGCTATTTATGACAAGTTTGTTGAATCTGAAAACACATTCAGATACAGACCAAAGCTCCATGATATCAACATCTGCTGCGACTACGGAGTCAGCACCGTTACCACATTTGGAGTAATGGGTATTCATAGAGACCCTGAAGGAAATTCCTATTACCTATTAGAGGAAACTTATTATGATGCTGAAGTGATGGGCGTAGCACAATCAGACGATGAAAGAGTAGATGACATTGTCACATTACAAGACAGATACAAACTTGACAATAACAATACTTTGTTCCTGCCTCACGATGCAGCTTCACTGAAAACCGCATGTGAAAAAGACTCCAGAGTAAAGATGAAGATTAAAACATATACTCCTGATGTCAATGAAGACATCGGGACAATCCAAAGACTCATAGCTACACGTCGATTTAAGATACATGTGAACTGCAAGAATAGTATTGAACAAGCTCAAACTTACAGCTGGGATAAAAAAGCCCAGGCAAAAGGAAAAGACATGCCATTAAAACAAGATGATCACTGCCCTGACATGTGGCGTGGAGGAATATGTGGGCCAATGAAAACAGCTAAAAAACAAATTTATCACGCATCTAGGAGAGTTAAAATATGAGTTGGAGAGATAATTGGATAGTGAAAGGAATAATGAATTTACCAGCTATCCGTGAACCTAAACAATCTGAAGCAGACAAATTAAGAAGAAGTCACTTATGGACATTACAACCACGTGTCAAAGATGTAGGATTAAACATTGGAACTTACTTTGACGCTGGTGACATGCCGTGGGTCAGAGTCTGTAGAAGAGTTATTAAGAATCGTGTTATCTCCTTAGGTTATCAGGTTACCAATCCTGATGAATCATTCAACCATCCTGTTTCTGTTAATTATCTAACTAATTTAATGAAAAATCCTATGGGTGTTAGAAGAGATGATTTCTTTGAAACCTATGTCAGCAGGATGTGGGATAGCTTCCTGGTGACTGGTGATGGATTTGCAAGGGTACATTACAATGATGTCTTCGATGGAATACCTGAAGGTTTGGAATTCATTCCTTTTGAATGGATGATGTATGATTATGAAACTGACCAATGGGGTTTGAAATATAATAATGTCCGTTTTGAAGATGATGAGATTATTCATTTTGCAGAGCCGGGCATCCGTGGGGAGAAATGGGGAACCAGCCTCATAGATTCACTGGCAAGATATCTTGCATTGCAAATCTACGGGTTAAAATATAATACTAGTATCTTTGAGAATAACGGTATTAACCCACGTGCAGTAATGAATTATGATATTAACATTGAGTATGATGATTTGTTACGTGAGATTGAAAGATTGGAAAAAGACCGTAAGGAAAACCCGGATGGTGTTTTGATTGTTCAGGGTGCTGAGTATATTCAAACTCAAACAAGCAATAAGGATATGCAGTATGTTGAGTTAGAGCAACTTGTCAGAGACATCACATTATCTATTTATGGTGTTACTCCTGCTGAAGCTGGAATCATTGAATCCGGAAATCTCGGTGGTGGAACTGGTCAGTCACAAAAAGAAACTGTAAAAGCCAATCTTTCTGGATGGGTTAAACTTTTTGAAGGAGCTCACAATAAAGTGTTTGGCCGTTCTGGTTTTGAAGAGTTATTTGAATTTAATGAAATGGACCTAGAGGATAAAGAGAAAAGAGCTGTCATTGAAGATAAGCAATTGCGTAATGGATCCACTTTTGTAAATGAAGTTAGAGCAGGTTATGGTTTGGACCCTGTTGAATGGGGAAACACTCCATTGACTTATGGGAATACTAATAATACTTTGCAGGATGCTAATGTTACTGATGATGCTAATAAGCAGTTGCAGGCTTATCGTAAAGCTTTACTGTTAGAAAGGTTGAAGAAGGAGTATTAAGTTTATGATTTCTGCTAAGAGTAGGATTGAAACTAATAAGTTGTTGATGCATTGCATTGATTTTGATAAAGCATTGTTTGATGAAACAACTTTATCTACATCAGAGGAAGAATATTTTGAATCTTTCATCGATGCTTTCAACAAACAAATTTCCTTATTCATCAAATGGTTAGAATCTGACGAAGCTAAAAAATTATTCCGTGAACATGAAGAATACAATGACATAGTATTCGACAACATACGAGATGAACTGGCAGAAATACTTCATGAAACTAATCTCACAGCAGAACAATTAATAGATCGTATCTATGACCTGGGACTAGACAAAGGTTTCAGCGAGATAAAAAGAACCAAATACTATAATGACGCCACCATGTATGGTTTAAAAGTTCTGCAAGATTACAACTTTGAACTAATAACAACTTTACATGAAGATGTTATTGAACACATCAAAACCCAAATATTCCTGGGCATAGCTGAAGGAGAGGGAGTTCCTGAAGTGGCACGTAGAATAAGGAATGCAACTGGTGAATCATTAACTGGTAAAACATTAACAGCACGTCAAAGAGCTATGATGATAGCACGTACAGAAACAGCACGTGCAATGACTCAAGGCCGGTTACAATCATATGCTAATTATGGTGTAACTAAAATTAAAATTTTAACAGCTGAAGATGCTAATGTTTGTCCAATATGCCTTGAAGCAGCATATATCTTCCATGGTGAAATGAGCATGGACAATGTTGCAGGTGAAAGGATATGGGATATCACCGATGCATATAAGCTTGTTCCGTTCCATCCAAACTGCAGATGCTCTGTGATGGCTTACATTGAACATGTGTTAGGACCAAATCCTGTTAGTGATGCGGTGCAGATTAATCTTGTACCCGCATAATATTATTTTTTCATGGTGGGAAATCTTGGCGAGGTTCGATTCCTTGTCCCACCGAAAACAAAAAAATTAAATGAGCCGTTTTTTTCTGCGAAATAAAAAAAAGGATAAAAACCATAGTTTTAAGACTGGTGTCTAAAACCATTTATTCTTTTTTTTTGATTGCTACTAAAACCCTATTTTACCTAAATTAGTTCTTCCCCCCAGAGTAAACTGGGTTACCAAATCCTTTCTACATCGGGTAACTTCCTATCAAATATGTCGATGGTTTTTCCTATACGCTTGAAACACGAAAAAGTATTCAGGAAAAAGAGGGAGGAGGAAAACTGTGATAGATGGTTCTTTCCTGTGAAATTTTTTGTAAAAAAAATGTTAAACTATCATATCTTTTCATTTGGATTGCCTATGTTTATTTTCTACTTTAATAATATCACGAATTTCATATCCGGATTCCAGGTTTTTTTTACAATTAATTTTAGAACCATTTAATTATTCTCCTCTCTTATACCTCTTTTATTCATATGTGGGATTGCTACTTATTTAATCAAAAAAAGAAAAATTAAGGGTTTAAATCCCTAATCCCACTCTCAAATAAATTATTGTAGTTGAAATATTATGACAGTAAAAATCAAAGAAGATAAGATGCTGTTTAAATTGTATGCTCCATCAGAACAGAAATCATATGATTTAAATGACGATGGAACATTAACAATTGAAGGCGTTGCATCTACAACAAATAAAGACCTAGAAGGAGATGTTATCCTCCAGTCTGCAATTGATTCAATGAAGGTTCAGCTAACTACAAGTCATAAAAATCTTCATGGTGATCACAGGTATAGTCTCTTCAAAGGAATTCTTGGAGCTATTACCAAAGTTGTAGATTCAGATGATAATATCTTGAAAATCCGAGCTACCATATTATCCAAGTATGCAGCTTTTGTAAAAGAGATGTTGGATATTGGTGTGCAGCTAGGATTATCTATAGGTGGTAGAATTAAAGACTATGACCAAACCAATGATGGGTGGGAGATAAAGGACATTGACCTTTTTGAAATTAGTCTTACAGGCATGCCTGCAAATTATGATACATTTGGAACAGTAACCGCTACTAAGAATAGTGATGTTGTTGAGGCTAAATGTTTAGCTGGTGCATGTCATTTAATAAGAAAAAACATGGAGGCAAATAAAATGCCAGAAGATGGAAATTCTCAAAACAATTCTCAAAACAATGAAAACCCTGTTTCTAGAGAAGAAATTGAAAGTATCTGTAAAGATTTCATGGATGCATATCTTGCAGAGAACAAAGAAGAAATTCAAAATGCTGTGCTTGAATCATGTAAAGCAGAAATTGAAAGAGTAGTTGATGAAAAAATCAAAGAGTTAACTGAGCCACAACCTCCAGCAAACAATAACAATGAAGGCGGAGCTCAGGGAGAAAAATCTTTTGCTGAAGAATTATCTGCATTAAAAGAAGAACTCTTAGATGAAATCAACAAAAACAAATTCACTGAAGAAGATTTACAAAAAGGACTTGCAGATTACGTCAACAAAGAAAGAGATCCTACTCCAACACCAGCACCACAAAACAATGATGAAGGTGGTGCAGGTCAAGGTGAAGCTAAAAAGACTTTCACTGCTGAAGAAATCTACAAAAACATTGAAGCTAATAAAAAATCCTCTGGATTACTTTCCAGATTAGGAGCACAATAAGGAGGAATATTCTATGTCTGAAGGAGAAATGACATTAAAAGATTTACAATCCCAATACATGGATTTAAACACTGGTATGCAAGAATTGCAAAAAGCAATGCAAACCACCGTAAACGCAAATGTAGTAATGCCTGTTGAATATGACCCTGAACTCAAGAAAAGAGTTGCATTACAAACTCCATACTTAGAGTTCTTAAAAGCAAATGGTTGTGTAAAATCAACTGACAAAGTTAAAGTTGGATACAAAATCAAAACCAACAAAACCAGAACTAACTTCATGTTAGAAGATGATTCCATTGTTGAATACACTCCAAGTGAATTCGATAAAAGAATTGCTTACATGAAAATTTTACACTACAATATCAACATTGGTGATATTGCAGAAAAAGCAGCTGAATTCGATTTATTCAAAGATGACTTAGAAGATGGTTTAATCGACATGGCAAACACCTTAGATTACACCTTACTTGAAGGGTCTGGTGAAGATGCTGATAAAGATTTCAAAGGTTTATTCAACACCATCAGTACTAACACTTTCAATCTTGGAGATAACTTATTAACTAAAGATGATATTGTTAGTCTTGTTGAAGCAATCATTGAAGAAAACGGTTACCCTGCCGGTCTTGTATGTACCCCTGAAGCAGCAAATCAAATCAATGATATCTACTTCCCAGGAACAATGAAACCATTAGAATATGAAATCGTTGGTGGTTTCAAAGTAACAGGTATTTACACCGCAGCAGGAAACATCATCCCTGTCATCGTTGACAGACACATCGACAACACTAGCGGTGAGAAAATCGCTATTGTTGATACTTCCAGTATCAAAGTACGTGAGTTCCAATCTCCAACTGTTGTACCGTTTGCTAAAACCAAATTAGCTACCAGTCAATCTATCGTGCAAGTTATCACTGCTTATAACGATGCTGAACATAAAAACGGTATGATTACCGGTATTGCAAAAGATGAAGACAGAAAAACCAAAACCAAACTTGGTAACATCAGCTTTAACATTCTTGGTACTGATGGTAAACCAGTCGCTGGTGCTAAAGTTTCATTCACTGATGATGATAACAATGTCTTCAAATCTGGAGCAAGTAACAACAGAGGATTATGTGAAATGATCCAAGTACCATACGGTACTTACGAAGTTGATTATGACACTGTTCCTACCGGTTACACTAAAATCAGTGTTGCAGATTATGAAGTAGCTGCCGCTGATTCTAGAGTCAGCTTAATACTTACTAAAAATTAAGTTTAACTTATAAGGAGGTTTAATATTTATGCCTATTGAATTACCTCCTTTCTCTAAATTATACAAACAAAGAGAAGGAGTAGATAAATTTTTCTATGATAAGTTAGCTGAAGTAGTTGAAGTGGTTAATGCTTTAACTGCTGCTAAGAAAGGTAAAGTTAACATTTCAGTTAAAGATGATAACGATGATGCAGTTGAAGGTGCAACTGTAACTTTAACCAGTGGCGGTACTGTCCTCACTTCAGGTGAAACTGGCAGTGCCGGTGGAGCATCAATCAGCAATGTTGATTATGGTGTTTATGCGGTTTCTGTTACTGCACCTGAAGGATACACTGCACTTGTATCTTATAATGACCTTACTGTTAATGCTGAAAATGTAAGTTTAAATGTAACTGTGAATAAGAATGCTGCTGCTCCTGTTCAAGATAATGACAATCAAGGTCAATCATAAGAACAGGCCAGTATAACTTATTTCTTTTTTTTGGGAGTTCTGATTAAAATGCAAAACATAGACATTGATATTGAATTTGTAAAATCATTTTTAACTTCCAAAGGTATTTCTGTAGAATCTTATTCCGATGAAGATTTATTAAATCTCATAGAATTACAGTTAATGACGATACAATCAGAAACTGGATTGAACCTTTCACCTGTACCTTACACAGACATTGAATTAAATTTCAATTTTGATAGTCTTGATTATAACATCAAGCATTATCCTGTGGAAGAGGTTTCTAAAGTGGAAGTTGATAATATAGAGATTTGTCCTACAGATTACATTCTTGATAATGAGAATGGCCGTTTAAGATTCTTAAAGAAATTAGACGAAGGAGAAGCATTAGTTGTCAAGTACACAAGTAAAGAATCTGATAGTTTCATCAATTCTAAAGTATTGCCTTTAGCTTATGACATGCTTTTTTATACCTTGGATACATCCCCAGCTAAGAATGCATCAAGCATCAAAGAAAACAACGTATCTATTAACTTTGATACAGGTAACTCTTTTGTTGCAATAATCAATCAACGTCTCAATGATTTGAAAACCAGTAGAAGAAAACCACTTACAAGGATGTTATAATCATGTTCCCTTTTTTCAGCAATACCAATATACGATTATATTGCTATAATGAGCAGGAAGAAGAAGATTTCTTTGGAGAAAAACATGAGTTCCGTTGTAAAGGAGAATATCCGGCAGATGTTCAACCATACTCTGCAAGCTCCTCTCAAAGAGAGTTTGGTAAAATCTTGCAAGATACTTATACTGTTTTATTAAACATTGAGGTTCCTGTTGAAGACACAGACTTGATAGTTATTCCTGATGAAGGCACCTTTGAAATCATAGGGTCTGTGGAAACATGGAATCATGGTTTGATTAATCATAAAGAAATCACTATCAAGAAACATCGTAAGGAGGTGATTAATTATGAGCATGACAATCAAGGTTGAGTTCAGTGAACACTTCAAGAAAGTTGCTGGTGCAGATATTGAAAAGATAGCTGACAAAGCTTTGCAAAGAACAATTGTTGAAGGAGAAAGTATCTGCCAAAGAGAAGCACCTTACCGATATGGAGGTTTACGCCGAAGCATTGGAACATCTCATCCAGGTATAGCTCATGTCTGCTTAACATCAGGTGTTAAGTATTGGCGTGTCTTGCAATATGGATCCGCTCCACATGTCATAACTGGAGATCCTTTAGCATGGGAAGATGAGGACGGGGTGCATTTCGCAAGAAAAGTTAATCACCCTGGAACAAAGGCGAATCCCTTTGTGACACGTACCGCAAAAAGAATTGTTGGAGATAATCTCATTCAAATGAATATAAATGACGTGCTAGTTCAAGAAGGAATAATAAGGTGAATAATCATGTATCCAATGGTGAAAGCATTTTGGGAAATACTCAAAGGCAGAATCAGCTACAATGATAAACCTATTCCAATTGTGAAAAGACTAAAGTCAAGGGATAAAACTCCCTGCATCACTATTGAACAAGCTTCAGATATGCAAGTGGATAGGGATTATAGAACAGATTCCAGTCAAAGAATTGTATTTGAAAACAATGCGGAAATATGGATTAATATCTGGTGTGACACTGAAGAGGAAAGACACAGCATATTAAGCCAGATAAGATTACTGTTTTTCAAAGCATTAGGGAATCATTACTCTTTATGTTCTCATTATGAGGATGGAACATGTACTTTTTTAGATGCTGAATGTGGAGCATTAACTGTGACTAACGGGCGTACCGCTAAAAGTCAATGCCCCTATCCTGAAGAGAATGATTATACCAGTTGGTTCAGTGAACATGAAATTGTTAAAAATACTTTCAGATTATCAGGGATGTCTGAAATGGATGAATTGGATGTTGCCGAACCAATATTGAGAACACTAATCAAGTTTGATTTGAATTACATTACTGTACATGAACTAGAAGGACATGTGCTTGATGATTTAATATTTGAAGATGATTTAATATGACGAAGAAAAAAGAAGAACCAGCACCAAAAGCTGATGCTGGTAAAAAAAGAATACTCTATGAGTTAGTAGCTGAATCTCCATTACGTGAATATATCATAGTTGGAGCATTGGCAAAAGCAGGTTTATTACCTCAATTTGAACAAGAAAAAGTTGATTATGGTTTCCAAGATTTGAAACCATCCATAACTCAGAAAGAGTTTGATAAAATTGTATCAGACTTCTTAGGAAACTAAAAAAACAAAATATATTGGTGATAATTTATGACAATTGAACAAACACCTAACATTACATATACTGAAACTGACCAAAATCCAAAGATGAATGGGTCAGGTGCGGTAATCCCATTGATTATTGGGCAAACCGGGAACACAGTAGAACCAGCTAACATTACTATAAAAAAATATAAAAGCCTAACTCAAATTGGTGCTAGTGTTGCGAACGGTGGAATTGGAAATGCAGATAGTAATATGTCTTATCAGTTCTTCAAAAAATTCTTAAAAGAAACTAAAAAAGTCTACAGTGATGACTTAGGTTTACCATACGTTTACTTTATTGACATGGGTAGTATTGCATTCACTAATGGTGAAGCATGGGCTAAAGCATTCAACTTAGCAATGACCCAAAGAGACATTGGTAAAATTGCATTAGTAGGATTTAAAAAAGCAGATACAACTGCTGCAATAACCGCTGCTGAACTAGCAACTATCGTCGGAATTGTTTCTTCAGCCAATTCTATCATCGTTGAAGATTCTAAAAAAGGTTCACCTAAAAGGTTAATGTTCACTGTTGCAGATGCAACAGATGCAGATATGATGAAAATCACTGATGACACTAGTGCAACATACATCCAGAAAAGTAGAGTTGTACCATGTGCACCAGACTTCTACCCAGAAATGGTTGCAAGATACTGCTTAACACCTTATGATGAAGAACCAGGATTTTTCGATTTCAGAAGTATATCTGCGGATGAAATCACAGTAAGAACTGAAGACATGGAAGAAGACTTGCAAAATGCAGGTATTAACTTTGTAAGAAAAGAAATGGAAGGTAGCATTCCACATGCAAAAATCTGTCTTGGAGTATCTTCTGCAATGGCAGCAGATATAAGACCAAACGATGTTTTACCTCACTTCAGAAGGAATGTAGATCACCTTATCAATCGTATTATTATCGCAGCTTATCCTTACTTGAAACGTAAAGAATTAAAATCTTCATTGGAAACTTTCCAAACTGATATTGATACTATCGTAGAAGAAGAAATTGAAGCTGGAGCTATGCAAGACGGTACAGAAATTACCGCTGTTGAATCTGATATTAACCCATATCAGGTGCTAGTCAGAGGTGATGCAAAACCTGTCAACTCAACATTATACATTGGTGTTGAAATGTACATTTCTGAACCTAACATTCTCGCAGTATCTACAAACAGCTAAAAAAAAGAATAAAAAAAAATATTTTAAGGATGTGATGAAATGACTGACCAATCTGTTAAATTCATTGAAAAATCATATGATTTAGCAATCTTAAAAATGAACGATAAACTCGTGCCTGGTTCCATTAAGTTTTCTGGTAAAAAGAAAAAAGAAAGAATCAAAGCTGATAATGCAAGGCATGGTATCGGATGGAAAACCAGTGAAGAAGAATACAGCGGTGAATTATCTGACATCCCAATCACCTATTGGGATGATGTCATGGAAATGTATGACGCTCTTGATGATGATCCATTAGGATTAAACATTGCTGTTTACAACATCGTTAACGATGGGGATTATGAAGAAATGGGTGTATTAAGATATGCCACTATTGGTGATTTTGATACTACTCCAACTGACGGAACATTCGGTATTAAATTTGAAGCTTTAGTGTTCAAACACTAAATATATTTCTTCAAATTATATTTTTTTTTGTTTTTTTTATTACAAGATTTTATTATTATTTTTTTTCGTGTTTTATTTTGGAAAATATGTAGGAGGTATTTTTTTTATGTCCAAAAAAGAAGTTACAACAGAAGAAAGAGAATTCATCGACAAACATTTATTAAACACCCAATATCTCACAGAATGCAAACAACTACCTTTAGATATACTTGAAGATGATGAGATAGTTGTTGTTGAAAAATGCTTAAACCAGGAAGACCTAACTGATGATGAATTAGCATATCTAAAAGAGGTTCTCTATAAATACAGAGAAGCTATGAAAAAATTAGACGTAGCAAACACAGAAGAATCTGTGGAAAAAGTACGTAAACACATTAAATCTGAAAAAGAACTATTAGCTTTAATCGATGAGCTAGAAGAAAACTATACGCTAAAAATGATTTACAGGTTAAAGAATGGGGAAGAAGTCATCCTTGACCTCGTAGTAAAACCATTGACTGATAGTCAAGCAATATCGGAAATGCAAGCTCATGCAGATTTATTCAAAGAATTAAACACTAATGAACGTGTAGTATGGGGTAAAGTCATGCAAGGCCAAACCATCTACACTGAAGAAGAAAAGAAACTTGCTAACCATATTGCAGAAAAATATGAAGAGCAAGAATACGATATGGAAACTAAAATCGCAGGAATGAGAGAATTCCTCGCAAGACAAGTTGAATTTGAAAATGCTTCTTTTAAAACTTATAATAAAAAATTAAAGTTCTGGAATAGAATAGAAGTCGCTACAGTAGTAGACCTCTATAATAAAGTCAGAACAATGCTTCATATTGATGAAGAGAAGGTAGAAGACTTATTTCTTAATGAGTGATTCCTTCATGGGTGAAGTCTACTTCAGAGTATCACAACACCTGGGCATTGTAATGAGTGAAGTAATCAGGAAAAAATTCCATCCTGACATGATGTTATTGATCCATAAATACAGCAACATTGTCAGGCATGAGTATGAAGAATATCAAAAAATCCAGAAAGAACTAGATAAACAAAAATTTTAAGATGTGATAACTTATGGCTACTTTAGAAGACATAATGCTTAGTATTCAAGCAAAAGATGATGCAAGTAATGTATTTAAAACTGTAGGTTCCAATGCACAAAGCATGGCATCAACAATCACAAATGCCATAAACAGTGCCAATACTGGATTTCAGAATCTAAGCAATGTCAGTAACAATCTAGTCACATCATTATCTAATGGTAAAACCGCAGCTCAATTATTGTTTGATACTACCAGTAAAGCTGAAACAAACAGTGTACTTGTTAACATGATGAGTGACACTGCTGATTCAGCTGCAAGATTGAATGAGCATATTGACAATGTAACTAACACTAGTCTTGTAAGTATGCAAAACTTGATTCCTGCAATGAATGCATTCAAAACTGCTACTGGTGCAACAGATGACCAAATCTACGATGCAACAGAAGGTATCGCTGCATTTGGTGCAAAAGTATTAGCACAAACAGGTAGTGTAGAGTTATCAGAACAGGCAATGATGGACTTGTCCAAAGGTATCAAGGGAGCATGTGCATCACTGGACCAATACGGTATTACTGAAGATGCATTGAAAAGAACCGGATTATGGAATGGTGAAGAAGATGACATCAAAGGTTATATTGCAGCAGTCCAGCAATTAACAGGTGACACTTCAGCATTAATGGAAACCAATGAAGGTTTAGATGCAAGATTAGGAAAAGCATTCAGTAGTGCAGGTAAGAAAATTGGTAATGAATTCTTACCACAACTCAAAGATTTGAAAAAAGGATTCCTGGAACTAAACTCTGCAACAGGAGGAGACCTTGCAGCAGGAATTATTGTAGCTGCTGAAGCAGTTGACATGTTCAGTCAGGGAATGGGAATGGTAGCACAAACCACCCAAGGTATAAGAGGAATTGCAGATGCTTTCAGTGCAACTAAAGATGCGATTGGAATAGCAACAGATTATCTTAAAAGGTTCCGTGAAGCTGAAGAAGTTGCCTCTGGTGCAAAGATAGTTGGAGAAACAACAGACATTTCCGGCCTAATTGGTGGAATTGAAGGTGCTAAAGATATTGGTAAAGTTGCTGATGAAGCGGAAGATGTTGTTGAAGATGCTGCTAAAATTGGTGCATTAGGTCCTGAAGCTGCCGCAGCCGGTGCAGAAATAGAAGCTACTTCCGGAGGTTTATCCGCAATAACTGCTGGTGCATCATCAATGTTAGTACCATTATTAAGTTTAGCTATTGTAATTGCAGTTATGATTCCAGTTGTAACCGCATTAGCAGCCGAAGCATTACTCTGTATGAAAGGAATTCAAATGCTAGTTGATGCCCTAGACTTTGGAGGCATTGACATTAACGATGACTTAGAGGGAATTAAAAAGATTGGAGAGTTATTGCTTAATATTGGAATAGTAATGGCGGAAATGACATTCGCTGCAACAATGACTGCAATCTATAATTTTGTAAGCGGTTTATTCCTGATTGTAAACCCAATTCAATTAGCAGTCGACCAAATCAAAGAAGTTGTTCCAGTCATTAATCAGTTAGCAAATGTTGAAGATATCAACGAATCCATACCAGGAAAACTGGAAAAGTTAGGTAAGAGTCTTCAATCTATTGCTACTGCAACAAGTGCAATGACTTCAACTACAGTTACTGTCGGATGGGGTAATTTTGTCGCATGGATATTTGACTTCAGTAGTTCTGCTGATGCTATGAGTCAAGCTAAAGATGATTTACTTAAAGCAGCTGAAGAAGTCAATAAGTTAAAAGACCTCCCTGAAATTGACAGTAGTGTAGCATCCAAATTAGAATCCGTTGGAAAATCATTATCATCTGTTAGTGAATCCTTTAATGCTTTACGTAGTATCCGTGACAACTTCAATTGGGATTCAACTATGGGCCAAATCTTCAAAGGTGTTGATATACAAACTGCAATCACCAATATTAAACAGGATATTGTCAATGCAGCTAATGCATTGAAAAACTTTGATAATCTCCCGGAAATCCCACAGGGAATAGGTGATAAACTCAAAAAGATTAGTGATTCATTGAAAAGTGTATCTGATGCTATTGGTACATTACGCAGTTTTCGTGATGATCAGAATTGGGATGCTGCTATGAGTCAAATCTTCAACGGTGCAGATATAGCAACTACCTTATCCAATGTGAAAACTACTATTGAAAAATCAGCTACTACTCTTAATACTTTTAATAGCATTCCGGAAGTTCAACCAGGTATCGCTACTAAAGTTACTAAAGTAGCGGATGCAACTAAAGTAGTTGCAAATGCCATTAACATTATGGTTGGTTCCAACATTCCTGATGTTACTGTTTTAACTGCAATGCCTGAAAAGATTACTGCTGCTAAAAATCTAGTTCAAAAAACAGCAACGGCCTTAAATGGTCTTACAGGAATAGCAGAGATTCCTGAAGGATTATACACTAAAGTTTCACGCGTAGGTACATCTGCTAAAAATGTGGGAACTGCGGTTTCTGCAATTAAAACAATTCCCCAAGTAGACCCGGGCATCTCTAATAAAATTAAATTGGCTGTCACTTCAGTTAAGAAAACTGCTACTGAATTAAACAAATTATCCGGCACTAATGTTAATGATGTCGGAGGGATATTAAGCAGCGTAAGAAATGCATTGAATCAATTACGTTCAACTTTACAAAGTATGGGTGGAAGTTTCCAAGCTTCTGCTCAAGGTATCGGTGCAGGTATTAAAGCAGGTGTTGTATCTGGAATGAGCGGTTTGGATGGTGAAGTTAATGCACAGGCTGTATCTGCGATGGCAGTATTTAATGCTACTATGATTACTGGTGCAACAACTGCGGGAACTGGTGCTAGAACCGCATTCCAAGCTAGTTTCAAATTAGCAGATATTGCAGCTGCGGAAATGAATTATGCAGTTCAAGCAGTCAACAATGGTGCCGGTGCATTAGCAGATGCATGTAGAAGAGCAGCTGAACAAGCAGTTGCAGCTGCACAAGAGGGTGCTCAATCACATTCCCCAGGTGCAATTGCCCGTATGTGGGGTAAAGAGATTGGAGAATACTCCGTGCAGAAAGTATTAGAAGGTGCATCATTACTCGTAAATACAGTAAGAAATACTTCAAGAAGAGTTGTTAACGCATGGGGAACACCAACCTTAGGAGTCAATACCAATATTGGAATGTTAAACAACATCCCAACGATAGGTGAAATGCGAAACCTTGCAGGTCTTGGAAGAATAATGCCTCAAATGCAAAGCAGTAACAAGACTATTATCTTTGACATTAAGCCAGGTGCATTTAAACTAGATGCACGTAACATGACTCAAACTGAATGTGCTAAAATCGTAACCCTTGGATTGGAAAACATAAATCAAGTTCAAGACGTTAACCTTAAAGGAGCGTAATAAACATGGTTAATATGAATAAAAATATCATCCCTGATAGTATACATAACCTTGAAATAGAAGGAATGCCTTTTTATTATGATGATTGGGATATAAACGAAGCTACACCTAGAAGAGAATTAAACGAAACACAAATCTCCTTAGGTGTGCCTTTTGTATCAAGAGGAAAATATATTGCCCGTGAAGGGACATTTTACGCTACAATTGATATTGAAGAGAATCATCCAGATGAATATTATAAGATTTTCACAATACTCAACAACAAAATCTGTGAAGTATACTGTCCAATGTTAGGAGGTATCTTCAATGCTAGTGTTACTATCAAATGGCAGAAAGATACTCCAACAACATTACGATTACAAATCATAATTAAAGAAGTCAGAGTGAATGGAAAATCAAATATTCCTGGTGAAGAATCTGTTGAAAACTTAGATACAACTATCATAAAAAATGCAGGGTGATAATTTATGGTTGCTGCATATGCTATTCCACGTTATCTCCTTGAAGTTTATAAAACAGATGAAGAACACTTCGAAGCTTACACACCTAAAGTTGGTGGAGACACCAAAGCCAATTTAAAAAAAGCAATGGAAAATGCGAAAAACGGTACTCAAAAAGAAGAAGAGGAAGAGGAAGAAG
>JAFQXD010000028.1 GCA_017407115.1 Methanobrevibacter sp. | reverse complement strand
TTTTCCAAAAGCCTTTGCCTTTGGGTACCTCGACAGTTCCGTTAATTTCCTCTAGAGAGGGACCATTCGCATGCTGAATTAATCGAGGTTTGTGCTCTTTACCAGACTGACTTGTTGTATCTTTCAAAATATTTACACCTTACTTTAAGAATATCATAAGTATACACCTCTTTTTTATAAAATTAAAGCAAAATGTTAGGCAAACCTAAAAAAATAAAGATTCGCCTAATTTAATATTATTTGCCTTCATTTCATTTGTGTCGGAATGAATCAATTGTACACGTTAAAAATATATCTATATGATAATTACCATTGTTAATATTCAAGTTTTTTTGTTGAAATAGTCGATAAAAAAAATAAGGTTGACCAAAATATTTTTAGAGGCGCGAATTGTAAAATTAAGTTATAAAAATAAAAAGGCATTTATGGTACACTCAAATTGTATTTCCGACGAAAGAAAACAAAGGAGTGTAACCATAAATGACCTACAAACATCTTACCATAGACGAACTGGTTCTGTTGCAAAGTTTTCCAAAAAATCTATTTTAGTGTAAAATTGAGAAAAAAGACAGAGAGGACAGAGCGTCATATCACTGAAAAGCATTTTTATAAGGTCATGGCGCACGTTGGCGATCTTTTAGGTATCAATTACTTAGGAACGCATACCATGCGTTAAACAGGCGCTTACCGTGTTTATACGCAGTCGAATTATAATATTGGTTTAGTGATGCATCTACTAAACCATTCAAGTGAAGCCATGACCTTAACGTATCTTGGATTAGATCAAGCTAGTCGAGAAACGATGTTAGACCAAATTGATTTTGGGTAATGAATGTTTAGAACTTAGTAGTCATCCAAAAACGACTACTTTTTTTGTTGAATCGTCCGAGGACGATTCAATGCTTTTGACTTTTAAGAACAGGATTGAATAAAGCCATACTGTTCGCATATTTTTAGTGGATGAACAAACAAAATACGAGAGATTTTTTGTTCGTTCATCCATGGTTTTAGGAAAAAGAGGGACGATTTCGGAAGAATAAAATCGTCTCTTTTTTTTCTTCTTTTTGTATGACAAAAAGAAAGATATTTTGCCCATTTTATTTTTATAAAATGGGTAGGTGGCGTTTGCGTAAAGCAAATCGACACAATCCAAAGGGGATAAAAGGGGAAAGTGAAACTTCCCCCTTTTCAAGCCACATTGTAATACAAGAACGAAGTGATTTGTATTACAATGTGATAGCTTGCAGTATTTTTTGATTTATATTTGCTATTTTGTTATAATGATTGTAACCGAATAGGACGCAATGCTTATTACAAAATCAACGACAAAGGGCGATTGAAGAATGAGCGCTGTGGCATTTTATCTTTGAGGAGGCTATTTATGGATCATAAAGAAGTATCACAAAATCAAACGAAGTACATTCAATTTAGATTATCTGAAGAGCAATATGAAAAGCTAAAAATATCAGGAGAAACGTATGGACTCTCTCCAAATCTTTATGCAAAAAAATTAGCTCAAAAATCCCATCTAAAAAAACCTTATCTCGAACATGACCAAGCAAAATCTTTATTGTTAGAACTATCGAAACAAGGAACGAATTTAAATCAAATCGCCAAGAAACTGAATCAATTCGATCGAATGGAGAACCAAGATAAAGAGCTGATCGAGGCTTTACGCTATACATATGGTGTGCTCGCCCAAGCTCAAAAGGGGTATCAAGAGTTATGGCAACAATTGCAAAAATAAGCAATGGCGCAAGTGCAGCGAGCGCCATTAATTATGCCTTAGGTCACGATAGACCCATGCATGAAAAAACAGAACAGTGGTTGCAAGACAATCAATTGGAACGTCCTGTTGAACTGGCAAAGTGTCGAGCAGTTGCCGTGGGTGGAACCAACGGGATTGATCCCTTTATCGCCAAAGAACAATTTGATGTTGTTCGACAACTTCATAACCAAACGAAAGAATCCAATCAAGTCTTACGCATTACGCAATCTTTTGCCTTAAATGAACTAAATCCGAAAATACAAAATGATTGGCAAAAAGCTAATGATTTAGGGGTGGAGTTAGCAGAAAAACTTTATCCCAACCATCAAAGCGCTGTATATACGCATTTAGATGGGAAAAATCATGTCTTACACAACCATATCATTGTCAATAAGGTAAATTTAGAAACAGGAAAGAAATTAAGAGAAAAAAAAGGGGAAAGTGTTCAGCGAGCACGAGAACTGAATGACCAAATCGCTTTTCGAGAAAACTGGTATATTTTAGAACCACCAAAAGAGCGACAAACAGATACTGAGAAAGAACTGCTCGCAAAAAATGAGTATTCTTACATGGATGATTTGAGAAGAAGAATCAACCAATCACTTCAAGACGTCTCTGTGAGCTCATACGAGGCGTTTAAAGAACGCCTATCTACTTATGGGGTAATTCTATCAGAAAGAGGCCAAACGTTCTCATATGCCTTTTTAGACGCCAATAACAAGAAAAGGAGAGCACGAGAGACACGTTTGGGCTCTGACTTTGGAAGGGAAACTATTTTACATGAGTTGGAAAACCGAACAAGACAAAACGAATTTAGCGCTTTTGAACAACGAGAACCAGCGATTACTCCGCTTGAGCGAGACACTCAACAAAGAGAATCAGAAATTGTTAGCCTTGAACAAGAAATTGAACCAAGAAAATCAGAATCTCTCAAACGAGAATCAAAAATTAATCGATTTATTGACACAATCAAACAGCTTGCAGGACGAGTACCAGAGCTTACTCAACTCGTTACAAGAAAATTAAAGCAAACCAAAGAGAAAATACTCGATGATTTTGAACGTCGCTTTTCAAAGGATATGAAAAATTACAAGCAAGAACAACAGAAAAGCCTAGAAAAACAAGCGAATAGAGACGTACAGTCCGAAAAGAAACCAACAAAAGATCATGATCGGGGGATGAGTCTATGAATAAAGATGAACAACTCATTGTTCAAGTATTAAATGCTTATAAAAATGGCAAAATTGATTTCAGTAACGTTCCTGAACTAGAAATCTTAGTCCGTCAAGAAGTCAATAAAGATTTTAGGGACTACCAAGAAAAAATAGAATCTGTTGCGAATCAAAAAATTGAATCCGCTATTCAAGAACAGCTACATCGTTTAGAGGCAGAACAGTTAAAAGTGGACATACTGAAAGAAATTCAAGTTGAAAAACAAGAATTAATCGCTTTGAAAAAAGAAATTAATGAACAAAAAGAGCAAATAAAAGCAGATCGCAAAAGTGAGGTTGTCGAACGTTACTGTATTCTGATTGCGAATATTGTTTGTCTTTTGTGTTTCTTGGTTGTCGGAATTTTAGTAGGAAGATGGATTTATACAGGTATCTGGGATGGTTGGGGCTTGCATATTTTGTATGATACGGTGATTGAGATACAACCTAAACATCCTTATGGCGCAGTCGTTTTTGGATTAGGTGGTTTTGGTTTAATTAGTGCTGGAATTTATGGCAGTTTTCGATTGATGTATACAGCGACAACATGGTTAGATCAACGTCCAAAAATTTTCAAAAGAATCTTTCCTAAAAAATAGAGAGTGAGGTAATCCTGTGGTTTTAAACAATAAATTAGGTTTAACAAATTCAGCAGAGTTAGCTAAGCAAGAAGAAATCTTAACGAAAACGAGAGCCAAAGAGTTGTTTGAATCTGGGAAACTGGATGAACTGGAAATCGGGACGTTTAAAGGCTTATCTGATATTCATCAGTTTCTATTCCAAGATATTTACGATTTTGCAGGGAAAACTCGAGAAGTGAATATTGCGAAAGGGAACTTTCAATTTGCGCCACGTATTTTTTTAGCGCAAACACTAGAGTATATTGACAAATTATCTCAAGAAACATTCGATGAAATTATTGATAAGTACTCGGATATGAATGTAGCCCACCCGTTTAGAGAAGGCAATGGCCGTGCAACTCGGATATGGTTAGATCTAATTCTTAAAAATAAATTAGGTAAAATCGTAGATTGGAATCAAATTGATAAGGATGAGTATTTAAATGCCATGATCCGTAGTACAGTCAGTACCAATGAATTAAAGTATTTGATTCAAGAAGCTTTGACCGATGACCTAGGTAAAAAACAATTCTTTAAAGGAATTGATGCCAGTTATTATTACGAGGGTTATTACGAGATTAAAACAGAAGATCTATGAACACGATCTAAAAAAACAGACTGAGCAATATCCAAATTGCTCAGTCTGTTTTTTTGTTACTGGTTGATTTTGACCTTGATTTTCATTTTTCAAAAAAAATAAGAAGTAGGCTACGCCTATTCTTTATTTATCTTATATATATTTATCTTTTGTTCTTTTGCGTGAAAAAAAAGTCAGTGTTTACAATGGATTAAAGAATTATATAAGGGAAAAAAACTATGTATATAAGGGAAAAAAACTACTGAGTTACCCTATGTTGTGGTATAATAAAAGCATAGAGAAAAACATTTAGTCGTGATATTTCTCTATGCCAACCAAAATCATTCACAAAGGAATAACTTTATATACCTATTATAACCGATTTAACAAATCCTAACAAGAAACAGGTGTGCCATATGGACGAAATCCAAAAAAGAAAAGTTGTACAGCACAACGATTTAATCTCATCAGTTGCGAAAATGGACAAAAGGCTATTACTGGTGGAGGATACAAATACTACGGTAATGGTCTATATGTAGATGTGAAAAATGGGAAATCATATGTGAATTGGGGGCAAACTTGGCAAGAAGGAGCTGCTAGAGCTGGCAAAGCATATGCTAATGGTTTTGGGAAAATTTTGGGCGGAATTGGTGGACGCTAAATTAATGGATTTGAGGTAAATTTTATGGAAAATAAGTCTAAAAAATTATTTCTTCTTTTAGATTCAGTGTATAATGATCCGGATATTAAAGAACCTATATTTAAAAAAATAGTCTTAGAAGCTGCAGATAGGCTAGATAAAGATGAAAAATATGAAGATATAGTCTCTGTTTTATCAAGAGAAATTTCAAAAAATAGAAAAAATATTCCAGATAAATTATTAGAAATTTATAAAAAAATACAGCCTGATGTCAAACCTTTAAAATTAGATTCTAAAAAATTAAGAGATCAAGCAATAGCTTATAGTACAATGTCATAAAATTTTTGTGTTGCAAAGTTTAAATTAAAATGACTATCTTGATTAGAAAGTCTACTTCTGAAATATTTTATTTTATAATACAATAAAGTGGCTAGCAAAACGCTAGCTTTTTTTTGTATTAAAAACTAATTGAGGGGGTTAAGGGTGGAGCTTTGCTCCCCCTTGCAAGCACCATATGTAGACACGCAAGTGGCTAGCATATGGGTTGCTTTCCAAACCTTTATATTTTATTTTAGCCTAGAGGGGCGGACTTGCAGTCCGGCACGATATGGGCTAAAATAAAATATGTGAGCGGAACGCTCACTGAAAGGTGGGACTTATGAGCGAAAAACAAAATGTGGCTAGCAAATTAAATAATAAAGTAAATCGAAAAGACAACAAACAAATTAGTTTCCGAGTGAGCGAATCGGAATATTTAGACCTTGAGCGATCAGCGAAAGTGCTAAATATTTCGGTGCCTGCTTTTGTCAAAAAGAAGGCACAAGGGGCTAGAATTGTAGCGCCGAAAATTGATAGTGAGAACGCAAAAGAAATGGCACGTCATCTCACAAGACTGGGCAATAACACAAATCAAATCGCTAAGAGATTGAATAGCATAGAGTATGCAAATCAAGAGGAATTAGAGTCTATCAAAAAAGAAGTCGATAGAACTTTGAAAGGATTGGCTGAAATATGGCGACAACTAACATAAAAAGGTCTACAAGCGCATCTAGACT
>JAFQXD010000027.1 GCA_017407115.1 Methanobrevibacter sp. | reverse complement strand
AATCACAAATCACAAGTGATTAATCACAAATCACTTGTGATTTGTGATTATCAATGTTATAATGGATATATAAATATAAAATATGGGGTGTATAATGGATCAAAAAGAAAAGAAATTACTTAAGAAATTAAGGAAGATTTTAAAGACAAAAAAAGAAGCACTTGTAATCTTGAACAACTACTTTAAAGGTGGGGTTGGCAAGTCTAAATTATCAACTATGTTTACATACATATCAAATAAACTAGGCTTAAAAGTTTTGATTATTGATGAAGATTTACAAGCGACACTAACTAAAGATCTAGCTAAAACATTCACTTTTAATGATCCTAGAAATGATTTTTATGAAGGCTTGAAAAATGGTAATTTAAGCCCTTCGATTGTTCATTTAACAGAAAATGTGGATCTGATACCAGGAACATTTAATCTTATGCTATTATCAAAGCTAACAAGATCATGGACTTTTGAGAAAGAAAGCAGATTACTGGCTTCATTGCTAGAGCCTATTAAGGCAAACTATGACTTAATTATCATTGACACCGTACCTACGCCAAGTGTTTATACAAATAATGCAATTGTTGCTAGTGACTATGTTATGATCCCTCTACAGGCTGAGGAAGAAAGCACAAATAATATTCAGAACTATATTTCATATTTAATTGACTTACAAGAACAATTTAACCCAGAATTAGATATTATTGGTTTTGTTCCTTATTTAGTCGATACAGAAAGTACTACCATAAAATCGAACTTAGAAGAACTTTATAATGAACATGAAGAAGATAATTTAGTGTTTAAAAACATTATTAAGCGAAGCAATAAAATCAGCACGTGGTCTAAAACTGGTATCACTGAAAATAGAGGATATGATAAAAAAGTGCTATCGATGTATGAAAAAGTATTTTTTGAAATGCTCGAACGTATGATCCAATTAGAAGATGAAAAAGCTAGTTAAAATCACAAGTGATTAATCACAAATCACAAATCACTTGTGATTTGTGATTTTCAATGATATAATGAACATAAGGATAATATAGAAAGAGTGAGCTGTAATGGGAAATTTAGGAGCGCAAAAAGAAAAAAGAAATGATACACCAATAACTACAAAAAAAGCTATAATAGGGGATAAGACAGTACGTGTTCGAGCCGATTTATGGCATATAATCAAAATTGAAACGGCCAAAAATGGTGGTAATGTTAAAGAGACCATGGATAAAGCCTTAGAAGAATATGTTCAAAAATACTTACCTAGTGAGCTATGAAATTAGAAATGAGATAATAATTGAAAGTTAAAAGTATGATTGATACAGACTTAGGACAAGAACTCATTACTAAAGTTATAAATGACCAAAAGAAAACCTATGAAGCTAATATTGCATTTAACAATTTAGTATCTCAAAATGAAAGTGATTTATTGAAAATAGATCGGCTATATAGAAGTCTGCAGCTAGAATATAATTCACTTGTTCTTGACTATAATAATAATTTATCAGATATGCAAAAAATGGAAAATGAACTAGTGAATTTAAAAGAACAAATTAAGAAACTGATTTAAAAAGAAGGAGTGACAACAATATGGAATTAAATTACGAAAAAACGTATCAAATTGAAATCATTAATGAATTTTCTTCGACTGTTTATAATCGTGTTTTGAATTATGTTTTAAACCATGAACTTAATACTAAAGATATGACAATTGTTGAGTCTAATCTATTAAATCAACTAGAAGTAGCTCAAGAAGTTGACTTGTTTAAGCAATCTGCAGATGAATTAAAAGCGATAGATGGATATTGGATCGCGATGGATCTATATTCTAAAAAGCTTCTGATAAAACAAAAGGTTGCTTAATATGGCAAATATAGTAAATTTTTCAGAAAAGCAGTTTGAAGACCGCTTAGAAAAAAATATTGAACGACTAACCAAAAATAGATTAGCGGTAGATGAACCCACCGCTTTTTTACTTAGTGGCCAACCAGGATCAGGTAAAACAAGTTTAAGAAGTGTCATTGATGAGGAAACTAAAGGTAATGCTATTATTATTGATAATGATACATTTAAGCAACAACATCCTAATTTTGAGGAACTAGCCAAAATTTACGGCAAAGATGTTGTTGCAAAAGTTACACCTTATTCTAATCAAATGACTGAAGCAATCATAAATAGTTTGAGTGAACAAGGTTATAATTTAGTTATCGAAGGAACAGGTCGAACAACGGATGTTCCTATCAAAACAGCCACAATGCTAAAAACAAAAGGCTATCAAACTAAAATGTATGTTATGGCAGTACCAAAAATAAAATCATATTTAGGTACTATTGAACGTTATGAGGATATGTTTAAACGAAATCCTTTAACAGCCAGGGCAACACCAAAACAAGCTCATGATATTGTAGTATCTAACTTGCCTAGCAATTTAGAGACACTACATAAAACAGGCGTATTTAGCGATATACGGCTATATGATCGTCAAGGTATGAAACTATATTCTAGCTTAGAAACACCCTCAGTAAGCCCTAAAGAACCCCTAGAAAGCATTTTAAACAAGAAAGTATCAGGAAAAGAGATCCAATCTACTTTGGAACGAGTAGAAGAAAAAATGGTTCAAAATAAACATCAAGATACACCTGAGTTTCAAGCAATTAGACAAAAATTGGATAGGTTTAAACCGCCAATACCACCTTTACCAAAGCTACCAGGGATTGGTTTATAAGGCAAATAAAAAAAGATCATAACTCTATTAATGGAGTGTGATTTTTTTTTATATAAAATTCAGGAGAAAAGTTCAAAAGCATTCCACATTTTTCAAAAGCTGAACAAGAAATAAAGCACACAATCAAGTTCTTTCTTTTTTCAGTTGATTCATTTTGAAGTTTGTAACGTGTCATTTACTGTTTGTTACCTTAACATATCCAGTCGAAAAAACAAGGGTATATAAACGAGCAAGCTCGCCCTTGTTTTTTCTTTGTGTCTATGTTTCGTTCTCGTCACAGCAAACGACACGAACATACTTTCAAAAATGAAACAACTAAACGAAAAAAGAAAGGAGCATATATTGTAATTTATTTCTAGCTTTTGAAAAATGTGGAAACAGCTTCACTTCCTCAAACCCTAACAAAAATGGTTGTTTAAAAAAAAAGAAAAGAGAAAAAAATGGCTTATATCAAAAATGTAAATACACTTGAAGAACTAAAAAAAATGTATAAAAAATTAGCTTTAAAACTACACCCTGATTGTGGGGGTAGTGATGATGCAATGGCAGAATTAAATAATGAATATGATAACTTATTTGACCAACTTAAAAATACTCATAAAAATAAAGATGGCCAAACTTATACAAAAGAAACAAGTGAAACACCTGACCAATTTAAAGATATCATAAATAAATTATTTGCTCTTAAAATGGAAGGTATAGAGATTGAAATAGTAGGCAGTTTTATTTGGATAACTGGTAATACAAAAAATTATAAAGATGAAATTAAAGCTTTAGAATTTAGATACTCTCCTAAAAAATATGCCTGGTATAAAGCACCAAGCAATTATAAAAAGCGTAGTAGAAAAAATTATGATATGAATACTATACGTGGTATGTATGGTAGCCAAAAAGTGAAGTCTGAACAAGAAAATAAAAAATATATACAAACATCTAAAAGAATTTGTAATTAAAAAGGAGATAAAGTCATGAAAAAAATTAATTTATATGGTAATAATTTAAAAGTAAACAGAAGCAATTTTCAAATGATGAAAGGTATAAATAATAATGAAAGATATAACTTTGATTTATATGAGTTAGAATTGAAAACGTTACTAGTTAATCAAGAAATTAGTATTACAGTTGATTTTATTAATCATGAAATCGAGGGAAACATAGTTAAATTTGGAGGGTGGTACGATTTAGAAAAAGAGGAAATTATGTCAATATTAAATCAAATAAAACAAGAAAATAAAATTTTAAGAAGTTTTGATTTCATTTAAAAATGAAAAAAAAAGAAGATTAATCTTCTTTTTTTTTGTATTTTTTTGGCTTATTTGCTTTGATGTATTCTGAAAAAACTTTTAAAAATTCTTCAGTTTCTTGTGTTGTTAAGTTATCAATATCGAAATACTTATCTAGCAATGCACCTTTTTCAATAAGTGCTTTTGTTCTTTTTTTTCTATTAATATTTTTTTCACTATCATATTTTAAAATATTTTTTTGTATTTTTAGTTTTTCAATTTGATGACTAATACTTTTTAAATCATTATCTTTCATAATTAATTGAGTAATTCAGAAAAATTTTTACTATTATCATTTAATAGTGTTTCTAGTTCAACTAAAAATAATCCTTTGTTATCCTCGATATCATCAATTGATATGCCATTATTTGAAAGTGTTGAAATAACAAAATCGCCAATTTCAGATGTAGATTTAAGTATTAAAAGTTCTTTTTTCTTTTGTAGCTCTTTAATCTGCATATCAATATCTGAAACAGTCTTTTTCCGTCTTTTTTTATTTTTTTGTTTTGAAACAGTAGCAGTATTTTCTGTACTTGAATTAAATTTTTGTTCGTCCATAATAAGCTCCCTTGATTGTTATATAAATCTATAATAATATATTATAAAAAAAAAATCAATAGTAATTAGCAGAAAATATTTAAATACATTTACTTTCATATGATTAAATGGTAAAATTAAGATGTAGATTAATCCCTTAGAGATTTTTCTAAGGGCGCACTTATACGCAGTAACTTCGTTTCTGCGTAATTGTGCTATAAACTTTAATACATTTAAGGTTTATCGTCAGGCGTGTTTGTTAAAATTCGCTACGCTCATGTATTGAAAGAAAGGAGGTATTTCAATTGGCAATATTCCATTTATCTATGACAATAGCTAAACGTGAAGGTGGGAAAAGAAGTTTAATCGCTATGGCTTCATATCGAAGTGGCGAAAAACTATATAGTGAACTCTATGAAAAGACAAGTCTATATAATCACAGACTTGTTCAACCTGAAGCGTTTATTATGAAACCTGATTTTGTTCCTAGTGAATTTTCAAATAGAGAATTTTTGTGGAACAAAATGGAGCTATCAGAAAAGAGTGCTAATGCTCAACTTTGTAGAGAATTAAATGTTGCATTGCCAATTGAACTAAATAAAGATGACCAAAAATTATTGATAAAAGAATTTGTAAAAGATAATTTTATTAGTGATGGAATGATTGCAGATGTAGCAATTCATAGAGATGACGAAAATAATCCTCATGCTCATATTATGCTAAGTATGCGTGAAGTAGATAGCGAAGGTAATATCTTAAATAAAAGTTGTAGAATACCTAAGCTAGATGAAGAAGGGAATCAAGTTTATAACGAAAAAGGTCATAAAGTTACAGTTTCGGTTAAAACAAATAACTGGAATAGAAAAACTTTTGTTTCTGAAATTAGGACAGACTGGGCAAAAAAAGTTAATCATTATTTGAAAGAAAGAAATATTGATCAACAGATTACTGAAAAATCACATGCTGAATTAGGAAAAAAAGAACTACCATCTATTCATGAAGGATCTTACTCAAATAGATTAAGTTCTAAGGGTATCACAAGTGATTTGAAATTAAAAAATTCTGATATACAAGATTTTAATGCTATTTTAAGTGAACTTGATAAACTTGAAAAACAAGAAGAAATTTTAAAAAATGATAAGTCATTTACTTTGAAATTTGAAAAATCATTTTCACCTTTAGAGAAAAAAGAATTAAAAAATCTTTCTAAAGAATTAAAGATTTTCATTAATGATGATAACATTGAAAAAAGAATTAGTGAGTTGAAAAGATGGGAAAATTCTCTTATTTTTGATAATAAAATGGAGTTACAAACACAGCGCATCATGCTAAATAAGGTAAATGATGAACGTGAGATGTTACTTAAAGCTAATGAGGTACTGGATAAACAGGCAGACCGTTTCTTTAAAAAATCTTATCCAATTTTGAATACAGATAAATTTTCAAAAAGTGAAATTAGAGCTATGGTTAATGAAACTATTTTTAGAAAACAGTTACTAAATAAAGATCAATTAGCTGAAGTAATTTATAATGAAAGAGTTGTAGAGCAAGAAGAAAATAAGAAAATTTTCAAAGAAAGACCATTCCAAACAAGTCGATATATTGATACTAAAATCAAGCAAATAGATGAAAGTATTAGTAGTGAAACCAATCCTCAAATAAAAGAAGTTCTGTCCGTGAAGAAAGAAAAACTTTTAGGAATTAAAGAAGGACTAATTGATTATGTCCAATCAGAAGTTTCAATAAAATTTGATAAAAATGTTTCAATTGATACTGTAATCGAAGGGGAAATGTTACTTGCAAAATCTGAATATTATAAAACTACTGATTTTTCAAAAATAGAGGGAGTTGCTAGATTTACTAGTGATGAAATTAATTCTATGTTAGAACAATCAAAAGGCTACATTGGATATATACAAAGTGCTAAGATACCTAATGATTGCCAAGGTGTATTCTTTGTTCAAGATAGTATGAAACATTTAGATAAACTCAGTCCATTAGCAAAAAATAATTTGAAAAAAATAGTAAATCATAATGCTTATTTACCTGAACGTGATAAAGTTGAACTAAGTAGTAAGTTAGAAAAAACTGAAAATATTGATACAGAAGAACCTGAAAAGCCTGGTATGAATGTAACAATGTTCCAATTAGCTAAGTCAATTAATCGTTTAGTAAGTGGTAATGTTCCACAGAAAAAACGTAACTTAGATAAGTTAATTAAGCAAACCAAAGCAAAAGAAAATCAAACACTACAAAGGAATATTCCTTTAAGATAAAAAAGAGGTATGGAAAATGAAAAATATTATTAAAAAAGCTAAATTTAAACTTGAAACGACTGTTTTATTAGTAGGTACACTACTAGTCAGTGAGCCAGTATTGGCTGCCGACCCACAAGGGAAATTACAAGATGCAGGAAATACAATTAAAGGTATATTGACAGGACTAATTGTCATTGTTGGTGGTATTGCCTGTGCTAAAATCGTCATTAAATATTTACCATCTATTGACGATCCCCAAGAAAAAAATATTATGTGGAAATCTATAACAACAGCGCTAGGAGTTACAGCATTAGGTGGCTCGTTAGTTTGGTTAGTACCCTGGGCATATGGATTATTTGCATAAGAGTTAAAAGGGAGTATTTATGAATAGTGATCAAGTGAAACAAGCCCTATTAGAGCTACTGAATGCAGATACAGATAAAGGAAGGACATGGTTTTTCCCCTCAAATGTATCTGACCGTTACACCATAGTTTTAGGGCTTGATTTAAAACAATCTGCTAAAGCATTTGGTGCAACATTAATTAGTGTATTATTGATGATTTTACTTTTTCGTAGTAAGGGAGTTTTAGCATTAATCTTATATGTAATTGTTGGGTTAATATCATTCGGTGGTGTGTGGGCTTATTATACAATCAAACCTATCACAAATAGACCTAACATTTCTATTTCTGATTTTTTGAAACAAAGAAAACAATTCTCTAAAACACAAAAAATATATTTTAAAAAACCCAAGGAAAGGATTTAAATATAGGTGGTGGTAATGTTTGATTTTCTAAAATCAAGTAAAAAAAGTAATGATAGTGATCAAAATGACAGCATGAAAGAAATGATCTATTGGGAGGACAACTCACGTTTTCAAGGAGTATTTAAAGATTTCTTCCTAGTTTATCAACCTGAGAAGAAGCATTTTAGCTTAGTAAGTATGTTAAAAGTAGATGGATTAAACGTTGATACGCTACCAGTTTCAGAGCAAGAGGGACTAAATGAAGATTTTGGTGTGTTTCTATCCCAAAACGTTCTATATGAACCGCAGATCACATCTAAAAATGTACCAGTAGAAATTGACGAATTTGTGCAATCCTGGGGAAAATCAGTAGAAAATTATAGAAAACAACCAGGACATAATGAAAATTTACTACAGCTAAAAGCAAGTTATTATTATCACTACAAAAATTTAGCAAATAACATGGAAACTTCCAAAAAACAGCACTTTGCGATTATTTCAGAGCCAATTTCAAAAGAAACTTATGATAGCTTAGAATTGTCATATCAAGTATTACGTGACAAATCAAGAACAATAAGAACGGCTTTAATAGCGTTTTTAAGTAAATATGATTGCCAGGTTGAAATATGTACTATTGCTGAAATGAAAAAAATATTGAACAGTTAGGAGCATTAAAGTGGAAAAATTTCCAAGAGAAAAAGTAATTTTAATACCTGAGGTTGACACAGATGTTGTATCAGACCTAGCACCATTCAATTTTACAATTGAACGTGATAAATTATTAATAGATGACTTGTACGCAGTTCCTTATGTCATCACTAAATATAATAACAAACCACGTGGAAATTGGTTTAATCGTATCCGTAAAATGAGTGGAGATATAACTATTTCCCATTATTACACCAAGGCCAATGGTAACTCATTGAACGATTACTACAATAGGACTATCAAAAATAAGCAAGCTGAGATAGATCGTTCGCATGATCCATTAACCATTATTAGACTAGAACGTGAAATGAAAATTGCACAAACGCAATTAGAGCAAGCTGTAGATGAAAACACATCATATCTCTATCTATATACTTATGTTCTGATTAAAAGCAAATCACAAGATAAGTTGAAAAAAATGTGTGAAGATTTTGAAACACGTTGTATCGCAAGTGGTGTAAAGGCCCAAGTACCTTACACTATGATTGATAAAGCATACTGGAGTTCATTACCTTTACAATCTAACGAAGTGCCAGAGTATACCTATACAATTGCTAACTCAATTAGTGCAAGTAGTATATTTCCCTTTGATGATAATGAACTTAGTGTATTTACTAAAAATATGATCATCGAAGGCATGAATAAAGATACTGAGAATATTGTTAGTATTGATTACACTAATAGAAAATTAGTTGTAAATAGAAATAAATTCGTTTTTGGTCTATCAGGTGGGGGTAAAACAACTTATTTAACCTCAGATTTTTTGAAAAAATATGCTTTTGCGGATAATTCAACAGAATTAAGACACAGAATAGTTTTATTTGATCCTGAAGACGAACAAACAGAACGTGTGCTATCACTAGGTGGAGTAGTAATCAATCTGTCATCTATGTCTGATGTACGTATTAATCCTTTCCAAATCTATTCACGTAATACACCTGAGTTGGATCTAAAAGAAACATTAACGGATTATGAAGATGATGAACTAATTGACCAAATAGAAATTAACCATATTAATTTTGAAATGTCTGATAAAGATATCGATAAAGAGATCAGCAAGCGTATGAATATTCTTACCCCATATTTTATGATGGTAGATAGTTCCTTGACTGATAGCCAATTATCAATTGTTAAGTTAGAAGCTAAAAAATGTTATACCACACTATACGAAAAGAAAAACTTATCAAAAATGGAAAATAGTGATTTTCCAACTTTCTCAGACTTAGAAAAACGATTGAAAAGTTTAGAAAAAACTGATATTAAACGTTATCAGCGTATCGAAGATTTCATCTATTCTTTAGAAGATTTCACAATCGGAAGTAGAACAATTTTTAACGGTCATACAAATATTAACTTAAACAATCCTTTAATATGTTTTTCATTGAGAGACCTACAGACCGAAGAAGGTATCAGAGACTTAGCGTACCTTAATAGTTTTAGTTATCTATTTGAAGAAATTACTAATAACCCTCAGATTGTGACCTCAGTTTATGCTGATGAATTTCATTTCCTATTAAAAAACAAGATCAGTGCTGACTTTTTCTTCCAAGCTTACAAAAGATTTAGAAAATATAACGCTGATTGTACCGTATCGACACAACAGATTGATGATGTGTTAAAAGCATCTGATAATATTGGTAAAGCAATCATTGGTAATAGCTTTACAAAAGTTTTCTTTGGACTAGATGAAACTGAAGCACAAAGCATATCAAATGAATTAAAGCTCAAACTGACTAAAAAAGAATTATCTTTTATTACATCGAAGCGACAAGGAGAAGCGTTACTTTTCCATGGTACAAAACGAGCGAAAATAAAAGTAGATTTAACGCAAGAAGAAATGAGATTACTTAACCCAGGTGGCTATGAAGATATTTACGGTATTAGTCCCAAAAAAGAGATAAACTGGTTGTTAAGATCGAAAATTCAATAGGGAGGGAAAATAAATGAAATATAAAATTTTAAATGATTTACAATTTTATTATCAAGCAAATGTAATTGTTGTACAAATAAATGAAAAAATCTTGAAAGATAGAGAACATATTTTTGATATAGAAGATAGTAAAGAATATTTTGTTGATGTTGAGGAAATTTTAACAAAAGATGGAAAATTGGAAATCGTTTATAATCGACCTAGTGGCTATACACCATTACTTGATTTAAAAGAATATGCTGATTTTTACAAGTTGGATATCGTAAGCAGATTGCTAGAGATGAATGTTACTTCCAATACAAATACATACCTAGCCATGCAAAATATATTACTTAAAGACACAAGAGATTTGCTGTTTATTTACAAGGCAGATCACTTTCAAAATTTGCCCTACTCTAATCAGGAAGAACTGGAGCAATGGAAAAATTTTATATGTAGCTTTTTCGGTAAGTTTACACTTGAAAAGTATGAAAAAAATAGAACAGAAATTCTTTTAAAAGAAAAAAACAATCTATTAAATGCAGTAGAAGCAGCTGACACTTTAGAAGCACTAGAAAATTTAATCAAAAGTAGTTTAACAGAAGAACAAAAGAATTTTTTCTCTACTGAATTACATGAAAAAAAATTGGATATTAAAAAAGATCGTAGAAAAAAACAGATAAAAATTGCTTTCATTGCAGGACTTATCACATTTTATCTTGTTACAATTTTTTTCATATATGTATACTTCAATAAACAAGTTATAGTATCACAACAGGCCTCAAAAACTGAGATAACTATTTTAAGTAAAATAATTGATAATGATAGTCAAAATATTGCTAAAGAAATGGACAAGCTAAATTATCCTAAGAAAAAACAAGTTGATATCTATGTCAAGATTGGGGACTATAAGAAAGCTTATAAGCTAGATAAAAAATCAGATAAAAAAATCATCCAAAGCTTATATAAACAGGGAGAAAGAGATAAAATAAAAAATATCGATTTACCAGGCAGTGAGTATTTAGCAGATTTTAAAAAAATCTTAGCATATAATAGTTCAACAGATATTGAGTATTTGGTACAAACAAGTACAGACCCCTATATTGTTGAAGCTTTGATTGACCAAGCAGTAACTAAAAAAGATATTCCAACAGTAAAAACAATTCGCCAAGTATCGATAACACAAAAAAAATTATCAATCGATCCTAAGCGACAAATAAGTATGATCGATCTATTGATTGATAATAATAATAAAGAACTAGAAGATACTTATAAGAATAGTTCTTTAAATGACGACTTGAAGAAGAGACAGACTAATGATTTACTACAAGATAATAACTTGCTGCTTAGTCAAAAAATAGAATTGACCAAAGATAACAATGATTAGGAAGGTAGATATATGGGAGCTACAGTTGCAAGACTACTTATTCAGTATAGAAAACCGATAGGTCAAGTAATATTAGGGTTTTTCGTTTTCATACTTCTTATTTTCATTCTTATTTTTAATAATAATCCTAGTAATAATAGTTCAGGTATGGCAACAGAAAATCAGAATTTAAGTGAATCAGTTTTGAGGTATAAAGGTACAGTTGAGAAATACGCCAAACAATATGGTGGATCTGAATATGTACCTTATATTCTAGCCCTAATGCAGATTGAATCAGGTGGTAACGGTGGCGATCCCATGCAGTCAAGTGAAAGTCTAGGCCTAGCACCAAATACGATACAAGACCCTGAAAAGAGCATTCAGAGAGGTGTAGAATTTTTCATTGAGAATATGAAAAGTGCTATAGGTCGAGGGGCAGACATTAAAACCGCTTTACAGGCATATAATTATGGTGGTGGGTTTGTTGACTTTGTCGTCAAGAATGGTGGCACATATTCATTTGAATTGGCAAAACAATTTTCAATAAATATGTCAGGAGGTCAAAAGGTATCATACGTTAATACTTTATCAACTTCTATGGGATATGATTACCGCTATAACTACGGAAATATGTTCTATGTACCAAAGTTACTAGAATTTGTTATTGAGAATCAGGCCAGTGCTAATGGCGTTCAAAATAACTCAAATAATTCAGGTGCTATGCTACTTGATGTACCAAATGACTATAAAAATAAACTACGCTACCCTAAATATGACGGACATAACTATAATACTAGTGGTAGTTATCCATTTGGCCAATGTACGTGGTATGCTTTCAATCGTATGTCCCAGATTGGTAAACGTGTTGGCGATTATATGGGTAATGGCGGAGAGTGGGGAAGTAAAGGCAGAGCGTTGGGATATAAAGTCACAAATACGCCAAAAGTTGGAACGGCCATTTCCTTTTTGCCAGGATCGTTTGGTTCAGATCCAGTTTATGGCCATGTTGCCTTTGTAGAGGTTGTTAATGCTGATGGATCGCTTCTTATATCTGAATGTAATGCAGTAAACCCAGGTAGTGGTACTATTAGCTATAGAGTAGTGCCAAGTTCAGTTGCTAGAAGTTCAAATTATATTGAATAAGGAGAGAAAAAATGACATTTGATAAAGTAAAAACAAGTCTGTTTGTGTCAACAATTTTGTTACTTGTGATTAGTATAGTTTTAGGTATTGCTACAGTGAGACAAAGCAATCAGAAACGCCATTTACAAAATAAATTAAATGCTACTCAAAAAGATCTAGATAGCATAAAATCAAAACAAGACACTACCCAAAACAAAGCAGAAAAAATCATCAAAGAATTTTACAAAACAGTATACAACTATGATAAAAGTCAAAAAGAAATATCAATGACAACTGTTAAGGAATTGGCTACAGATAATATTTATAAAGAGTTACAAAATGAGATCAATGTAAATAACTCTTACAGCCCACAGCAAAATATTATTCAGAAATCAACAGTCAAAGAAAATGAAATTAAAATACTTGCTTATGCAAGTAGTGGAAATTCACTACAATATCTAGTAACAGCACCAATTTATCAAGTGTTTAATGGTACAAAAAATAATTTTGAAATCAATCAAATTATTCAAATTGAAAATCAAAAAATCACTAAAAGAACGACTATTAAGCTAGGTCAGGAATGATAGTATGACAAAGAAAAAACAAGTACTAATTAAGATGATTATTCTCGCTATACTATATTTTCTACTTTTACCAGTAACACTTATAGTATTTAAGTTAATACCTTATATAATCGCTAATGATACCAACATTGATCTGAAAAATTTTAGTATTAATATTCTAAAGCATCCAATCAATAGTTTAGTAGAAATCAAACAAGCACATTATATGATCCCATTTTTGATTGTGCAAGTCATTGTTTTAATAGCTTTATACATATTTCTAAACCCTGTTAAACGTCAACCGTTCGAGGTTGTCGGTAAGACAAACCCTGTTCATGGGTCAGCTTACTGGGGAGAAGAAAATGAAATTAATGCACCCCAAAGTGTACATTTGATTTCTGAAAAATCAATGAAAAGTATTTTAGAGCAATCGATAAGGAGTGCAGAAAATGAATAATTTGCAAGCACAATCAGATGGTTTAGTTTTAGGAAAATTTCCAAATGGAAAAGTCGTCATTCAACATGAAACAAGTAAAATAAGCAATCGTAATATTTTTGTTGTAGGTGGCCCAGGTTCATTTAAAACACAAAGTTTTGTTTTACCGAATGTTATCAATAATCGAAGTACATCAATCGTAGTGACGGATCCAAAAGGCGAAATTTACGAGTTAACCAATGAAATTAAAAAAGCTCAGGGCTATAAAACAATAGTAATTAATTTCAAAGATTTTCTACTTAGTTCTAGGTACAATCCGCTACTATATATCAGAAAATCGAATGATACTAATAAAATTGCTAACGTGATAGTATCAGCTAAGAATGACCCTAAACGAAAAGATTTTTGGTTTAATGCCCAACTGAGTTTATTAAATTCACTCATTAAGTATGCCTATTTTGAGTATGAACCTAGTGCAAGGACAATTGAAGGTATCTTAGATTTCCTAGAAGAATTTGATCCAAGATACAATGAAGAAGGGATATCTGAGTTAGATCAACAGTTCGACAGATTGCCAGACGGTCACGAAGCAAAACGAAGCTATAACTTAGGTTTCCGTCAAGCTCAGAGTGAAGCAAGACCGAATATTGTTATCAGTTTATTGACTACTCTACAAGATTTTGTAGATAAAGAAGTATCAGAATTTACAAGTACAAATGATTTCTTCTTTGAAGAATTGGGAACATCAAAAATCTGTTTATACGTTTTAATATCTCCCCTTGATAGAACATGGGACGGCTTAGTTAATCTATTTTTCCAACAAATGTTTTCAGAATTATATTATCTAGGAGACAAGAACAACGCCAAGCTTCCAGTACCATGTGCCATGTTTTTAGATGAATTTGTCAATTTAGGATATTTTCCAACCTATGAGCAGTTTCTTGCAACGTGTCGAGGGTATCGTATTGCAGTTAGTACCCTTATACAATCAATACCACAGATACAAGAATTGTATGGAGATAAGAAAGCTAAAGCGATTATTGGTAACCATGCTATAAAAATTTGTCTAGGTGGAGTAGAGGAAACGACAGCAGAATATTTCTCACGCCAGGTAAATGATACAACGATTAAAGTCTATACTGGTGGAACAAGTGAGAGTAAAGCTTCAGCTAAAGCAAACAATCGCAGTGGCAGTAAGTCAGAAAGCTACAGTTATCAAAAAAGGCGATTAATTACTGAAGGGGAAATCATCAATTTACAGCAAGAAGAAAACGGAAGAAAAAGTATTGTTTTAATTGATGGTAAACCTTATATGCTTAGAAAAACGCCACAATTTGAACTCTATGGAGATATGCTTAAAAAATATGAAGTTTCGCAACAAGAATATATAAGTAGCCAAACTGAATTTGCCAAAGAATTTATTGAGCAGTTGGAAATAGAACATACACAACGAAAAAGAGAGCTTGCTAGCACGCCAGTTCATCAAGAAAAGCAAGCAGAAGATGATCTTAATAAATTAGAAATCAAACTACCAGAACAAGTACAAGAACTTGATGAAGAGATTGAAATTTCAGATGAAAAAGAAGTATCAATGAGTGATATTCTAAGTAGTTTTGATGAAGGTATCGAAGAAACAACAACAAATAATGATAATGACGAATTACCATTTTAACTAAGTTAGGGGGAATATGATGAACAGATTTAAAGAATTTTTTGGAAATATTTCAATATTTCAGAAACGAGTAGAGCGAGAAATCGAAGCAAAAGGTATTAAGCCGACTGAAGGAGTGAAAAAGCTAGAATTAAGCCGTCAAGTCCTTAGAAATACAGTCATAGGTGTGTTAATCCTTATATGTTTAGTTTTTTTAGGCCTCTCTTACTTTAATAATAAAAACAAACCACCAACGACAGCAACACCAACCACGACTAAGAAAAGTAGCCAGGCAGATAAAGCGAATAATGACACTAGCAGCCCCTCTAAGCCGTCTAAGGCTTCGAGTGATCATTTAATCAAAGCAAGTGCCAAAGAACGTGCAGAGGAAGCAACAGAAGCATTTAAAGCATGGTATACGTCATACGCTAATCGTGATGTCATTTTAGAAATTAATCAAGAATTGCTGAAAGAAGGATCAGGCGGTACAAGTCCAATTGAGTTATCAACTAAGTTAATCAATAATCTGAAGGCGAAATTTGGCGATAAGGTAACGGACGGTTTTTACAGTAGCTTACAATCAAGTTTTAACTTTAATCCTGTAGTAGTTGACGGTACCAAGGGTCTAACTATTGTTAAGCAAAATGATGATCAAACCCAGTGGCTAAATACTTGGCTGTTAGACACAGATAAAACAGAAAAAAATACTAAAATCACGATACGTAATGACTTTTCTTATCAGTGGGTAGATTGGCGTAACAAAGGCCAACATGATCAAAAAGTAGGAAAAATATTTAAAAATGTGGATTGGGACAATGACTTAAGTTATGAAGTTATTGGTGTAGATATGACAGGATCAAGCAAAAATATAGATTCCAATAAAATTATTTTTATACAAATGCATTACAATGATAAAATCGGAAAGTGGCAAGTAACAGGTAATGTAGGAGGGGCAATGTAATGGACTTAATAGATAAAGCTTCACAACTTGCTAGTGACGTTGGAGATAAAATCGGAGATACTGTATCAGGTATATTTGACGGTGTCAAAGATAGTGTTGATAGTGTGCTACACCCCATTGATACCCTTTTAGGTAATTGGGGGAGTGACCTCTTAGAAGCCAGTATGAAAATTGCCAATAAGACCACTTTTGATATCCCTAATATTGGGATAATCAATACAGTTACCAATGTTTTTGTTTTTGCAACAACAACGTTCGCAATCTGTATTGTCCTATACAAGGTCATAGAAGCCCAAATACAAGCTTCTAATGGGAGTGGCGACGCACTGACAGCTAACATTGTTCAGAAGCTATTTTACTCCTCTATTGCCCTAGCAACTTTGCCCTGGGCAATGAATTTCTTTATTAAAAATATTGTGTCTCCCCTGGGCGAGTATGTAATCAATCAAGTTGCAAAAGACTTGAACGTGCAAACAATTGGCGAACGATTACGTAGCTTCTTAGTTTCAAGTTTTTTTACAGGTGGTGTCAGTGCAGTTGTCTTGTTTGTATTCGTGATTTTCTTTGCTTTCTCAATTGCAAAATATTTCATCTCAATTTGCGTATTTTATGCAGACTTCTTAGTGCTAACCATGCTAACGCCTTTAGTCGCTTTATCGCTACTAACTGACGAACAAAACTACTTTCAAATTTGGGTTAAAGAGTTACTGTCTGAAGCCTTAACTATGTTGATTAAAATGATCTTGTACCTAGCTATGATATCGCTTATGGTTGCTGAAAAATATACGTTAGCTAATTTCATGGCCATGATTGGCTGTGGTCTATTGATTATTAAAACACCGTCAGCTCTACAAAATATGTGGTATTCAACTAAGGTTTCTAAAGGCGGAGGTCTGGGCAACTTAGCAATGATGTCTATGCTTCGGAAATAAAAAGGAGGAAAAAAGTGTCATATTATTTTGAAATACAGATTATTTTGCCAGAGAATGAAACACAATTTTCAAATCGTAAATTAAGTAAAACTGAGCTATCAGAAGTAACTCAATACTTACAGCAAAAAACAAGTAGAGGAATTCCAGTTAAATTCCGTGTAGGTATCTATAGTGTAGAAGAACAAACAAAAATTATGTCTGTTACACTTAATACCAAAAATATGAGAGAAACAGATATAATCAATCTGCTATTAAATCGAGTGACAGATAGGGAGGTGCTAGTTTATCTAAATCAAAAGGTAGAACCAGTAAAAGATCAAGAATTAAAACTCAGTTCTGAAAATCAGGATATAATAAAAATTGATGAAACAACTGAACCAGTAAATAATCCTATTACTGATGTTGAAATACCACCCAAAAAAGAAATAAAGGTAAAATCTGAAAAAAAATTATCCAGTTTCAATGATATATTAACAGTTGCTTTGAGTGTTTTAGTTATATTATCGATAGCGGGAAATTTCATTCAACAGGGACAAATACAGTCAGCAAAAAAAGAGAATAAACTGCTTAGTGAAAAAATAGAAGATGTTAGAAAAAATGATCTTTATCAATCAAAAATTGACACTTTTGGAAGATATTTTTTGACTAATTATTTTGCACAAGAAAAAAATAAAGAAAATTATCAATCAAGTATAAGAAGATACGTCTTAAATAAAGTAAATATCTCTGATTGGAAAATGTTAGGAAAAACTCTGAAAAATGTCAATTTTTATGGTAGCGAAAAGACCAAAAATGGATACAGTGTCACATATGTTTTAAATGTTTTAGTGGGAGATCGTAGTAAAATGCAAAAAGTTACTTTTGAGGTAGAGCAAACTAAAGATAGTTTTCTTGTAAAAACTAAACCTATCCTTACCGATTTTTCTTTCTATTAAAAAAACGTAAAGAGAGAATCTTAAGAATGGGAATAGTTAATTTAAATGAAATTTACACTGCTAGAGAAATGAGCGAGAAGATAGGAAAAAATAGGAACTACTTATCTCAAGCTTACCGTAATAAAAAGCATGAAATTTTAAAAGCATTTAATTATCGAAAAATAGGTGGGACTATAATTTTCACAGACAACTTAAGTAACGATCTATCACAGATAATAACAGCACAAGAAGCAAGCAAATATTTAGGAAAAAATGAACAATATTTTGCCCTCATTTACAGAAAATTCGCTTATCGATTAGAAGGTATAGATCATGTTTTTAGAGGGAAAACATTGTTCTTTACAAAGCAATCAGTAAAAAAGTTTAAAGAAGAAAAAAATATAAAACATATCAGATAAAGCATATTATATGCTATAATACGTATATACCGACACTATTTATTTTAAGGGAGAAAAGAAGATGAAAAAATTTACATTTATTACACTATTTAGTACAGCTCTATTGCTATCAGCTCCAATTGTTAGTTTTGCAGATCAAGCAACAAATTCTGAAACAACTACACCAATAGATCCAACTACGCCAACAGATCCAACCACGCCAGTAGATCCAACTACTCCAGGAACGACAGATCCAACTACTCCAGTAGACCCAACTACTCCAGGAACGACAGATCCAACTACTCCAGGAACGACAGATCCAACTACTCCAGGAACGACAGATCCAACTACTCCAGGAACGACAGATCCAACTACTCCAGGAACGACAGATCCAACTACTCCAGGAACGACAGATCCAACTACTCCAGGTACGACAGATCCAACTACTCCAGGAACGACAGATCCAACTACTCCAGGAACGACAGATCCAACAACGCCAGTAGCTCCTGAAAATCCTATCACAACTGACGGTGGCCATACAGTAATTGGTGTCGATAACAGCAACCCAATTATTAAAACAGCAGATGGTACAATTAAAACAGTATCAGCTACAGAAATTGGTGGTACTGTAAATGAAAATGGCACAGTATCAATTAAAGATAATGACGGTAAAATGAAAGTATTACCAAAAACAGGAACTAAAGATAGTGTATTACTTGCTTTCTTTGGTGGGTTAATGGTACTAGGTTCAGGTATTATATTTAAGAAAAAGAATAGATAAATTTAATCCAAAAAAACATGATTGCTCAGAATATTGCAACCATGTTTTTTTATTCATTTAAAAAGATAAGTACCTATCTAAAAATTAAACTTGCACTTAGAATGGCTCTATGAGACGTGTTAAAGCAAAAAACAGGCAAGTGAGTAGTCACAAATCACAAATCACAAGTGATTAATCACAAATCACTTGTGTTTTTTGAGATTAGCCGTTATAATTTAAGAAAGGAACGTGTTCGAAATTTTTACCTATGTGTTTAAAATTTGTATCCAAGAAAGAGGAAATTATGGTTCTAGTTTTTCGTGATAAACTGAAAAAATTGAGAGGGAAAAAAACACGCAAAGTATTTTCTGAAGAACTTGGCATGTCAATTTCAAATTATTCACTTATTGAATCAGGTAAGTCTAATCCAACGATACCAACCTTACAAAGGATTGCAGAGGTTACAGATACTGAATTAGTGGTTGACTTAATAATAAAAAATGAAGTTGAAACTAAGAAGGAGCAATTAGAATTAGATATATTAAATGAGCAATGAAGAAGATTGAATTAATTTCAAATTTTCATTGCTTTTTTTATTTAAAAAGGTTATACTGAATTTAACAAAAAACTGAATAAAAAAAAGAGCAACGACCAACCTATTCTCTTGGCGGAGAATAAGTTGCGAGCCTTAATTGATCCAAACATCAATTAAAGAAATCGAAACCCTATGATTTATTAAAGTATAAATTACTTTATTGGTATCAGATACGAATATATCTGTACACCTATTATAAATTGTTTTTGAGGGAATTACAAGTCTTTAATACGATATAAAGTGATCAATTAAGTAAAACTTAGTTGATTACTTTTTTGTTTTGATTCGGCTACAACTATGATCTTTTAAGAAAGGAGAACAGCTAAATGAATATACCTTTTATTATAGAAACAGTACTACATGATGGCGTGTTAAAGTATAAATTTAAGAATAGTAAAATTAGACCACTAAATAGTGTACCTGGTAAAAGCAAAGGTGCTATTTTTGCTTATCGATCAAAAGAAAATATGATTGGTGGCCGTGGTGTTGTTCTTACTTCAGAAGAAGCTATACAAGAAAATAGTGATACATTTAGTCATTGGACACCAAACGTATTTAGATACGGTACGTATGCCGATAAAAATAGATCCTATACAAAAGGCCATTCAGAGAAAAATTTAAGACAAATCAATACATTCTTTATTGATTTTGATATTCATACAGCACAAGAAACAATTACAGCTAGTGATATTTTAACGAAATCTATTGATTTTGGTTTCATGCCAACCATGATTATTAAATCAGCACATGGCTATCAAGCGTATTTTGTTCTTGATACTCCAGTATATGTTACTGCAAAAACCGACTTTAAATCGATCAAAGCAGCTAAGTTAATTTCACAAAATTTACGAGAATATTTTAAAAAAGATTTGCCAGTAGATATGACTTGTAATCATTTTGGAATTGCACGTATACCAAGAACTGACAATGTAGAATTTTTTGAGCCAAGCTATCGTTATTCTTTCAAAGAATGGCAAGATTGGTCTTTTAAGCAAACAGATGATAAAGGATTTAATCGTTCAAGTCTAACGGTTTTGAGCGGTACAAAAGGCAAAAAACAAGTAGATGAACCCTGGTTTGACCTCTTACTACACCAAACTAAATTTGAAGGTAAAAAAGGGTTAGTTGGCCGTAATAACGTCATGTTTACGCTTGCCTTAGCTTGCTACAGTTCAGGATATTCAATTGAAACGTGCGAATACAATATTTTTGAGTTTAATAATCGGTTAGATCAATCCCTGGAGGATAAAGAAGTACTTAAAATCGTTAAGAGTGCTTATTCAGACAAATATCAAGGGGCTAGTCGTGAGTATATCACGCTTCTTTGCAAACAATGGGTATCTAGTAACTTAACTAATAAAGACCTATTTAGCACTCAGAAATGGTTTAAATTCAAGAAAAAAAGAAGTGATCGTCAACGAGTTCACTTATCAGAGTGGAAATCAGATTTAATGGCTTATATTAGCGAAAAAAGCTACGTATATAAGCCTTATTTGACGACGACTAAAAAAGAGATAAGAGAAGATCTAGGCATTCCAGAGCGTACCTTAGATAAGCTATTAAAGGTATTAAAAGCTAATCAAGAAATCTTTTTAAAAATAAAATCTGGCAGAAATGGAGGTATTCAAGTAGCCAATCTAAAATCTTTGTTGTTATCGATTATCAAATTAAAACAAGAAGAAAAAGAAAGCTATATTAACGCCCTAACAGCCACTTTCAGTTTAGGCCATACATTTATCCAAGACAGTTTAAACAAGCTATCAGAACGCCCTAAAATAGCCCAACAGATTGATTTATTTAGGTATGATACAGGTTGAAAATAAAACCCGCACTATGCCATTACATTTATATCTATGATACGTGGTTATTTTTGTAGTACTTATGAAATTAAATAATAAATATTAAGGAGTAAAAAAGAATGGAATTATTGTATGTAGAAAGATGTTCTCTTTGTGATAGGCTTATGTAATTAAGAAAAATTGGAAATGATTAAATGCAAAACTAATACTTTAATATATAGGAGAAACAAGATGACTCAAGAATTTAATGAAATCACAGAAGTAATTAAAGATTTACCAGAAATTGAGGGAAAAGAAAATATATTTAGTGAATCTCCCAAAGTAAAGATTGATTTTGAAAATTATATAAAAAATACAACTAAAAAAATTAAGCTGCAAAGTAAAGATTGGAATTTTAATTATCCTTTAAGTTCTTGTATGACAATTAGAGATATTAATGATAAATTATTTGATTTTACACGACTTAGATCAACAGATACTATCAGTGAAATTTGGTTTGTCAATGAAGTGATTGAACCTTTTCCATTTATATTAGAGGAAACAGGAATGAGTGTCATTTTATCTGAAGGCATTTTAACACAACTTTTGGATGAAGAACTTAATTTTGAATTTCAAAATTTATGTACCTGGAGCGGAGATGAAATTGAGGTAAGACTAAATGGGCAATAATAAATACTAGCTAATCACAGTTGACGAATATTCTAATATCCGTTATAATTAAGGTATAAAAAAGAACGTGCTAGTAACACGTTCCCTATAGAACCGTTTAAGACGGTAGCAAATTTTTCAATTAAAAAAAATAATTGTCCAACCTCCTAAAGTTTAAGACAATTATTTTTTTTTGTCATTTTTAAGCAATTTAACAACTAAGCTAATCAGCGCAATGGTAAACATACCAAAACCCAATATCACTTGAATTGTCTCATATGCGGACAAACAGGCATTTCCTTTCTATAGATTTTGATGTTTACTTTCATAAGCACCACCACCTCTCAAAGATAGCCACCGTCTTAACTTTTTCTACTTTATTATTGTATCATAAAATCTGTAATCGATTAACCTTGATTTAAGGTAGAAAAGTTACACTGTTCTTACCCCTAATTTTTTCATAAAAAAACTCCGTAAAAAAGATTGATTGTTTTTCAGTCTTTTTTATTTTTTTGGCTTTTTGAGTTCTTGCGTTAATAAATACTTGATAAAATTTGAAATATCAAGTATTTAGTCCAACAGAGTATGCTTAGTTTTCTGTGTTTTTTTCTAATTTCATTTAGAGGTGAATTAATTGGTAGTTATTAGAGGTCCCCTTAAATACTTAATGGGTTTAAAAACATTATTCATTTGCTTACTCCTTTTAGAGTTATTATATCATTTAAATTAAAAACAGCCCCCATTATCTATTGATTAGAT
>JAFQXD010000116.1 GCA_017407115.1 Methanobrevibacter sp. | reverse complement strand
TACGATGATATTGACTCTATTTTTTAAAAATAATAAAAATCCTTTTGTACTATCAAAAGGCAATTAAAATTAACATGAAATATTAAAAAAATAAGCTCAAATAACTGAGTTTGATTGGGTCAAAAATCCAGACCCCTAAAAAAGATTAGTTAAATTTTAAAAAATAAGTTAATAGAGTTTTTAACCCTATTAATTAAATGCTAGTTAGGGATGATTTTAAGAATTTTGCTAATTAGAGTGCAATGTTAACTAACACTAAATATTACCTAGAATCTTATCAATTGCATCTAAGAAATCTTTTGAAATTACTTCTTTTCTATTAGATCTTATTGCAAACATTCCCGCTTCCGTACACACGGCTTTTAGGTCTGCTCCAGATAGGCCTTTTGTAATTTCACTGATTTCATCAAAATCAATATTTTCCGATATTTTCATTTTTGAAGTATGTATTTTAAGGATTTTTTCTCTGCTTTCTTTAACGGGGTTTGGGACTTCTATGGTTCTATCGAATCTGCCAGGTCTTAAAAGAGCTTCATCTAAAATGTCGGGTCTGTTTGTTGCACCAATAATTCCAACATCTCCTCTTGATTCAAATCCATCCAACTCTGCTAGTAATTGCATCAATGTTCTTTGAACTTCTCTGTCTGCACCTTCGCTGCTTCCCACTCTTTTGGTTCCTATGGCGTCGATTTCATCTATGAATATGATTGCAGGGGATTTTTCTTTTGCAAGATCAAACACGTCTCTTACGATTCTTGAACCTTCTCCTAGATATTTATTTACAAATTCGGAAGCTACAATTTTTATAAATGTTGCATTGGTTTCATTGGCTACTGCCTTTGCAAGCAATGTTTTTCCAGTTCCTGGAGGTCCGTATAGCAGGATTCCTTTTGGAGGGTCAATTCCGATTTCTTTAAATAGTTCCGGTTTTTTAATTGGAAGTTCCACTGTTTCTTTAACTTCAGTGATTTGCGAATCAAGTCCTCCAATGTCTGAGTATGTAATTTCCGGTTTTTCATCAATTTCCATGGCGGCTACATTTTTATCTTTTTTTGCAGGAAATACATTAACAACAGTTAAGTTATTTTGATTTAAGGCAACTCTTGCTCCAGGTTCAAGCAGGTCTTTGTTAATTGAACCGGGACACGATACAAGAAACTCATGACCGACAGCACCCTGAATTCCAATTTTTGTATCATCAAAGACTTCGGTCACGGTTGCAAGAACGAGTGGTGTCTTTTTAAATGAGTTTATTTCCCCTTTCAGCTCTTTAATTTTACCTTCAAGCTGGCGGTTACTGATACTTGATTTTAACTGTTCTCCCTCAAGAGTTCTAAGTTTTTGAGTCAAGTCATCAATTTTTGAATTCTCTTCTCTTAAAGATTCAATTGTTTCTATTAATTCCTCTTTTGATGCATCTTCTATTGATTCCATTAACATTTCCCCTACTATAGTTATTTTGTGAAAGTTTGTACCATATAATTCAACCAATTTTCATAAAGTGATTTTAGCCCTACAAATTCATTAAATCCTTCTTTAAATATTGTAATAAGTTCATCCAATGTATTATAATATGTTTTATATATTC
>JAFQXD010000026.1 GCA_017407115.1 Methanobrevibacter sp. | reverse complement strand
TCATTAAAGAGAATAAAATGGATTTATACTCAGTTATTAGTGTAATACAGTTCATATCACTAACTTAAAAAAAGTCCTAAAAAATCAAAAGGAGAAAATGAAAAATGTTCAAAATCAAATAATTTCTGCCAACACTCAAATAATTAAAAAAAAAATAGGAAATAAAGAATTAATCATTCATGATTAATCCTATAACTGCCATCTTCCACAATATATTTAGGAACACTGATTTTCAAGGAACGGATAATGTTGAGATAAAAGTCATCCAATTCCCTGTCGGCATATGGATAGGTGAACTCAAAAATGTAGAGATTATCATCTTCCACATATAAAAACTCATTACGCCTGATTTGATTTTCACCATCTGAAAATGCAGAAACAATCATATAATAAATCTTTCCGTCAATGACAATGAAATCAGAATTGACAACTTCAATCCTGTCATTGTTTTCCAAATTTTTTTCAATTCCCTCCATTATATCGGGAAGTCCAGATAATGTAGGAGTTGTGGAAAATTTAATAGACATTGGAATAGTAGTATTTACCAGATACAATTCAGTAAATTCATCTTTTGGCTGAATCTGGTCAAAATCCTTAGGCATTTGAAGGGTTGAAAACCCGTTTGTAAACATTGTCATCAAATCACCTATTTGTGAGCATAGTAGAATATTAGCTCATCATCCTTGATTTCATCAAGACGTGCAAATCCAACTCTTTCAAATTGAACAACATCTCCAACGTTTAAATCACGAAGCGCACCTTCACCAAGACCAGTTTTAGTTGATGCATCATCCATTACAATTGTAACGTTTACATTGTCATCTACAGGCACCCATTGAATGATTCTTGCTTTAACTTCACGGGCATCTTCAAATGATGTGGAGTGGTATGTGATTTCATCCCCATTGATGTTGACATTTACGGCATCCATCAATCTAAAGATTCCATCATTGATATCACTTTGAGCAAGGTAAGCTTTACCGTCAAACGGCAAGACCCTGTTGCCTCTATCCAAGTGGTCGGCATGAAGCGGTCTTTCAATATCAACTTTACCTTCTTCATATCCCTCAACTTCTATTAACTGAGGATTTTCACAGAAGAAGTATCTGTTAGCTACAGGCTCTAGGAAATTACGGTTTAATCCATAAATCTTTTTCCAGCTGATTGCAGAATCTGCCATTTTAACACCCATCTCAGTTATCAAATCATAAATGGTTCTTGGATCAATTCCACGTCTTGCAATAGCCCTTAAGGTTCCAAGTCTCGGGTCATCCCATCCACTGTAGGTTCCCTCTTCTATTCCAGCCATTGCTTTTGAAGTGCTTAATGCGATATCTTCCATCTTAAGTCTACCGTAATGGATGTATTCCGGTACATCCCATCCCATATGGTCATATAGGTACTTTTGCTTTTCAGTATTGGCCAAATGGTCTTTTCCTCTTAATACATGAGTCAAACCCAACAAGTGATCATCCACTGCAACGGAAAAGTTCATCATCGGATAAATCCTGTATTTTGTACCTAAACGTGGGTGCTCTTCATCAACAAGTCTCATTGCAACCCAATCACGAATTGCAGGGTTTTTATGATTAATATCAGTTTTAACCCTAAGTACTGCTTCACCTGCTTGCATAGTGCCGAATTTTTCCCATAATGCCAAATTCTCTTCTACACTATTGTCACGGCATGGGCAAGCCTTACAGTTATCCTTAAGCTCCTTGAATGTTGCACCGTCACATGTGCACATGTAAGCAGCACCTTTTTCTATCAACTGGCGAGCATAATCATAATAAATTTCAAATCTGTCGGACTGGTAAATTACCTCATCAGCCTTGATTCCCAACCATTCCAAATCTTGAGGAATCATTTCATAAGCAGGTTCATATACCCTTTTCGGGTCAGTGTCCTCTATTCTTAGGATTAATTTACCATTGTGTCTTTTTACATATTCCGCATTTGGAACTGCAGCTCTTGAGTGTCCTATGTGGAGAGGTCCGCTAGGATTAGGAGCGAATCTTAAAACAATATTTTCATGAGTTCCTGGAAGCTCCTGTAAACCTACCTCTTTTGCTTTAGGTTTTTTGTCCTCTACTTCAACACCGAATTTTTCCATTTCAGATGCCTGTTCCTCAGGACTTAACGCATTGACTTTTGCTACAATTTTACCTGACATTGGACCAATTTCTTTTGCTTTACTTCTAAGTTCAGGTTCGTTTGCCATGATTGAACCCATTACAGCACCGGGATTTGCATTTCCCTTATGCTTGGCCGCATTCAGTAAAGCATGTTTATAAATAATCTTTTCTAAATCATTCATTTAATCATCACATTAATTTTTAATAAAAATAAGCATTATTATTTATCTAATTGAAGATATATAAATATAATGAGCGAAACAATGGGTTATTAAAATGAGGCTTGGAAAAACAAATTTAGAAGTAAACAAAAATGGATTTGGTGCTCTTCCAATTCAAAGACGAAATATGAAAGATTCAGTTGAAATTCTCAAGACTGCATATGAAAACGGGATAAATTTCTATGACACCGCACACTTTTATACAGACAGTGAAGAAAAGATAGGTCGTGCATTAAGTGATGTGCGTGAAAACATCTATCTTGCAACAAAAAGTGGTGCTGAGAGTGTGGAAGACTTCTGGAGCGATTTGGAAACTTCACTTAAAAGCATGAAAACAGATTATATTGATTTACATCAGTTCCACAACATATCCTTTTGCCCTAAAGAAGATGATGAATTATACAAAGCAATGCTGGAGGCAAAGGAACAGGGAATGATAAGACATATCGGAATTACAACCCATAAAATCACACATGCCCATGAAGCACTTGACAGCGGATTATATGAAACCCTGCAATACCCTTTCTCATACCTCAGCGGTGAGGAGGAATTGAAATTAGTCGAAAAATGTAAAGAGCTGGACATTGGATTTATTGCAATGAAAGCAATGGGAGGAGGGCTTTTAAAAAACTCCAAAGCAAGTTTTGCATATATAAACCAGTTCGATAATGTCCTGCCGATTTGGGGGATTCAAAAGCTTGAAGAGCTTGAAGAATTCTTAACCTATGATGAAAATACCATCCTAACAGATGACTTAAAAGAAATAATTGAAAACGACAAGAAGGAATTGGGGGAAAACTTCTGCAGAGGATGCGGATACTGCATGCCATGTCCTGAAGACATTAACATCAGCCTGTGTGCAAGAATGTCTCTCTGGATTAGGCGTTTTCCAACTGAACCTTACCTGACTGAAGAGTATCAGGAAATGATGGAAAAAACAACCGATTGTATGGAATGTTATGCATGTGTAGACAACTGTCCATACGAATTGGATATTCCAGAACTTTTAAAAGAAAATTATGCCGATTATCAAAATGTATTAAATGGAAACGTGAAATTATGAAACAGTGCATTGAAAACCCGAATGATGTTGATTGGGTTGGATTTTGGGGTGAAAAATTAGCAAACAAAGTGGATAAGGACTGGGATAAAGCAGCTCCAGGCTTTTTTAGAAGAACCCGAAAAGAAGATTATAATGATGCATTGTTTGAAAAACTAATTCTGGATGAGAATGATACTGTCCTTGATGTGGGCTGCGGTGAAGGGTCCATTACCGTGCCGCTTGCCCGGAAAGTGAAAAAAGTCATAGGAATTGATTCGTCACCCAAAATGCTTGAATACTTGAAAAAAAGAGCCTATGAAAACAACATAGAAAACATTGAAACCATTCTAAAACCTATTGAAGAAATAACCTATGAAGATATTGGGGATGTTGATGTTGTGGTGTGTTCAAGATCCCTGAACGGAATAATTCCAATCGATGAAGTTCTTCAAGAACTGGACAAAATAGCCAACAAATATGTGTTCATAACCATTTTCGGACCTGAAAACAAAAAGATTGAAAAGGATTTCGATAAGAGAATCGGAAAGCAGACCGAAAATTTCCCGGATTACAATTATTTCTTCAACATTCTTTTCAATATGGGAATTTACGCCAATATTGAGAGATTTGATTTGAATAACTATCGTGAATATGGAAGTATTGAAGAGGCTGTTGACAACGGCAAATTCAGACTGGATTTATATTCAGACGATGAAAAAGAAGAGCTTAAAAAATATCTCTCAGAAATTCTAACAAAAGATGAAGAAACCGGAAAATTATATAACGTTAAGGACAAGGCCGATTGGATAATGGTTTGGTGGAAAAAAAATTAAAAATAAAATGAAATTAATCACTTTTAATCATAGTCCAGATTATGTCTACAACTGATATTATCAAACATTAGTTTCAACTTTTACAATTTAGAAGAATATCAAAAGCCATAATTTAAAATCAACCTTATTCTTTACATGATTGAACTTAAAAATAACTTTGTCGCTGAATTTGAAAACATTTTTACCGATAGTGAACTCAACAGTATAATCTAGGCACACAAATAGTAATTTATGAGCCTAACTATTTTAAATCGAATGGTAATACTATATGAATTACATGGTTTCTTAACAAAAAATAGAGAAGAATTAAATTAATCGAGTTTTAAAAAATAAGATTAATGTCCTATTGCAGAGAAAAATCCCTGCAATATCCCGTATTAGACATTAATAATAAAATATTTTTTGCGTCTTAATAGAGGTTTACTTAAAAGTAAATCCCTTGTATAATTCTATTATTGAATAACCTATATAAACTTAACTGATTTTAGAAAAATAGGCAATTAAACAGTGTCTATCTCAGGGGAAAAGCCTCATGAAAACATTAGTTTTCGAAGACCTTCATTGATTTGTTTTTATTTAATTGCCCTTAAGTGAGGTGAAAATTTGAGTCATTATCTTCTATTTTTCATTAGACACATTATTGTCATGATATTCAGACAGTATGTTCCAATGATGAAGATAATTAACTCCACTTTTTTCACCCCCATTCGGACGCATGGAAAGAACACCAGAAAAGTCATACGGTGAAACTACTCTGATTAACAAATAAACATTGATTACAATGAGTATCATCATGTTTATTCACCTCCTTCCAAAAATATTTTATAGATTGAGGCTTTTCAAGAGAATATATATCTGTTATAAATTATTTAAAGCTTGTTGAAGCCACTTTGTAAAATTGTAGTGAACAAAACATCCCATATAAACTTTGCTGTGCAAAAAAATTAATTGATAAAAAAATTCGCCGAATAAATGAAAAAAAAATGAAAATCATAAAAGGCATCTAATGCAACAAATCTTAAAACAAAACATGTTTAAAAAGCATAAATACTGTAATTTATAAGCCTATTGATATAAGTGAAAAAATAAGTTATAGAATAATTTAAGAGTAAGTAATTAGCTAAAAAAAATAAATAAAAAAAAGAAGAATTGGAGATTTAAATTGAATTAAAACAATCAATTTCCATGATACTGTGCACATCCAACTTAATAAACTTCAGATTTTTCTCCTTGCTGAAAATAAATATAATAAAGGTTGTCTTTTAATATGAGACAAACCTAAACTACATTACTATATTAATCACTTTTAATCATGGTTAATATCATTTTATAGGGGCTGTTTTTTGCTTGAAGTGCATGTGGTTCGTTTGCAGGCATGATAATCATCTGTCCAGCTTTGACTGTGTGGACGTTACCGGAAATTGTGATTTCCGCTTCACCATCAATGACCTGAACCATAGCATCAAACGGAGCTGAATGCTCAGACAATCCTTGACCTTGATCAAAGGCAAAGAATGTAACAGTTCCCAATTCTTTTTTAATTACTTCACGACTAACAACAGTATCTGCTTGATAGTCAACTAAAAACTGAATATCTAAAGCTTGTGCTTTGATATCCTCACTCATAGTTATTCCCCCATAATTCTTTTAATGTCCACTAATGCATTACCGGAAGTTGGAGTTAAATTATAGTTTTCAACCAATACGTTCAGTATGTCGTCATTACACCATGCAGGGAGTACCGGTCCAATCCACATGTCGGTTTTTCCTAAGTAGAGCAATGCCCAAAGTACTGCAGCTGCTTTTTGTTCCATCCAAGAGAGAACGATTGTCAATGGCAATTCGTTTAATTCCATACCGAATAATTCGCATAAAGCCACTGCAACATCAACAGCAACAATAGTATCGTTACATTGTCCGACATCCAATAATCTTGGAATTCCTTCAATATCTCCTAAGTCAAGATCATTGAATTTGTATTTACCACATGCTAAGGTTAAGATTACAGTGTCCTGAGGCAAGTTTGCAACAAATTCTCTGTAATAATCGTTGTGTTTTGCTGCTTTGTCACATCCTCCAACTACAAAGAACCTTCTGATTTTGCCTTCTTCAACTAATTTTTTGATTGCATCAGCATGTTCGACAATAGCTCCTGCACTCCAACCGGTAGTTATTGTGGTCAATTCCTCAGCTTCAAGACCGCCTAATGATTTTGCACATTCAATTACTTCTGAGAAGTCATAGTCATCAATGGTTTTTACGCCTTCAAGTTTAGCAACATCCATTGTAAACATTCTTTCTTTGTAGGAATCCATTGCTGGCAATACGCAGTTACTGGTTCCAACAATTGCTGCATTGTATTTTTTGAAGGTCATTCTTTGATCATGCCATGCTCCACCTAACTGTCCAGCCAAGTTTTCATATTTGTTTAAGCCAGGGTATCCGTGAGCAGGCAACATTTCAGAGTGAGTGTAAACCTTAATGTCAGTTCCTTCCACTTGTTTCAATAATTCTTCCAATGCTTTCAAGTCGTGACCGGTTACAATAATTGCTGGTCCTTCCTGTGCACCAACTTTTACTTCTACAGGTTGTGGTTCGCCGTAAGCTTCAATATGAGCATCCTTAAGTAATCTCATTACATCCACACTTACTTTACCAGCTTCCAAAGCCAATGCAACTAAATCATTGACATCAAAATTGACATTAGTCAATGTAGTGTAGAGACCTTTGGTTAAAAATGCATCTATTTCAGGATCAACTTTTCCTAAAACATTTGCATTGTAGTTGTATGCACTTATACCTTTCATTGTGAAGATTAAATTATCTTGTAATCTTGCAACAGTTGCATTTTTACCGCAAACTCCTTTTATAGTACATCCTGTACCATGAGCAGTTTGGGAACATTGATAACAAAACATGTCTAAATTATCCGCCATTTTAATTACCTCAATTTAATTTGTTAGTATTGATTATAAATTGAAATGTATATAAATATTTTGTCACTAAACAAGGGTGAAAAGTAATATTTATATAATTTTGATAATAAAATAAGTAGTATGAATGAAGATATATCCGTGCTTAAAGGAATTGGCCTTACCATTTATGAAGCCCAGGCATACATGACATTGACCTCCCTGATTTCGTCAACAGCAACAGAAATAGCTGAAAAGTCAGAAATTCCCCGAAGCAAAATATATGACGTGCTCAAGGGATTGGCAGAAAAAAATTACATTGAAATTGAAGACGGAAGACCTCAGACCTACAACGTCAAGTCTCCAGTCGAAGTGTTGAGCCGTGAAAAAGAAAGAATCGACTCAGAGATTGATGATACAATAACCAAATTAACAAACATATATGAAAATGGAATGAGTCAGGTTCAAGCACCAATCTGGAGAATATACGGCGTTGAAAAAATCATAGCTCAGGAATTAGAAATCATCAATAGGGCAAAAAGTTCCATAAACATGAGAATAGGATTTTTATTTGACGGCGAGGGCGAAGCGTTAATCAAAGCATTTAATAAAAGATCCTCATTAAATGTGAACATATTGGCTTCACCGACATGCTACATCAACAATGAAGAGACAGACATCATCAAAATGTTCAAGGATGCCGACATCAACATTCAAAAAGCAGACATTCCATTTGTAAAAGTTTTGATTTCAGATTCAAAAGAGATGATGCACACATACACCAAATTTTCAGAGGACAAACGTGAAGTCATTCCAGAAACTGCCATCGGAATATGGAATAAATATGAGGACGTTGCAAGAAATTACGATGAAAGATTTATGAACCAGCTTAAAAAAATGAAAAACAAGAGCAGACAGAAGTCCGCCTAATCAAAGAATTTTTCTTCAAACTCTATAAACGCATTCAACAGGAAATAATCCAGGCGATGAATTGACTTGTATGAAATGTCTCGAGAAACATCCCAATAAGCGCTTGCAATACTGCCTGCAATTGCCGCTTGAGTATCTGCATCTCCCCCTAATGAAACTGCATTTCTTATTGTGTCTTCAAAATCTTTTGCATCCAAAAAGCAAATTATTGACTCTGGAACGCTACCTGCACAGGAAACATCAAAAGAATAATTTGGTCTTATCTCTTCAACTGTGCGATTTAAATCATAGTCATATCTAAGCTCAATATGGTCTCTGATTTCCTCCTTTGAGGCACCAACGCGCGCCAGATATATTGCATCGGATGTTGCAAGAGCTCCTTTAACACCTTCCGGATGATTATGAGTTATAACTGCTGACAATTCAGCAAGACTTTGTGATTCTTCTAAACTTTCAGCCACCCATGCACATGGAGATACCCTCATAGCAGAGCCATTTGCCCAGCTTTCGTATGGATCAGGTGATGTTTGAGAAAGCCATTTTTTAAACATTCCCCCATATCCTGCATTGGGATATCTGTTTCCGAAATGCTTTACGTTTTTGATTAAAACATCTTTTGAAGATTTGTCTTCACATAACCATTTTGCAATGGCCAATGTCATAACAGTATCATCAGTAAATGTTGAATGTCTGTTAAACAGATGAAAATCTTTTGTTTTTATCGGATTGAACTCATGAGTTGATCCGATTATATCTCCAGAAATAGCTCCTATAATTCCTTTCATAAGCATATATTGTGACAATGAGGTTAATAAAATTATTTAAAAAAAATAGAATAAAATCCGCTTAACAACGGATTTTTACTTGAACTTTAGATATTTTAACATCACTACTTACACCATAATGATGGTAATTAGGATATCCGCTTGAAGCATGTGACCATCTGCTCCATCTCCATTTGCCATTGACTTTATAATAGGCTCTGGTGATGAATGCGTTTCTTTTAACATATTTGCCGTTTTGTGTCACGTAGATTCTCAATCCTCCAAGACGATACCCAGTCCATTTGTATACCTGGATTTTATATTTTCCGACATGTTTGGTAACATGCCTATTGTTTTTTGAGTAGAATGTTATTGTTTTAATTTTTCCAGAACTTTTCAAGACAGGTTCACCGGATACAACTGATTTTACCACTTTATCAGAATTATTTACAACAACAGTCGTGTTAATATCATTGGAAACCACCATTGCAAGTACCGGTTCGGATTCATTTTCGCCGCTTGCCTTTGAAACAACCGCATCGCTTGAATTGCAACTGCTTGCACTCAAGGCATCTTCGTTGTTTGACTCCAATACTACTTCACTTTGGCTGTCATCAGACATTGATTGTGAGGTTTCATTAATTTCACTAGCTGAAACAGCAGAAACACTTAAAATGACTGCCAAAATAAGTAAAAGAACTAAAATTTTTGATTTGATTTTCATGAAATTTTCTCCTCAATCAATTATTGACATAATATATATTAGTTAATAACAATTTAAAAATATTGCCATTACCTGCCAAAATGAAAAAAAAACATCGATGAAAAAAATATGAAAAAATTAAAAAAAAGTGAGAGAAAATTATGCGCTTCTCTCAAGTACAAAATCTGCAATGTCAACAAGTACCTGTTTAGATGAAGAATCATCCAATATTTCGAGTACTTCTTTAGCTTGACTAACAGATTCTTGAGCTAAATTGCGAGCATATTCGATAGCGCCACAATTTGTTAAAATTTCAATCGCTTCATCTATCTCATCTTGAGAATTATTTTCAGCTTTCAAGATTTCAAGCAATCTTCCTGACTCATCACTGGCCAAACCTTTAATTGCAATGATGGTCATCTTACCTTTGTCAATATCTGAACCAATAGGTTTTCCTAATGTTTCCTCATCAGCAGCAAGGTCTAAATAATCATCCTGAATTTGGAAAGCAAGACCAATCAAACGTCCGTATTCATACATTGCATCAATGACCTCATCAGATGCTCCTCCCATGATAGCTCCTGCTTTAGTAGCAGCTGCAATCAATGCACCTGTTTTTTTGAAAATCATTTCCATGTATTCATCTTCACTGACGTCAAACCTTTCTTCAAAACCCATGTCAGATGCCTGACCTTCACAGATTTTAACGCATGCATCAGCAACAGTAGCCAAAGCCCTGTTGTTTTGCTCAGAACTGGTTCCTTCGGTTCCTATGATTATTTCAAATGCTTTTGAAAATAATGTATCTCCTGCAAGAATTGCTACATCATCTCCCCAAACCTTATGAACTGAAGGCATACCTCTTCTCATATCATCCTGATCCATAATATCATCATGGATAAGTGAAAAAGTATGAATCAATTCAATAGCTGCAGCAGATTTTAGAGCAGATTCACGAGCTCCACCAACAGCCTCAGCAGTAATCAATGTTAAAGCAGGTCTAAGCATTTTTCCTCCAGCTCTTGTGAGATAAACTGATGCTTCCGCAAGATTATCTGGAGTAATAGTGGCCAATTCTTCTTCAATAGTTTTAGTAATGTCAGTTGAATAACTTCCAAGTACCTCTTTTACATCACTCATAATATCCCTCTTTTAACTTTTAAAAACTTGTGCTTGAGCATTTCTTAATATATGAATATCATATCCAATTCTGTATCCTTCCTCTTCGGCAAGTTCAGCATAAGCTGCAAGCATTGATAAGTCTCCGTGTGCTGGAATGATGTGTTGTGGTTTTAACATACGTAAGAATTCACGGTGGTCCTCCCTTCCAGCGTGCCCGGAAACGTGAGCATTAGGATAAATTCTTGCACCTTTCAATTTCAATCTCCTTTCCATAATGTGCCTGTTTGCGGCATTGGTTGGATTTGGAATAATAGGTGCTGAAATAATTACATTGTCTCCTTTCTTGATATTGAATGGAGTTCTTCCATTTGCTATTCTTGGAAGTAATGCATCAGGTTCACCCTGGTGACCTGTAGTTACAAGCAAATAGTTTGCCCTGTCTTCATCAGCTCTCATTAAAGCCTTGTTTACAGCTTTAGGAGAACCGTATATGCTGGCATTTTTTGGCAATTTTAAAATTCCCAATTTCTGCGCAATTCCACAGAATCTTTCCATTGATCTTCCAAGGAAGAATATTTCCCTGTGGCTTTTTTTGGCAATGTCTGCAATTGCCTGTACACGTTCAACGTGAGATGAAAATGTGGTTACTATCATTCCTGTTTTTTCTTGAAGAGGTGCTTTCATTACATCCTCCAGAATATTTTTTGCAATTCTTTCGGAATGTGTCTTAACCTCATTGTAATTTTTGGCATTGGTGGTTTCCACAATCAATGCAAGAACTCCTTTCCTACCCAATTCCCTAAGTCTTTTGTAATCAGGCGGTGGAGATACCTTTTGATGATTGTCAAACTTAAAGTCCAATGCGTAAACGATAACTCCTTCCGGAGTGTGCAATACTGGAAATACTGCCTGTGGAATACTGTGAGTTGACTGGACAAATTCCAGTGTAATGTCTTTTGACAGCTTCATCTTATTTCCAGGGTTCAATGGTTTAATCGAGTTTGATACTTTAAATTTGCGTTCCCCTTTAATTTGCTTTTCAATTAAAGCTGCAGTGTATGGGGTTCCGATTAACGGTGCATCATATCTGTGTGCCAATTTAGCAACTGCACCTATGTGGTCCAAGTGACCGTGAGAGAATACTATTCCTTTTACTTTACCGTCTACATCTTTCATCAATGTATCGTCAGGAATGACTCCCCTTTCAATTAAATCTAGGCTATGCATTCTATCAATATCAGTATCTTCGTGCATACTGATTCTGTCAAGATGGATTCCCATATCAAATATGATGACATCTTCACCTATCCTGACAGCAGTCATGTTTTTCCCGACTTCTTGATATCCTCCAATAGCGATAACTTCAACGCTCATGTTTTATCTCCTTGAATAATCTTTAGTGTTAATTCCTCTTTCATTGAGCCAATCTCTTGTTTTTCCACTTATGACAAGATTGGATTTTTTTAATTCTTCAATATTACTGGCTCCAACTAAAAACATTGCAATTCTAAGTGAATCATTAAATCTGGCTATGAACTTGTTTAACTGTTCCTGGGATGCGGAATTTTTCAAAAACGGCAATGCCATACCAACAGCATCAGCTCCAAGAGCAATTGCTTTGGCCGCTTCAAGACCGGTTCGGATACCTCCGGATGAAATGACTGGAACATTCACTGCATTAGTCACTTCAGCAGTGCTTATGGCTGTAGGAATACCCCAATCCCAAAATATTTCGCCCAGATATTTATCTTCAGACCTGTAGGTTTCAACGGCAGCCCAACTGGTTCCGCCGGCACCTTCTATATCAATATAATCCACACCGGCTTCAACCAATTTTTCGGCTGATTCAGCTGATATTCCACATCCTGTCTCTTTTGCAAGAACAGGAATGTCAACAGTTTGTGTTATTTTACTAATCAAATCAAGATAACCTCTTGCATCCAAATCTCCTTCAGGCTGAATTGATTCCTGAAGGGGGTTTAAATGAATGGCTAAAATATCAGCATCCAAAATTTCAACAGCTTTTTCTGCCAAATTAAGTTGAGGCGCTCCAATATTTCCAACAAGCAAACAGTTCGGAGCATTTTCCCTGACAACAGTATAGGTATCCGCAAGTTCAGGATGTTCACATGCTGCTCTTTGAGATCCCACTCCTAAAGCAATGTTATTGTTTTCAGCTGCAATAGCTAATTGTTTATTAATGGATTTTGCAGCCGGATGTCCTCCAGTAATAGCTGTAATAAATAAAGGTGAGTCTAATTTTTTTCCAAAAGCGAAAGTTGACAAATCAATTTCATTTTTATCAATTTCCGGCAAAACATTATGGATCAGTTCAATATCTTCAAATCCAGTAGTTTTATTTTTAAACTCAACATCGTAATTTTCACAAATTAATAAATGCTCTAATTTTCTATCTGAAATCATATTCCTAATTTCCCCTTGAAATTACTGTACCTTTAACTTCTTCATTTTCCAATACTTTGAAAATATTATCTTCAACTTCAGCATTTATTATTTTAGATTCAATTCCTAAATCTGCTAAATATAAAAGTTCTTTGATTTTTCCAACCATTCCACCTGTAACGTCCACATTTGTGGTTCCTTCCAAGGTATCCAAGTCCTCAAGTGATGAAAACCTATCAAAAAATATGGCATCGTCATGTGTTTTAGGGTTCTTGTTATAAACTCCATCTACATCAGTGCCCAAAACTACCATCTCGGGATTTAGGTTTTTGGCCAAATATTGGATTAGCTGGTCGCCTGAGATGACACATATTTCCAAATTGCTATCCAAAACTACATCTCCGTAAATGACTGGGATAAAACCTTTCTGCAGATATTTTTTAAAATAATCAAGATTGCCTTCAGTGATTCTTTTATCTGTTGCGCTCATAAAGCTTGAAGCCGGAACGGCAACAACCGGTAATTCCTCTTCAATAAAAGCTTCACAAATAAGCATGTTCAATTTTTTTACTGCATTTTGAGTCTTGCAAAACCCAATTCTTTTTTGTGGATATTCGGACTCGTCAAAAGGTTCCCCTATCTTATATTCTTTCGCAGGGGGATGGCCGAATGAACCTGCACCATGAACAATAATCAGTTGTTTTTGTGAAATGTCCAGTGAAGCCTTGATTTCTGATGCAATTCTTTTAAGAGATGCACTGTCAACTTCACTTTCAGCGGAATCCTTATTTGTAAGGATACTTCCACCAATTTTTAAAATAATCATAAAATCACTTATAAACCCTTGAAGAAACACCTTTTCTTGTGAAATGGATTTTTAAAATATTATCATCACGAGCAATAGCTTCTGCAACTTCATCAACTTTTCCAGGGCAAAGCGCAATAATACTGCCTCCACCTCCGGCACCGGTAGTTTTGGAACCGATGGCACCGGCTTCCCTTGCATTATATACCATCCTTGACAATTCCAAGGTATTAACTCCTATAACGTCCAAAAATCCATGGTTGATGTTCATCAATTCACCTACCTTATTGAAATCCCTTTTTAAAATAGCCTGTTTGGCATAGTTTGTCAAATTTCCCATTGCGGTTATTACGGGATTGATGATTTTCGGATTTCTATCCTTGAGATGTCTGACATCCTTAACCATCTTACCGGTATTTCCATGTTTGGTGGTATAACCAACGACAAAAGGAACATTGAAATTTACTTTAAAATGCTCTACCTTTTTATTTCTAGATAAGTAAACAAGTCCTCCGTATGTGGAAACCAAAGTATCCAGAGGACTGGCCACTCCCTGAACGGCCTGCTCGACCATATGAGCATCATGAGCTAAGGATTTCTTATTGAATCGGACATTATGATATCTGTATAATGCTGCAAGTGTTGCCACAGTAACTGCGGCAGATGATCCAAGTCCAGAACCAATAGGCACATTAGAAGTTAATGTAATGTCTATTGGAGTATGATCGTGAGCTCTATAAACAGATTCTAAAATATATCGAATAATACCAGGTTTTCCTTTTCTTAAAATATATTTTCTTTCACGAGTAAGTAATTCAGCCTCAAAATTAATGTTAGGAGCTCTAAAAATAGTCTTTTCACATTCGGATTCCTTAATTGTAATATAAGCTCTCTTGTTTACAGCACCAGCTATAGCAGGTTCGCCATAAACTACTGAATGTTCTCCGAATAAAATTGCTTTTGCTGGAGCAGAAGCCTTCGCTATCATAAATACACCCTATTTAAAAATACCTGAAGCATAACCTACAACTGAAGTGAAATCTCCAGTAACATCACCGCTTGTCCCGTATGCCAATATTTCACTATTCGTTTTATTGGACATTTTTGAAAGGGATATAGTTGTTATTACCGGACCGTAACCACACATTGTTATATTATACTGAACAACTTCCTCAAAAAGTTTAAATTCATTCATCTCATCAATATCCTCCAAAACATATCCATCTACAGTGTTTGCCTTTTCCTGATTATTGAAATGAGATAAATCAGTACTTGCAATAACCGCATAAGATTTATTTAATTCATTTCCCGCTTCAAAAATGGCTTTTGCCAAATCGCTTGAAGCCAAAAATGATTGGGATCCCATTGTTATGGGAACAATCTTGAAATCGTTAGAGAAATATTGTAAAAATGGCAGCTGAACTTCTATGCTGTGTTCGTATTTGTGGGCCAGGAAATCCGCACTTGCCATGTCCGAATGAGAGATTATGGCATCTGCAAATTCACCATCCACATCGACACTTCCAAGAGGAGTAATCCATTCGCCATCATTGAAAACAGAAACTTCACTACCATATCCTGTATGATTAGGACTTAATATAATAAAAACTTCAGGAAAACCATTTTGAACTAATTTGCAATAACCATGACTGGCTATTGCACCAGAATATTGATAACCTGCATGGGGAACCATAATATTGATAGGGTAATCTGTACCTTCGAATGTTTTGAGATGAGGTATTTCGCCAACACCGGCATCATCTAAAAAACATTCCTCAATAGTCTTTTTAAGGATTTCCGGATTGCCTGGATAAAACGCTCCGGCAACAGCAGGTTGTCTTAACATTTAACTCATTTAGAATTTAAGTTCAAAGTCAGTTGCTTCAATATCTAAGTCACCGTCTTCAGGAATGTCTCCTCTTTCTCTTAAGATTTGTCTTGCAAGTAACCAGTAAACCAAAGCGATAGCTTTTCTACCTTTGTTGTTTACAGGTACAGCAATGTCAACAAAACTGAGTAAGTTTTCAGTATCACATAATGCGATTACAGGAATACCGTTTTGTTTGGATTCTAAGATTGCTTGAGCATCTGATCTTGGGTCAGTTACAACAATGATTTTTGGTTCAATGAATTTAGCATAATTAGGGTTGGTTAAGGTTCCAGGGATGAATCTACCAGGAATGGTTTTTGCACCGGTAATTTCACCGAATTTTTTAACAGGAGCTTGACCGTATTGTCTGGTAGCTACTACTAAAATATCTTCTGGGTCGTATTTTGCTAAGAGTTTTGCAATTTGTCTGATTCTTTCATCGGTTTTTTGAATATCTAATACGTATAAACCGTCAGATCTTACTCTGAATATATATTTTTCCATATCACTAGTTTTTTGTTGGGTTCCAATATGTAAACCTGCTGCTAAATAGTTATCTAAATCAATTAAAAGTTCGTTAGTCATTTATAATCACCTTTTTTATTATATTTAATCTTCATCTTCAATATTTACACATTCGTTAGGACATACGTCCATACATACTTCACAATAACTGCAATCTTCAGGATTGTTGATTGTGATTTTGTCTCCTTCGAGAACTAAAACTTCCATTGGGCAAACATCAGAACATTCTGCACAGTCAGCACCATCACATTTATCGTAATCAATAGTTACTTTAGCCATATTATTTCTCTCCCTATTATTATTAGAATTTGCCCATTACAGGATTTGATAGTTCCTCTTCAATACGGATAAGTTCGTTTAATTTTGCTATCCTTTCACCACCAATAGCTCCGGTTTTAATCATTGGAGATGCAAAACCAACAGCCAAATGAGCTATAGTCTCATCAGTGGTTTCACCAGACCTATGGGATACAACAGGCACGATATTGTTTTCCTTTGCTAATTTTACAGTAGCAAAAGTTTCAGACAATGAACCTATCTGATTAGGTTTGATGATAATAGCATTTGCAGCATTTTTCTCTATTCCTTTAGCCAACAATTCCTTGTTAGTTACGAACAAATCATCACCACAAATCAAACATTTATCTCCCGCTTTTGAAGTTAACTGAGAAAATCCATCGAAATCAGATTCGTCAAATGGGTCTTCCACATAAAACATTTTGTAAGTATCAATGATATCATTTACAAAATCAATTTGATCTCCGGTGTCTCTTTTAACACCATCTTGAGCATAAACATATTTTTGATCTTTAGCATTCCATAATTCAGAAGCTGCCATATCAAGTGAAGGTCTGATTTCAATACCCAGTTCATCACCGACTTCTTCACATGCCTTGGCTTGGATTTCCAAAGCGGCATCGTTGGTAATGTTCGGCACCCATCCTCCTTCATCTCCTTTGCCACCGGTAAAATTGGAGTCCTTAGTTTGAATTAATTCCTTAAGTCTTTTGTGAACAGCCGCATTTGCAAAGATAGCTTCACAGACATTTGAAGCCCCTGTTGGAACAACAAGGAATTCCTGAATGTCAGGCGAATTAATACCTGCATGTGCTCCTCCGTTCATCATGTTTCCTAAAGGATAAGGTAATTCATTTACCAAATTTCCACCAATATATTTATACAATGGCATGTTATAAGATTTCGCAGCGGCCTTAGCTACAGCCATGGATATTGCTACAGTAGTATTTCCACCGATAGCTGCGAAGTTCTCGGTACCGTCGATTTCTTTCAATACCTCATCGATGGTAGCGATGTCTTCAGCATCCATACCAATTAATTCGGAAGCTATGAAATCTTCCATTTCACGGACTACCAAATCTACTCCGCCTTCTGGAAAAGATACAACTTCCCGAGACCCATTACTGGCCCCACTTGGTGCAGCAGCTCTACCAAAACCATTCCAAGTAACTATATCTACTTCAATAGTTGGGTTACCTCTGCTATCCAAAATCTTACGAACTTGGACATCTTCTATTATACTATCCAAAAAAAACACCTCAGTGTCATTTAATTTATTACCATATAATCTATACTCTTTAAAAAATCAGTAAGTTTCTTTATAGAGTTATGTTGGTATTTTTTATTTTTTTTAAATAAATTTAAGAATAAATAGATAAACTATTTATTCGTCTCTAATAACATCTAATGGTAAAACTCCAGCTTTTAACTCCTCATAAGCTATATCAATTGGATCAAGAGAGTCTTTAATATCCACTAATGGTTTGGCTCCCATTGATATTTGAATTGCTCTAGCTCCAAGAAGTCTAGCTCTTTCAAACCTTGTTAATTTTTTTTCAACGTTCATGAATATTACTTCCATTTTTAGGCATATATTTTACCAAGATTCTGATTGCAATACAATATCCCTAAATTGTAAAATCATTCCCATGTTTCCACATGAGAAATCAACATTCTTCTACAACAATATCTAGTTAAACCTAAGTCATCTAAAATATCTTTTGACTTTTCACCGGCAGCTATTCTTTTATTGTATTCGTCAAAGTAAGCTGAAACCGGTTTTCCACAACTTAAGCATCTAATAGGAATCATTTATATCATCTTTTTTATTAAATTTAAATAAAATTTAAAAGTACAGAGTAATTATCTGTAACTTTTTTGTTTACGTGCTCTTGCTCCAGGACCACCGTATTTTTTAGGTTCTGAACGTCTTGGGTCACCTACTAACATAGTTCTGTCGTATTGGATGAATTTTTCTTTTAAATCCATATCTTGTGACCATTGGACGAGTCCTTTTGCAATTACCATACGTGCAGCTTCAGCTTGGCCCATTACTCCTCCACCAATAACTTTGATATTGATATCAACTTCATTAGCTAAGTCTCCAGCTAAGGTTAATGGTTCTTGTAATTTTAAGTTAGCAAGCTCAGGGGAATAAAGTTCTAAAGGAACTCTGTTGATTCTTACTTTACCGGTTCCTTCTTGAACGGTACCTCTTGCGATAGCTGTTTTACGTTTTCCACTTGTATGAATAACTTTAACCATAATCACACATCCGTTTATCTAAAAGGTAGCTCCTAAAAGTTTGGAGATTTCTCCAAGTTCGATACCTTTTTTAATGTTTTTGTATTCTGCTTCAGGAACTGCAGTGAGTTCAGCATCTGCGTATTCTGCAGGTACACCTACGAAAGCTTTTAAGCCTTTGTATGCGGTTTTACCTTTAGATTTTTTGAAAGGTAACATTCCTCTTACAGTTCTTCTAAATATATCATCTGGCCTTCTTGGGTATTTAGGACCTAAGTCACGAGGGTTAGAAATACTTGCCCTGTCAACTCTTTGTTTGTATTTTGCATAAGCCCAATCTTTGTTACCAGTTAACATAATTTTTTCAGCATTAAGAATTACTACTTCTTCGCCTTCTAAAAGATTTTTACTAGTTACACTAGCTAATCTTCCTAAAACGCATCCTTCTCCATCAATAATCATAATAACACCCTATTTATTCCATGATCCTAATGTTTGATCCTTTAGGATTTGATTCGATTATCTCGTCAATTGAGATGCATTCTCCACCAGCACTTTCGATTTTTTCTTGTGCTTTAGCTGAGAATTTTAATGCTACAACATCTACTTTTTCTTCTAAATTACCGTTTGATAAAACTTTACCTGGTACTAAAATAGTTTCACCAGCTTCAGCATTTCTTGCAATATCAGACAAGTTTACTTCAGCAGTTCTTCTATTAGACCTTTCAAGTTTTTGTGCAACAACTTTCCAAATAGCTGCATCTTCACTTCTTGATTGTTCATAAAGTTTATTGATAAGTTCAATAAGGTTAGGATTTGTTTTTACTACTTTCTTAACCATTATTTACTTCCTCCTTCATCACTAAATTTGATAAACTTTTCTGCTTTTTCACCTAATACATCACAAGCTTTTAATAAAACTTCTTTAGGAGGCATTGCTCCATCTGTTTCAATTCTGAAAATGAAATCATTGTCCTTGTGGCCTACATTAATATATCCGTTTGCGGAAGCCCTAACACAGCTTCTGCACATTGTACAGTTTTCAACACCGATTAAAGGACTGTCTTCCAATTCATTGATTTTGATTTTTTTAGACCTTCTATCGGATTTCAAAATGCCTCTTGGACATGCTGATGCACAATCATAATCCACTTCTTCTTCATCATTAAAGGTTATTTCAGGATATTGCTTGTATGCACATACTGTAGTTGGCATCCATTTTGCATGTTCTTTACCATAACCCACTTTTGCAGAAGCTTCAATAATGATTTCTTCATCTTCTTTGAGTTTTACTAAAGGAATTGTGTCGTATACTGGTTTAATTTTTGAGTCTGAAGATATTAAATCTTTAGAATAAACAACTTTAGGTCCTACTTCATGTAAACTGAATAAAATTCCGCTGTTAAAGTCTTCCCATTCAGCGTCTTCAGGTAAAGGTAAACCTTCAATCGCATCAAGATCAGAAACTAAAGGAGTTAAACCAAGTCTATGTGCAAGTACCTCATTAAACATTGCGGAGTCATTTCTGATAATATTTACATCTTCAATAGCTATTTTTGGCACATTCACCATTGCACATCTTCTAATAGCATTGACAAAAGGCACTTCTGCATCACGAACAACGAATATCATTTCGTCGTCGGTTTGACTTCTAACTTCTATCTCCATATTAAACCCTTCCACTTAAACTCTTCTTCCTCTTTTACCACCAGGTCTTCCGGTACCATCGTGAGGAATAGGAGTAATATCTTCTATTTTTCCTATTTTAATTCCAGCTCTTGCTAAAGCACGAATAGTTGCTTGTGCACCAGGTCCTGGACTTCTAGGTCCGTTTCCACCAGGAGCTCTTACTTTAATATGTAATCCAACAAATCCTTTTTCTTTAGCATCATCAGCTATTCTAGTTGCTGCAGCCATAGCTGCGAAAGGTGAAGCTTGTTGTCTGTCTGCACGAACAACTTTTCCACCGGACCATTGGGAAATGGTCTCAGCACCAGTAATATCTGTTACAGTAATAATAGTGTTATTAAATGATGAGTAAATATTTGCTATACCCCATTTTTCATCTTTTGCCATAGTTACACCCTTTATTCTTCTGTATTAGCTTTGTTATCCTTACTTTTGTTGTACTCTTCAATTTGTTTTGCTACAGGTGAAGAACGGTAGAATCCAATCTCGTCTTCTTGACCTTTCAATACTACATAACTTGGTGAGTTGATTTTCTTACCACCTAATGCTATGTGGCCGTGTACAACAAACATTCTTGCTTCTTTAGGAGTACGAGCTAAACCTTTTTTGTATACAATAGTTTGTAATCTTCTTCTTAAGATATCTTCAACGTTTAAGTCTAAGATTTCTTCAAGAGCAGCACCTTCTGGCAAAACACCGGTTCTAGCTAAGTGTCCTAATAATTCTAATTTTTCATTTACCATTTGATCAGCACCGAAACCAAGTAAATACCTTGCTTCCCTACTGTATCTTCTGACTAAAGTATCAGCTTTCCAAATTTCTTTTTTGTTTTTTAAACCGTATTTAGTCATTAATTTGTTTTCACTTTTAATTCTTTCCGCATTCCAAGGATGTGGTGGTGTATTATACTTTTTCCTTGATTTTCTAGGTTGTCCCATTAAAACATCTCCTTAATAAAATTGAATTTAATAAATAAATTTCTATAAAAAAAAGTTCTTGCCTATCCTCTTGAACGTTTTACACCAACTGAAGAACTTTTTCTGAAAGTAGACTTGGTTCTTTGACCTCTAACAGGTAAACCAACTTCGTGTCTTCTACCTTTGTAACTTCTGGTCTTTTTCATTCTGTTCAAATCATCTCTTAAAGTCATGTCAAGGTCAGATTCGATTAAGTGAATGTCATCACCAGTTTCGTAGTCTTCCCTTCTGTTTAACATCCATGATGGAATGTCAAATTTTTGAGGGTTTTCTAAAATTTCTTCAATTCTTAAAACATCTTCGTCAGCAATGTATCCAATTTTAGCATCTAAATCTAAGTCTAAAGTACGACACATAGTTTTAGATAAAGATATTCCAACACCTTTAATTTCGGTTAAAGCTTGTTCAATGGTTTTGTTACCATTTACATCCTTTCTTGAAATACGCACTAAGTGCTTAAAGTCGTCTTCCATTAAATAACCTCCATTTATAGAGCGAATCTACGAGACGTAAAATAATAGATTCGAATGCTTTGAAGTTTCAAAGCACAGTTCTTTCAACAATTTAAAACTTAGCATACTAGCTAAGAGTGCAAAAATATCAGTTTAACAAGTATTTTTTAATTAAGACAAAAAAACTAAGTTAAAAACTAATAAACGCCGAGACTGGGATTTGAACCCAGGAGGGCTGAACGCCCACGAGATTTCCAGTCTCGCGCCTTACCAGGCTAGACTATCTCGGCATAAATAGTTAGCAATACTTGTACATCATATCATCTAGAATAATATGATAACATAATATATCCACTTCAACATATATAAACTTATTGTTTAAAAGGGAAAAATCTAAAAAAAATATAAAATGCAATCATTAAATATATTTTTCATTATTTCAAAGGAAAAAAATAAAAAGACAAAGTATATCTCATTAGTATACTAATATTATATATTAGGTGAATAAAATGAATTTACTTTTAATTATTATTTTAATAATAGCCATACTATTCGTTGTTGGCACTATAATACACATGTACAACAACTTAGTAAATCTTAGAAATCGCGTGAAAAACAGTTACTCCCAAATCGAGGTACAGCTGAAAAGAAGAAATGATTTGATACCTAATCTTGTTGAAACAGTTAAAGGTTATGCGGGACACGAAAAAGAAGTATTCGAAAACGTTGCAAAAGCAAGATCAAGTGTCATGAACGCGTCAAATATCGATGAGGCAAGTGCTGCAGACAACCAATTGACAGGCGCTTTAAAATCATTGTTTGCTGTTGCTGAAAATTACCCTGAATTGAAAGCAAATTCCAATTTCCAACAGTTACAATCAGAATTGACTGAAACTGAAGATAAAATTTCATATTCCAGACAATTCTATAATGACATGGTACTCAAATACAATAATGCATGTGAACAGTTCCCAAGCAGCCTTTTTGCAAAATGGTTCCATTTCCATGAAGCGGAATTTTACAAAGTTCCAGAAAGCGAAACTGCAGTTCCTGAAGTTAAATTTTAAAATGACGGTGAAATTATATGAATGTTAAAAAAGCATTTTGTATAATTTTATTATTTTTAGTATTGCTTTCGGCAATGGCTTTTGTCTCTGCTGATGACGACAAACAATACAGCATCGACCAGGCATTCATAGAGCTGACTGTCGGAAGCGATGGTCTACTTCATGTAGATGAAATATATGATTATACATTTCAAGGGACTTTTAATGGAGTCTATAGGGATATCCCTCTAAAGGAAGGGGAATCAATAACTAACCTTACCGTAAATGCAAAAGGCGCATATCCTGTTGTGAAAGTCACTGATGAAGCCGGCAAAAAGCATGTGCAGATATATCTATATGCCGATGAGGCACACACTCAGAAAATCTCAAATGCTGAAGTATACATCTACATCAGTTATGACATGGAAAATACCGTAACACTTTTCAATGATGTTGCAGGACTCCAATACAAGCTTTGGGGAGAAGATTGGGATGTAGGAATTGATGCTCTTACGGCAATTATTCACCTTCCTGGAAATAAGGACAACATTTATTTCTTAAATCCTCAGGAGTACAATTCAACAAGCTTTTTAAGCAACAATACGATTACCTTAACCTCGAAATCCATACCTTCAGGAGAATTCTATGAACTTCTCGTTCTGATGCCATTGGATGATTTTAATAACGCAACATACGCAAAACATGTAAACGAGAATGGTAAAGAACAGATAATCCATAATCTTGAAGAAAGCGTAAACGGACGAAACTTATGGAGCATTTCCTATATTGTTTTAGGACTCTTATCTCTAATCAGTCCGATAGTTGCAATAATCATCTACTTCAGATTCGGAAGAGAACCGAAAGTCGATTATGATGGAATCTATGAAAGGGAACCTCCAACAGATGACGCTCCCGCAATGGTGAATGCATTAATTGACAACACCCATGATATAGGAACTCCGAACATGAAGGGATTTGAGGCCACAATACTCAATCTGATAGATAAAAAAGTATTTGAGCTTGAAACCAGAAGAGACCAAAATACCGATTTGACCGAACTGTTCCTGAAATTAAACAGAGATAAAACCACCGGTTTGGCCATTCATGAAAATACAGTGTTTGACATTATGGAGATGTTTTCAGACAGCCATGATATAGTGAATCTGTCCAATTTAAACAATGATTTGTCATATGAATCAAATGCAAAACTGTTCATGGAAGAATTTAAAGAATGGCAACAGGACGTCAAACATGAATATTTAGATTCCGAGAATCTTGAAACCTATTTCAATGCCAAAGGATCAAAATTCATGAAAGTATTCGGAATTGCAGGATTAGTTATTGGAATAATAATCTTCATATTGGGATTGCTTACACATCTCCATAACGGAATCTTTGCAATAGGTGGTGGAATCGTACTTTCAGTATTTTCATTTATTGTAATAATGCTTCCAAACGACATTTTCGGACAATGGACTAAAAAAGGCAGACTCTTCTATCTAAAATGGAAAAACTTTAAAAAATTCCTTAAGGACAACAGTTTAATTAACGAACATCCTCCAGAATCCATAGTAATCTGGAAAAAGTACCTGATATACGGTACTGCCCTTGGAGTAGCAGATAATGTCTACAAAGCCATGAAACTTCAGGAAAAAGATATTTCAGGTTTTGATGATGACATATTCCTGTACCACCATTATGGAGGATACTATATGATGCACAATGCGTTTATTACTGGAGAATCCGCAGCCACACCTTCATCAGATTCAGGAGGATTTGGTGGCCTTGGAGGTGGATCAGGTGGCGGAGGAGGAGGTGCTTTCTAGCACTTCACTTTATTTTTTTATTTTTAATTAGTACATCCATATCATGAAATGCAATATTTGAAAAAAATGAAAACAGGATAATTAAAATCATTATTCAATTGATTAAATCGCTTTTTAAAATAAGAAACTATAAAATTAATCAATGGACATTCAAAATATTGCAAAGAATTATTTGACAGTAATCTTGACTGTCTTTTTAACAGAATTGAAAATTGAACTGCCACCATAAGTAACTACTGCACTATATGTTCCTTTCTTGGTCAATTTATTTAACTTGAATGTTGCCTGCCCCTTGACATTTGTAGTTGCTGAATATGATTTACCGTTGACTTTTACTGTAATTTTCGCACGATACATAACCTTGTTCTTATTATCTTTCAATGTGACAGTATATGCCTTAGTTTTATCTTTTAATTTAAGGGTTGCTTTATTTGCAGTCATTTTAGGAGTTAATTTTTTAACAGTGATTTTAGCAACAGCCGATGAGCCGACATATGTGTCATCTCCTGCAAATTTAATTGTTGCAATGTAAGTATTCGGAGTTAATGTTTTGGTCGGAACCATAACCTGACCGTTATCGTCAGTCAAGTAAGATTTAGTGGCGCCGTTGAGATTGACAGAAACCTTAGCGTATTTTATTACCTTACCTGATGCGTCGTGCAAATTGACAAGCAATACTTTTCCTGACTGATAATTGGTAGTTATATTTACAACATAAATGGATGAAGATTTAAGAATTGTAATGGATATTTTCACAGGGTCTATTTCATAACAATCATCATCAACAGTGATTGTTGCCTTGTATTTTCCTGCAGCCAAATTAACAAACCAATTATATCCCACTTCAGATTTATAAGTTCCAATAAGGGTATTTTTAGAATTGTAAACTTTAATTGTTGCATTCACGCCAGTGACAGGATAATTTGAGTTGTCATATAAACCTATATGGATATCTCCTCCAAATCCGTAAATACCTTTGAAATCTGAAACATATAATTTATATATTGGTAAATTGCCTTCAAATTCAGAATCCGCTACATATGCATCGAATTTGGCACCTCCAGTTACTTTAGCAGTATTATACTTGAAAATACATGTTGATGCGGAACTTGAAACTGACAATGCCCCACCAAATTTAGCTTCATTGTAAGCAAAGTAACATCCCCTTGCAGAAGTCCTATATGCAGCACCACCATATTCCTCCGCAGTGTTGTAAAACAGCCCGCAAGTTACAAGGTCAGTTAATGATACTGCACCGCCGTTTTGTGCTGTATTATATCTGAACTCTGATGAATCGGCACCTCCCTCATCAATTGCACCGCCCTGTACTTTGGCAGTATTGTATAAGAATTTGCAGGTATCTGAATGGGCATTGAACATCGCTCCACCATAGTCGGCATAATTCCGTGTGAAATTGCAGTTTTTAGCTGAGTTTTGAAACATTGCTCCTCCCCTGATTGCAGTGTTGTTTGTAAAATCACAATTGACGGCATAAGTATCAAGTATGGCTCCGCCGTCGTTAGTGGCATAATTATTATCAAAAATACAACTAGATACCGAACCTGTATATGTGGCTCCACCGCTATCTGCATGATTATTTATAAAATTGGAATTATATATTGAAAATCCGTATGATGCTCCGCCATTTTTCACCGCAGTGTTTCCAGTAAAATTACAATTTTGAGCGGAATTTGATCCGCCCCCTACCGCTCCACCATTTGTTGCGGAGTTATTTATAAAATTGCAGTTCACAACATATGCATTGAATACTGCACCCGCCATTTCATCTGCAGAATTTGCTATGAATATGCAGTTCCCGGCGGAACTGCCGTACATGGCTCCACCATATTTGTTTGCATGATTATTTTTGAATGTGGATTTTGTTGCATAAACATCATTGATTGCTCCGCCATAGTCGGCAGAATTACCAATAAACAAACAATTATCCGCACTTCCCCCATACATCGCTCCACCATAAACTCCAGCCGAATTATCTTCAAAAGTACAATTAGAAGCGTAACCCCCTCTCATGGCACCTCCAAAACCACTGGCATAATTATTGATGAATTGGGAATTAAAAACAGCATAATTTGTTCCGGTAATTGCCGAACCCATTTGGGAATTGGCATTGGTAAAAATAATATTGCTAAAGCTAACATAACTATTGGAAGAGATGGTCACATTAAAAATTCTCGCTTTATTGTTGCCGTCAATAGTATGGCCACCACCATAAACATTAACGGAACGGGTAATGACAATTCCGTTTTCAAATTCGGAATCAGAATTGGGATTATACATATAATCATCTGTCAAATAAATATTTAAATCCGAATTATTGTTAATTAAATTATTTAAATATGAAAATGATTTGGGATTTGTCGTTGAAGATTCGCTATCATCAATGATTTCAATAGGAACCTCATCAGGATTATCATAACTGCCAAATGTTTCATTAGCAAAGCTATCATCTGCATTTACAGAAGATATTACTAAAAAGAATGCAAATAATATTGAAAGCATTATTTTTTTATTTAGCAATGTCAAAATCCTCCAAAAAATCCCACTATTATATATTTGTGTAGGAAATAATATATATTAGTTTTGAAATATGTGAACAAAATTTAGTGAAATATATCAGATGAGGTGGTGAAATCATCTCAAAATATTAGTCTTTTTTAAATCTAATTATCCCATAAACAAATATTGCTAAAATAATCACTAGCAAAACCAGATTTGTGAAATTAAATGAATTAATTTGATCAGTGATTGTATTTTTTTTATTTAAATACGTTGCAGATTTACTGCCCACATTAAAACCATATATAGTATTTAAGGATTTTCCACTCACAGAATTAGAAGTGATTTTTTCATTTGTAGAATTCTGATTGAATCTAGGAGTGTCATTACCCCTCAAATTATCAGCGGTTTTTACATTTGTAGAATTTTTATTTGAGTCTGTTGTTTTTTCAACATGTGTTTCATTTGTAGATGTCGTATTTTCCACAACAGAATAACGAGATTTTTCAACCCATGTTTTCGGTGAAGTTCCAGTGTATTCATTTGTAACAAATTCTTCAGTCCATTTAGTTGAGTTGGGATTGATGTCACCCCAATAATTGTTTTCATAATCACTTTTGACGTAAGTAAGCAAAAAATAGTATACAAGAGACCCATAAACAGCCATGTTTCCTGTGATTGTATCGTTGTTGAATGTGACTATCGGTTCAATGAAATAGAATTCCTGAAAGACATATAATGCTCCACCATATTCCGCATCATTATCGGTTATCTTTGAAGATGTTGCCGTAAGAGGACCCGCCGTGAAAATTCCCCCACCACGGATTCCAGCAGTATTATTTGAAATGGTGGAATTTTCTACAGTCAAATTTCCAAGCCAATTATAAAGTGCACCACCCCATTCCTTTGCAGTGTTATTGATGAATTGCGAATCCTTAATATCTAACGTTGATTCCATATTCTGTCTTATAGCACCGCCATCATAATCGGCATAATTATTTTCAAATTTAGATGAAGAAATGGTAAATATCCCATTTACAAAAGAAAGCGCACCTGCAAAATCCCCTGCGTAATTGCTAATAAATTCAGAGTTTTTAATGTCGCTGTCAGCATAATATGTGGCAATAGCTCCACCACTAAAATCGGCATGATTATTTATGAAACTACAGTTATCCACTTCCAAATACCCATAAAAGAATTTCCTGGGATTGGGATTGAATTTTGATTCAATTGAAAGAGCACCACCATCCTTAAGAGCAGTGTTATTTTCAAAAACGCAATTTGTAATGTGGACGGATTTGGCAATCTGTGTGAAAACAGCTCCTCCATAACTGTTGCTTTTCCCATTGATGAATGTGATATTATTCAATATAACAGTTACCTTTTTATTAATAGAAATAATTGAATCCAATTGCCCGCCATCAATAACGATATTCTTTGCTTCTCCAAGACCCTGCAACGTAATGTTCTTGTCGATTTTAATTCCAGATTCATGATATGTGCCCGGATTCAGATAGACAACATCACCATCATCAGCAACATCAATTGCATCCTGAATAATTGTGGAATTATCTATTGTAACATTATTTTCAGCAGAAATTGGCGCTATAAATAAAATTAAAAGCACTGCAATGAAAATCAACAACTTTTTAATCATCATCGATAATATTTTTGTTCATATCATATAAAAATAATTAGTCATTTGACATCCTGTAGATTCCAGTTTTATTTTAAAAAAAACAAACATTTAATTGAAATTACTTGATATTAATAATTTATATGGCAAATACTAACTTATACTAATCCTAATTAAGTTAGAATAAGAATCTTTATTAAAAATAGTTTATTCAATGCCTATATTGTAGGATTTAACCCACAATACCAACCATTAGACATTAAATTTAATAAATCACATTTCGAGGTTTTCCTCATTAGAGGCAAATCTCTTGTTTAAATATTTTATGGAATATCCTATATAAATGTAATTATTATTTGAGGAAATTTAAAGCATGTTGAAGCCATTTCGTAAAATTGCTTTGAGAAAACATGATATATAAACTTTACGAACAGTATTATTTAAAAAAAAGTAATAATCCATTATGAATTAAAAAAAAATATTAAAATTAATAGTTACTTCAAATATTGAATCAGATTTAATGCGGAACCATCCAACTTTTAAAAAATTTTCCCAAAACCTAAATCAAACATTGAACAGAACAGCCAAAAATATAAGAATTTACTTCAAAATCTTGGATAGATTCCGTGCGGAACCTCCCAACTTCTAAAAAAAATAAACGGTATACTGCTTTTATAAGGAATTTAGAGTAATCATTCACTTCCAAAATCTTGGATAAGTATCTGGTTTCATAAATACTTTGGAAACATTAACCGCAAAACCATTATCGGCTTCCAGAATTTCATTTGAAGTTAGAAGTGAATGGCCCGCACCAATCAATTCCCCTTTAAGAGTCTCGATTGCTACAATATCATTCTTTTGAATGTTATCTGCCAAAGAAGTAATTCCACCGCATGCAAGATCTGCACCATGGCAAACCGCATCCACAGCTGAGTCCTTAATGACAATTTTTGGCAGGTAATCTGCAGCCCTCTCCATAGGCATTATCGCATCACGCAAGAATGATTCATCATCGTCTTCCTTCCAGAAATGGTATGCATCGGTTACATCCTGAAGGGTAACCAAATTATTCTTTTCTGTAAATGAACCAACCTGTGTCCTCCTAAGTTCAGCCATATGAGCCCCAACACCCAATGCCTCACCGATATTATGGCAGTAAGTCCTAACATATGTTCCAGCCTCACAGCCAATTCTGAAAAGAACGTCACGACCTTCGATTTCATAAATGGTTGAATAATAAATATTACGGGTTCTCATTTCACGCTTTACCGCTGATTTTACAGGAGGCAATTGAAATATTTTACCAGTGAATTCAGCAAAGACTTCACGAATCCTGTCCTCATCAACATCATGATGGAATGTCAGCAAACATACATACTCCTTTGGAGCTGTCAAAAGTAGTTGTATTGCACGAGTAGCATCATCCAGACCCACTGGCAATATTCCTGTAACTTTTGGATCCAGTGTTCCACCGTGACCTGATTTTTCCACAGGTAAAATTCGTTTAACCCAAGCGTCTATTTCATGAGATGTTGGACCGGATGGCTTATCTAGATTAATCACACCTTTAGAAATATAGTCATTAATTTCCCTTTCTTCAGGTTTGCATCCAAAATTGGGGTCTGTGAAACTTCTAGATTTTGTAACCATCTCAAATTTCATGAAAAAAACCTTAAAAAAATAGTAAAAAATAGTAAAATAATGAATAAATTAATTATTCATTTATAAATCTGCTAAAGCTGCTTTGATAGCGTCGATATCTCCGGAAACATCGATAGAATCTTCAGTTGGTTCTAAGTGAGCGATGTTACATCTTCTGTTTTTTACAGCTTCACCAACTACTTCTACAAAGTTTTCGTCGATAATTTCAACAATAGCGCATTTTTCGCCTGCTTCTCTACCAGCAATTTTAACACATACTCTACCTACTTCGATTGATGCCATTTATATCACCTTTAATGTTTGAATAATGATTTCTGATACGTTTTCAGGATTGAAAGTATCAGTATTTATAATTAAATCATAGATATCCATATTGGAAATATCTATGTTATGAATTTCCATGTATCGTAAGGCTTCGCTTTTTTCACGAGTTATTATTTCGCTTTTGGCCACATCAACAGATTTTTCTTCTCTTTCGGCTATTCGTTTAGATCGAACATCAAATGGAGTTACTAACCAAAGTCTTAAATCAGCATTGTCAACAAAATATGCTGACAGTCTGCCTTCAATTATTAAGTTTTCTGCTTGCTTAGCCTTTTCAGCTTGCCTTTTGTCAATTTCCTTATCAATTTCATCATTACCTTCGGCAAATTCACTAAATTCAAGAACGCTCATTCCATGTTCTGCAGCCATTTCCCTAAATACGAAACCTGCAGAGATATAAGGAATATTCAACTTTTCGCTGAGAAGTTCAGCAGTTGTTGTAGTTCCTGTTCCAGCTAACCCACCGATTGTAATAATCATTATTTTCTAGCCTCGTTTTTGAATAATTTACGAGCACATTTTGAGCATAAGTACCCACCGTATGGACGGCTAGGTCTTTTTGCTGTTTTTGATAATTTTCCAATTTCATATGGACGTCCGCGAGGAACTCCATGTAATACTGCACCACATTCAGCACAAACGTGCTTGGATGGTTTTTTCTTTTTGTATCTTAAAACATTTTCTCCACCAGGAGTGTTTTTATGAACTCTTTTATATGATCTTGATCTAAACCTATTTGCAGGCATTTAACCACCTATAAATTTAATTAAATAAAATATTTGATAATTGTGTAATAGCGTATTCAATATAGAATACTATAATATATTTTTTTCATCATTAATAAATGTATGTTTAATGGCCGATTTTAGAACCCTTGCTTGAATCCTAAGAATTTTCTTAAAATCTGGCTCATACCGAAAGTACAAATCATATACCACAAAAGCCAACCGATTCCATATGGAATTGTTGCCTTACCACCATACATAAAACTACCAATAACATGCCAAAGTGGAGTCAATGTAACCCAATAGACAGTTTTTGGTAAAATGATAACCAAATTATGAATAGCAGATGTCCTCATCCAGAAGAAAATCAAAATAATTGGAACAAAAGTTACAATCATTGGCTTGAACTGGTCAGTCATCATTGCTGTTTGGTCTTTCATCATTTCAGCCTGTTTGGCTTGCATTTCAGCAATCTTTTTGCCGTCTCCTCTTTTTTGAGCTTCCCTAAGTTCTTTGTTGAACTCAGACATAGCCTTTTGTTTTTCATTTAAAGCATCTTGGTCAACTAAATATTTATTTGCAACAGTTGTAATTAAAGAAACAATGAATGCAATAATTAAAACTGTTAAAGCAGGATTAGTTGGATTTGGATCTAAAGCGAGAATCGGATTGAAAATCGCATTCAACACGCCATAAACCGGACCTAATATATCAACCATTATAATACCCCTATAAATTTAATACATTTACTAATTTTTTCACTGAAGAATCTAAATGATTATCGTGATTTGATAATATTTTGACTGTAGCTCCAGTTAAGGTAGCATAAGCCATTGAAGTAGCCCTATTCATTTCTTGATGTAACTGAATTTCTTTTACTTTCTGTAAATCACGAGAACGGGTATCATCATTTAATCTTCTATAAATAATTTCATCAGGATGAGCTTCAATTAAAACAAAGAGATCCGGTTGAAGTTCGTTTAAAACCCATATAGGAAGACCCGGTAAGAAACCGGACGGAGTGTTAATGGTACAGTGAGTGTCTACAATAACATTATCCTTTTCAGATCTTGCTTTAATCTCTTTAGCTGCTTTTGCTTGAATTTCTTTTTGTGTTTCAGGAGGTAATTTCCTTAAAGCATCCCTATCTTGAACAATATTTTCCTTAATAGCGATTTCAGTCATTATGTCTCCATAATTCAAATGCACATAATCAACTTCATCAAGTGCCCTACCAAGTAAAGTTGTACTTCCAGAACCTGGAATTCCTGTTAATACTACCAATTTCAATTTAATCCCTCACCTTGTAAAAAGATAAAATATTAGGAGAATTAATCTCCTAAGAATTTTCTAAGAAGTGGATTTGATGACATGAGTTGTTCCTCTGCCATTTCTTCATAAAGTTTATGAATAATACCTACAGTAAGCAATACACCAGTACCTCCACCTAAAGCACCGGTCAAATCTGCAAGGAAAGCAATAAGACCTACATAAATACCACTGATAATGGTAAGTGCAGGAATATACTTTTTCAATATTTTATATAACTGACGTTTACTACTTCTAAAACCAGGTATCTGAATACCTGAATTATAAAGTTGTTCAGAAATCTTTTTAGCATTCAATCCACTGATTTCTACCCATAGATATGAGAATAACATACAACATATAATGAAAAATATTGCATAAACTAAAACGTGAATCGGTTCGGTAATAAACATGTTTAGTTTAGGTGTTGACAATAACCATGCTATTCCATCAACAGGTTTTCCTTCCTGAATATGACCTAAAAGTGGAACTCCAATTTTTTGGAAAACATTTGCGAAAAGTGTTACGTTAACAAGCAATGCACTGGTCAAAATAACCGGCATGTTACTTGAGTATACAAATTTCAATGGATATTTACCAACAGAACCTCTAACTCTACCGTGTCCTCTTACGCTACCATGAGAAATAGGAATCTCAACCCTCATAGATTCACCATAAAGAACAACTAAAAATACGATTATAGTTGCAATCAATGGAATCAAAATTGAAAGGTCATATACTCCTGAAGCAGCATTTTGGATAAACTTAGGAATAATTCCGGCAAACAAACCGTCAGAACCGTTCAGGATACTGAATGTTCCAACAACAATTTGTTGACATACTCCCGCAGCAATGAACAGTCCGATACCGCTACCGAATCCCCATTTTGATACAACTTCATCAAGGTAAATAATAACTAAAGCACCCACAACAAGTTGTAAAATTAAAAGTGCAGTGTAAGAACCATCTATAGGCACTAAATTACCAGTTAATACTAAAACTGAAGCTTCAAATAAAGTAAAAACGATTGATAATACTTTTTGAGTAGCTTGAAAATGTGATTTATCCTTATGTGATGACAAATCCAAATCCAAAAGATTAGAACCTACTAACAATTGCAATACAATTGAAGCAGTAACAATAGGACCAATTCCTAATGTAAGAATTGAACCAAAACTCCCCGCCATGACAGCTCTTAATTGAGCAAATTGATCTATAGCACCTGGAGCTAAACCATACAATGGAATTAAAGTTAAAAAGTAATACAATACTAAAACCACTGCAGTCCATTTAAGTTTTTCATTGAAATCTTCTCTGTGGACTGGAGATTTAACTTCAGGAATAACTTTAAATATTGGCTCTAATACTTCTAGTGATGACATTTTCTTCCCCGATAAATAAATAAGGAAGCTATAATTCTATAGCTTCTCCTCCTAATTCTTCTATTTTTTCAATTGCACCAGCAGAGAATTTAGGTGCTGAAATTTTGAAAGTTTTAGTAATATTACCTTTAGCTAAAACTTTATCATAACCTAATTCAGTTACATCAATAACGATTGCATCGCCGTCTTTTGATGCTTTTCCGCTTGCAATTAAATTATCAGCTTGTTCTTCTAAGTAATTTAAATTAACAGCATTGACTTTTTTAATCATTTTTTGAGGTCTTTTGAATCCGTGTTTACCAAAGTGGTCTGGGTCGTGAATTACAGTCCAGGTCCAGTGTTGTTTACCCATACCTGCTTTACCTTTTCCACCTTTGTTACCTGCACCTCTACGTTTTTTGGTACAGCCTCCACCGTTGGATCTAGAACCTCTTTGTTTGTTAATTTTACGTTTTGTTCTAATCATAATAATACACCTGATTTAAAGCATTCTTTTTGCAAGATCTTTAATTTCTTCTCCCCTGTAACCTAAAGATCCACCTTCGTTTACAGATAAACGGATGTCTTCATATCCTTTTCTTGGAGGGTGTAAACGGAATACAGGTTTAATACCTACATCAGCTAATTTAACATCAGAATTAATTAAAGCTTTAGCCAATTCTTCAATGTTGTCATAATCAGTATTTTCTGCAACATATTCATTAGTGACTTTAACATTACCTGGAAGTCTACCTCTTTTAGCGATGATAGCTGCTAAAGTTTCAGCATCAATTTCTCCCCAAGTGATGTAATCCTTAGCTTTTTGAAGCATACCTTCGTAACTAGGATTTTCTTCAACTAAAACTGCATGGCTGATTCTGTTAAGTCTTAACATATCTAAAGTGTCAGCAACTTTTTGAATGACACCGGTTGTTCCTCTAACTCTAATAACTAAAAACATATAATCACCATCTAGTAGTTAACTCCCATCTTTTTAAGGTCTTCTTGAGTTGCTTTAACATTACTTAATTCTTTTAAAGCATTAAATACTGCATTAGCAAAGTTAACAGTAGTTTGGGTTTGTCCAAATGTTTGAGACCATACATCGTGAATACCAGCGAGTTTTAAGATAGTTTTACCTACGTCACCAACTACTAAACCTACACCTGCAGGAGCTGGCATTAAAGTAACGCTTACACTACTGGATTTACCTTGTACTTTGAAAGGTACGGTGTGTTCTCTTCCACAAACACAACCCCAATCTCCACAACCTCTTCTTACTTTAATAATGTTGTATTTAGCGTTGTCTACAGCTTTTCTGATAGCTGGACCTACTTCTTTAGCTTTACCTTGACCTAATCCAACGTATCCGTCTTTGTTACCTACAGCAACAATTACTCTGAAATTAACTTTTCTACCGGATTTGTGCATCCTTTGAACTAAGTTAACATCCATTACTTCTTCTTCTAAATCAGGAATTAAGGCATCAACTATTTCTAATTCCATAATTGGAAGACCTTTTTCAAAAATTTCATCGATATCAGTAATGGTTCCATCTTTAACCATTCTACCCATTTTGGTTTTAGGTTCCCATTCATCAATATTAAAACTCATAGTTATACCTCTGCCTCATCAATATTTTTTAAAGTTTCATCAAAGTTTTCAGGTAAATCTGTTGGATTGAGACCTCTTTCCAAATACTTTGAGAATTTTTCAGCAACATCTTCAGCACTTAAAGATTCAGCGTAATTTGCAACATGTTCTCCTCTGATACGTTCATCTTCAGGGAAAATGAATTCACCATGAGGAACATCTAAACCTGCATCGACAGCGCCTTTGAGAGCTGCGAAAATTTTAGATCCTTTAATAGGAGATTTTAAACCGATGTCTAAGATTGCATAGTCGACATCTTTAGCTAAAGCTCTTTTAGCACAGAGATACCCGGTTAAGTAAAATGCAGAAAGGTTACCAGTATTTCCTTTGTATCCGAATCCTTCTAATTGTTTACTTACTGCAGAAGCAATTGTGATATCTCCTTCAGGAGAGTAATCAATAACTTGTACAGTTGCATGAGCGTTTGAAACTCTAACAACTAAACGGGATTTTTCGTAATCGACCAATTTGATTCTAGCACCGTAATCGGTTTTACCTTCTCTTCTTCTTCTGAAAGCTACTTTATAGTTAGTTCCTTGTGCCATGTTTAGTCATCTCCTTTAATTAAATCATGGTCACGGGCGTAGTTTCTCATGTAAGATTTACTTCTAAATGCGCCACCCTTAGCCATTTTGTATAATTTACGGTAGGTAGTTGCATCAATTACTTCTTCTTCACGCATTTCTTTAAGATCTTTTCTTAAAGCTCTGATAGTAGTCATCCATGCTTTTTTCTTAGGTGTACGTGCTTTTTTAGCCCCTTTGATACTACCTCTACCTTTTCTTTTACCTTTTGCTTTTTGTTCTTTGATTTTTTTAGATCTGTAGCTACTATTACCTTTTTGAGGTTTTGCTTTAATAGCTCCGTCATTTATTAACTGCTTTACTCCTTCTCTAGTAATCGCCATAGATACTTCTTCTAATCTTTCTGGATCAATCCATACACGATTAAGACCTACTTTGAGTATACTAGCAGCTAATCTTTTTTGAGTTGTAAGATTCATGTATATAATCCTCCATTCAGCATAGCTGATAAATTTAGACAATATCTAAATTCCCTTTTTTGTATTTTTAATTTAACCAGTCAAATCAATTCAAATAAAGCCCCGGAACCGATTCGACTTATAAATATAATTTATTTATTTAAAACTTTAATCCCGAGCTCGGATGCTTTTTCTAACATCAAAGCTTTTTTCCTTTTACCGATAGAAGCGCTTATTCTTGCAGCGTCAGTTGCTGGGTCTAAGTCTTCTAACTCTTTCATATTATGAACAAGAACATCGTTGTACCCTGAAGGGTGTAAGTCCCTTATTGCTCTAGGGGTTCTGTAACCAATAGCTGGCATGTCAGGTTTTCCTGCTTCATATCTTCTCATTTTACTGGTTTTACCTCTAGGGCGTCTCCATTTGATTCCAAGTTTTTTATAACGAGCATATTCTTGTCTTTTAAATCTTTTGTTAGCCATTTAAATCACCAAATCTATTCTTTGCTAGTTAAGTATATTCCGTCTTGGAATACTCTAGGATCTCTTCCTTTAATTTTAGTTGCTTGTTCTAAGTTAGCCATGGTCTGACCAACATCTTCCTTGTTGATACCGGTAATTGTTACCTCATCCCCTTTGACTACTACTTTAGCGTCTCCAACGATTTTAGCAGTTCTTGGGTATTTTTCCCCGAGGAAATTTGTAATTATAACAGCATCTTTTTTAGGTTCTACTTTCATTGGAAAGTGAGCGTAAACAATTTTCATGTGATATTCGAAACCATCGGTTACACCAGTAATCATGTTGTTGATGTGTGCTCTTGTGGTTCCAATCATTGCTTTGTCTTTCTTTTTAGGAAATGAAGTTTCCAAAACAACTTTATCTCCGTCTTCTTTAATACTTACATTAGGATAAGTAAATTTTCTGGAGTTTTCTCCATTAGGTCCTTTTACAGAGACCTCATTATTATCAATTATAACTTCAACGCCTTCAGGGATTTCAATTTCTTCCCTTATAGCTGCAGCTACTACCATTTTATCACCTAGTACATGTAAGCCAACAAACGTCCACCAATTCCTCTTTCCTTAGCCTCATAGTGAGTCATAATTCCTTCAGGAGTGGTTACGATTAAAATACCAAAGTTCTTTGCTGGCAAATATCTTTTTTCAAATTTCTCAAATTCATCTTTCTTAACAGCATGACGAGGTTTAATAACACCACATTTGTTGATGTTACCTATTAATTCAACAGTGAATTTACCTGCCCTGTTGTCATCAATATATTCAAAATTACCAATATAATTCTCTTTTTGCATAGTGCTTAAAACTTGTCCAATCAATTTGGAAGCAGGAGAAATAACACAGGAATCATTTACTTGTAATTCGTTATTTCTGATGTTAGTTAAAGCATCTGCAAGAGGATCCATAAGACTCATATTTAAAACCTCTAATTATATTTTTTAAATCCCATTTTAGGAGCTACTTCCCTAAAACATTGTCTGCATAAATTTATGCCATATCTACTAACCATTGCAGAATGGTCTCCGCAACGACTACATTTTTTTGAAGCTTTACCGTATTTTCTTGGCAAAATATCACCTTATTCAGTTACATAATTAACATTGAAATTTTCTTCCATGAATTTCATGGTTTCTTCTTTAGAAATTCTATGTTTTTGAGGAACTTTCTTTTGTCTGATTTTTCTTTTTGCAATTCTGTAACCAGGTTTTTCAAAAGTAACAGAAACGTTCATACCAAAGATACCGATGTCCGGGTTGTATCTCATACCAGGAATATCAATGTGTTCTTTGATACCGAAAGAAAGGTTTCCTTGTGCATCAAATTGAGTAGGTCTAATATTTCTACTAATACCTTCTAAAACCATATCGATAGCTTTGTCAGCTTTTTCTCCACGTAAGGTTAATTTACATGCGATTGGTTGTTTTTTCCTAATTCCCCATTCAGGGTTAGTAACTTTAGAGAAAGTTTTTACCGGAGTTTGGTCAAACATTTCTTCTAAAAGAGTGATAGCACGGGATAATTTTTCACCTGCTTCACCGACACCAATACTGACGGTAGCCTTTTCGATACGTACTTCATTCATTGGGTTCATTTATTAACCTCCAATAAAGAGATTGCTGGTGCATCGCTACCAACAACAAACGCATAATCTTTTAAAGTTAAAAATTCATCTTTTGAACTATTTTCGATAATAATAGTATTTGGATTAGAAGATTTATTTTCAATAATTTCACTTACAGTACCTAATTCACCGGTGTGTTTACCACCAGTAACTAAAACTGTAGCTCCTTCTTGTAAAGGATAAACTTCAGCAATTTCTTGTTCAGGTACTTTTAAAGAAATAACATCTCCAACAGCATAAGCATCTTCCTCAATAATAACATTTTTACCATCATGAAGGTTTAATTGAGTTTTTCCACCTTTAATGGTTGATTTGTTAACAATTTTGGATAATTTAGAACTACTATCATCAATTGAGTTTAATTGTAATCTGCCTTTTCTATCTAAAAGAACTCTGTAAGATTCACCAGTTTTTGGAATTTCAATAACATCCATAAAACCAACTGGGAATTTGTAATCTTTTACAACTCTTCCATCTACTAAAACATTACCAGAGTTGATAATCCTTTTTGCTTCTCTAGAATTGTCAGCTAATTTTAAAACATCTCTGATAACTAATGTTAATGGAATAGAATCTTCAATGGAATGAGAACCTGCGGAAGGTTTAACAGTCCAAGTGTCTTCTTTAGGATGAATAGGCCAAGATTTTGGTGCTTTATATCTTTTAAGATGTTTTCTAGATCCCATTTTAGCCATATTAATTATCTCCTTTATTTTTTATTCTTCTATCATCTTTTAAATCTGCATCAATAATTACTAAGTTAGATGGGTCAACTGGGAGAAATGTAGCAGTTCCGTCAGGTTTTGATAAAGTAACTTCTTCAATGGTTACTTTGTATGAACCATAATCTACGCTAAGGACTTCACCTTCATGTCCTTTGAAATCTCCACGGAGCACTCTAACTTTATCTCCTGATCTTAAAGGTAAAGTTCTAGTTCCAACTTTTTCCCTTAAATCTTTACTTAAAGAAGCACTTAAATGTTTTCCACGTGCGTGAGCAGGAGCATTATAAAGAGCTTTTCTTTGTTTTCTTGGTTGTTTTGACATTTTTTCACCTATACTAAAATACTTGCTGCACTACCAACACTAGGCCATCTGTCAGCTGCTTCTTTAGCAACAGGACCTCTGATTTCAGATCCTTTTAAAATTCCTTCAGGAGTAATGATAACTGCCGCATTGTCTTCGAATTTAACACGAAGACCGTCAGCACGTCTATATTCCTTTTTTTGTCTGATTACAACTGCATTGACAATTTCTCTTCTCATATCTGCAGTTCCTTTTTTAACAGAAGCAACAACTAAATCTCCAACACCAGCAACATCGAGTCTTCTTCTTACACCTTTAAATCCTTTTACGGATATGATTTCGATTTCACGTGCACCGGTATTATCTACACATTGGAGTCTTGCTCCAATCGGTAATGCTTTAGATACACTTGAGGTTAATGGTTTCATAATTAATTACTCTCCTTTAACTTCTACTAAAACAAAATGTTTAGTTTTACTTAATGGTCTGCATTCTGCAACTTTTACAGAATCTCCAACATTCACATTTAAACAATCTGGTTTGTGAACATTGATTTTTGATTTTCTTTTTTCATATCTTTCATATTTTTTAATAAATTTATAGTAACTACGTTCTACAGAAATGGTCCTTTCTGCTTTGTTACTTACAACAACACCTTCAAGAACTTGACCTCTTACAGGTAAAGTTCCGTGGAAAGGGCAGTTAGGATCATCGCATGTAGTTTCAGGTTCTTGAACATTAAGCCCAACCATATTATCACCATATTAAATTTTTTTAAATCTTTTTTTTATCCTATCTTCAGGACGAATTGATAAGATGTTACCATTAATTTCAATTTTTTCCCCGTTTGGAAGTTCAAACAAAAATATTGAACCCCTTTTTGGAATAATTTTCTCGCAATTATTCATATCTTCAATTTTAATGGTATTCTTTGTCTCATCAATGATATTTCCCATTAAATTAAGAGATTTATTCTTCTCACTTGTAACATGAACCTTCAAACCGATGAATTCATGATGAACTAAGTTTTTTGAAGTAATCATTGTCTCATCTCTTAACATAACATTTACAATAAATCATGCAGAAAAATTACAAAATTTTATTGAATATATATCGAATAGATGAATTATCTCCTTTTTTTATTATTTTTCTTGGATTCACGAATTTCAATAGTATCAGATGAAAAACCTAATTCAGACAAAACTTCTTTGACTCTCACTTTATGATCGCCTTGAAGTTCGATTTGTCCGTTTTTCGCAGTTCCCCCACAAGCACACTTTGCTTTAAGAGTTTTTGTGAGTTCTTTGATATCGATATCGTGTTCATCTATACCTTCGATAATAGTCATGAGTTTTCCGAATCTTCTTCTAACTGTAAAAACTTTTAGAGTTTGAACTTCACGTGCAATTTCCTCACAAACACAAAGTTCTTCAGGAAGCCCACATACATCACAGATTTTTGACATTTAATTCTCCTTCTGTTTTTCATTCAATATTGTAAGAACACGAGCAATTGTTCTTTTTAATTCTCTAATTTTTCCAGGGTTTTCAATAACCCCAGCAGCTGCACTTTTAGAAACATTTTTGGATAATTCAGTTCTGAGTTCAACTAATTTGTCTTGAATCTCATCAACTTCCATGTCCCAAATTTCTTTACTTCTTAAAATCGCCATTGTTCCAACTCTTTACAGATAATTAAATTTATATATCTAACTATCATCTTCTTCTACTTCTTCAGCAGATTCTTCTTCAACAACTTCTTCTAATTCTTCGAGATCTTCAACTTCCTCGATGATTTCTTCTTCGATGATTTCTTCAGTTTCAACATCGATTTCTTCTTCAATTACTTCACCATCTTCTTCAATGATGATTTTTGGAGGAAGAATCTCAACAGAATCAGGTAATACAGTTTCTGGAGGCATAATCCTTACATAGATTCCTAAAACACCAGGTTTTAATTCAGCAGTAGCAAATCCTTCTTCTACTAATCTGATTGAAGGTTCACCACATTTTTTAATGTATCCTTCAACGAATTTAGCTACAGCAGATCTAGAACCTCTGATTTTACCAGAAATAGTAACTTCTACACCTTGAGCTCCAGCACCCATAATTCTACGAATGGTAGAATAAGCTACTCTTCTAAAGTGCATACCTCTTTGTAACATGTTAGAGATTTTGTAAGCCATGATTTTTGGGTTAAGTTCTGGAACATCAACCTCTTTAACTTCGATTTGAGGATTGTCTAATCCGAATTCGTTTTTAAGAGTGTTGGTAATAGTCCTTACGTTTTTTCCACCTCTACCAATTACCATACCAGGTCTTTCTGCGTAAACAATAACCATGGTACCTAAAGGTGTAATTTGAACTTCCATACCACCGTATCCAGCTCTTTCAAGTTCTTTTTCTAAGTATTCGTCAATTCTAGTTCTTCTAAGGCCTTCTTGAACGAAATCTTTTTCTATCATTAGTTAGCCTCCTGTAATACAATTTGAATATGAGTAGTCGGGGTGTTAAATGGAGTCATTCTACCAAAAGCTCTTGGTATGTATCCAGGTATAATAACACCTCTGTGAGATGAAATATGTTCAATGAATAATTTTTCAGTGTCCAAACCTTTGTACTCTGCATTAGCTTCAGCATTTTCCAAAACTTTTAAGATTTGTTCTGCAGCTTTTACAGGGTATCTTCCAGTAGGCCAGCCTTCTTGTCCTTTTCTGTGACCAACTTTTTTGTTGTGTCTTTTGAAAGGAACAGATTTTTTCATATCAATAACATCTGCTAAGTAAGCTTTAGCTTTTTCTACTTCCATTCCTCTTATTGCTCTGCAAATTTCAACACTGTGTTTTGGGGAAATCTTAAGAGATTTAGCCATAGCACGTGCAGTTTTTGCTTCATCAACATCATTATTATAAGCATATTTGTTAGCCATGATTTAATCTCCTTATTTAAGTGGTACAAACATGGATGATCTGGTAGCTCCCATACCAGGGTCCCCGTGTTGGACTCTTTTTCTGGTTGGTGCATATTCACCGAAGTAATGACCAATCATTTCAGGTGCAATAGTAACTTCTACAAAATTCTGACCATCATAAATACCGAAAGTGGTTCCTACCATTTCAGGTATAACAATCATGTCTCTACAATGGGTCCTAATTACAACAGGACGACCATCTTTAGTTCCTTCTTTATTCAATTTTCTCATTTTATCCAAAACAATTTGTTGTCTTGGTAAGAATCCTCTCTTTAAAGATCTTCTTTGTCTTGCAGGGAATAATTCCATTACTTCCTCTAAAGACATTTCTTGTAATTCTTCAAGAGTATAACCTTTATATTTAAATACTTTTCTTGCCAATGAAACACCCTCTATCTATCTTTTTAAACCTGTTCTTTTAGCTGCAATTGAACCAACTTTTCTGCCTGGTGGTGCGTGTCTTGAAATAGTGGTAGGACGACCAGGATGTTGTCTGTTACCTCCCCCGTGAGGGTGATCTACAGCGTTCATTGCTACTCCTCTTACAGTCATGAATTTCTTACCTTTAGCTTTATAAGCATGCCATTTTTTACCAGCTTTAAGGAATGGTTTATCTTTTCTACCTCCACCAGCTACTACACCAATACTAGCACGGCAGTTAGGATTTAAGTATTTTAATTCCCCTGATGGTAATTCGACAACAGTTTGGTTTGCGTCATGAGTAACAACAGAAGCATAAGTTCCAGAAGATCTTACAAAACGACCTCCATCACCTGGGGTGTTTTCAATATCATAGATTGGAGTACCTTCAGGAATTTCAGCAAGCGGCAATGTGTTACCGAATTTAATAGGAGCAGAAATACCACATTCAATTTCATCGTCAACTTGAATGCTTTCAGGTGCTAAGATAAATTTCTTTTCACCATTTTCGAATTTTACTTCTGCAATAGGTGCAGTTCTTGCTGGGTCATGTACAATATCAATGACTTTTCCTTTAATACTGCCTTCTTTTTCTAAAGCATCGTAAGATCTGTATTTGATTTTATCTTTAAAACGATGAGAAGCAACACGGTGTGCAGGAGTTCCTCTACCTCTTCTTTGATGAATTAATCGTTTTCCCATTCAAATTCCTCCTTAGAATACTCCTATTCTGACAGCGAGTTCTTCTGCCATTTCTTCTTCAACAAGTTTGATATATGCTACTTTTTCACCTTTAGGAGTGATATGAGTATTGACTTTTGCTACTTTTTCTTCGTATAACTCTTCAAAAGCTCTTTTGATTTGGCTTTTGTTAGCTTTACGGTTAACAACAAAAGTAATTTCATTGTTCATATCGATTAAGTTCATGGTTTTTTCAGTAACATGAGGTTTAATAATAATTGAGTATGAATCCATAATAATCACCTATTTTTCCAAATTATTGGAATAAACCTCCTAACTTTTCAACAGCTGATTTAGTGTAAACAGTGAGTCTTCCTGCGTGAGTTCCTGGTGCTAATAATTCAGCGTTTAAGTTTTCAACAACCACAACATCTACACCAGCGTGGTTTCTTGCACCTAAGGAAATACCTTTATCTTCACCGACAACAACGAGAGGACCTTTTACTTTTTTGTATTTTCTTCCTCTTGTTTTTCCTCTACCAGCTCTGATTCTTTTACCTTCTTTTGCACGGATGACATCGTCGTAAACACCTAAGTTTTCGAAAATTTCACGAGTTTGTTTGGTGGTTTTTACAGATTCGATTTCATCTTCAACAATAATAGGAACTTGTTCTAAATCTGCAACTCTGTGACCTCTGTTTTCAACAATTTCCTTATTGGTAGTTGCTGCTACAGCAGATCTGATTGCAAATCTTCTTTCTTTTATGTTGATTTTTTCGTGATGATTTTTTTCAGCTCTAGTAGGATGTGCTTGTCTACCACCAATAGCCATTGGTACGAAAGCTGCTTTAGAACCATTTTTAATCCTAGGTACTCTTGCGGTACCTCTACCTGAACCCCATCCTTTAGCGGAAGTTCTTTTACCTGCCATTGGGTCATTACCCCATGGTTGTACTCTAGCGGATTGTGCTGAAAGTACAGCTCTTTTGATTAAATCTGGTCTGTATACTTCATCAAAAATAGCTGGAAGTTCGATTTCTTCTTTTACTTCCCCATTAATAGAATAAACGTTTACTTTCATGATTATACCCCTTGTTTAGATTTTGTACTTATGTAATTAATTTGAGGTATATCCTCAGCTTTATTATTAGGTCTGATTGGTTGTCTTAAGATTACTAACCTTTTGGAAGGACCTGGAAGGGAACCTTTCACTAAGACATAATCGTTTTTAACAACACCATATTTTACAAATCCACCATCTGGGTTGATTTGGTCAACTTCATCAGCTGATGCAATTTTTAAAATTCTTTTATTGAATTCAGTTCTTTTATGGTATCCCATTTGACCTGCTTGTGCTACAGTCCACATAGTTCTAGCTGGAGTCCAAGGACCAATAGAACCTACGTGTCTACCTTTACCTGCTCTTACAGCTTTACCATATTGAATTCTAATTCCCCATCTTTTAACTACACCCTGGAATCCTTTTCCTTTTGTAGTTGCAATAGCATCAACAAATTCTCCTTCATTGAAGATTTCACTAGCTTTTACTTCATTACCTAATAATTCTAATGCAGTATTTAATTTTTCTTCCACATTGGATCCGCCAATACCACATTCAAATATGTCAGGTTTTTTCTTAGGTACGCTAGTTACTTTTGGATTGGTGTGTACTAAAACCCTAATTTCTTCTGTGTTTTCTAATGCACCTTGTATTTTTGCAATAGCTTCAGATTTATTGTACTCTTTAGGAAGAGAAATCTTCCTTGAAAGTTCTTGATCTAAATTGTCTGCAAGTACTTCGGTGATTACTTTCAAACCACGAGAAGTTTTTTCATAAGCTCTTATTCCCATTACTACGACCGGAGGCACTTCCAATACGGTTACTGGAGTGAAAACTTCCATACCTTGGGTTGGAGAGTTTTTATCAGTATCAGTGACTAAAGCATGAGTCATACCGACTTTATAACCTGCGAGGCCGAGTAATTTTGGTTCATCAATTTGAGGCCAAGATTTTACTCTAGGGGTTTCTTTAGCTGCTCTTTTCCTTGGACTAAAAGCAACAGACCCTTTTCTTGGCTGGTGATGTCTTACCATTTAATTTAACCTCCTTATTAATATTTTTCCTTATTTTTTCAATTAATTTTAATTTTTTTAAATCTAACAGCTAAATGAATAGCCATTATACAAGTTGACAAGAATTATACTAAGTATAAGCTCGTCGAAATAATAAATAGCTGTAAAAATGATTACAACTAGATAAATATTATATTTCAATATATTCCATTGAGTTTTTACAAATTGAAGCACAATTAAGAATATATCCAATGTATAAATCATTCTGCGCTAAGTTTATTTTTAGGAGAGTCCTAAAAACATTAATGTATAAAAAGTTGAGCAAGTTATCTATTAGCATGATAAGACTAATAAATCAAAGAGAATTAAAATCTCATAAAGTTAAATAAAGAAAGTGTAGCGACAACTGCCTCTTCAGTCCTAACAGTTTCAGTTCCCTGATTCGGAATGGTATTTACTCTGAACAAATCCCAATTCACATTGGAAACGTCTTCCTCGATTGAAGAATAAGGGCCACCAAATAAAATAGCAATACTTTTACATTCATCTACTTTATGTTTTAATTCATCAAAAATAGAATCAATATAATCTCCATATCTTGTAGTTTCCACAACAAGATCAGGTTTAATTAATTTTAAGCTATTTTTAAGACTCTTATTAGAGGACATTACATTATATCCCCAGTAAACGTCATCTGGTTTATCAGGTGTGACTATTACTTCTTTCTTAGCAATCTTAGTAATCTTAAAGTCAAAAATTCTTTTAACAGTAAGTTGCTCTTTACAGAATGCAAGTTTATCCATACCTATATCAACATAAGTTCCTTTCTTATTTCTCTTAACAGTGAAACCTTGCCTATAATCTCCCACGTCTGGTTGATCATTGACCGGATGATGAGGAGTCCTAAGCGGTGGAAGAATTCCAACATGCTTCAATTCTGGTCTTATAGGAAATGCTTTTTTCCTCAGGTATTGAGGAGTATTCATATAACTCAAAATTTCAGCAATAAAATCTCCATCAAGTTCTCCATCTTCATTTTTAGCATGATTATCATTATAAATAACCACATTATCTGCTTGAAAAATAGCCAAAGCCCTTCCTAAAATTCCAACTTTATAAGTACGAATCTTAAGGTCTTTAGACTCAGAAAGAAATGAATTTGGAATAAATACAGATAGCTCATCTTTATACATTACTAAACAATATGTCAAGTAAAGTATATAAAGATTACCCTACATTTATATAGCTATCACTAAATAGACTTACACATTTACAAAATATTATATCAATTATAATATCCGTAGCTTCTTTTTATGCTACCAACTTTTTTATACTCAGAGAATATATTAATATAAAATATGTAACAACCCCTATATAAAGGTATTGTTTTCCGCAATAAAAAAATGAAAAAAAAGTAATTTAATAAAAAATTAAAAATCTAACAATGCCCTGATTACAATAACATTGACATTCTGCTTTTCTTTTGTGTGAAAATCATAAATCTTAGGAATTGGAAAATCATATCTGAAAAGATGGGTGATTTCCAAACCCTCCGCCTGATAAAAATCAAGGAGAAACTCCTGTGTAGATGCCATATGAAAAGAATATAACACACTTGGTTTTAACATACATGCTTTTTTGATAAAATTCAAATCCTGTCCGACTTTGGCCCTTCTTTGAGATCCGAACGGGGGATTTTGAATAACAGTATCCACCTCAAATCCCACATTTAAATCACACACATCACTTAAGATGTAATCTGCATTGCCCAAATCAAGATTATCTGAAACCTGCCTGGCCAAACGTATGGACTCATCATCAACATCCACACCGCATGCCAAATTTGCACCCATCAATGCAGAAGCTATTGTAAAAATGCCTGTACCGCAACCCAAATCCAAAATATTTTTATTTTCAATATCTCCCAATGAATGAGCGTTCCAAACCAGATCAGAAGCAATAACCGAAGGAGTGGCGTACTGTTCAAGACCTACTTTGGGATTTGGATGGGATGGGATTGACTGAAGTTTCATTTCCAAATGCTTTTTTCGTGTAATTTTTTTCATATAATCAACATATTTAATAATTATCCAATATATAATATTATATTATTATAAAAAAATTACTTTGAGGTTTCACATGTTTGAAAAAGTATTAGTTGCAAATAGAGGAGAAATCGCAATAAGAGTTATGCGTGCATGTCGTGAACTCGGCATTGACACTGTCGCAATCTATTCTGATGCAGATAAAACTTCTTTATATACAAAATATGCTGATGAAAGTTATCCTTTAGGAAATCCATCACCTGCAAAATCTTATTTGAATATAGAGAAAATTATAGGCATTGCAAATGAATGCGGAGCTGATGCGATACACCCAGGTTACGGATTTTTAGCGGAAAATTCCAAACTTGGAGAAGAATGTGAAAAAAATGGAATCAAACTCATTGGTCCTTCAGGAGATGTAATCAATCAGATGGGAGATAAAATTACATCAAAAGCACTTATGAAAAAAGCGGGAGTTCCAGTCATTGAAGGTACTCCAGAAGGAATCACAGACATTGAAGAAGCAAAAGAAATTGCAAAACAAATTGGATATCCGGTTATTGTTAAAGCTTCTGCAGGAGGTGGAGGAATAGGTATGCGTGCAGTTTACAAAGAAGAAGAACTTGTGCAGGCTATTGAATCCACACAATCTGTTGCAGGAACCAATTTTGGAGATTCCACAGTATTTATAGAAAAATATCTGGAAAAACCACGTCACATCGAATTCCAGCTTTTAGCAGACGAACACGGTAACGTGATTCATGTTGCAGACAGGGAATGTTCCATTCAAAGAAGACATCAAAAACTTCTCGAAGAGGCACCATCCCCAATAATGACCGATGAACTTAGAGAACAGATGGGTGGAAGTGCAGTAAAAGCCGCCGAATACATTGGATATACCAGTGCAGGTACCGTAGAGTTCTTATATGACAACGGAAACTATTACTTCCTTGAAATGAACACACGTATACAGGTAGAACACCCAATTACAGAACTAATTACCAATACCGATTTGATTAAAGAACAAATCAAAATAGCTACCGGCGAGGAACTTACCTACCAGCAAAATGAAATAACAGTTTCAGGACATGCAATTGAATGTCGTATTAATGCAGAAGACCCATTGAACGACTTTGCACCAAATCCTGGAAGAATTACAGGTTACAGATCACCAGGAGGTCCAGGTGTACGTTTAGACAGTGGAGTTTATATGAACTATACCATTCCAACATTCTACGATTCAATGATTTCAAAACTAATCACTTACGGAAGAAACAGGAATGATGCAGTTACCAAAATGCAAAGAGCATTGCAAGAGTACATCATTTTAGGTGTAAAAACAACAATTCCGTTCCATAAAGCAATATTAAGAAATCCTAACTTCCTTTCAGGAGATTTGAATACACATTTCATTGACCAGCACAAAAAAGAAATTGACATTGAAATGGTCAATGTAATCGAAGAAGATGCAGAATACGTTAACAAATTAAAATCCACATTCATGCCTAGTAAAAAAATAGCTGCAATATCTGCAGCCGTTGGATCATATCAAAATGCGGTTAAACACCAGCATGACATGAAAAGGCAACAAGTACAAGACAATCCTGGCGATAGACATGCGTGAAGAAATCATCAACTTATTGAAAAAAGAAAATAAGCTTTCCGATGAATCAATAAGTGAAATAAAAAATATCGAAATAGACGACTTTGCAAATATCGTAAAAGAACTCGGACAAGAGGAAACAGAGCATATCAAAAAATCTGAAATCCTAAAAGATTTGAATACAGAATACATCGGCAAAGAGCTATACGTATACAAGGAAGTCAGTTCAACCAATACTGTAGCCAAATTCCTATCAATGAACGATGTAAAAAATGGAACTGTAGTCATCTCTGAGAAACAAACAAAAGCAAAAGGCAGATCCGGAAAGTCATGGGAATCTCCATTGGGAGGAGTATGGTTGTCAATCATATTGAAACCTAATGTCGAACAGTCAAAATTCCCAATGATTACCATAGCTACCGGAGTGGCAGTTGCAAAAACTCTTGAAAAGGTTGGTGTTGAAGAACCTGAAATCAAATGGCCTAATGACATAATGATTAACGGCAAAAAAGTTTGCGGTATCCTAACCGAGGCGGTTGCCAAATTCAATACTGTTGAAAATGTCATTATCGGCGTGGGAATTGATGCTAATTTGGAAGTAACACAATTCCCTGAAGAATTGCAGGCAGGAACTACAACCCTTAAGGAAGAGCTAAATAAAGAAGGCAATGAAAACCTTTTAATCAAAATATTCTTGGAAGAATTTGAAAAAATTAGTGAACTTTTCAACCATGCAGGATATGAAGCTATCCTAAAAGAATGGAGAAAACGTTCATATTCCATTGGAAAAATAGTAGAAGTAAGAGAACCATTCAACACATATTATGACGGTTACGTTGTAGGTATCGATAAGGATGGAGTTCTTATAGTTGAAAAAATTGACGGAACCTTAAAAAAAGTAATTTCCGGAGAATGTATCATCAAAAACTGAATACAATCTCCCTACACTTATCTTCATTAATAGCTACATCCTGTAGTTTATTAAATGAAGATTCTATTTTTTTACATAAATCTTTTAAATTTAAATTGAATGCATCATTAGTGGACAAATCAAAACGTATTGTAGCAGATGCACCTGGCATTGAAACAGCAGGAATTGTAATTATTCCATGATCTTTCAATAATATAAATGAAAATACATATGCCAAATCATTGTCGGACAGCTCATGTGATACGTCCATCTCATCAGCCAATCCTTCAGGAGAAATCATCACTCCGGTAGGAGTAGTCTCAAAATTATCGAATTTTTCATCCAACAAACCAAACAGTTCGTCCTTTCTGGAAAAACTGTTAATCAAATTGTTTTCATCAAAATTCTTAATGCCGTTGAGCATTGCAAGAACTGCAGGAGGCTGTGCTTCAAGACCGAATTGGTTAACTTTCACTTTAATCTCATCAATCAAATCTTTACGGCCTGCCATGAGCCCACCTCTCGGACCAGGCATCAGTTTATCTGTGCTTGTAATTGAAATATCTGCACCCAAATCACAGGCCTTTGGCTGATTATATACTACAGTTCTGAGTCTGGCTCCAGAGGCATCATCAACCATGACCGGTATGTCCCTGTCGTGAGCCATCTCAATTACCTTTTTGAACTCATCTTCATCAATCACCTGATGGTCCATTGTTGAACCTGTGACAATGACAAGTGAAGTGTTTTCGGGTATTGAAAATTCATCAAAAACATCAGTTTCAAAATAATTTGCTCCAACCAGTTTGCAGCTTCTTGGAATAGATGGATGGGCTGGTAATCTGGCCAAATAATGTACAACATTAGACCCTTCGCCAACTAAAGTTAAGATTGTTGCCAATATCCCTGAAGAAGTCCTGTTCAATGGAAGAACCTTTTCTCCTCCCATATGTTCCTTTCCAACTTGCTGGAGATCTTGTTCAAAAATAGCCGGACCAACATATGTTTCCAAAAGACTGATTTCACTGGGAGATGCAATAAAGCCCCCAGAAAGACCTGTCAAGTCAAACAATGATGACCTGCCACTATTTTCAACCAAATGTTTTATAATTAAAAGAGCATTTTCTCTTTTTTTTACTTCATCTAATGAATTGTTAACTATCATCTAATCAGAATCGTCAAATTGTAATTTAAAATCTTCAAAAAATTCTAAAATAGATTTTAACTGTTTTTCAGTAACTTGAACAGTAGTGAATTCTTCATCTTCAGGTATCCCATAGAAATAATCTGCAAATAATACTTTTCCATCAGGACTTGTAATGAATGTGAAACCATCAGAAAGGGCATCCGGATTTTTATTGTGGAATTCCACTTCAAAAGAAACTCCAAATTTTTCTGAAAATTTTTCTTTTTCTTCAGGTTCCCTATTGCACTTTCTAATTTTTGTCATTCTAGATTTCAATTTCTTTTCTGCTAATTCATTAATATCAGCCATAATAACACTTCCAAAAAAATATTTTTAAAATTCATGTAAATTAAAATATACTATATAATGAAATTATATATAAGTATTAGGTTTTCTCCAAAAATCAGTCATATAAACTTTTACCATGACTGTCCATTGCAACTATAAGCGGTCCAAAATCCTTTACTTTTAAATTCCACATTGCTTCAGGCATTCCCAAATCCAACCAGTCAACGCTTTCAATTTCTTCAACAGCATCAACATATAAAGCTGCGCATCCTCCTGTTGCAACAACATAAATGGCATTATTTCTGACTAATGCTTCACGCACTGTATCATCCATTCCCCCTTTACCAATGACAATTTTCGGACCCCTATCCAAAACATCACTCTGATAGGGATTCATTCTCATGGAGGTTGTAGGACCTATAGCAACCATTTCATATCCCTCGTCTTTTTTAGAAATGATTGGCCCTGCATGGAACAGAACAGCGCCGTCAATATCTAACGGAGCGCCCTCTTCAATCAAACGTTTATGAGCCTGATCTCTTGCAGTCAAAATATTGCCGGTTAAATAAACAACATCCCCCGCATTTAGTTCTGATAAATTTTCATCTTTAATAGGAACATTCAATTTTTTCTCCATTTCTACACCCAAATATAATAATTTATTTTAATTAAAAAAAATATAATCTAACAATATATAAAATTTTTTGATTTAATAAATTTAATGGCTAAAAATATACAGACTCTTTCAAAAACTTTGTTGATTTGAAATTTTTTGATGAAAATTAGTTTTGAATTTTTATTTTGTTTAAAAATAGTTAAATTTAATAAATAGGTGGAGTAAAAGTTTTTATTATGCCTAACCAAAAAACAAATACTCCAAATAGTATTTTAGATGTTAAACAATATATATTTTGCGATTCTAATGATGGATTAGTCCTTTCAGATCCTCGTTTTGTGAAAATTTTTAAATCCTGTCAAAAGGTCTTGAAATCTTTTGATTTAAGTTTTAAAAAGGATGTTCCTTATTTTAAAATGAGTTTAGCTCGATGTCCAAATTGTGGAACTCGTCATGTAGTTAAATATGGTTTTACAAAAAGAACATTAGTATTTAAAGAAATAGGTAAAACTAAGGTGAAAGTTCAGCGTTATATTTGTAAACGTTGTGGTAAAACCTTTCAAACTGATTTAACAAGTCTTGTTGATAAAAACAGCAATTTTACAAATGAATTGAAAAGTGAATCAGAACATTTAATTTCAGATTATTTGGGAAGCTTAAAAAATGTTTGTAAATCTTTTAAAAAATTCTTTGGAATCACTGTTTCACACCAAACAATTGAAAATTGGTTATTTGTTAATGAAAACATTTTAGAATTTGATTTAGGTCGTTGCTCGGGTTATTATGTCTTTGATGTAGAATGGATAAAAATCAACGGAGAATGGAAATATCGCCACACATTATTGGATGCTATTTCAAATTGCATCGTAGCCGATGCAATTTATGATACTGAAGATGAAACAACTGTTGAAAAGTTTTTAAGAGAATCTACGGCAAATAAAAATAAAATTGCAATCACGACAGATTTAGATAAAAAATATGCCACAATTATCCCAAAAATAGGTTTTAAACATCAATTATGTATTTTTCATACTAAAAAAAGTTTAAATAAACAATTAAAAACTTTTAAAGACAAAAATCGCATTTCTGACGAAGAATATCAAGAATGCCATAAACAATTGAAAATGATCAAAGATTTATTCGATTTAAATGATTACGATGAATTAAAAAAAGAAGTACAATCATTAATTTATCGTAAAGAAGATTTTCATCCAGTTATTTATAAAATAATCAAAAAATCAATCACTCCACGATATAAAAGCTTCATTCATCACTTAAAAGACAAACGAATTGAAAAAACAAGCAACAAAATTGAAAATGCCTTTCAAAAAACAATGCCAAAATCCAGAAAACGAACATTCAAGACCAAACGAGGTGTTTTAAAACGAATATATCGCAGAGATTTAATTTGGAATCAAAATCGAAAAACCGATTTTGAAAATCAACAAAGTTTTTGAAAGAGTCTGAAATATGGGACAAATTTAAAAGTAATAAAAATTATATATACTTCTTAGTTTTATATTAATAATTGAGAGCTAAAAGTAGTAAATATTTTGTATAGTATACGGGCAAAATAAAATCCATATTATTTTAAGGTTATTTGACTTATTAATCATTAATATGGCACTGTCCAGAATTTTACTGATAAATAATTTTGTTATTTAATTTTTAGGACATTTCGTTTTGTCCATCGTAGTTGGCTTAGTTTTAATCGTATTTTTAGTCCTTTGTCAGTTCGGAATATTCTTTTTATTTTTCCGGGA
>JAFQXD010000115.1 GCA_017407115.1 Methanobrevibacter sp. | reverse complement strand
TCATGCTTCGTTTGCGAATATGGCAGATAAAATTATTCAATTTGTTATGGAACTTGGTTATAGGACGGAAATTGTGATAGATGAAAATCCAGTGCTATATAAGGAGCTTAATAAAATGAAAAAGAAGTATGCCTTGAAAAATATCCGATTTATACAATGTGACTCTAGAAAAAAAGACGGTTTGCAGTTGGCTGATCATGTAGTGAGTGGGCATGCTCGTATTTTGAAAGGGCAAGATGAGCCAAATTTTCAGAAGATTAAATCTAAAATAATAAAAATAGAGATAGTCGAGTATAATTAGTGCTACACTAGAACACCTCCCGTGTAGGGAGGTGACTTGGCGTAGCCTGACGAGGAGAAGAGTGTAATCCCAGCTAGACTTGCTAGCCCTCACATCGCCCGCCGCACTGAATGCGACTTACCAGCTACGTTCTTTACTATATTTTAACGCGAGGTGATAGGAATGTCAAGAGTTGGCTTTTAGGTGGGGGTTGAAATATTTTGGTTTTTCTGGTAGGGTGAAGTATGAAAATAAAATAGGAGAAAACCGCTGTGGACAAGTTTGGTAAAAAAGATTTTAGCGGGTGGATTAGGATTAAAGAAAAGATACATTTTTCTGGATCCATGAGAACAATAAATGTTGGTGAAATCTGGTGGTGCAGGATAGGCGAGAATGTTGGTAATGAGATATGTGGCAAGGGAAAAGATTTCTTAAGACCAGTTTTGATTATTAAGAAGATTAATAAAAATAACTTTATTGGCGTTCCGCTTACCTCAAAGAAGCATGTTGGCAGCTGGTATGTGGAATTTGGATTCAAGGGCAAAAAGCAATATGCCGTAGTTGCGCAGGTCGAATATATAAGCGTGTTCAGACTGAGTCACAAAATGGGACAAGTGCCAGAGTCGGATCTGAAGATAGTTTTAGATGGTTTAATGAAATTACTGACAAATAAGTCCTAACCTTACGGTTAGGACGGGTGGGTATTCCCAAAAGTGTATCGTGTGATACGTTTTAATTATATACCTCATGAGGTTTGATGTCAAGACAATCCTTCTGTCTTAGTAGGGGTTGAAATATTTGGGGTTTTCTGGTAGTGTGTTGGGTATGAAAAATATTTATAAAGTTATTGTCGAAACCTCACCGAAAGACCCGCCAAAAGATTTTGAGATGTCTGCGGCGTTGATTGTGGCTGGATATTTCAAAACAGACGTTATATTTCAACGCCAACAAATTTTAAAGTCTCCAGATTTGATTGTGCGTGGGCAAATTTGGGAGTTGAAAAGTCCAATTGGCGATGGTAAAAACACCATACATAACAATATTAAAAACGGACATGCGCAATCTTACAATACGATTATTGATTTGCGGAGGTGCAAAATGAATGAGCAAAGGGCTATTTCGAGATTAAGGGATGCCTTTCTCAAGCATCGCGGTCGGAAATGCAGGCTATTAATTATCAATAAGCATGAGAAAATGTTGTCTAAACTCAAATAGATCGTGAACACTTCGCCTCGTTTATAATAGTTATTAGAATACCAAATTAATAACTAAAAGGAGACGAATATGCGCGGAAGAACCGGCACGTCCACGATCTATACTACTATTTTACCAAAACAAT
>JAFQXD010000114.1 GCA_017407115.1 Methanobrevibacter sp. | reverse complement strand
CACTTAACAAAAAAACAGCCCCCATTATCTAATCACTAGATAATGAGGGTTATTTTAATAGTCTTTTCGAGGGGTCATTATCTAATTATAGACCCTGTAACTATGAGAAAATGACTTAACATCAACTCCTATTTTTACATTTATCAATAAAATGTTTTTAGTTCATCGAATGCAATAGATAAATTCACACGTCGTAAATTAGAAATTGATTGTTGATAAAGAATTTCTAACACTTGATTTCGTTCACTATCTGTCCCATGATGCAACAATCGATGGCAATTGGGACAAATACACTTAATATTTGCGATCTTATCTAAGCTATAATCAAACTCACCTTGTCTTCCCATAGGAATTAGATGATGTGCCTCCATATATGATTTTCCAGTTTTTCTAGATGTAAAAGTTTGATGGGTAGGATCAACTTCACATAAAAAATTGGTTTTCTTGAGCGCTATCGCAGCTATTTTACTATCTCGGGGCCAGTTTTCTTGCCCCCCACGATTGATAACAGGATCTTTCCGCTGTGTTGGTTCTTCAATGATTTCTTCAGCAGGTGACTCTGCCATTTCTTCTTCAATTTGATAGACATAAGTTTCGTCATTATCATCTACTTCTTTGAAGATACTTTGGTCATGTATAAGCGCTTGATAAAACGAATTATTTAAGATTTCACGATAAAAATCCTCAAAACTACGATTTTTACCTATATATAATTCTACTTCTACCAGCATTTGAGTAAATGCTTTAATGTCTTCTTCGAACTCTTCATTTGTAGGTAAACATTCGATATCGTAGTATTTATTAAAAATCGAACCAAGCTCATAGCCGACTGCTAAAGTTTCTGAAGACCCTAAGTCAATTGGATCTACACTGTATCCTAGATCATCAACGATGTTACTCAGAGTATATGAAGCTTGTTTAATCTTTTCTTTTGCAATTTGTTTAGGTTTATAGGAATTTTTAAAAAACGTCCATCCTTGATTTAACGTAATATAAAACCCCGTCATATCTGCTTTAAACAAGATCGCAATATAAATTCCATACGTTGTTTTTGCAGAGATAGCTTTATTATAAATACATACCCATGGGATAACTGCCCACTGTCCTTGTCCTATAGATCCTTTCACACTGAATTTTTCTGGATCAAGAAATGTCATAATCTCATTAGGTATGTCTTTTCTCACTAGTGTCCCTAGTGAGTTTTCTTTAAAAGCATTATTTTTTTCTGTTAAATAATTTTGCGCAACTTCTGAAAATAATTCAATCAATGTCTCACCTATTCAAGTCAATACCGCTCTATGACTTCCTCTAATTTTTTGGGTTATTTTTGCATATGCCTCGAATGGTCTCCAGGACCTTAATCGTTGTTGAGCCAGTAAATAGCCTTCTATGAATTTAATAGAATCATAATTCTACACAAACATCTTTTGTAATAAGCCTTTTTTCTGTTCTTTCAACAAATCCAACTTACGTTGATGGAGAGCGATAGTGTTATCTATTTGTTTGAAGAAGGTGCTGATTAACTTAATCTCGTCATGATTTTTCGGTAAATACATCTGGAAATTTTTAACTTTATCTGCGTTTAGATTAGACTGTGTGCCAGTTGAAATAAGTTTATTCCACTCTGATAATTCATTCGCTTTATTTAAACGTTGATAAACAAGATCTCTAAGGTCATAATCATCAAATATCATGTTGTAGAATGCTTGAGATGTGGC
>JAFQXD010000113.1 GCA_017407115.1 Methanobrevibacter sp. | reverse complement strand
TATTACAACTCCATTTAAGAACGATGTTATTCAATACATGGACTGGTTAATGCCGAATGCTGACAAGACACAATCTGTAAATTGTGTCAAGATTCTTAACGATACGTTTATCGGTGAGAATTTCGATTCTCAAGCATTTATTAATTCCTTGGTTCATTATGTAGATAACCATGATGCATGGGAATTTGATTTCCCTCATAATACTGCTATTCTAGGTAATGGTGGAGTTATGCCTTCAATCAAGATGGGAATCGAAGATTGGGTTAGAGGAGCAACGTCAGTTCATAAGATTACTGTCTTTGCAAGAAATCCAAAAGAAGATCAACAATCTTTAACAGATTTCAATGCAAAGGATTTTGACCTTATTGTAAATACGATACCGTTTAAAGCTGGTATTGATATTAATTTTAATTGTAAAGGTAAATTTATTTACTATGACCTGAACTATGCCGATAATACCTTGATTAAGAAAGCGGAACGAAATCATAATTGCTCTTGGGCAATCGATGGTTTTGATATGCTTGAACGTCAAGCAGATATGGCATTAAACTGGTGGAGAGAATAAAATGTGGGATTGTGAAAAAATATCGTCTGAACTTGATAAGAAAATCAAGGATATGAATTTTATTACATATCGTGATATTATTAATCAGAGTGTAACTCAGTTTAAACAAGGTATTCCATTTAATGAACAAGTTTTTAAATGGGTTTATTGTAGAGAAACTGGTTTGCAAGAACTGGTTATTCACAATATGGTTAATTTCTGTCTTGTAAACAATATTAAGTATTTAGACGATAAGTTTTATTTCGCTACGACTTGTTATGATTGGAAGACTGGTGAAATTACTACATTTAAAGATTCTCCAAGAAAACCAGATGATATTGAACAGTTAGGAATTAAGGAACTTGAAACATTCAAGTATGACTTTATTCCTTCTGATCAAAAATCCGAAATGATTTGGCATCAAGACGGTTGTTGTGATTGTGGTTTCTATATTTCATGTAAGATTGAAAATGAATGGTTAATTTTCTATTATATGAAAGATAGTTTTGGCGGTTGGCATAGACCATATCATATGAAAGCAATTAACCGTCATCTCTATGAATCAAGTGATATATGGAGATTAACAGTAAAAATTGATTACTCTGCACCTGGATTCGGTTATCTTCAGTTAGAAAATACTCATAGAAGACCTGCAGGGTTTGAAAGAAAGGTTAGCGTAATATAATGGAACATGTAGAATTAACAAATCAAGAAATAGAAATTTTATTTGAGAATTGTGAATGTATTAACATTGACATGTGGGCAATTAAATCTTTACGATTTGAAACTGATTATGATTCATATACTTGGGATAAGTCTCGTAAGAATTTTATGAAGCAAACACGTCTTAAGTATTTTAAATTGGTTGTCGATTTAGAAGATACTAGATATTTTTATCATACAAATAGGTTAATTGATACAAAGACTATTGAAGAAGATGGTGCTCAATGTATTAATCGTTTAATTCATAGTGATGATATAAC
>JAFQXD010000025.1 GCA_017407115.1 Methanobrevibacter sp. | reverse complement strand
TGCAGGGGGCATATTAAAAATCCTTATACAGTATTGTATAGGGATTTTGTTTTATTTAATTTAAAGTAAATGTAGTTAATGATATATAATTAACTTTAAAGATATTTTATTTTGGGATATATTTTGATAAAGAAAAGGAAAAATTTAATGAAAGATGAAACGAACTATAAAAAGAATGATTTTGCTTGGAATGACCACGAAAAAAATCAACGAATAAAGATTCCAAGCCCTTACAAAATAAAGATACTGGATGATTTATCTCTTCGTATTGAATTAGAAACTATTTTGAGTGAACTACCTCAAAAACAGTTGGCTAATTGGGCAATTACAAATTCTCAAAGATTTAAACAATATTTTGATAATAAATTAAAAGCTGATAAACGAATTAAAGAAACAGAAAAAATTCTAGAAAATAGAATCAATGGTACGTGTAGTGCGTATCATTTAAGACAAGCAGGATTTTTAGCAAATGAATTGGCAAAAGAATCTGAAACAGAAATAAGTAAGTATTCTGCTAGAGTATTTGCTCAATCTATTGCTGTTGGACATATGCGAGGTCATGCTATTGTTTCATCAGATTATGCGATTAAAGTAATAAATCTAATCTATCCTAACAGTTTAGAACGTGTAATTGCAGAGCGAGAAAAACAAATAGTTATTGCTAAACAGATAAGTAAATCTGGTGAACAACTATGAAATACGTCTATGCATGAGTGAGTACCTTAGACAAAAAAATTGGAAAAGGCGAATGAACACAAGAAATTTTTTAAAAATCAATATAAAAAAATAAAAACCAAGTAAATTTACTTAGTTAATGTAGTGCTCCCTATAAGTTGGATTTTTAGTCCAGTTTATGGGGTGCACTACATAATAGGTCTAACTTTTGGGGTGCACATCAAAGTTAAAGAACAGTTACTTTTTTTAGTATTCCAAATGTTTTTTCTATCTCGGAATTCCCATATCCTAAAAATAGAAATGAATTTGAACAGTATTTATAAATTTAAATCGAGATATAATCATGTTTAAAGTGTTCAAACTGATATATAAACCTATAAATATTTATGCAGGGGGCATCATAAAATCCATAGACAGTTGTTGCTGTGTATGGATTTTCTCGTACTTACTTATAAAGTTATCTCGTTTTATTTTAAAATATTTCTGACCTCCTGATACTCCTCAATCACACGTTCTTGCAAAGTATGACCATAAACCTCAATTAATATACTAATATCTTTGTGACCTAATAATCTAGAAACGACTCGCATCAGATGATCCTTTAAGAGAATACTTTATAAATGATGATACAAATGACGAATAATACAAACAATGCTTTCTTCATTTGTGCAAATTACACATATTTGACTTAACGTCACGTTTATGTTATCTTTTTAGTAGATAGTTTAACGAAAAATTCTAATATTTTTTAAATTAGAACATATACCTCTAAAAAAACTGAGCAGTTATATATCCTATAAATTTAAGGAAATAGCGAGGTTTTTTTTATGTTTTCAAATAGCAAATGGTTTAGTAATTTTTATAGGCTTTTTATTGGTCAGGGTCTTGCAACACTTTTGACTACTACAGTTAATTACTGTTTAATTTTTTACCTAACTGATAAATTTAAGTCTGCAAGCTTATTAACGATTGCTCAATTGGTTTCACTTATACCAATTGCTCTTTTTTCTCCATTATCAGGAGTGTTGGTCGATCGTTTTAATAAAAAAATGTTACTTATAGTTTCAGATTTGCTTGTTGCTGGTATCACGTTATTGCTTTTCATTAAAGGCATTTCCTCAGGTGGTATTTTGACGGTTAATACGATATTAATCTCTAATGCATTGAGAGCATCTGCTATGAGTATTCAAAATCCAGCAATTCAAGCGTCTGTTCCAAATCTTGTTCCGGATGAAAAACTTCTGAGCATTAATGGTCAATATAGCTCTCTTCAAGCCATTAATCAGCTGTTACCACCTGTTTTGGGCGCTCTGGCGTATGGTTCTATCTCTATTAATAACGTCCTATTACTCAGCATTACAGCAAATTTATTAGGGATGTTTTCTGTAGTTATCACTAAATTCCCTAAAATTTCTACTACTAGAGAGTATAAAGTATTACTAGAATTAAAAACAGCAGTTAATGAATTAAAACAGAACCAGGGACTTTTCCACTTGCTTATTTTTAAAGTTATATCAATAGCAATCATCATGCCAACGACTGTTCTTTACCCTTTGATGACAACTGAATATTTCAAAGGCTCGATAAAGACTGATGTCCCAATTGTTGAGGTAAGTCTTTCTTTAGGTATGATGATTGCTGGATTTTCACTTACTTTTTTGAGTAGTAAATATAATAAGCTCCTATCAGCACTAGTAGGGATAAGTCTAATTTCTGGTATTTTTACTTTATCTGCTCTATTACCCAGTAATAAAATAGGGTTTATTATATTTGTAATGATAAACTTTATTGCAGGAATGGGAATTCCTATTATAGAAGCACCAATTCAGACATTAATTCAACAAAAAATTAGCAATAAAAACTTAGGTAAAGTGATTAGTTTTTATCTTATGATGATTGGTATTTCCGGTCCTTTGGGTTTAGTTGTAGGGAGTGTGTGGTCTAGAATTGTGCCAATAAATGCTATGTTCCTAACTTCCGGCATCCTACTCATTGTGCTTATCTTTTTCGTAGTAAGAGATAAGGCTATATTGCAGGATTTTAAAAAATAATGAAAGATCTCTGTTTTATATCTATACAATTCATTTGACTATTTTTTATAAACCTAAATGTAGTTATGACAAACTTTTAAGAGGTTACATGATATATACAACTTCAATTAGTCATGTAGGGGACATATTAAAAATCCTTATACAGTCAGTGTATAGGGATTTTCTTGTTTTAATTAAATTTGATACAAATAACTTATTTTCAAGTGAGTTAGTTTTGGGACAATAAATTTTATCATCACGAAGCATATTGACAGCATTCATATTATTTATCATCATTACGTTTCTTTTTTGCAAAATCAACGAAAGCAAGGAATAACCAATAAGAGAAAAAAATGAGATATATCCTATTATGGAATAAAAGATAATTTGCTAACAATAATATTGATACTAAAAAATAAGGTAGATACCCATATTTTTTTAAAATTTTTTTCATATATCTCTCCTCATGAATAATAACTATACTCATTAAACCATAAACGAACTTAAAAAAAATCATACAAAAGTCGTATTTTCGAAGCTGACTTATAAAGGAAATGAAAAAATGGAGTATCAATTTTATTAGAGTTTTATTACTTTAAACAATTACCTATTAATTAATATCTTTTAACTAATTGATTTTTCTATGCTTTGATATGACAGTTTTTTAGTATTGATTTCATAATTATGTATATCTTCAAATACTATATAACTAAACAGAAACGTTGCTTTATTCAAGTTTCGTTTTTTGTGTATTCAATGATATTATAGATACCGTTCTGTAAAAAATTGTGTGTTTAAGTTCAAAGTACTATAATATCTATATATAATGTTCAACACTTGATGGAGATATTATGAAAAAGTTCGTAGCACTTGTTGATGATGAGATTTTGAATGAAATTTGTAAAATTTTAAGAAATGAAGAGAGGGATTTTATAAGTTTTACATCTTATGATTCTGTTGATGAAATTGCTAAGTTACAAATAGATTTTCCGTGTCAACACTTTATTCTATTGCAGGCGGAAAGTATAGCGGATTTTCTTAGATTTGAAACAATATTGACGCATAATAGGGGAAATGTAATTGGTATACTATCCCATAATGTCAAATTGAACGAGCTAATTATAGAAAATGGAGATCAGTTCCTATTATCTGTAGGGGTAGACAATTCAACTTCTATTAAAGATGTCATCCAAAGGACAATTAATCTAGTGTTTTTTTCAAAATCTTACTATGTTGAGGTAAATGGCGTAAAGTTCAATCCAGATGAAGTGCTTTTTATTGAGTCTAGTCGAGAATATCGAAATTGTATCGTGTTATATGAACATGAAGAAAGATTAGTCCGGCAACCCTTAAAAAACTTTTCAAATTTAAGACATAATCTGATACGCATCGATAGATCTCTTATTGTCAATATTAATAAGATAAAAAGTATCGATATATGTACGGGAAACATTCAGTTTTATGGGAGCTCAAGAACAACTTATGTTTCTGAAAAGCATATTCACAATTTGGTTAACTTACTTAAGTGAGGTGAAAAACAAACTATAAAAACATCCCAAATTCAGTATATTATCCCAATTATGCTTGAAAATATTGTAGTTGGTATTTACGAGTGATAAACTATATCTTGTAAGCGTTTTAGTTTGATATTTTATATAAAAGTGCTTAGTTGTAATTAGGGTGGTTGACGACAGCATCGTATAAAATTGGAGGAGTTAGTTCCTCATCACATTATAAATAATAAGGAGCTTAGCATGCAAAAATACTATGTCAAGAATGTAGGGAACTATGGTTTCACAGGAGCATATAATATTGATAAGGAGACTCAGAATCTACAAATTGTATATTTAGATGATTTATATAAAGCGTTGGGAAATGGGGATGGAGCAGATGTAACAATTTATCTCTCAAAATTTATGGCGCCATACAAGGGAGCTATTAAAGATAAGTATCCGAAGGCAAACGTTGAAAATAATGAGAAATTTGATGCGCATACAAAACTTCATGATTGGTTTCCCGGAGCACAGCCACTTAAAGCTATTTTAAAGGACGAAGTAAAATGAATCCTAGGTAATTTCACAGACTGGGAATGAAGATTGTGAAATTAGACCACTTATCAAAAACATCCTTTTGCGGTCTGAATCCTTATACAGTCAGTGTATAGGGATTTTATTGTATAGATAGCATATGTTGATGGAGTGATGATAATCAACATATGCTATCTATGCTATCTATACTAGCTATCAATTGTTTTTTACGTATTTTTATCATACTATTGATTTTAGATAAGAGTTAAATCAGAAATTTGAATTTTATTTCATTTTTTAAAAGGAGAAGTATGAAAATCTTTTTTGTAGTTATTATCCTAGTAATCATCTTGTATGTAAGTTTCAACTATTTATTATCACAATCAAAAAAGCCCACAGGAATTATCGGAAGTTTGATGATGAAAATATGGAACAATGCTTATTTACCCATGTCAGAATGGAGTCTATCTTTTTTAGATAAAAAAAAATATGACAATGTATTAGATATAGGTGTGGGAAATGGTGCTACAACAAAGTATATCAGCAATCATTTTTTCTGTAACTCAATCATCGGAATAGATATATCTGAAAAAGCAATTGAACAAGCAAAAACCAAAAATTTAGGAAATAATATAAGGTTTGAAAAAAGAGATATTAAAGAAACGCAATATCCTTCTGAATCCTTTGAATTAATTTGTGCTTTTCAAAACCATTTTCATTGGGAAGATTTACATCAAAGTTTGTTAGAAATAAAAAGAATCATGTCTAATGACGGGATATTAGTGATAGGTTGTGAGTATACTAAAATAAACTATTTCTTACCAGACCTAAAATCTAGAGCGGATTTTGAAGTATACCTAGATAAGTTAAATTTGAATTTAATAGAAACCAAAGAGAATAGAGGATGGATCTTCTATAAAATTATAAAAAATAGGTAATTTCGTAATGAGCTAAAATAAATTGTCTATGATGCAGCGATTAAGTATCATAGACAGATAAAGGAATCCTCTAACAGTTTAAACTCATTTAAAAAATGAGAGTAATTCATGAAATGGGGATATACTAAAAAGGATTCTACATCTTGATGTAGTGCTTTTTTTATGAATCAAAACAATAAGTTCCCCAGAATAATAGAGAATCGAGTTCGAATAAATATTGATTTTTTTTGTGAATTATCGTACAATGATTTTGTTGCTAACTACTTTGTAATAGAAAAAGAAAAAAAAATTCAGTTAGGCCGCAGCGAACTGATATTGATTTATATGGCTATCTTGAAGATAAATTAAGGAGAGAAAATGAGTCTTGAGGTTATTGATGGACAGATAATGAAAGGGTCATTTTATTTAGATGATATCAATCTTTGTTTTGATTCGGGCTCATATCACATCATTATCGGGAAAAATGGGTCAGGGAAAACACAATTGCTAAAGGCATTGATTGGTCTCAATAAACTTAATTCAGGCCTTTTAAAAAATAATGATTCTGTGATTACTTTAAAGAACCAAAAACAGTACTTGAGATCAATTAATTATGTTTCTTCTGATACTAGACAACTTTTTCCCGAGTTGACCGGATGGGAAAACTGTCTTTTCTTTGCTAGACTTTATGGCATTAAAAAGTTGGAAGCCAGTAAAAAAATTAAAAATTTAGCGAGTGATTTTGATTTATCAAAAGAAGATTTACAAAAAACATTGTCAGTATATTCAAATGGTATGTTACAAAAACTACATTTTATTCGTGCTTTTTTGAATGACCCTAAAATTATTTTTCTTGATGAACCGACAACTGGGTTAGATATTATACAGATTAAAAGGATGTATGGTATATTGAAAAAAAAGCAAAAAGATGGTCTAACTATTATCAGTGTGGAACACAATTTATCTGAGGTTAGTCAGTATGCTGATACGGTGACAATGGTTTCGGATGCTTCAATTGTTTTTTCCCAGAGTAAAGAGGCGTTACTTAATAGCTATCCTAAAACATTGCAGTTCATTGATTTTGATGTCAGTAATGAACAGGAGATAAAAAAACACCTTTCAAGAAATGAGCAGCTATTTTTTTCTGATACGCCTGAAAATAGTTTGATTCAAAGACTAGTTAGTCCTAATGAGATCAGTATACCTTGTGACCAGATTATTCGATTTGGTACAAGAGCTACCAATTTATCAGATGTTTTCAGAATTGAAAGTGGAGAATGGATCAAATGATTGGTGCTATTAACTTACTTTTGATGAAGAAAATTTTATTAGACAAACAAAATATGATACAAACGTTTGTTAGAATACCGTTCTCTTTGCTCTTCCCAATTCTTTTTTTAACGTGTTTTTTAAAACTAGGTCAAAATAATATCATGATATCGGTCATTATTTGGGTGTGTTGTACAACGGTTATGTTTGACAGCTACTTTATATCAGATTATGAGTTGAAAAATAATTATGTGACTTATATCAAGTTGACAGGAAACTCCTATTACAAATTTAGGATAATATCTAATGGTCTACTATTTGCAATGCATGCTATTTTATATGCTATATTGATTGAAGTACTTATGTTATTAAAAGTAGTAACTGTAAATCAGTTATCAGTCATCTCTTTATTGTTGCTCATTTTCTCTGTATTTATCTCTGTAAACTTTATTAATTCCTTACAAATCAGATTTAAAGAGAAACAGATTTTCAATATTTTTAATAGTTTGATTGATATATTATTTATTGTCTCAGGGGTCATGTTCCCAATTAATTTTTTAGGCCAAAATGCAATAATTCTTTACTTAATTCCGACAGCATTTCCTTTTTCTTTATTGAATGGAGAAGTAACATATTCATGGTTGGAACCAATTTTATTCATAGCATCTGTATCTTTGATAATATATATGACTAATAAGAATTTTAAGGTAGGAGAAAAATGATATCTCTCTTATATTTATCGCAAATTAGAGTTAAGTTGTTGTTAAAAAATAGTATTGATACGCTATCTATCCAAGTTAGAACGGTGACAACACTGCTACCATTCTTAATTATGACGATAGTAGGAACATCACAAAATGATAAGACCATTTTTATTTTAACCTCATTTTTATTGACCTTATTTATAGGTAATAATGTGATCATGTGCAGTATCTATGCCTTGGAAGAGAAAAGAAAGGGACGAGGGAATTATTATCAAGTGATAGGCATTAAGCCAAATACGATTGTCCTTGGGAACATGATACCATGGATAATTATTTCCTTCTTTTCAACGATTTTAACGTTTAGTCTCTCAATTTACATCTTTCATATCTCTGTTTTATCAAGTCATTTATTAGAGACAGTATTTGTCATCGTCATTTTGACAATTCAAAGTTATTGCATTGGGTTTGTGATTGCTTATTTTGCTGTTCTGAAAAATAACATTAAAACAACTTTTTATATTTTCAGTATCATCCAATTTTTCTCGGGTTATATTTATCCAGTTGACTATATTCCGGTACCACTTAGATATTTAGTTTATGTTAACCCATTTTTTTATGGTATCGATGGTTTTAGGCAATTACTTCAGTTGGATTATTTTTTAGATATTTCTTTATATAGTAAATTAGGTTTGGTATCTTTTATCACTGTTATCCTGGTATTGGGTGTTAAAATTATTTCCTCTAAAAACTGGAAGTGGGATAATGCTTAGGTAAATAGACTTGTCAATAGGTTTATTTAATACATAGAAAGTAGCTTATCCGCAAAGGGCATCAAAAAAAGCCACAGACAGTTGCTATCTGTGGCTTTTTCATTTACGGCATATGTCAGTTTTTCAGGATAACCCTTATATTTTATGCTTAGTAAGCGCGTTAGCCTCTAGTTTCTTTTTCTTAGCACCAAAGAAATTTGTTCCTATTGCCCCTAGTATGATTAATACGCCCCCAAGTAGATGAAGGCTAGTAAACGTTTCGTTTAAAATAATGATACCTGCTAGTACAGTTACTAGGACAGACACATTACTAAATATACTCATTTGTGCAGGTGGCAATATAGATAGCGCGTAATTTGAAATAAGTGACGTGAGCAATGATGATAGGATCCCTAAATACAAAATAGATAAGGTATAATTTTGATTTGTAAAAGGTAATAGATAGTGGTCTAAAGTGCCTTTAACCAGATGATTTGATAAGGATAAAACGCTAAACACGACAAAGGCGATGGTGGTCATGACGTATGTCACTGATAATAAAGCGTATTTAGCAACATATTTTTTCGCTAGGATATTATAAAAGGCATTGGAAAGTGTCGATAATAAAATTAACACTGCGCCTATGATACTGGTATCTTGAGAGTTGACACCATTCATAGATATGATGATCATAACCCCTGAAACTGAAATGATGATGGATAGTATTTGTTTCAAAGCAGGTTTTTCTCGTAATATGATGGTCGCTAATATTAGTGTAAATATAGGAATACTCGCTTGTATCATCCCCGCCTGAGATGAAGATGTTTGACTCAAGCCAAGTACTTGGAATAAAAACATAAGTATTGGGTATAGGAGTGATAATGGCGCTATGAATAGCCAATCTTGAATGTTTAAATTTAATTTTTTCTTTGAAATAAGCAGATATGCTGAAGCAACTATAAATGCCACCGTGAATCTATGAGATAATGCGTCTAGTGGGGAGACATATAAAAGTGTTGTTTTTACGAATAAAAATGATAATCCTATGATTAATGCACTTGATAGTGCGGCTATATATGCTTTTGTTTTGTTATGCATGACAATAAAAATTCCTAACTATTAGTTAAATTTTATTGGTATAAATATCTACCATTAATGACTTGTGAAACTGTCGTCATGATGTCGTTTTTTATACCTATTTCGTCTATTAATATGTAACCGATTAGTTAATCATATAATAGGTTTTTACTTTAAGCAAGGAAATGGCTTATCAGAATTTTTGCTTAACTGCTTATTTTTTAGTATCGTCTAGCAGGTTTTCATAGTATGCCTTTTTATCTTGTAGAAATGCAATATGTGCTTGTAATTTATCTTGTTCAAGTTGTAAAATCGTTTCTTGTTCTACCAAAATGTTTATCCTATCTAGAATAGTACTGTCTCCTTTTTCACGTAGTATAGCATAATCAATTATTTTTGTTAGAGACATGCCAGTTGCCTTAGCGCGTTTAATAAATGCAATCCAACGTAGATCATCATCCGTAAAGACTCGATAGTTGGTCGCATTCCTAGCAGGATGTAACAGGCCTATCTCTTCATAGTAGCGTAGTGTTGGAATAGATAAGCCAGTAAGTGTCGCAATGTCTGATATTTTATAAGTTTGTTTCACGTGAAACCCTTCTAGCATGATATGAAAATAATGCTTGCTATCAAGTCTACTTGATAGTTTATACTGATTATATCACAGAAAAGGAGGCAGTATTTTGAACAAATACGAGAACGGATTAAGGATTCGTGAAGCAGTAACTGGTAAAGTGGCAAGTCAGTTGGTGTCAGAGAGTTTAGCGGATATCGCACCGATCTTAGATCAAAAGACGCTACTCGCATTCCATGAGGCTGAGACACGTGGGATACTAGATATGAAACAAAGGGAGATGATCACAATTACCAGCTTGCTAACGCAAGGAGATACGTCAAGTCAACTTAAAATTCATATACAAGGGGCCTTAAATGTCGGATTACGTCGTGAGGAAATCGTTGAGACATTTATTCACTGTCTGCCCTATGTTGGCTTTCCAAGAGTATTAAATGCGATTTCAGTAGCAAAAACAGTTTTTGGAGACAAATAAAAAAATCGAAAAAAACCCATATACAGATTCGTCCTGTATATGGGTTTTCGGATGCTAGACTAGCTAACAAGATGCTTATCTTAAAATCGTTTTAAGTGTATTGATAAGACCACTGCTTGTACCTGGAAAGGCAAAAATCATTTGGTTGAGGTCTTTAGCTGTTATTTTTTTGTTGATGACTAAAGTAATAAAGTTAATCAAATCTCCTGCTTCATTACTTAGCAAACTTGCGCCGACTAATTCCTTATCTTGATTGACGATAAAGGTCATGTGCGCGTCATCTTCAAGCTTAGTTTGGAATTGCAGTTGTTTGCCAAATGGGACTTCGAAAACGGTATACGTATCCTTATCTGCATTTGCTTCTTTTAAGCTAACGCCAACTTGTGCGATTCTTGGGAATGTAAAGACAATATTTGGCACCACTGGATATTGAATTGCTTCAGTAGTTGCGCCCAGAATAAATGATGCAATATAGTCTGACTCAAAACTAGCAGTAGGTGTCAAACGTGGGATTAGTTTGTCAATAACATCACCACTTGCAAAGACATGAGGAACAGTCGTTTGTAAATGATCGTTTACTTCAATTCCTGAGCGATTATAGCTGATGCCGACTGTTTCTAGACCGATATTTTCAACATTTGAGATACGGCCTGTCGCATCTAAGACATACTCAGTGTCAATCGTTAGGCCAGCAGCAGTTGATACTTGATAAGTGTTGTTCACAGCTAGGACTTGATTGACAGACTCACCAAAATGGAAGGTTACACCTTCTGCTGTCAACTTGTTGACAACTGTCTTGACATAGCTATCTTGATAGGCCATTAATGCTTTATCAGCATATTCAACAATATGAACCTCAGAACCTAATTTAGCCGCCATAGTAGCAAATTCCATAGCGATAATTCCTGCACCGATAAAGGTGATGTGCTTAGGCATTTTAGCAAGGCTTAGAAAATCACGGCTATCACGGAGATACTCACTACCTGTGATGTTAAGATGATTTGAACGTTGGCCAGTACCGATCACGATATATTCTGAAGTCACTTCAGCTTCATCAATACCAACAACGTGGGTGTCTACTAATCGACCATGCCCTTTAAGCAAGTCAATATTCATATTATCAAATACACCTTCCATCATAGGTGCGTATGTTGGTATTTCACGTTCCTTATAGGCCATCAGTTGTTCCCAACTAATGCTACCATTTGTCGCAATTCCTGCTGCTTCATAACGTGCTAAACCATCTAGAAATTCAAAAGGCGTGTCCAACAAATACTTAGCATTACAGCCATAGTTTGTACATGTGCCTGCTACGACATCATGCTCCACAATCGCAACCTTTTTGCCCGCTTGTGCTAAGGTAACTGCAGCATGCCAGTTTGCATGTCCTGAACCGATAAAAGTAACATCATATTGATACATTTGTATTTCCTCATATTCTATATTTTAATCGCGTGCGACTAAATATAGAATAGCGCTTTAAAGATGGCTTGTCAATTATTTACTTTGGAAATAACTTATGCTATGATTAATTACATATCATTTAATTTGAAAGGTAGTTATGTTTCGAGAATTTCCTAAATTAACCAATCAACTTTGTTACGCAATCTATAATACAAATCGCATGCTAAACCAATTTTATAAAAAGAAATTGCTAGCATTTGATCTGACATATACGCAATATATCGTGCTTTTAGTCCTATGGGAAAAAGATAATATTAAGCTTTATGAGCTAGGTGATACTTTAGAACTATCCAGTAATACCCTAACCCCGCTTCTTAAAAGGTTAGAAGAAAAAGGCTATTTACGTCGTATCCAACCTGAAAAAGATAAGAGACAGTTAGTTATTCAGCTTACGCAAGCAGGTCAGGCACTTCAACTTGAAATCCAATCTGTCTTAAATGCTTGCTTTTCAGAGGAGATCGATTTTTCACCTGTAGTCATGCAACAGATGATTGCAGATAATATCCGATTAACACAGGCTATCAAAGCGGATATGTGAGTGTTACTTTAAAAATCATCATTAAAAAAACCTAGTGTCATTAGGTCTTTTTTATTAGGGGAGATGTAGGATTCTCCCAAAAAGGGGAACATCTTGGAATTTATTCAGTTTAATAGTCAAAATAGTAGTCTTTACACACAGAGTGTCGCATTAAGAAATCATGCGCTGTACGGTGATATCGGGATGCCACCTTTATCAGAAGATGGCAAGCAAATCGAGAAAGAAAATCTCTTTTTTGGCGCGGTAACATCAGATAGACTGGTCGGTACAGTGTCTTTCTACGAACTCTCAAAAGGTCATTTTCAATTAGTTGCTATGGCAATTGATGCCACCTATCAGGATAAAGGAACCGGTACTAGGCTAGTTAACTTTGCTTTTGAAAGCATGATCGACTCAGTTGAAAGTGAGGTCGGTGGGCAGCCTATAAACCTGGTTGTGACGACAAATGCTAGAGAAAAAGCGCTTCATTTTTATGAACGTCTAGGCTTTATCTCAGATGGTGCGATTACGATTGATCCAGCACATCATGGGATTAGACATCTTCCTATGAAAAATATCTTGCTTGTAAAAAATAGAGGATGATGTACCTAAAAGTTGCTATTCAGTCCAGTCTTTACTTGCACAAATCAATAAATGCGTGTATGATAACTTTAAAATGAGGCATTGATTATGTCACTAGACAAGTGGCAAGTGTCCTCTTGTCAATCGGATATGACATGGGTGTCTAAAGAAAGAGATAAGTGATGAATAAAAAAGAACAACGGACGCAAGCAATTATGCTTATGACGCAACTGATCGATACCATGAAAAGTCAAGAAAATGCGCCATTATTGACGCTTTTAACAGAATCTAGCCATCAGTTAGCAGAGAATAAAGAGGCGATACAATACATTTTACCAAGAGTTTGTAACGCTTTTGCTAGAGAAATGTTAACTGATAACACGATCGTTTCGGATAAGGCTATTCAGCTATATTTTAAGTTAAAACAGTTATCGTCTAGGTCAGCTTATAAAGTGGGTAACCCTGGTTTTTTATGAGGCAACTACATTGTATTTGTGATGGTATGTCAACTTAATTTACAATATAGTAAACCAACTGTAAAATTACCTTTACAACTTGTTTTTAAATGGACACACAGGGTTAAGTTTGAAAATATCTCTATTTGTACTTGCGCCTATGTATGATAGTTAATTTGATTACCTGAATATTGCGAATATGAGCTAAAAAGAGTATAATTAAATCAATACAAGGCATGGGCAGTATAGTGCCTTTTTTTATATAAAGCGAGGTAAGTTAATGGACGTCTCTCATCTTTTTAATCCGAATCTGGATAAAATTCAAATTTCGGCAATTCGCCGGTTTGACCAAGAAGTATCAAAAATACCAGGCATCCTAAAACTGACACTAGGCGAACCTGACTTCAGTACGCCACAACATGTTGAAGATGCTGCTGTTGCTGCTGTTCGTGC
>JAFQXD010000024.1 GCA_017407115.1 Methanobrevibacter sp. | reverse complement strand
ATGAGTTAAATTAAAAAAATAATAAGGATTTAAGTAAAAAAATCAATGATAAATTTGAAATGAACAAAATTTAATAAAAATAGAAAAAATTAGTTAAAATATGAACAGTTATTAAAACACAATAATTTCTGCCAACACTCTTGTATTTCATTTATATTTTTATCATTTATATAATTTGATAACAAATTTCCATATTTTATATCACATTCATCTTCAATAATTTGAATGTTTTTTTGAGGGTTATTCAATTTCGAATCATCTAATGCAATTTTAAATAATAATTTTGAAATAAGTTTCAATTCAAATGTTAATTTGTCATCATTTAGTTTTCCTTTTAATATCCATAATCCATTAAAACTTGCTATTAATTCATAATCTTCCCATTTTCTTGAAAAAATTGTAAAATTTTTATCTTTAATGTGAAAGAATACTCCGACCTCTGCAGGTCGGAGATGAATTTCACAAAAAATGACTAGGGAGTGTCCGATAATTGAGTGATACTTTTAATACACTTGAAATCATTTGTATCGATTTGAAGATTAATTTCGAGTATTTTATTAAGTATTGCTCATTTTAAAAACTCCTTGCAGAAAATGGACTTAATGCCCATTTGTTATCAGTTTAATTAAAGATTAATCTAATTTACTAATTTAATTATTATTTTTCAGTTGAAATATTCAAGTTCATATCAGTAAATCAATTCTTGTTTAAAATGTTTTATTTCATTTAAAACTAAACAGAATATCTTTATTTTTGCATAAAAAGAGTTATATTTATATGTGAAGGAATTCATAATTATTAAACATACAACAACACAAACTAATAAAAATAAATTCACTTCACAATCTACTTTTTTGTGATTTATATAATTTATTTGTTTCGATTTTAAAAAAATAATCATCAAGATTAATTTTAAAATAATGTTGTTTTTTGTTGTATAATAATATTAAATATGGGTGAAATAGAAAATGAACACTACATGTCAAAGTTATTATACTTTAAAGAATCCTGGAGACAATATAGACAAAACACACGAATTATTTACAGTATATTATTTGTCCGAAATATTTAAAGAATTAAATCCAACTCTTTTTGAGAAAAATAAAGGTCCTGGCCGTCCTAGAATTTATACTGCAGATATAATGTTGCCATTTGTACAATGGGGATATTTAAATAAGATTATAAGTTGTAGGGATTTAGAAAATTGGTGGACACGCAATGATGACACTTGCAATTTCATTTTAGACTGTAAAAAACCGGGAAAAAGCAGCATAAATGAATTTTTAAATGATTATGATTATCTAATTGATGAATTCGACATATTTATTGTAGATTTTTCCCTAAAAATTGGTTTAATGAATGGAAACATAATATATCATGACGGTACTGTACTTAAAGGTTATTGCAATAATTTTAAGAAGTTATATGCTGATCAACTATATTATTTGAGAGATTTTATTCTAAAATATCGCCATGAAACTGATGAAGAAGGATTATGGTTTAAAATGGGCAAATATTTCAACAATAACGAATTTAAAGATGAAATAGAACCTATTTTAAAGAAATTAAAAGAAAAAATATACGCAGGAGGAATATACCTTCTAAAATCCATTTTTAAACAAAAAAATGGCCTGAAAAAAGTCTTACTAAAAATCAAACATATGGAAGAAAATGTTAAAGGAAATCAACCAATAAGCATTGTAGATCCCGAAGCACACAGCATACTTGATAAGAATGGAGAATGGGGCTTTAATTATAATTTTCAAGCCGGAGTAGATGATAAATATGGAATGATTGCTGTACATTACATTACACAAAGTCCAAATGACCAAAAAGAATCACTCATCGCAATAAACGAATTAAACAAAAGATTAGGTAAAGAAGACTATGTTTTTGTACCGGATCATGGATATTGGCATATAAAAAGTTTAGAAGAAATATATAACTCGCATACCACAATTGTCATACCTGATAGAGCGGCTGCAAGTAGTAAAAAAGAAAAATCAAATAAAAAACAAAAGAAAAAATCAAATTTAAAAATTGATGAAAAATTTAGAAAACACAAATTCTTTAAAGATTGGCAAAAAGACATTTATATTTGCCCAAATGGAGCTGTTTTAAGAAAAATGAACAATAATAAGCAAAATGGCATAGAATATAAAGTTTATGGAACAAATGATTGCTTTACCTGTCCGGACCAGAAAAAATGCGCAACAGAATCCAAAAGAAAAATCAAAGACCGATGCGAATCAGAAATCAACGAAATCAAAAAAATTTATTACTCCGAATGGGGTCAAAAAATTTATTCTGGAAGAGGTTCAAATGCAGAAGGCAACTTTGGAACATTATTTGAGTCTAGAAACTTCAGAGGAATAAAAACCAGAGGAACAAAAAGAGCAAACGACGAATTAACCCAATACACCATCACACACAACATTAAAAAAATACACAAACATACAACCGTTAATGTGCTAAAAACTATTCTAAATTTAATTAAACAAGAAAAAACAAAATGTAAAAATGTAGATATTAATATTATTGATAAATTAATAAAAGATTTCGTAATTGAGAATGAAATAATTGTAGATTTGAAAATAAAATAAAAAAAGGGAGATTTGAAAATCTAATAATTATCGGACACTCCCTGACTACTATTTTTTTTTGAAAATGTTATTTTTCAAATGCTCTCTCGCGATTATTTATTATATTAATTTTTATTATACTATGTATTATAAAAAAAAGTTGTTATTACTTTGAAATTAGTGAGGGAGTTTTATTTATGGTGTATATGTCTTGTCGTCATCGTGTTTATCCTAATCAAAAACAAGAAAGTTTGTTTAAACAGTATTTGGGCCATTCACGTTTCATTCATAATAATATTATTGGTGAAATTGAGTACAATAGGCATATTGCTAATTTATTCCATTTTCGCGCACCATATGTTAACCTTAAGTATATGGAATCAATATTTAATTACTTAAGGGAATGGTATCCTTTTATTAATGATTTGGATATTAATACGATGCAGGCATGCTATAAACCAGTACTTCAGGCCTATGATAACTTTTTTAAACGAGGATTCGGACATCCAAAATTCAAAAAAAGGTACAAATCCTCACAATCAGTAAAAATCAACAACATAAACAAAAGAATACGTGTTGAAAAAGGTAAATTATACTGGAAACCACTGGGATGGATTAACCTCAAAGGATACAGATCCGAAATAACTGGAAAAATCATGCACATCAAACTGCAACTAAAAAACAGCCAATGGTTCATAATAGTCGTATATGATTCTCCACTACCAGAACCTTTTCCTAAAACCGGAAAAGAAGTCGGAATCGACTTAGGTGTTAAAACATTAGCAACACTTTCAAATCGTAAAGCAAAAGCCACGCTAAAACTAAATGAAATAGAAGCTAAAATCAAAAAAACACAAAAAGATCTAAAAAGAAAAGAACATGGCAGCGAACACTATAAAAAAACCCTAAAAACCCTACACAACCACATAAACAAAAGAAATAACATCAAAAGAGAATACTATCATAAAATAAGCAAAGACATAGTCAAAGAATACGACACAATCAAAATGGAAAACCTAAACCTAAAAGAAATGATACTCGACCGTGATTACAGCAAAGGACTGTATAGGGCAAGCTTAGGAATGCTAAAAAACATGATAAAATACAAATGTGAATTATATGGCAAAACATTCATCGAAGTACCTCAATATTATCCGTCCTCACAATACTGTCATATCTGCGGCTACAGAAACACAGAATTAACCATAGAAGAACGTGAATGGCAATGCCCACAATGCGGAGCAATCCTAGACCGAGACTTGAACGCAGCCATAAACATTTTAAACTATGGAAAATAATATAAATAATAATTAATATGAACTCTGAGACCCAGAGGGATAGCTCGGTAATTCTAAGACTCACAAGAGACTTACAGCCCGAGAATCCCCATCCTCTTTAGGATGGGGAGGTTCAATTAATATAAATTAGTATTTTTAATTTTAAATAGAAATTAATTTAATAAATGAAATTTTAATGACAATTTTAATGTTTAATACAAATTTTACAAAGTTAAATCAATTTTTGTTTAAATATAAATATTAATTTTTACAAAAATATTAATGATTATTATGGCGTATGAATTTAAAAACAAAAAAAATATTTCAACAATTGGCGTACATGCCGGTCAGGAAGAGGTTGATGAGACCGGTTCAAGAGTAACTCCAATTTATCAGACTACCTCTTATGTATTTGAATCTTCCAAACAGGCTGCAAACAGATTTGCACTTAAGGAAGGAGGAAACATTTACACAAGACTTACAAACCCCACTACCGAAGCGTTTGAAAAAAGGATGGCGGCTATTGAAGGGGGAACTGCAGCTTATGCAACAGCTTCCGGAATGGCAGCTATTTTTTATGCGATTATCAACATTACAAAAGTGGGTGACAATATAGTTTCTGCCGATAACCTGTATGGTGGAACATATGAACTTTTTGAAAATACTTTAGAAGAATTGGGTCGTACAGTAACATTTGTTGATTCACAGTCTCCTGAATTGTTTGAAGAGGCAATCGATGAGAGAACCCGCGCAATCTATGTTGAATCCATTGGAAATCCAAAATTGGACATTCCAGACTTTGACAGACTGGCTGAAATTGCACATTCCCATGGAATTCCATTAATTGCAGACAATACTGTGGGAATTGGTTCTGTAAGGCCATTTGACCACGGAGCGGATATCATTGCATCATCTGCAACAAAATATATCGGAGGCCATGGTACCACATTAGGCGGAATAATCATTGAAAAAGGGGACTTTGACTGGATGAACGGCAAGTTTCCAACATTGTCCGAGCCTGATGATACATACAATGGATTGATATTTGCGGAAACATTTAAGGGCTCTGCCTTTACAACAAGAATCAGAACTGTTGTCGGAAGGGATACAGGTGCTGTTCCATCTCCATTCGGATCTTTTTTACTTATGCAAGGTCTTGAAACTTTAGGATTAAGGATTGAAAGGCATGCTTCAAATGCAATGGCTGTGGCCGAACACTTGGAAGCCCATCCGAAAGTAGCCTGGGTAACCTATTCCGGTCTTGAAAGTTCTCCTAATCATGAGGTTGCTAAAAAGTATGCCGAAAAAGGTTACGGTGGAATAGTTTCATTCGGTCTCAAGGCAGGTTATGACGGGGCCTTGAAATTCATTGAAAATGTTGAACTGATTTCATTTTTAGCCAATATCGGAGATGCCAAATCATTAGTGACCCATCCGGCATCAACAACTCATTCTCAGTTATCTGAAGAACAGCAATTGTCTACTGGTGTAACTCCTGATTTGATTAGGTTTTCAGTAGGTATTGAAGATATTGAGGACATTTTAGCCGATGTTGACCAGGCTTTAGATAAAATTTAATTATTTTATCTTATTTTTTTTAGTTAATTTTTTTAATTTGAAGAATCATATATTATTATAGGTGAAAAAATGGATTTTGATATTAGGCGTGCTGATTTGGTAAAGATGTCTATTAAAAGTGCAGATTCAGGTCAGGAAATCATATCCGATTGCATGGAAAATAAGATTCATATGACCAGGCCTGAAGATTATGAATATGATTCTGGTGAAGCTCTTTTTGATATTTTGACATTGGAGAACTCAAACTGGTATTTCAAGAAAGTTAAAGATAAAGCTGAAATTAAAGTTGAAACAAGATTTGATGAAGATGAATTGGTCAATTTAGCTTTAAACAATCCTGAAAGTCATGTAAGAATAGCTGCAATAGGCAAAATTAAAAATGATGATGTATTGCTTAGAATTGTACAGAAAGACTCAGATGATGAAGTCAAAAAAGCAGCTTTAGATAGATTATCACAATTGCATATAGAATAGGATAATAATGACTAATTCAAGCAGTACGGATCTTGAAATTATTAAATCATATGGCCAAGAAAAAATCATCGCTATGGCCAAAAGCGACCATGATTGGCATGTTCGCCTTGCAGCCGTTGAATATGTCGGCGATGAATCTATCTTAAAAGAAATAGTAAATAATGAACTGACTTCTGCTGTAGCCGTTAAAGCTATGGAGCAAATTAGTGATGGGGAATTTTTAGAAGATTTATGCCTAAACAGTCCTGATTCACATCTTCGTCTTGCATGCATCAATCGCATATCTGATGAGTCATTACTTTCTAAAGAGGGTTTGTCTTCCCTTTTGGAGAAAATGTTGATTAATGATTCTGACGAATATGTTTTAAGAAGCGTATGTGAAAATCCGAATCTGGACAATCAGGAAGTATTGATTGAGGTTGCCACCTCTTCAACCAGCGATTTGCTTCAAAGGCAGCTCATCAGAAAAATCACCGATGAAAAAATTTTAACTGATTTTGCTTTAGATAATAAAAATCCTTTTATTCGAAGAGAAGCTATTCAAAATCCAAATCTGAAGAATTTGCAGGTAATTTGTGAAGTTATAAAATCTGATTTTGATGAATTTAATCGTGTCATGGCAATTTACAAGATTCCGGATAAGGAATCTCTACTTGAAATAATATATGACAAATCTCTGCATCACCGTTTAGGTGAAATAGCCAAAAACACTAATTTTTCCTTAAATGACTACTTTTTAAAAGTCCTTGAGAGCGAAAGCGATGAATATAAGTTGAGGGTTGCAGTTAATTTCATTGAAAATGAGAATGTTCTGGAAAATATTGTTATAAATGATTTGGATGATGAATTGCGCGCTGATGCAATAAGAAATGCCAATTTCAATAATCAGGAGATTTTGGAAAAATTAATGGCAACTGAATCCAATCGTAAAATTCTTTTTGATGTTGTCTGTAAAATTGAAAATCAGGAGATTTTAACTAATTATATTAGGGATAATCTGAAATACAATGAGGTAATCGTCAAGGCAATTTCAAGAGTGGATAATTTGGAGCTGTTAAAGGAGCTGTCGACTCATCAGGATTCACGAATTCGCCTTGAAGCTGTCAAGGGGATTTCCCGATATGGAAATGAAGGGCTGTTATTCAATATTGCACTGGGTGAAAGTGGCGAAAAAATCTGTCTGGAAGCGATAAAATCAATTCATGATAGGAATTGTTTAATTGAAATTGCAGACAGGCGTTTTGAAAAAAACATCAGATTATCTGCAATTAATCGTATTGAAGCTAAAAAATTATTGGGAAATTATAATAGGTCAAAAGTTCACGGTTCCCTGGATGATTTGCCCTTTGAAGCCAAATTAAAATATATGGCATTGCATGATGATGATTTGGAAATCAGGAAGGTTGCCACAAGCAAACTTGACGATAAAAGAGATCTTGATGATATTATCTCCGTTGGTGATGAGACAAGCATAGTTGCCCAAAATAGGATTAATATTCTTTTTGAAGATATAAAACGGATAGACAATGAATTCGTATTAAAGCAACTGACTCATAGTCCTGATGAGGATGTATCTGCTATGGCTCAAGCTACTCTGGATGATTTGAATGCTTGGGAAAGTCGTATTGCAAAGATTAATGAAATTGATGACATTGATGTTTTAAAGGATATCTCACGAAATGACTTTAATTACTTTGTAAGATGTGAAGCCGAAGGCAAACTCGAAAAGCTGTTGTTCAATATTCGTTTTGATGAAATTGAAAGCGATTTCAATCAGGAAAAACTGAAATCGATTGCATGTGATGAAGGTTTCAGTTTGGAAATTCGCCGGAAGGCTCTTTTAAAAATCACCGATGAAACATTTTCAAAATCTGTTAGGACTGACTGATTTTTTTAGGAGATTTTTAAAATTCATTTAGACACTTTTAAATAATAATAACAATAAAATTTAAATCAATAACTTAAAAGTTATAAGTTAAATTTATATGAGGTTAAACTATGGTAAGTGTAAACGTAGAAGCTAAAAAAACCGTAGATGTAATGATTGAAAAAGCAGATGAATTAAACATCGCTGTAGAAACTTTAGAAAATGGCGCTACTGTAATTGACTGTGGTGTTAATGTAGATGGAAGTTTTAAGGCAGGAGAACTTTATACTAAAGTTTGTCTTGGTGGACTTGCAGATGTTGGAATTTCAATTCCTGGAGATTTATCTGAAAAATTCGCACTTCCTTCAGTAAAAATCAAAACTGACTCACCTTTTATTTCAACCTTAGGTTCTCAAAAAGCAGGTTGGTCTGTATCTGTAGGAGACTTCTTTGCATTAGGTTCAGGTCCTGCTAGAGCTATTGCTTTAAAACCTGCAGAAACCTATGAAGAAATCGGATACGAAGACAAAGATGCTGATTTGGCAATCTTAACTTTAGAAGCTGACGTATTGCCTGGTGAAGATGTTGCAGAATACATTGCTGAAGAATGTGACGTTGATGTTAAAGATGTCTACTTGCTTGTAGCTCCTACTTCTTCTTTAGTCGGATCCATTCAAATTTCCGGAAGAGTTGTTGAAAACGGAACTTACAAAATGTTAGAATTCATCAAATTCGATGTAACCAAAGTTAAACATGCTGCAGGTATTGCACCAATCGCACCAGTTGACCCAGATGGCCTTAAAGCTATGGGTAAAACCAACGATGCAGTATTGTTCGGTGGAAGAACCTACTACTATGTAGAATCTGAAGAAGGCGATGACATTGCTGATGTAGCAGCTCAATTACCATCTTCCGCAGCTGATGGATATGGTAAACCATTCTTCGATGTATTTAAAGAAGCAGGATTTGACTTCTACCAAATCGATAAAGGAATGTTCGCTCCTGCAGAAGTAGTAATCAATGATTTAACTACTGGTAAAATTTATAAAGAAGGATTTGTAAACGCTGAATTACTTAAAAAATCCTTCGGTGTTGATGAATAGATTTATTCATCAATATTTATTTTCTTTTTTTAATAATAGTGATTTATATTTAATTGAATAATCAACAATTTTGATATTAAGAAACTTTTTTAATAATGATGGTTATATATTAAAATATTGGAGATGTATATTATGACTGATTTAAAAGGTACAAAAACTGAAGCAAACTTACAAGCAGCTTTTGCTGGTGAGTCCCAAGCACATACTAAATACCAATACTTTGCTGCTAAAGCAAAAGAAGAAGGATACGTTCAAATCCATGACATTTTCATGGAAACTTCCAAAAACGAAAGAGAACACGCTAAAATCTGGTTCAAACTGTTACACGATGAAGAAATTCCAGACACAATAGCTAACCTCAATGCTGCAGCAGACGGTGAAAACGAAGAATGGACTTCAATGTACAAAGAATTCGCAGAAACTGCTAAAGAAGAAGGCTTCCCAATGATTGCATTCTTATTTGAAAAAGTAGGTGCAATTGAAAAAGAACACGAAGAAAGATACAGAACTTTACTCGCAAATGTTGAAAACGATGCAGTATTCAACAAAGAAGCTGACATTGAATGGAAATGTGAAAACTGTGGATTTGTTTTCTCAGGTCCTAACGCACCTGAAAAATGTCCTGTATGTGGACTTCCAAAAGCACATTTCGAAGAAAGAGCTACTAACTTCAAATAAGCTCTCTTCCTTTTTTTTATTTTTAGTTACTAACTAATCACCAAACGTTTAAATAGTCTTTTAAAATATATTTTAATTTAGAGGTAGATATTATGGCAGATTTAAAAGGTACAAAAACTGAAGAAAACTTAAAAACAGCACTTGCCGGTGAATCTCAAGCACGTGTAAAATATGAATTTTATGCATCTCAAGCTAAAAAAGACGGATATGTGGAAATCAAAGAGATTTTCCAGGAATCATCCGACAACGAAAAAGAACATGCAAAAGTATGGTTCAAACTTTTAAACGGTGGAAGCGTACCTGACACCCAAACCAATCTTGCGGATGCAGCTGCAGGTGAACATGAAGAATGGACTGTAATGTATAAGGAATTCGCAGAAACTGCACGTGAAGAAGGTTTAGATGATATTGCAAAATTGTTTGATGCTGCAGCAGCTACAGAAAAAGCTCACGAAGACAGATACAATGCATTATCAGATAAAATCAAAGCAGGTAAAGTATTTAAAAAAGATGAAGAGATTGCATGGAAATGTAACAACTGCGGATACATCCATTACGGTAAGGATGCTCCTGAAGTATGTCCTTTATGCGATCACCCACAAGCACACTTTAGAAAACAAGATACTAGTTATATCTAAATCTTTTTTCTATTTTTCTTTTTTTTCAATGCTGTCAAGCTAAGATTTTTTCTAATTTTTTTACATGATTTTTTTATTTTTTCAGTGATTATCGCTCCATTTATTCTAATTCTTCGATTAATTATTTTATTTCTTTTTAAAATATTTTTAATTTAATT
>JAFQXD010000112.1 GCA_017407115.1 Methanobrevibacter sp. | reverse complement strand
ATACAACATACACTTGAAAGCTTAGGTGTAACGATCTCTCACTCCCGCAAAGGAAATTGTTATGATAACGCATGCTGTGAAAATTTCTTCTCTCATCTCAAATCTGAACTTCTCTATCTCAAACCTGCACAATCTGAGGAAGAATTAATTAAACAAGTGAATGACTATATTATTTGGTACAACAATGATAGACCACAGGGCAAACTAAAAGGCATGACTCCTATAGAATTCAGGAACCATACCTAAAAATTGTATTATTATAGAGTTTATTCCATTATGCTTTAAAATTCTTTAATGCTTTTTAAAATAGAAAATTATTGATTAGTTCTGAAGCTTCATTTGGAAACTGAAAAATAGAGCCATGTCCTGCGTTAGAATAGATTTCTAAATTCTTATGGGGAATTTTTTTAGATAAATCAAAAGAATTTTGGGTAGGTACCATTCTATCATTATCCCCATTTATAATAAGTGTGTGTTGCTGAATTTGTGATAAATCTGATGGTGCTTCATTTCCCCACTTTTTAATCGCTTTTAACTGCGCTCTGAAAGAAGACAATTTGATTGGTAAGTCAACGTTCTTTTTCCGCTGATTCAAACTATGTAAAAAGTCATCCGCATATTTTTTTCCCTCATTATCATGATTGAAAAATAGAAAACGTTTTGGATCTGTTCGATGAATGACACTTCTTATCATATCTTGATATGTGACTCTTGCAACTTTTGAAATCCCTACTCCACCTCGAGGACCAGTACCAGCTAGGATCAACTTTCTAACTTTCTCTGGAGAAATAGCCAGGTATTCTTGAGCGACAAAACCTCCCATAGATAATCCTAAAAGGTCAAAGCGCTTTATATTTAAAGCTTGAACAAAATCAGAGACACCCTTAGCCATATCTTCGATACTTTTTTGAACTTTCCCTGTACTGGATCCAATTCCTTGATTATCAAAAACGATAACTCTTCTAAGTTTAGCGATAGGGTTCAAAAATCTGGCATCCCAATTATCCATTGTTGCGGAGAGGTGAGGTAACATCAGTAATGGTACATCACTCTCTGTTCCCATTTCCCTATATGCGTACACTTCTTTTTCACCCTGAATGTATTTTGTTTCGGCTTCAAGATAGTCCATACTATACTCCAAATCCATTTAATTCTTCGAGTACCTTATTTGTTAAAACAAAATCATTCTTAGGATTTACAAGACCAATATTATACTCACTCTCAATCAACTCCAATAGATAATCAGTCACTTCATCCACGGATTTAACATATGGAGGGAGGTTACTTTGGTCTGTATATCCAATAAAATCAGTAGCCGTTAAAGCTGGTGCGAAGATTTTTACTTGAATTTTATTATTTTTCGTTTCATTGGCAAGTCCTTGAGTAAATGCATTGATGAAAAATTTTGAAGCAGAATAAACTACATTATTTTCTGCGACTAAATACCCCACAGCTGAGGACACATTGATCAATTGAACGTCTTTGTCAGAATAATCTTTTACAAATAGTTGAGATAGCATCATCGTTGCACGAATATTAACATCGACCATTCTCTCATAGGCTTCTATATCTGAATCAATAATTTGTCCTGAAGCACCAAGTCCTGCAATGTTTAGAAGCATACTTAATTCAAACTTTGAAATAAATTGATATAAATCTTCTATTTCACCTTTAGCTGATAAATCTGTAGGTTCAACAACCACATAGATATTTGGATATTTATTATTGATCTCACTTTTTAACTCATTTAATTTGTCAGTACGTCTTGCTACAATTATAAGATTGTAGCCTAAGTTTGCTAGCTTGATTGCTGTGGCACGTCCAATACCTGAACTTGCTCCTGTAACTACTGTATATTTCATCATTTCTTCTTTAAAATTTAATGATTGTTTTACCACTAGAACGTCCATTTTTTACTTTATCTAAAGCTAAGTTAATATCTTTAAAATCAAATACTTTATCAACAGAAGCTTTTATTTGGTTTTCTTCAAAGATTTTTGAGATATTGGAAAGTTGCTTACCATCTGACTTCACAAAAATGAAATGGTAAGTCTGGTTCTTTTGGGAGGCTAATTTGTCGAATCTTCTACCTACCATACCAAAAAGAAAAGTTTTGAAGAAAGATAAGTTCATCCTTTTTGCAAAGCTGCGATTAGGACCTCCTTTGAGACTAACAATTGCCCCCCCTTCCTTCAATACAGTAAATTGTTTAATTAATTCATCACCACCAAGAGTATCTATTACATAATCTATGTCATTTAAAACCTTCGTATAGTCCTCATATCTATAGTCAATAAATTGGTCTACTCCAAGGGCTAGAACACGTTCTTTATTTTCTTTACTTCCGTTAGTAATAACTTTTAAACCAAATGCTTTAGCAATTGGAATCGCCATAGCCCCAAATCCACCTGTACCGCCAGAGATAAAAATGGTTTCCCCAGGCTTCACTTTGAGAAGTTCCAATGCTTGATATGCTGTTAGTGCCGTTAGTGGAACACTTGCTGCTTCTTCATCGCTCAGATATCTAGGCACTAACGCAATCTCATTTTGATCAATGGTCAAATATTCCGCGAATGCTCCTATTTTATCTAAAGGCATTCTTGCATATATCCGATCTCCAACTTGATATTTTGTGACATCTTTACCAATACTCTCAATAACTCCAACAAATTCATTTCCTGCTGTTACTGGTAATTTATAGGGAACAATTAATTTTACCTCTCCCGCTGTTATCATATTATCTAGTGGATTAACACCTGCCATGCTAACTTTAACAAGAACTTCCTGTGCATTAGGTTTTGGTTTCTCAATCTTCTCAATACTCAATTGAAAATCTTTTTTTGAATAATTGTTTAATCTAGCTGCTCTCATTTTTCACCTTATTTCTATTTATTTTGATTAGCAGCATATAGTTTATTAATCAAGTCTGCTAGAGATTCTTTTTGTAGCTCACGCAAAAGCGCTTCTTCCGCATGTGCAAAAGTCGGTGTAAGTATTTCTCCAATATGTGACCCTATTGGACATTCTGTATTTGCATCCTCATGTACATGTAGTACACTTTTTTTAGGATAGACTGCTTTGTAAACGTCGGATAAAAGAATACTATCTTTGTTTCGTACTAATTGAAATCCTGATTTGCCTTGTTGGCTAATTAATAAACCTGCTTTTTTCAAAAGAGCAGTTATTTTTCTAATGTGGCTACTATTCGTATTTACACTATTTGCAAGCGTGGTAGAATTAGCCTCTTCATCTGTTTCTGAAATAAATGCCAAAATATGTAATGCTACAGAAAATTTCGTATCCATGATTCACCCCTTAAATAAATATAACTCTCATACTTTTTCTTGTACCTGTACCGAGAACAAGAACATTATAACAAAGAACAATATATGAGTCAAGTATATAGGATTATAGGATAAAAAAAATAGACAATAATGAAGAACTAAGAAGTTCCTTTTTTTATTGTCTATTTTAACTGGTCCTTGACA
>JAFQXD010000023.1 GCA_017407115.1 Methanobrevibacter sp. | reverse complement strand
GAATTTGATGGTCTTACAGTTGATGAACTTAAGACAAGACGTGACGAATGTCAGCGTTCGATTGATGATCTTACTGCACGTCGTCAAAAGCTTGATAATAAAATCCATATTGATATTCTTAATGGTAATCTTAAGAGAATTATGGGTAAGTGGGTTAAGGTCAAGAACTTTGCATGGATTGATGAAAGCAATGAAGAAGTCGATGGTTATCGAGTATTCAAGGTCGTAGGTGTAGAAGACTGGATCCAGGATAATAGATTTAAGATTATTATTGAAAATGGTGTTTTCTTTGGTAAGTTTAAAGAATGGTCTTTACCAAATAAAATGCAAGAACTTATTATCATTGGTAATCAGAAGAATTACGAAACTGGTGACATTACTAAGTGGCAAGTTATTTCGCAACGTCAAGCAAGAACTTTTATAAGAAATGCAACAGATAAAATTTCTAAAACTCTTGGTTGGATGCAATTTGAGATGGGTGATTAATATGGGTTTAGATATTTATTTTTATAAAGAAAAAAATAAAGAAATTTGTGAAACATATCTTTCAACAAAGAAAGAATATGACCGTTTTTATAAACAGCTTGAAGAAAAATATAGAAATGAATTAAAAGCTGCTTGGAAAAAGTGGGAAGATTGGCTTAATGCAGAAAATAAACGTATTAATGCGTTACCAGAAGATGCGTCAGAAGCTGAAAGAGAATATAATTGTAAGACAGAACCGCGTTATGATGTTTCTGATTTCATAACAGATGAAATTGAAAAGACTGAATGGCAAGCATTAAGCACAAAATATAATCTTACACGTTCTGAAATGCATATTGATTATGGCGAAGATATTGATGAACTTTATATGAGAAAACAAAACTGGATGGTTCATTTTGTTCAAGAAAGACATCCAGAACGTTTAGTTCATGATAAAGAATACGGTAATATTCTTGAAAGTTCAGCAGCAGTTCTTGATAAAGTAGATATTAAAGAGCTTATTCACAGAATGAATAAAATTCTTGGTAATTCTGAAAAACTTAAGAATTATGAAGAAACCACTGGTAAATCAGAATCTGAAGATGGTATGTTTAGAACTTCAGATGCAATGGACTGGTATGAAAACTGGAAGGCACCAGAAGAAATGGTTGAACTTGCAGAAATTTATTTACCTACTATGAGCAGATTCTTTTTTGGTTCAACTAATTATGATTGGTATTATTTTGATTCATTAAGAACATATCGAGACAGATTTAAAAAATGGCTTGATGAAAGTGAACCGGATGAAGTTCTATTTTATGAAGAAAGCTGGTAATTTATAAATAAAATATGAGGAAAGCCGAAGATAAAACAGTCAAATTAAAACCTATCTATAAAAAAGATAAGGTTTCGATGAATTATGACATAACTATAGGCATATTGGGGTTAGGTATTATCATAATGCTTGGAGTTATGTTCTTTATAAGATAACTGAAACAACTAATACCAAAAGTACCCGTTTACAAACGGGTATTTTTTTATTATATTTTATAAAAAAGGAAAATACAATGGAAATTCTGAAAGTTATTCTTAGTATTATCGGTATTAGTACCGCAACGATATATATTCTTGCTAAAATAACAGCAGGTATTTTTACAACTAAAACTACAGCAAAAAAGATTGCACTTGGTGCTGGTGCTATTTGTTTAATTGATATTATTTCATATGTTTCTACATTTGGCGGAAACCCGATGCTTATCATAGCAATGATTTGTTGGATTCCAACAATAGCGATTTTAGCATCTGAAATTAGAGAAGGTAAGTAATATGACTTGGTTTAAAAATAATTTCTGGATTTTTTGGGCTGCAGCTTTTGGTGGATTTGATTTGTTTGCAACAATTTATTTGCTTGCAACAACCAATAACACAAAGTTAACTCTTTTTTATTTCATCTGTTTTTTGATAACAGTTCCTACGTCATTGATGGCACATTATACTGGGAAGAAGAATCGTAAACAAAAAAGAGAAGATGAAAACTTTGTTATTAATAAGAAACTTGAATTTCTGAAGGAAAGATTTTCAGAATGACCTGGAAAGACGTAGTAATTTTTAGTATTCTTATCTTAGGATTTATTGTTATAATTCTTTCTATAATTCTTAATGATAAGACACCAATGGATATATTCCAGAGTATTTATATTATTGTATTATTATGTATTGTTCCAGCACAACGAGTATTTCATTGGTTAAAGAAAGTATCAAATAGGAAAAAACAGTATGATTAAAATTTTATTAATAATTTTATGCTGCTATGCATTTATATCAGTTGTTATGTCTTTTATATTTATCGTATTAAACTGGAAAGAGTTTTCTGAACGTTTTGATGAAAATGAAAGAGCAACAGCAATTATTCTATTCGTTACACTTGGACCAATTCTCTTAATTGCAGCTTTTTTTACGATTTTAACAAAACCGCTTTTAAGAATAACAGTTTGGCGAGATAAAACAAAAACGGTTACAGAAGAAACAGTGTCTACTTCATTATCAAAAGTATTAAAAAATTATAACAAATATTTTGAAAAGAATTAATTATGAGACGTTTGTTTATTATTAGAAAAGATTTGCATTTGACTGCAGGTAAACTTGCAGCTATGGTTAGCCATTGTGCAGAAGCATATTGGCTTAACTTGCTTATGCGGAGTTATGTTAAGGATAATGAATTCGATATTCTTCCTGTAGAAACTCCAGGTTATCCAGATTATTGGAAACTGTATCGTCACCCTGCTATTCGTCAAGCAGCGGAAGAAGCACATAATCGTGGTGATAAGACATTTGTTTATAAATCAGAAAACTCAAGACCTACTATGGGTATTAAGTTTGAAATTCCAAAGGATATTTGGAAGGATTATGTTAATGATATTTTCACAAAGACTATCTGTGAGGCAAAAAACCTTAATCAGTTGATGAAGGTTGTAGATGTTGCTAAGAAATTGGGTCTTCAGGAAAATATAGATTATGGTTTTATCGATGATTGTTGTAAAACTGAGCTTACACCAGAATTTACAGATGAAAACGGTAATGGTCGTTGTCGAGTAGGTATTTGGTTTAGACCTCTTCCAGATGATATGTCAAAGGAACTTAGTAAGAAATATCAACTTTATAAAGATTAATTATGAAAATAGAAAAAAATCCATATTATGATGAAAATGACATGCTTAAAGTTAGGCCGTTTTCATACGGTATTAATGGTAAAGGCAGCAAAGAAGAAGATGACCAGATTATTTTTAATACTGTAAATCATATTATTGAACATAAATTAAAAGAAACTAATGATAAAACAGGTTATACTAAAGAAACTGTATACAGAGTTATTCTTGATACCATAAGAGATTATTATTTTATGTGTAGGCATGATGTTGCAACAGAACAAGCTGCAATTTGGGCTGGTCAACATAATGATTTTAAAGATATATATGATGAAAATTATTTAAATGGTGATAATTTTTATTAATAATTATGAAAAATACCAGCTATATAAGGATTAATTATGGACGTTAAATTTCGAAAGGTAATTAAAGAAGTTGAAGAAGCTTATTATGTAGCTAGTGATGGGCTTGAGTTCGATGATGAACATAAATGTAGAGAGCACGAAAAAGAACTTTCCATTAGTCAAGCTAAGATTGATTTTGATTATAAAGAAACTGATGGTTATGAATTTGAAATAACATATCATCAAAACTTGCATAATAAATTTGCACAACTTATGCATAAAATTTTATATTTTAATTATGGTGCAAATAGAACTGAAGATGCTAGTGATTATTTATTATCAAATGTTATTAAAACTATAGAAAGAGAATTAGACGATAAACTTGTTGATAATCATAGATATAGTTTTGAAGCATATACCAATTATGGAGATGATGATCATGGAGATGAATTTGTTTTATATGTAGAAGATAAAACTAAACAAGAACAAATATACATAACAGAATCAGAATTTTGTGAATGTGTTTTAGAATCTTCATATGGTAAAGAATTTAAAGAAACGCTTGATGAATTCATTGAGCATAATTATAAAAACATAGATATACAAGTTATTAAAACTAGTCTTTGTAATCTTGTTGATAATATCTATAAAAAACATAAAGGTTAATCATGTGTGAATTTTGTGAAGGATTAAAAGAACGATTAATGGACCCGAAGTTTAGGGTTGTTTTGGAACGGGATAGAGATCCACAATTTAGCGATTATATTTATCAACGTTCTAGTGTAGAACCTGGTTCTTGCTTTGGTGAATTAGACATCATTAATGAAAAACTTTATTTATGCGGTGATGAATATGAACCAGTATACACAATTTTAAACTATTGTCCAGAATGTGGAGAATCGCTCGAATGGGCAAAGAATAAGGTCGCTGAGTCTATCGAAAAGAATATTCCAGCAGTATATAGAGGTGATGATTATGGTAGGCTTGTAGCAAGAGATACATTTGAAACTGACCTTAGAAAAGTTAATCTTCATTTTGATTCATATAAAGTTGAAGAAGGTATCGATAAATATTATTTCGATAACGACGAATATCGTGTAGAAATTTATCAAAATGGTCAGAGCAAATTATTTGAAAACAAGACTAATAAAGAAAGGCGATGTGAATATAGTATATATCGTAGTGTCGTTTCACAATTAGTTGATATTCATAAGTATGAAAAACACCAACAAAGATAAATATGAACATAAGCTACACCAGTTTCTTAAGGAACTGGATTCATGGCGTTGGAATAGTGCCGAAGATTTAATAGAATTTCGTTCTAAAATCTTCAAGAAATATGGTTTTACTGATAGAGACTGGCATAAGGCTATTCGTTTAACTATGTCTGTTCCAGAACGTAAACATTACTTTGATGGTATTGGTTACAAAAAAGATGTTCAAATGAAAAAAGATAAATCTGCAAAGCGTGCAGAAAAGAACGGAATTAGGGCACAATATTCAGATGAACAATTGGAAGCACAGTTAAAAGCCGAAGATGATTGGATTATGGATGTTTATGACGCTTACTATGATGAAGAGGATATGCATACATGAGAATGACAGAAAAAGAAATAGAAATGTATGATTATCTTATGGAAAATACTGTAGGGTTTGATAAGTTAAATAAGAAATGCCAGCTCTATATTATTGACCAGATATTGTCAGGTAATACAGATAAACTTTTTAAATTATTGGAGGATGAAGAATGATTGTATTTATTTCAGGTAGTTCTAAATTAAAAAGTTTAGATAAAAGAATGACTGATTGCCTTGACGAATATATGGCAAAGAAGGTATCTTTTATTGTTGGTGATTGTTATGGTGCTGATGAACTTGCCCAGGATTATCTTAAGAAGCATAACTATGAAGACGTAACAGTATATTGTTCGACTCAAGAACCAAGATGGAAAAGATGCCGATATACCAATTATGTTTCTTTGTGGGAAAAAGCACAAGGTAAGCAGGGTGAAGATTTTTATCAAATAAAAGATAAAGCTATGTGTGAAGCATGTGACGAAGCTGTTGCATTTTGGAATGGTAACAGCTATGGTGTTAAGTGTAATCTTGAAAGATGCTTTTCATTAAATAAGCCAACTACTTATTTTATTGCAGAAGGTTGTCAACAGGCTGTTCAATTAACTACTTATCTTGCACCGTCGAGTTTACCTTGTGACCCGATTTTGGGTATGCCACATCTTTTAGATTCTAATAAACAAGGTAGATACTAACAGACAATTTAAATAACCGTTTACAAAACGGTTATTTTTTTGCTATATTATGCTATTATGAGAACGGAAGTCATCGAAGAAACAAAAAATATGGATTTTTCTGTTAAGGGTGAGGAGTACGTCTATCATTATATTGAATATAGACTATTTAAAGCACCTAAGGAAGTACGTATCACTAAGTATAATGGTGGTAGGTATAATGGAGATATTCAGAAAGTTGAGGTCATTCATAAGGGTGAGCGGTTTTCTCGACATGTAAAGCCAAAGATTCCGTTTAAGAAACAGCTTATTAAAATCCCCTTTAAGCCGGAGGATTTTGTTCAGTTATATAGTGGTAATGTTGAAACAATCAATATTGATCATGATGATGCAGTATTAGAGAAAAATGGTGTTTCTAAAGATACCATTGAAGAATTGTATTACATGAAGATTGCTGACCATTATAAAGAAATAAATGAATATTATGCTGAGTTAAATAAAACGATTGCACAAGAAAGAGATGAAAGAGAACGTCGTGAAATGGAAGACGGTCCAGCAGAAGCATATCATGAAGAACTTGATTCGAGATATGAATGGCATAATGCTAACGCTGCAGTAGATGCAGTTGTAAGAGAATTAGATGAAGATGAAGATCTTGAAGATGAAGAATCTGAAGATGATGATGATTTCTTTGAAACTTTAGAGTTTGATGATGATGATTAATGAGGTTTTATGTTATTAACTTATGTAGAAGAAATAAACCCAGGACCAGATGTAGATTGGGAAAAATTTTGTAAAGAACGGATTGATGAAGCGGTTGCTTATGCAAAACGACCATGGACTGATAAAGAATATGAAAAATGGGCTGATAATCAGTTAAAAGATGATATATTCAGAGATTGGTCAGACAAAAAGAAAGCATTATTTAAAAAGTTAATGATTGAGGGTAAAAAAGCTGAACCTGAAATTTGGGATTCAACTTTGATGTTTCGAACTGTATGCGATATTGAAACCATCGAGATGTGTAAAAAATTAATTAAACAAGGTGAAGGTGTCAAGTTTGAAAGACCAAATGTTGAATATGAAGAAAATGAATTCGAACGTATAAGAGGTGAGTATAATGTTCACGAGAATTAATGAACTGATTAACATTCATAACCTTAAGCATGAAATAAAGGAAAAAAATGATTCGATTTGGTACATTATTAAGGGTTTTAAAGAATGTCCTGACGATACCATTTCTATTGCTTATTGCCCTAAGTTTACCAGTGACCAAAAAATTGCTGCATTTGTAATTTACGATAATGAAGTAAAGGAAGGCAGAATGTTTGACAATATAACCGTTCTTAATGAATGGTTCGAAGCAGTATGCAACGGTGACGAAAATTATTGCTATCCAAACGAGGAAATACATGGCTGATTATTTTTATATTCTAAGATATAGACAAATGCAGTTTGTTGGTAAGGGAGATCCTGACCATTATTCTTATAAAGAAGTTGCAAAGTCTACTGACCGACAGTTTATTAATTCTATTATTGAAAAATATAGATTGAAGATGGTTAACCCAAATGAATATATCGATGATGGATATGAAATTGTCGAAGAAAAACTTGAAGACTGGGTTGATTATGATTATATCGTAAAGCATAGCGATAGAAAGCATGTAAGAACTGACGATTACAATCCTGAGGTTTTAGAATCTATTGCAACAGAATATCAGAAAGCAGAATTACCAGCATTTGTAAGACCATTTCCTAAATTATTTGGAGTATAATTATGGATATTAAATCGAAATTCATTTATTTTACAAAACCTAAAGATACATGCGATATTATAAGCAATGCATTTGACCAACGGTCTCGTAAATTTGCTGAAGATAATAAATACGGTATTTATTATTGGTTTAATTATTATTCTGATATTTGGGGTAGAATGTTACCTCATGTATTTGAAGTCATTTATACATTGGTAAAAAGAGAAGAAGGTAAACAATTTCCTAATAAATGGTTTGAAGGTATGAAAGATCTTCCTGCTATGAGAATTAGGATTGCACCAGCTTCTGAAGCAAGAAGTATTTATGGTGGTGGTATTATCGCTTCTGATACTATTCTGGTTGATTTCTACAAGGGTGTAGATATGAGCGATTATGACCAGAAAGTAGAAGAATGGAAAAAGAAAAGCGATGAAGCACAGGATTTTATGTTCATCGATTCAAGACCTATCTTTGGTCAAAACCTTTATTCTGCAGTTTATAGTGGCGAAGGTATAGAAAAAGTAGAAAGCACCTTATATGAAAAGATAAATGATTTTTCGATTTTAGATAAGCTAGTTCAAATTAATGAAAACTGGGATGTTTGTAGTTCAATTTTAAAGGATAGGGTTCTGTAATGACACAATATCAAGAAGAAAATGATATGATGCCACTTGAAACGATGTGGTATATTGAAGGACTTATTAGTCAAAAGAAGTATAAGGAAATCATTGACCTTTTTGAAGAGGATCCTGGTTATTCTTTATATGTAACTGAAGGTTCTTTATATCCTGATTATGTGTTTAGTTATCTCCCAGATTATAATCGTTCTGAATTTGCTAGAAGGTTATTGTCTATTAAAACTAAACATGGTTCATCAGTGTTTTGCCTTAAGGTTACTTTAGAAAAAGGTCATGATAATCTTTGGCATAAAATCTGGTATGTTGAGGTTAACTGATGTTTACTGGTTACTTTGCTAGATTAAAAAATTATCAAAAAGCCAATTTGACTCCTATTTCTATTGCTGCTAAAGCACCGATTTGGTATAAGGGTGATGAATATAAAAAACTTGCACCTAAATGGTCATTCTACAGTGAATGGAAGAGCGGTTCTCATAAAGGAGATAATGATTATTATACCAAGCATTTTAAAGAAGAAGTTTTGGATAAATTGGATCCTGAACAAGTTTTAAGAGAATTAGAGGGATTTAGCGGAGTATCAGAAGACAATATAATTCTATTGTGTTATGAAAAGACTGGAACATTTTGTCATAGACATCTAGTAGCGGATTGGTTCAATCAAAATATAAAACGAGATAATTACGTTTTTAATGTTCGTGAGCTTGATTTAGATAGCGAAGCGCAATTACCAAATCTAGGAATTTTCTATTAATTTCTTGCACGGAGTATAAAATATGAGTAAGTGTGAAAAATGTAAAGAAGATATAAATTTATTACTTAGTGCTTTTGCATATTCTGGACCAGGTTGGATTAGATGGGAATGTCCAAAATGCCATTATACAAATAATTATGTAAGAATAGGTGTTGAACCGATTGATCCTTATGTAAAGAAAATAATTGAGGGATAATTTTTTATAAAGAGCGGTTGACAAAACCACTCTTTTTTATTATTTTTATATTTAAAAGGAATTTAGTATGAATGATGAAATGGGTTGTTTTGCATTAATCTTAGTTTTCATTATTGGATTTTGTGCATTTATGGCAGGTCTTAATTTTGGAAATCCAGGTGAGCTTGTTGCAACGAAACCACAATGTGAGATGGCACTTAATCAAGAACGTTGTGTAGATACGTTATATTATGTAACAAAACCGTATACAAAAAGGCAGGCGAAATGAAAGGGTTAATTGTTTATAAAACAGACTTCAATTTTTCAGGTGGTTTTACATCGCAACTTAGGGAATTTAGAGATATTCCTGATTCTGAAGCAGATCGTTTAAAACGTGAGATGACTACAGAAGGTTTTAAAGTTTTCGATTTTCATGAGGAATAACAATGCTTAATCAATTATTTCAAATTTTCAGAGCAAGTGGTGCATCCAAACTCATCGTAGCTATGATTACGATGTTTGTTATGCTTTTACCTTTACGTTTCAATGATTGGGAAAACAAGAAGAAATGATAATAAAGGTTAAGTATTATGGCTAAGCATAAGTATGAAGAATTAGAAGTCGATGAACACAATCTCGCTATCCATTGGAGAGAACGAGACGGTGACGAATATTGGGGAATTAACGAATATAAGCCCAATGGTCGAATTAAGGATGTTCATATTACACATATGTATTTTCCTCCTGGATATGTAAATTACTTTGATCATAAGTATGAAAAGGGTCGTCATGTTTTTTATGAATATGACGAGAAATTTAATGTTATAAACTCAAAAATTGTAGACGAGGAGTAACAATGACAAATAATGGTAGCGATAATTGGGATGTATGTTATTCAGATGATGGAAAAACATGTTATATCTTTGAATGGTATAGCAATATAAAAGGGCTTGTTACAACTGAAGTTTTTGCACCTGATGTAAAAACGTTTATAACTATTACTATTGATGAAGATATAAACGATAATAATATTATCTGGTCTATTGACTATGAGCATTTTGAAAATCCAGAACATCCAGAATCTTATTATGATAGTCCTTGGTCTAGACCATTTAGGTGGAATATTAATTTTGATGAAAAATTTATTAAGGAATAAAAATGACAGATGTATTAAATTTTTGTAAAGAGAATCCAGGAATAACTTTTATTATCCTGTTTTTTGGTTATTGCACAGTCAATACCATTATGAGACATATCGCTTATATGGTTACTGGTCAAAATAAAGACGAAAGGGATAGCTAATGAGATACATGGAATTTTTTGGAATGCTTGACGATATATTTGCAATGTATCGTAAAGAAGAATTGGATGAAGGAAAGAACCTGCTTAAATACCATTATTATCAGGGTTTGAATTCTGTTAAAAATGGTTATACTGTATATTTAGGTCAAGTAGTAGATGAAGTTCGTGCTTTATTAAAACGACTTCAAGAAGAAGAAAAATTCCAGTTTACAGATGAAGATATGAAGGAAATCAATTTTCATCTTAATGATACAACAGTTCATCAGTCTGATTGGGATAATCCTACTGAATTGAATTTTAGAGCAAAGTATGATTTGATGTTTGCATTACGTGATATTCTTGCAAAATATCCAGAAGTTTTAAAGTATTAAGGTAATAGTATGGAAGATGAAGAAGAACAAATGGTAGAAGAATCCTATCAGATTTATTTACTTAAGAAAGCCGAAAAAGAAAAAGCAAAAAGAAAAAAGTTTAATACTAGCCCAGAAGAACGATCACGTAATATTGTCGATATTATTGAGAGTGTTCTTAAAACTGAATATCCAGATATTCAGGTACAATATCTTAGGGATTGTGGAACTAGAATTTTCTATTTTGAATCTCCTATTAGTTCTAAAATGGTCAGCTTAATTCAGATTCCTGTTAGATATACGCATTATATTGATGAATCTGATGGTCAGGAAAAATTAACCATTTGTTATGATACCGTTATTTTTAATGTAACAAATCAAAAATTCACTCTTGATGAATTCTATAAAATGTTACATGATAATCCGGATGTTCTTAAAGATTATATTGCTAAATGTCGTAAGGATAACTTATCTTCTGTCATTTTCCCACAAACAAAGCCAGTTTCAATGAATGATACTATTAAAAAGCTTTCTGATGAAATGATTGACGAAATGGATAAAGAAACGTTAGCAAAAATGGTTAAACAATTGAAAAAGGAAAATTATGACTTTAGATGAAGCTATCCAACATTGTGAAGAAAAGGCACTCTGTGGCGATGCTTGTGGTTTAGAACATAAACAGCTAGCCGAGTGGTTAAAAGAGCTTAAAAGCTATCGTATGGACGAAGAAACTACGCTTGATAAAACTACTGTAACCAAAGTGCTTGAACATATGTTAAATACTCCTAAGTTTGACCTTGAAAAATTCAGAAAAGTTAATGACCTAGGAGATTTTTATGTAGAATATTCTGGTATTGAAAATGGTCAGAGATTTAGTGGTAGAAAATATGTTGATACAGAAAATGATGCAGAAAAAGAAATGGACCGTCTCATGGACGATGAAAAGAATGACATGATTTCTATTCATAAGGGTAATCATACTATTAAATCCTTTACAAGGGGCTATAGATAATGAAATATAAAAATGTGGAATTAACAGAATTGCAACCTTCAGACTGGGATGGACATCCTAGGTTAATGCTGGTATGGCGAAATAGTGATTATAGACCTTCTGCTTTACGGGTTGAAGGTT
>JAFQXD010000022.1 GCA_017407115.1 Methanobrevibacter sp. | reverse complement strand
TTATTCTTACAATAAATACTTATTGTTCTTTTTATTAATAAAAATTTTGATTCTGCTTCAGACAAAATTATAACATTGTTATTATAAAAGGGAGAATATTAAAAAAATCTGGAAAAAATTATTTAAGTTTCGGTGCATGATATATGAACAAATAAATTTAAAAAAGAGTTTGGATTCGTTTAAAAAAATTATTAGAAAAATAAGTACCTAAACAACTTCCTTTGAGAAAAATTAAAAACATTTATATACTTTAATTACACTATTTGTATTAAGGAAAAAAATAACTATTGTTATATTTGTTATATTTTTCCTAACTCGGGTAGGTAAAAAAAGATTTGATTGATAAAACTAAAATTAAAAAAAAACGTTTTATAGTCTCCAAAGAATCAAACGCTAAATGAGTTTTAAACACAACTTCTAAAATCACAAATCCTAAAAAAAAAACTCATTTAAACCAAGAGCACCAAAAAAGGTGCTCTTAATATATATTAATAATTAGTCAAAACAAGTGTGATAAAATGGATTTGGAAGATAAAATCAATATTGTGAAAAATATCTTAAAAAATAAAAAAGTAGCTATTGGATTTTCAGGCGGTGCCGACTCAACTTTAATAGCTTACCTATCTTCAAAAGTTGCAAAGGATACTCTGGCCATTACAATAGATAATCATCTACTGCCAACAGGTTTTGTAGAAAATACAAAACATGTTGCAGAAAGATTTGGAATCAAACATGAAATATATGACATAAACTTTTATGAAAATGAATACTTCATGTCAAATGACCCTCGCAGATGCTATACCTGTAGAAATTTAATGTATTCTACAATCGAGAAAATAGCACATGAAAATGATTTTGATTTCATTTGCGATGGAAATAACATCAGTGATTTGGTAATTGACAGGCCAGGAATACTAGTAACCTATAAAAAAAAGTTTAAAACACCGTTTATTGATGCCAAATTAACTTCAAAAGAAATTCACGAATATTTAAATAAGAATAATATTCCCTATTCAAGGTCAACCACTTGTCTTGCAACAAGAATACCTACAAATACTCCAACCACAAAAGAAAAAATTTCAAGAATCAGCACCTGTGAGGACTATATCTTAGCAAACACCGATTGTGAAATTGTTAAAGTTAGGGATTTAGGAAAATTTGGTATATGTGAAGTGGATAACTTGAATGAAATATTGAAAGAGGATAAATTTAAAGAGATTAACAATGAATTAAAAAGGCAAGGATATGAAAAAGTTGCATTAAATTTATCGCAAATCGATGATGATGAATACATCAGTATTGAGTTCTGCGAAGGTTCATTTTCATATCAATTGCCATTCACAATAAATTTGGAAAATACTGAAAAGCTACTCAAACACGAAATCATTTCTAAAAGCGATGATGTAATCAAAACAGAAAAAATTACAATTCATGAAAACGGATTGATTAGAGGAAATGACTTTGAGAATTACGAAAATGCATTAGATACATTCATGGAACTATTATCAAAATTAAGAAGAAATATTTAGGTGATAAAAATGCCAACAAGATACATAGGCGATGGATATTGGGAAATTGCATCCCGTCAAATGAGTATAGTAACAAGAAGTGAACAAGAAAGATTTAAAGATGCAAAAATCACAGTTATAGGCTGCGGAGGAATCGGTGGGGAAACCATCGAAATGCTTGCAAGGATGGGTATTGGAGAACTCACCCTAGTCGATAAAGATGCTTTTGACCTTTCAAACTTAAACAGACAAACATTAGCATCAATAAGTGATTTGGGGCTTGATAAAAGTGCTGTTGCCAAAGAAAAAGTAAGATTAATAAACCCCTATGTTAAGGTCACAACATTCAATGAACATGTTGATCAAACAAACATAGGCAAGGTAATTGGCGACTCCAATATCGTTATCGATGCACTCGACAATGTTTTAACAAGAGTAATCGTTTCAAGAGCTGCAAAAGAAAAAGGAATTCCGTATATCCATGGAGCGATTCATGGAACATTAGGACAGATTACAGCATTCCTGCCGAATAGCGAAAAAACATATGAAGAAATGTTTAACCTCCCATCAGTAGGTAAAGATTTAACAGAAGAAACAATTGAAGCTTTAAAAGGAGTGACCTCAGGAGTACCACCAGTTATAGGACCTACTCCAAACTTGATTGGATGTCTTGAAGCTTTTGAAGCTTATAAGATAATAACTGGAGTCGGCAAAGTGACCGTTGCTCCAAAAATATTAACATTTGATTTAATGGATTTAAGTTCATTTTCATTAGATGAACTTTAAATCATCTATTTTTTTAAATTAATCCTCTCAGGTGACGTGAAAATAGTAAATCTGTTATCTCGAACAAATCCAACTACAGTAATGTTGCCTGCATTCGCTACATCAATACCTGAAGATGCAGGTGCTGCATTTGAAATAATTATCGGAATACCGACTCTGATTACTTTTATCAGCATGTCTGCAGGCATTCTTCCACTATAGGAAATGTAACACTTGCTAAAATCATAACCCCTTTTAGCGGCGGCTCCAATAACTTTATCAACAGCAACATGACGGCTGACATCTTCGCGAATGATAATCTTATCTTCATATTTCAATTGAGCAACATGAACTCCTGCTGTCTTTTTCCATATTCTGGCTTCATCAGTCAGATGCTGAATATCCTTAATAATTTGAGTTGCATCAATTTTTAAATCAGAGGTATTGGGTTCTATTGTTTTTAATTCAGACCTGATTCCACCGGCATTATCTGAGTTAACGCCTTGATATTCTAGCAATCTGCACACACAAGCATGTTCACAATTGCCCTTTCTCTCCTGGACAATGCCTTCCTGTTCCAAATCCTCTTCAGGATCATGGCTAAGCTTTGTAGAAACTAGCACATTGGTTCCGTCCAAATCAATGGAGTTAATATCCGAATAATCCTTAATTAAACCTTCACCCAGACAGTATCCGACTGCAAAGTCCTCCAAATCATTAGGATATGTTGAAAATTTTCGAGGAGGCAGATAATCTATGAATAAATACGTATATTCATCATCTACACTATTTTCTTTAATTGTTTCATAGTTTCCATCTTCCCATCGAATAACATCAGTTTGTCTTATAAAATCCATTAAACCATCTCCCATACTCCTATTTGCCGACCAAGGCAATGTTAGAATATTTTTTTAATTCATCATCATCATTTTGATTATCATTTATGCTATCTATACTTGTTTGTTTATTGTTTTTTGATAATTCAACATGAGTATTGATGTATCCATTTTCCTTAATTAACTTTAAAAGTCTTTTACCATATGTTAAATCAGGATTTGCTATGCGATTAAGCATTAAACTTAAAGTGCTTGTCGCATCAATCCCCAAAACTTCACACATTCCATACATTTCGTTAATGATATCTGAAGCCCAACTTTTAAGAGTTACTTTTTGCCCATCTCTAAACAACCTCATTGATTCAACATAGGCAGATTCGGCTGTTGCTTCCTCATTAAATTTGGCTTCTTTTTGCCAATCCTTATAATCGGACTCATCTTTGAGGAACATATATATTAAAAACAAATGCAAAAATTTCATGTCATGTCTTACAAGACCGCATTTATAAAATGGATTAATATCCAATGTCCTTATCTCAATATATTCAATTCCATCTTCTTGAAGAGAATTCAACAGTTCTTTAGGATTTTTTGGCTTTAATCTAATCTGAGTGTACAATTCTTTAGCTTCAGATAAATCACCATCGTCAATGAATTTATTTATGTCACTTACAAACTCCTGAAGAGAATCATAAGAAGGGTATAGCTCCTTTAGGTTTTTATATCCGCATGAAGCATTTCTAAATGAAGGTCCTCTTGTTGAGTAGAAACTTCCGTAATCGTCCTTTTCATCCATTAAATGAATACAATCATTAGAAAATGTCTTGTGAGAACCTATTGAACAGCCAGTCAAATATATTATTAACCAGCAATATCTCAGATAATTTCTAGCTATTTTTAAATAAACATTGTTTTTAAACTCTTTAAAAGTTAAATCCGCGCTTTCCATATCATATAACTTGTTTAAGAAATCATCTGAAAATGAGAAATTAAAGTGAACGCCTGAAATCATTTGCTTTTTGACACCATATTTTTTTGCTAAATCTTCACGGTATTTTTGAGATGACTGTCCGTCTTCGGAATATTTTGCAATTGGAATTTGATCCCAATACGGCAAAATACATGGAATGGACTGAAACCAAAGATATTCATCTTCAGGCAGTGATGCATTCACGATATCGGACAGCAATGCAAAATTGTCAAATGCCTTGTCAATTGAATCAAATGTTGGAGTTATTATTTCAATTTGGCTTTCTGAAAAATCAGTTGTTACGACAGGATTAGATAGTTTATCTCCAAATACTTCAGGATGAGGAGTCAATGATAATTTTCCACCTTCTTTTGCTCTTAAACTCTCCCATTCTATTCCAAATGAACCAGCCAATATTTCATCTGCAGATAATTTTGATACATTTAATAAGTTCATTTCTCCTCCACAAGATAATGGTTAATATAATTCTCCATAATCTTTAATTATTTTTTCCAATTTCATTCCATTATGCATGGATATAATTATGTTCTTTCCCGGATTTGTATGTTGTTTAATACGATCATACAATGGATTTAAGAAAATTTCTTCACCGATTCCCCTTTCTTTAAGTCCGACGTTTGCCAAATCTACAACATCCCTAGACAGTTTACATAAATCATTTCCATCAATAAATACTGGAAGTTCGTCCTGTATCAACAACTTCCTAAGTTCACCTGCATTATATCCCCTATGATATATAACATTATCATTACCAATCAGCTCTTCAAGTTCATCCAGCTTTTCTTTGAGACCTAAATGAAATGCTGCAACAGACATGGAATCCCTAATCGGTTGAGTGCATACACTTCTAAACTCAACAGTCCCCCTAAATGTTAGATTGATGAATTTGAATGGCCTTAAATATTTTATATCATTAATGCAAGGCCTTATTTCAATTTCTCTGTACTTTCCATTGGAGTATATTTCTCCGCGAACATAATCCTTTTTAAAGTATTCAAGCAAATTCATTGACGGGAAGTTAATGTATGCACCATCTCGCATTACGCAATAGATATTTAAAGACTCCAAATATGCTTCCAGATCCTCAAGACTTTTAAAATCAACATCATACATTCCAATATTATGCGGATTTATACCATGAGTCGAATACTCCCATAAAGCATCCCTAAAACATGTTACATGTTTATTTTCATCAACCAAAACTGAATTGGAAAATAGTAATGCTTTTATAGGTTCAATTTTTGAAAATACATTGATTGTTTTTACTAACTCGTCTTTATATACATCCAACTGAACCTGCGAAGCAGATGAAAACATCCCATATTCAGGATAATCATGGAAATGCATCGGAACATTCCTATAGTTCTTAAAAGATTTCAGATGATGATACAGCATCAGATATCTTTCAGATGGAATAGGACTATTTTTATTATATCTTCTATATGGATTTATTCCCATCCCAGTTAATGTGTGATTAAACTCCTCGAAACATTCTTTTGTAAAAGCATAATAATCACAAAAACGACCATATATTGAAAATAAATCTTTTTCCCTACCCATTGCAAATTCAATATTGTTATATGAACAGTCATAGCAGAATATATCATCATTATTGTTATTTTTAAGGGAAAAAACATTTCCATCATAATCAATACCCTCTTCTTTAAAGTCAGAGTATTGTCTGCGAAACGTATCAGTTACTTTATGGACAACATCGAAGTCTACTGCGGTTTTATCCAGATTAATAATGGGAATTTCAATTTCAATACCTATGAAGTTCTTTTTTTGTTCTGTAGGCTTTATGAATTCATCAAATAATTTATTTCTCACAGTTTCTTCACTAATCATCATTATCAACCTGATTAATTGATTCTAAAAAACCTTCAATAGCTTTTTCATGTTCTTCTGTTAATATAAACTCATTTTGATGTTCTTCACTTTCAAAAATGATATTTCCATCTATTAAACCGAACAATTTGTTTAGTTCTACAGGTTTCCAACCCTCATCATCCGTCAGTGGAGTTGAAGCCACTAAAAATCCTTCATCATTTTTCAAGTAATAAAGTGAATCCCGCATGTTTGAATGAATATAAGTCATATCCCCATCATATATCATCAGATTAATCTTATTGTTTTTAGATAAATCGACAATGAGGTCATTTAATAAATTAAATCGCTCCTTTATAGTGGATAAATAGCCTTTATTTTTTTCATACTCGTTAACCTTATCTATGATATATAAAAGTATTCTTTCAGAATCCGTATCTCCTTTTTCCTTATCTTTGTATTCGTCGAGTTTCGGATAGTCGAATATGGTTCCATTATGAATCAACAACCAAGATCGATTATTATCATCAAGTTCCGTGAATGGATGGCAGTTGGGAGAAATTATTTCACCCACGGTGGCCAGCCTAATATGAGCAAAAACATTTTTTCCAATAACGGGATTGGATAATATATTTTTTAAATGTTGACTACATGTTGCTTTTACTGGCTCTTTATCTATAACAAATTCATCGGATTGCATATTGGCCAATCCCCATCCATGTGGATGTTCTTCAGAGTGATTATAAAAGCATTCCAAACAGTTATTTATTTTTTTTGGCGTATTTGAATTAAAACAAAAAATTTCACACATATATTACCCTCCCTTATTGGATTATCACAATTGTTATATTGCAATAACAATTGTTATATAGTTCATATTATATAAATATTTTCAAAAATAAGGACATATAATAGTTATTTTTCACTAGTATGAATCATATATGGCATAGCTCAAATATCAAAAAGAATAATTTATATCATCAAGACATTTTGTTATCTTATAAGCATACTAATAATTGTATAACTCATTGAAATTATCTTAAAAAAAAAACATGTGAAAATAACCCTATTTTAAATAATAGGGCCATTAATCACATCGAATATTTTGTCATACATTTTTCTTTTATTTGAAAAATCTTTTTTGTGGAAAAAAAGAATTACTACAAATAAAAAAGGCATATGTCCCACCCACCTGCCCAAAAATAATGGAATATAATCCATTATACTGATTAAACCTATGCATAACTATTTAAAAATACACATTGTTTCATCCTTATTCATGTCATGATAAAATTCCACCGCCTCATTATCATCAAAATCAATGACCTGCACCATAGAATATATATCATCACTTAAATTAGGATTTATATCCTTTAGAATATTCGGATAATCAAATATCATATCTTTATTGAACTCGATTTTTTTCTCGTTTTCAAATAATGCTCCATAATATATTTCTGCTTCTACCAAATCCTGGAACATATGACTTCCAAAAGATAATTCAGGCATATAACCGACTTCACTATACGCTTCCTCAAGAATTGCAGAGAAATGACTAATATCTGCAAACACAACAGGAATACCCAATTCCGGAGATGAAGTACCAATTCTTCCAGGAACTATCAACATGGCAGTCTTATCATTATTTCTGCAATAAGCATTTACCTCACTTATTACACGAGATAATGAACTTTTTTGAGCATATGGATATTCATAATACTTATGCGGATCAACATAGCATATTGTATCAATTTTATTCTTTCGTGACATGCCCATAGAAGATTCCTTAATATGGAAGAATACATTTTTATCTTCAGGCATTTCAATATCCTCATTATTTGTTGAAACCTGAAGAGGGCGACATTGCAATAAGTTTATATTAAAAGAATTATCTTCTCCAAAATTAACAGTATATTCAATGTCAACAGGATAGTCATATGCAGTTTCCAAGGTATTCAGAATTTCTTTCATCTCATCAATAAACTCATGATTTTTTACAATACCCTCACAATTAACAAATACTATCTCACGACGTTGTCCACGTTCACGAAACATTCTCTCTGCATCACGGTCGTGTTCTATTAAAACTTTTTTTGCATGATTTGGAATAACTTCCAAACCCTCATCAATTGAGATATCATGCAGACAAACATTTTTCAAATCAATTACATCCAGATAATGTTGAGAATACCTATGCTTTTCCTTAATATCCTTCATCATAGTCAGTTCGGGTTTATCAAGATTAATAATTCTTGGATAATCCTTTTTAGTCCTGTCAACAGCTTTTGTACCAAGACCCATTACAAGTCTTAGCATACCTTTGCTATTGTCCATATCTGGAAGAGGTGAATATGGGCTGTATGAAAATCCTACGCCTGCAGCGGTCGGGAAGAAATAATCATCATAATAAGAGCCGGAAACCCTTTGAACTAAAAGAGCCATCTGTTCATCAGCATCATCTAAACCATTTAATTTCCTATATTCTAAAGCGGAAACATTCATTGTGCTTGAATATACAACTTTCACCGCTTCTTCAAAAGCAGCCAAACGTTCTTCAAGAGTGCCTCTATTTACGCAGAACACTGATTCATATTTTCCGGCAAAAGCGTTACCGTACCCGTCTTCAAGAAAACTACTGGATCTTACAATGATTGGATTTTGTCCGAAATAATCCAAAATGCGTATGAATTCCTTTTTAATCTGATCTGAAAAAGTACCCTTTTTAAGAGCTTCCTCCAGCTGTTTGCCGTATTTATAATAACCCTCTTCTGTTCTTTGATTTACTCGAATATCCCATAAATCATTTGAAACAATGTAGGTATAAAATAAATCCGAACCGATATAAAATGAATCGTCAGGTTCAAAATTGCTGTATATGTCTGGACGGTCTTTTTCAATTATTTTTCTTGCAAGCAGCATTCCACAGGTTTTACCCCCTACCAAACCACTGCCTACACGACGGTCATAGATTGTGATATAATCTTCAAATGTAAAGTATTCCCTGATTTTGGAAAGCATCTTCTCATCTTTCGTCATCATTAGCTCACAAATCTTATCGCACTCATCATCGATATTTCTGCCTTCCTCATACTCCCTTCTAACCTGAAGCATATATCTTTCCCAACTGTCCAAAGTTTGTTCATTTTGATATTTGTCCGAATTGATGGTCTTATAATATTTACTGACCTCCTGACCATCCTGCAGAACTTTAACAAAGCCTGTTATTGGATTGAATTTATGTCCTAAAAACATGGTTTGAGAATATCTGTTCCATACTTTTAATGGAGTGACATAAACTTCCTCCGGAGAATTTGAGTATACATTCAGAAATAACTGAGTTGTTTCACGAATTTTAGCAATGGCCTCATATGAATGCCTTCCACGAAGAATTGGGAAAAATGCTACTGTATCCAATTGGAATAAAAATGGACAGGTAACTTTAAAGAAATTACCCATCATCAAATCTGTTGACCAAACGGCCTGAAGGTCACTTAAACAGTCAAAAACATAGAATGCATCGAAACCCTCTTTTTCTATAATTCTGTGAACTTCCAATGTAAATGTTTCAAATTGTTTATAGGGATCTACTTGATATATTTTAATCCCATCACGTTCTATCATGGAAAATTCCGTGTCAGGATTGTTCTGTTCCATTTCAAGTAATCTGAAATCTTCTTCAGTCATCTCTATTAATGGAGGATGATTGGCAAATCGAATGTATATCAAGTTCCTATTATCCTCTTTTGCTTGATTTACATAAGGATTGACAAAGTAAGAAAACTCATTTAAATTTGTAACATTCCATACTACATTATCCCCTAAACGAATATTGTCCAATGCTTTATCAAGTCCGGGAATTCCAGATTTAATTCTATCGAATGCTGCCATAATAATATCTCCTAAATTGATTTTTAATTTCTCACCATTGGCACTCCAGTTAATTGTGAAGCTTCCATTGTTAATGCAACAAGATCTTGGCGTTCAAGATTTTCTATATCTGTATTTCCAGCTTGTTGAGTTAAAGAGGTAACTTCCTGAGTCATTGCCTCAATATAATTTGCAACTTGCTGGCCTTTTCTTATAGGATCCAATCTTCTTCTAAGTACCCTTTCCTGTGTTGCAATTCCTTTCGGACAAATTCCTTCAGAACAGGATTGGCAAACCTTACATCCTATTGAAATCAAAGCAGATGTCGCAATATATACTGCATCGGCACCTAAAGCTATTGCTTTTGCCACATCAGCTCCGGACCTTATTCCGCCTGCGGCCACAAGACTTACCTCACTTCTTAAATTGATGTCTTTAAGAGCATCATCAGCTTTTACAATTGCCTCTATTGTAGGAATACCAGCATGTTCTGTAACCACTTCAGGCCCAGCACCTGTTCCTCCTTGCATACCATCAACTACAATTATATCTGCACCGGCTTTTGCCGCAATTTTTACATCCTGTTCCACCCTACCAGCGGCAAATTTTACAATAATAGGTATTTTCCAATCAGTGATTTCCCTCAACTGATCGATTTTCATACCTAAATCCTCTGGTCCGACAATATCCATATGTCTGGCTGGACTTAAAGCGGAAGTTCCTTCAGGAATGTTACGGACTCTAGCCACTTCTGCTGTTACCTTATGGGCAAGCAGGTGTCCTCCCATACCTGATTTTGCACCCTGACCTATTTTTATTTCAACAGCTTCTGCATTGTTTAAATAGCTGGCTGATACTCCAAAACGACCTGATGCATACTGGGCAATCAACTTATCTGCGTAATGTCTTTCTTCAGGAAGCATTCCTCCTTCACCTGTGTTGGTTATTGAACCTACTTTACTGCTTCCAATAGCCAATGCCATTTTTGCCTCCTTACTTAGCGCACCAAATGACATTGCCCCAATCATAATAGGAGTATCGATTTCGATTGGATTTTCTGCAAACCTGTCTCCAAGCACTACTGAAGTTTTACATGTTTCCCTGTATGAATCAATTGGAGGTCTTGACACTTGTGCAGGCAATATGCTTAAATCATCAAATGTTGGGATTTTCCTGGTTAATCCGCAACCGCGTACCTTATATGAACCTGTTTGGCTTTTACGTTTAATTTCAACCATTGTTGAATTTGACCATACTCCTCTTCCTTCATCAACAAGCGGCCTAACATATATTGCATGTGTTGGACACATCTCTTCACAGATTTTGCATCCTACACAGTTTTCCTGATGTATTGGCAGAGGTTCATCATTAATAACTTCATAAACGCCATGAGGACAATTTGAATAACAACTGTAACAGTTTTTACATGAGGATTTTTTAGGATTGTCACATAAATACCAGCAACAGCCAGGCCTATCATTATTCTGTCTACATATCTCTATTTTCCTTTCAACAGTAAATGACATCTAATTCACCCCCTCATCCACATTTCCTAATGGTTTGAATACTGGACAGACAGAATATTTTGTTCCCCCGGATTTAATAACCTCATCAATATCACTTGTTAGTTTAGCATACGGTTTCCAGGCCAAATAATCCTCTTTATCAACAATGAGCGCTTCAGTTACAATGTCATTAGTCAATAAATAATCAAGCAATGTTGTAACAATGGAACCGTCCTGACCTTGACTGTGCTTTAGGGATTTGACGGACAAAACTTTTATGAAGTCTCCGATTGCTTTTGAGTTGTCATTTCTCAAATCTTCAGGTATGAAAGTTCTTGGACAAACTGCAAAGCATGCATGGCAATCCTGAGGGCATTCCCCTTTCATAATAGGTTTTGTATCATCAATTGTTATCAGATTGTCCGGACATACGTATTCGCATGCTCCGCAGAGCACACATGCTCCAATGTCAATGACGTTTGATTTTAAATCTAAGAATTTAGACTCTGAAACTTCACTTGCAATTGAATCATCGGATTTTTCCCTTTGATACAATACAGGTCTAGCCAGGAATTCTCTTTTTTCTATCTCTTCCAGATTTTTATTTATTTTATTTTCTGCAAGTTTCATCAGCAAACTGAATTGTGATTCCGTAAGCTCTTTAGCTTCAATGAATTTTTGCTCCAATGCTCCATTGACAATTTCCTCACCCTTTTCTGTTCGGACTATCAATGTTGACCATCCTTCATCTGATCCTATTGAACCTATTGAAATATCAGATGTTTCTGATGTCAATTCAACGCATATATTGCAGTTTTTTCTGATTATTCTTTTAGCTACTGATATCGGTATTTTCACTGTCTCTCTGGTTTTCAATGATAAAAATACAAATCCTTTAGTTATTTGGAATTTTTCAATATCCTCCATTTTCAAATCGTACTCTTCCAAGAGATTTTCAAAGTATTTATATGAAAAATTTTCCATACAAAACAAGCCCAGTTTAACATCAATAGGACTATCGGTATAATGTTGAATTTTGGAGGCTGCCATAATTTCACATGGAGTTCCAACCATTGCTATTCTATGTTCACTCATCTTATCAGCCCCTATTGCATATTAACAATTTTTTTGAAATTCGCATAATCACTGTCAGTAAGCTCAAAACCGTATTCGGTTAAAACTTCTTTCAGATCATTTATATCTTCAGTTGTGGCTTTTTCCATAACAGCATTTTTTCCTAAACTTTTCACATTCCCAAGAACAAATATGCTTCCTCGCATAATCGATTCACCAACATCATCTGTTACATCACCGAGGATTATGAGTTTTCCGCCCATCATAAGCAATCCTGTCATGTATCCGCTGTTCCCTCCAATTATTACGGTTCCACCTTTCATGATTTCCCCTGTTCTTGAGCCAGTACTTCCTTTTACCAGTACTGTTCCACCATAGATTCCCTGTCCTGCACCATCACCTGCTGTACCTTCAATAATCAGTTCCCCTTCGGTCATGTTGTCTCCAGCAAACCAGCCTGCATTTCCGTTGATGTGTATCCGTGGTCCGTTAACCATTGTCCCAACAAAATAACCTGCAGAACCATTGATTTCTATGTCCACATCCTCAGTCAAACCTGCACAGATATTGTGTTTGGATTCGGGATTTTCAATAATGAGTTTATCATGATATGCTGCTTGTTCTTTTATGGTACGGTTTAATTCTTTTTCAGCCATTTCATTTGCATCAATAACATATTCTTTCATGGATAAACCCCCTTAGATGGTGTAAGCCCTTGTTTCACCAGGGTAAATTTGTTCTATCTGATTGGAATTTGTAACATCATGCAATGCCATCTCTTCTGATGCTATTGCAAAAATTTCATCAGTTTCCACCATTACGCCCGGCCTGAGACCAAGTTTATCCTTTGCAATGCCTATTCCATTAGGTGTTCCCACCAATATTGAAAATGGACCATCCAAATCAATTACTGCTTGGTCTAAAGCTTCCTCCAGTTTGTATCCCTGGTTGAGTTTATCTGCCATATAATGAACAATGCACTCGGTATCGTTGAATGATTCGAAAGTATGGCCTTTTCTTTCTAACGGATCTCTTATTTTCCAGTAATTGGTAATCTGTCCGTTATGAACTACTGTTATGTCCGGTATGATGTAGCTTTGATATGGGTGTGCATGATAACGGTCTACACCACTTTCAGTTGCAAAACGAGTATGTCCTATTCCATGTGTTCCCATTCTGCTTTGAACATCAAATCTTTCAGCAATATCCTTTACTTTTCCAACATCCTTTATCATTTCAAATGAATGTGAACCGTTGATAACCCTTACATTTTCCAATTCATCTATTTCACGTATATATGGTTTTAAAAGAGAAAACTCATCCAATGCTATTTTACATTTATATACGTCTGAGTCTCCTACAGACTCGATTAACTGCTCTTCAAATATTGGACTTATTTGAGTTAATAATGATTTTAAATTATCCAATGCTCCCCTTTTTCTTTTTACTTCAATGTTTAACTGATAATAATTTTCAGGAAAATCCAAACTGCCATATATTGCATAACCTGCTGAGTCCGGACCCCTGTGCTGTAGAGATTCCAACATTGATGTTAAGGATTCACCTACAGGGTGAGCTTTTTTATCCTTGTATATTACACCTGCTATTCCACACATTTTTTCTACCCTCAATTTACATATGCCTTATATAAAAAATATTCTAAAATTACAATATGCCTTTTAAAAATAATAATCATAAAATCTTGATTCTAAAATTACAATATGCCTTAAAATTAATAATTCTAAAATTTCAAACCGTTTACAAAATATCCCTGACTTTTAATGACTCCTTCTTATTTTCAACCTCCAGAAAAATTTTTTGATTGGTGGAGAACTCTTCAATCTTTTCCACCAATTCAGATAATTGAATAACTATACGTTTAGGTATTCATCCCTTTCATAATCGAATACTTGTATCCTGTATGAATCCCATTCAGCCCTTTTGATATTATAGAACTGATTGAATACTTTATCTCCAAGAGCATTTATGACTACATCATCCTCTTCTAGGGAATGGTATGCTTCCCATAAACTTGTTGGTAAATTATCAATTCCTTTCTGGGCAATTTCATCTTCTGAAAATGCAAACAGGTTTTCTTCAGTTGGTTCACCAGGGTCAATTTTATTATCCATACCATCCAAACCTGCTTCAAGTAATACAGCAAATGCAAGGTATGGATTACATGATGGGTCAGCTGATCTGCATTCGATTCTTGTACCTAATCCACGGGATGCAGGAATTCTTAATAATGTTGACCTGTTTTTAAATCCGTAAGCAATGTAACATGGTGCTTCATAACCTGGCACCAAACGTTTATAAGAGTTAACGGTTGGAGATAAAATTGCTGATAGGGCAGGAGCATGTTTTAAAAGTCCTCCAATGAAGTATAATGCTTCCTGTGATATTTGATTTTCAGTATTTGGGTCATAGAAAATATTTTCCCCATCTTTAAATAGACTTTGATTACAGTGCATTCCACTACCATTAATTCCGAGGAATGGTTTTGGCATGAAAGTCGCTTTGAAACCTAAATTATTGACAACTGCTTTAACAGCCTCTTTAAATGTTATGACTGCATCAGCTGTTTTTAAAGCATCAGCATACTTGAAATCGACTTCGTGTTGTCCTGCTGCCACTTCATGGTGACTTACTTCAACATCGAAATCCAACTTTTCTAAACCGAGTACAATCTCCCTTCTAATGTCAGTACCTTGGTCTAACGGTTCCACATCAAAGTATTCTGCTTCATCTGCAGGAACATATCTTCCATTTTCATCTTTTCTTATAATGAAGAACTCAGGTTCAGGACCCATATTAAATTGATATCCTCTTTTTTCTGCTAATTTTAATGATTTTTTAAGAACGCCTCTTGGATCCCCGTCATATGGTTTTCCATCAGTAGTGAAAATATCACATATGAATCTGGCAGTACCCTGTACCTCAGGCCTCCATGGAATTGTTGAGAAAGTGTCAATATCTGGTTTTGCAAGCAAATCACTATCATTAATGGAAGCTAAACCTGCAATTGATGAACCGTCAAACAATAATCCATCATTTACAATATCTTCAACATCATTTGCTTTTTTAAGAGGTACAGCCATACTTTTTGGCAATCCATGAATGTCTGAGAGCTGTAACTTCAAAAATTTTATATCATTTGCTTCGATTGTCTTAATTACTTGGTCTAATTTGTTATCTTTTGCTGACATTTTTTCACATCATTTTTTGAGTATATTCACCACTAGTTTAATAATATGAAAAGTGGAAAAACACTTTTGACTAAATGAATTTAATTAAATACATAGTCGGAAGGAAACTTCCTTCCGACTAATAGTTATGTCGGCATTAATATATAAATGTTTTGAAAATAGCAAAATTTAAACTAGAAATTTATCTTCATTTTTCTTGATTTTCTATAATAATATATTATATGGACAAGTTAGGAAATATTTTCCAAGATTTATATATTTTACATAATTATATTTCCGGTTGCAATTCTAAACTCCATATAACTATAATTTTTAGTATTTTTGAATATTTAAATTGAAAATTTTCATCTTAGAAATCATGCACCGAAACTTAAGTAATTTTCATTGAATTTTATTTTTTTAGTAATTTTATATAACATTGTTATATTTCCGTTGAATTTTTAGATAATTTTGTCCTATTTTTTAATTTATAAAGTAATTTTACTTCAATTTACTTA
>JAFQXD010000111.1 GCA_017407115.1 Methanobrevibacter sp. | reverse complement strand
TAATATGGTCTTTCTTTAATTAAACAATGTTGAATTTTTAATGAGTTTATTTCTTTTTGAAATGAGGCCAATGTGCAATTTCAACTGATAAAAACCCTAGTTCCCCACATTGGCATCAAATTTAAATAGTGGACAGTCCCAGTTATTTTTTTTTCCTTTGAAAAAAATATGGGTTCTTTTGAATCCATGCATGTTTTTAATAAAAGGAAAATTAAAAGATGACTATAAAAATGTTCTTTTTTCCTTTGTTTAAAATATTATATGATTAAATGTGTGTATTTAGGAGTAGTTTGTTATAATGGTTGAAAAGGTTTTTATTTTGACTGAGAAAATTGAATTTGTTCCTGATAAAGATTTAGAAAGGGCATTGAATTTCAATTTACGTGCCAGTGGTTATGTATTCAATAAAACATTAGAATATAGTATGTACCGTGAAAACCTAGTCAAAGAATTTAACATTGGCAACCAATATAAAGTCGACCGCAATTACACACAAAAAATCGTAAAAACTCTAAGAAAACAAAAACCATTTTTGAAAAAAGCAGATTCCACATGCATTCAAGCATCTACCGACCGCCTAATCAAAGCATATAACGGATACAATGATGGCAGAACTGGATTTCCTAAATTTAAATCACTTAAAAAAAATCCAGTACAATCCATCACCCTCAGAAACAACGAATACCATACAAAAGAGGGAGTTAAAGGTACTATAAGATGGCAAGGAAATAGATTAAGATTAAACAAACTCGGATTCATTGAAGTCAAACACAAACGAAACATTACGGGTAAAATCAAAGAAACAACAATCCTAAAAGAAAACGGCTCATGGTTCGTTTGCATTGTATATGAAATGGAAAAAATACAACCTAAAGATGAATTTTCAGAGCATGGATTATATGTGGGCATTGATGTGGGATTAACAGACTTCCTAACATTTTCCAACGGAAAAACCATACAGAAACCTGACTTGAAAAAAATAAACGGCAGAATACAACATTACCAACAAAAACTCAGCCGTCAAAAAGAAGGTGGATCCAACTGGAAAAAAACAAGACAAAAGCTTAGAAAATGGATTAACAAGAAAAACAACGTAGTCAATGACTATTACCATAAAATATCCTACAATATTGTCAAACACTGCAAATTCATAGCCATGGAAACATTAAACATCCGAGAAATGATTAAAAGCAACTTAAGTCGCAGCATTCATGAAATTGGATGGGGAAAACTCATTGACATGATAAAATACAAAGCCGAATGGTATGGACGAGAATTCATACAAATCAATCAATGGTTTCCTTCCAGTAAAAAATGCAATGTTTGCGGAGAAATAAATCATGGCTTAGGTCGAGAAGAACGAGAATGGGAATGCCCACATTGCCCCACAGTACATAAAAGAGATGTTAATGCTGCGAAAAATATTTTAGACGAAGGTTTACGCGTCGCTGGTTCAACGATGCTATGCTTAGTAGATTTCATACCTATTGGTCAAGGCAAATTCACATATAAATATGAATGGAAATGCTTTGACAAAACAATATGCATGACCTAAGAATCTCCAGCTTCTACAAGCAGGAGAGGTTCAAACAATAATTAATTAATTTTTCTAAAAAAAATCAATGCTGTCAAG
>JAFQXD010000110.1 GCA_017407115.1 Methanobrevibacter sp. | reverse complement strand
GATTATTCTTACAATAAATACTTATTGTTCTTTTTATTAATAAAAATTTTGATTCTGCTTCAGACAAAATTATAACATTGTTATTATAAAAGGGAGAATATTAAAAAAATCTGGAAAAAATTATTTAAGTTTCGGTGCATGCTTAGAAATACAAATCTTTAAATAGTATAAACTACTATAATCCTATATCGGAAGAGTACTTCCGGTAAATTAATTCCGATAATATCGGATTATAAATTATTTTAAATTAAATTATTATAGAGAAGATAAAATGGATATAATGTTTAGTGCAGGAGACACAGCATGGATACTCATTTGCAGTTTACTCGTACTTTTAATGAGCATTCCTGCTGTTGCATTTTTTTATGGAGGATTAAGTAAACGTAAGAATGTTTTAAACACAATTTTTTTAACTTTTATTGCATTTTCAATTGTAAGTATAATTTGGGTAATATTCGGATATCAATTTGCATTTGGTAGCGATATTTCAGGTCTTATTGGATCACCTACAAATTTCTTCTTGCAAGGAATTGCATTAGATGATTTAACTGGAACAATTCCAACATTATTATTTGTGATGTTCCAATGTGCCTTTGCAGGTTTGACTGTAGCTCTTATTTCAGGAGCATTAGTTGGAAGGATGAAAACAAAAGCATGGGTAATTTTTGTAATAGTATGGGCATGCTTAGTCTATATCCCTGTAGCCCATTGGGTATGGGGCGGAGGATGGCTAGCACAATTAGGTGCACTTGATTTTGCAGGCGGTGCAGTTGTTCACATGAACTCCGGTGTAGCAGCACTGGCCGTTGCATTAGTATTAGGTAAAAGAAAAGACACATCATTAATTCCACACAACTTAGGATATGCAGTGCTTGGTGCGGCATTACTCTGGTTCGGATGGATGGGATTCAATGGAGGATCAGGTCTTGCAGCTGATGGACTTGCAGCAAATGCAATAATCGTGTCAAATGTTGCTGCTGCATTAGGTTTAATCATCTGGACTGCATTGGACACTTACATTGTCGGAAAACCTACAGTTTTAGGTGCGATTTCCGGAGCAGTTGCAGGACTTGTTGCTATTACTCCTGCAGCAGGATTTGTTGATGTTCCAGGCGCAATGGTAATTGGTGCAGTAGCCCCATTTGTATCATACTTTGCAATATACTACTTAAAAGCAAAACTCGGATACGACGATGCTTTGGATGTATGGGGAATTCACGGAATGTCTGGAGTTTGGGGAGCACTAGCAACAGGAATCTTTGCAGTGCCTTCCGTAGGTGGAGTTGCAGGACTAATTGCAGGAAATCCTAACCAGGTAGTTATTCAAATAATCAGTATTGTTGCCACCCTTGGATACTCATTTATAATAAGCTTTATACTTGCTAAAGTTCTGGATAAATCATTAGGTGGAATAAGAGTAGAAGACCATGAAGAAATCGGAGGTCTCGATGCAAATCTTCATAAAGAGTCAGCATATAATCTTAACTAGGTGTAAAAATGAAAAGTATAGTTGCCATTATAAGACAAGAAAAATACCAGGACGTCAAAAAAGCCCTTTTAGAAGTGGGCTGTGAAGGTATGAACGTCACTGAAGTAAAAGGACGAGGAAGCCAAAGAGGAATTAGAGAAACTTACAGGGGATCCAGCTACTGTATTGATTTAATTCCAAAAACACGTATTGAAATCGTTGTAAAAGATGAAGGTGTAGACACCATTATAGAAGCAATTAAAAAAGGTGCATACACTGGAAATATTGGGGATGGAAAAATATTCATTTATCCAATCGATAACGTGATTAGAATAAGAACTGGTGAAGAAGGAGATAGAGCCGTGTAATTCATTCACTTGACAACATGAAAAGAGTAATATTAAAACCTCTTGGGGAAGTTTTATCATTTCCCCCTCCTCATTTTTTTAATACCTAAAGACTCATGAGTTACATTGCCGCCTCAAACCACCATCTCAACTCATTTGGAGAATGTTAACTGTAACTCTGCTTATTCCTTAAAGGCTCAGATGAATATCCATGATTACCAATTTAAAAAAAAAAAACTTACTTGAGAACAATTTAAAAAATCAGCAATTACAAATTTGTAGTGAAAATTATATTGTTCTCATGGAAAATTAAATTTTTTTTGGAAAAATTAAATCTATTTAATGGCAAACATGTTCCTGCTAAAAAAAGAACATTTTTAGTAATTGAATTTTCAATACAGAATTCATTTAATGCATCTTTATTAATTTTTAATTCTTCAATCTCCAACTTTGGAGTTTTAATCCCATTCAAATCAGGATTAAGAATAGTGCTTTCATCAAAATCTTTAATGATCTTTAAAAAGAATTTGATGTAATTTACATTCTTATCAATCATGTTTTTCCATCCAAATATTTAAATAATTGTAAAATCTTCATTTTTTTGAATATCCTTTGAATTTTCATCACTAAAATGTGAACTTTGTAAATTGAAATCATGCTTAAAATGTGAATGAAAAAATTAATTTACAACGAATTTTAATTTAATTAGAATTGAAAGATAGTAATACACTCATATCCGGAGTTTCAAAAACCATCCCAATAATTTTAATTATAGTTTTTTTGGAAAAGTTTATACCTTATGAGGTTCATATATAATAATCATGAAAGTCGCAAAAATTGAAGAACATTTAACGGACAATGACTTAAATGATCTTATAAAAGAACATAAGGATTCGTACAATATTTAT
>JAFQXD010000109.1 GCA_017407115.1 Methanobrevibacter sp. | reverse complement strand
ATATCGCCAATGTTTCCCATCATACCAGTTCCGTTTCCAAGCAGTAAATGCATCTAACCCATAAGTAGGTGCTTCACACTTGAAATCACACATTCCCATACAACCGCCAATACCATTAACGATATTACCGTCAAGAAAATGAACATTTGGAATTGCATCACAGATTTCTTTCATCTTTGCAATTTTTTGTTCACTAGACGTAAACTGCAAATTAGATTTTGAATCTGTTGCACCCCTACATGTTAAGTCATGATTACCCAAAACCAAATATACTTCTGGGTATTTCTTGGCAATCCAAGGAATCATCCTAGAGAACCGCAAATAATCATTTGAATAATCGCCTGCAAGAATTATTGCATCAGCCTCTGGCAAGAAATGAGTATTCCAAATATATTCCAGTGTATCTATGGTCACATCTTCAGCGGGATCAGCCATCTTATAGCGGGCAGGCTTGACCGCATATGCTTCATAGAAATCAATATGTAAATCACTGAGAATATAGTATTTCATTTTCTTTTAAGATAAATTTCACCACGTTTTATTAAATTATCACCTGGGAATATATAATCACAACCATATGGATTTAATGTAACCCAACATTTTCTTAAAAACTGCTTTTTATCTGCTATGGTTTTAAGACTATCATAATGTTCTTGTGGTGTTACTTTTTTAATTTTACCAACATTAATCAATCCCATAGGCTTTACATTATAAGTCCTTGTAATGACATAAAATCTTCAGAATTAAGTTTCATCAGAATCTTATTACCGCCAAATCGGTCATGTCTTACAAAATATCTAATTAATTCAGGTTCAAAAATTTCTTGTCCATTGATAATACCTGTTACAACAGCAGACTTAACTGTTACTAACCAATATGTAATATCAATATTTGTAGAAGCGTTAAGTTTCTTATACTCTGTCTTAAACTTATGTGCAGTAATATCGTTACCATTCAATAACTTTGCATTACCTTCATCCAACTTAAGATTATACTCAATGCATTCTTCATCAGACATATTACGTTTCTTATGATTTACAATCCAAGGGAACTTCTCCATAAGAATAGGTAACTTTGCTTCATAGATTTCGATTGCTCTGACAAGACGTGCGAGAAGCTGATCATGAAAATCTATTTCAGATAATGTCGTATCTTCCCAACGAAGCAATTTTTCTTTTTCAAGATATGTCTTTCCTGATTCATCCCTTCGCCATGTTCTCATCCGCTTATAAATCGGTTCAACTTCAAACTTGTCAGTAAGAAGATAATAATCACAGTCATTAATCTTAAATGACGTTGCGATTTCAAATCCTTCACCTGGAATATCCAGAAGATAACCAATTTCTACCTTTTTATACAGAAACGATGTGTTACCAAGACTATCTAAATTAACTGAGATACCGTAACCTTCAAGTTCTTTTGGGTCATAACATTTTTCAAATGGAAAAGACATAATTTACTCCTTATACATTAATTTTAAATATAATAAAAAACAGGTATCTTGTAAATACCTGTTTTACATTTTT
>JAFQXD010000108.1 GCA_017407115.1 Methanobrevibacter sp. | reverse complement strand
TAACTGAGATACCGTAACCTTCAAGTTCTTTTGGGTCATAACATTTTTCAAATGGAAAAGACATAATTTACTCCTTATACATTAATTTTAAATATAATAAAAAACAGGTATCTTGTAAATACCTGTTTTACATTTTTAACCACTTATTCCACCACCGTGATAATGATAATTTGGTGTAACTTTAGGTTTGCGTTTTTCTTCTATTGTATCTATCAAATCTAGTAAAGCATCATTTGATGTACCGCCATGATATTTGTTATTATAATATTCATCAGCATTTCTATAAGCTTCTTGATAACGTGCTGTTGAACCACAATAACCAGTATATGCTGGAACTGCTTTCCATGCTGCTTCAATTATTGCACTTGTCTGATTATATGGAGAATTTATATTCTCATAACAATAATCATGGGCGTAATTACTTAAGTCACCATTAAGCTTTCTACCGCAAACTGGACAGAATTCAATTTCTACAGATTCCTTTACACTGTCAAAACTGCCGATGACATTGAAATAATATTTATCACCTTTCTTAACGATTATAAGATCAGTTCCTACACCTTGCTGACCTAATAAATCAGCATCTTGTCTTTCTAATGAATCAATTTCTTCTTTAATGTTATCACAATATTTACACATATTAACCTCTACATGTGTAAATATAGAAAAAAGTTGACTTTCTAAGTCAACTTCCAAAAAGATTTTAATTTTCTTGCTAAAGTTTCAGCACAATCCGTAGTTAATGTGCAATCACAATCTCTTTTTGCATATCGGTCAATTACATCTGAAAAATGTGTATCTGTAACTCTTGAAATTATATACACAAAACTTTCATATTGTGACATACCCTTTCTAAGTCTATCTATTACAGGATTTGGATTTTTTATTCTAAATACATGTAAATCAATTAACTCAAATGGTCCGTCAGGTATAACCAATTTATTGTTGTCATTAAATCTTTGAATATCATACCAATTATATTCGTGATAATCATCTCTATGAATTCGTTGATTATCTTTCCACCCAATCGGGTATACTACGTATTTATATAGCAATTCAGCAGTGAGTGAAAAGACGATGTGTCTATAACGTTCTATGAAATCGTGATATTCTTGATTGCTTATCATATATTATTTATAGCTTACTCAATAGACAGATACAGCCATAAATTAAAGCAATGAAAAGAATCAACGGCAAGAATGTATAGATTAATACACAACCGAGAACCAGCCAAGGAAGACCAAGGAAGTTCTTTTTCTTGCAGATTAACCAAATGCAAAGAATTGCTGCGACGATTGCCCAAAGTGAAATGATCATTTGTTTACTCCTTATTTTTTAAATTTATCTTTTAAATTCGTTTCAAGAAACTCACCAACGAAGTAGATTGAAGGAAATACACCTATTGTGGTAAAAACTGTATTCATAGTTCCTTCAAACTTTAAACCAGTTTTAATCCATGCAATGGTCCAGACGCCAACTGCAAGCATAACCAACCATTTAATAATCCAATATTTACTCATATTAATAAACCTTGTTATCCTTAAGATTTGCGACTTTACAATACTTATCGAACATATAACCGTTCATTCCCATAACACCATGAACAGGTGCACGAACTCTGATATTAATATTGTATTTTTCATGTAAATACTTTTTAATAAACATACCAGTTGCAACTGAACGGCTACGTCCAGAACGGCAATGCAGATACCAATTCTGTTTATCTTTGTTCTTATCAATAAATTCTATAATTTTCTTGGCATCTTCATCTGTCATGCCATATGCAGTACCATATTCAGTTTCTGCTTTTTCCATCAAAATATCGTCAAAATCAACATTAAGGACATTTTCATGGTTTTCTTTGAACCAATGTTCGTCAGTTTCTTTCTTTACTGCTTCTAAATATCCTTTCTTAATTTCAGGAAGACAACAAATGGATATAAATGCAGAATCTTCTGGACGATTTTCATCATTCCAGTTATTTTCTGACATAACTATATCAAACCATCTATGT
>JAFQXD010000021.1 GCA_017407115.1 Methanobrevibacter sp. | reverse complement strand
GCTCTTCCCATTCATCCGTGAATCCTTTAAATCGCAATTCTGGAACTTTCTTTTTAACTGAATCATCTATTTTCGCCATAGTTCCCACCATTTTCTTGGTTTTTCTTGTTCTTCTATCCTTTTTTGATCTTTGATTTGCTCCAGCAAAGTTTCCAAATGCTCTTTAAGAGCGTTCACTTCATCTTTATATTGATTGTCTAAGTGTTTGAATTCTGTTTCCTGTGAGGGCATTTTGAGAGCTTTTAAGCTGTCATTTTCTGCTTTGTATTCTTCTAACAACTTTTTATCTTGTAAGGCTAGACGTTGTTGCTGGTCTAGCAAATTTTGCATTTGTAATAGCTGTTTATCTTTGTTTTCTAATTGCTTATCTCTATTATTTTTCAAGTCTTTAATTTGTTCTAACAAAAGACTATTAACGCTTAATTCTTCATTTCTTTTTGTCGATTTTCGGTCGGTTTTTTGTCGATTTTCGGTCGGTTGAACTTTTTTTATTTTTGTTAGTCTTTTTTTGATAAACTTTTGTTCTTCAAGGTTTAGGACGATTGAACCACTATTGTTTTTTTGTCGATTTTCGGTCGGCAAAAACTTTAAATGGTATTGAACGGTCTGTTTAGCTAGTCCTAGCTCGTCCGCAAGCTCCTTAATAGTTTTTAAATTCTCACTCATGGTCTAAGCCCTCGCCACGTAACTTTTTATCAATTTCTGCTTTCAATCGTCTCAATTCTTCTTTTTCCGCTTCGCTAGTTTCGTTCTGATAGTCTGGTAAAAAGTCCTTTGCCACTTCTTCTAAACTTCTTGGCTTTTTATAATTGGCTCGTTCAGGTTGTTCGAGGTCTTGTAAAGCAACGGTTGGTAAATAACCCTCAATGGCTGTTTTAAGGTACTTAACCACGTTTCGTTTAGAATAGCCCTCTTGCTTACTTGCAACGTATGATAGATGTGTTTCTACCCCTTTTAATCCCCTTGCTTCTTTGAGTTCATCGTATAGTGGGTAAACTTTTTCTGCAAGTCCTGTCATGGTACTTATATCTTGCATATCAGCAACATTAATTAGCCATTTTTCGCCTAATAACTTGGTGTAAGGACTTTGCATAGCTTCTGCGAAAAGCATTTTTTGTTTAGCTTCTCGGTCTGCTTTGTTTTCAAGATAAACTGGGTCTTGTTCTTCTTGCTTATAATATTCATTTTTAGCAACTGGTTTCTTCGTGATATGAAAGACAATAGAATCAATCGAACGCCCTTTTTTGACTTTCTCATAGGTCACGTTAAAATGTGTATGAGTGTTGATTTCTTCTAACGGTTCTCTTAGAACTCTTGTTTCAAATTTAGTGAAACGTTCGTATTTTGTTGTCGTATCAGTTATAGTTCGTAATTCTTGCATTGAAATGGAGGGATTGCGGTAGGCTTCCACTTGCTCCGCTCTCCGTCCGCCTTTGGCACTGTAATGCTCATATTGGTTGTAACTCATCGACAACCATTTATAAAGAATAATGCTATACTTACTGTTTAAATCTATAAGGTCAGATAGGGCATATTGCGTGAAATTCTGCTTTAACTCAATTAGATAAGGCATAATATCTTGATTAAACCGTATCATGACCTTATCGTCATAGTCAGTCCATTCAACTGTTGGAATGGGTAGTATCCGTCTGAATTTAAAGCCCTTGCCTGCTTCTTCTCGGACTTCAAAAAATGCTTGTTCTTGCATTTTTGAAATGGCTTCTTTAAAACGGGTATGTTTCCCATTATCGTCTACTTTAAAAAAAGTAAAGAGTTCAGCTTTTGATAAATAAATGATATTGTCTTTGGGTAGATTTTCCGTATCAATACAAGACACGGCTAATTCAAAAATCTTTAAGGGCGTTTTATCCATTTTAGCAACGCTTGTAATCAGGTCGTTATGTTCGACAATTTTTCGTTTCTCAATTTCTTTCAAAGAACACACTGTCCTTTCATTGTCTTGGTAATTGTTATAAGGGTATTTTTTTGTTATAATTTCCATGAGAACTACTCCTTTTATGAGTGGTTTAGCTAAGCATGAAGAAAAATTCTTTGACTGGAATTTCTTCATGCTTTTATTATACCACAATATAGCACCAAATAAAATAATAAAGGTGCTATAAGCATTGTTTTTTGGTGCTATAAGCATTGTTTTTTGGTGCTATAAGCATTGTTTTTTGGTGCTATAAAAAACTGAACATCCTTGTAAACACTGACTTTTTTTTCACGCAAAAGAACAAAAGATTAAAATATATAAGATAAATATATAATAGGCTTCGCCTTTTTTTATCTTTTTCAAAAATTTAAAACCAAAGGTCAAAATCATCCAGTAACGAAAACAGACTGAGCAATTTGTATATTGCTCAGTCTGTTTGTATCGGTTATTTATAAATCTTCTGTTTTAATTTCGTAATAGCCCTCGTAATAATAACTCGCATCAATTCCTTTAAAGAATTGTTCTTTACCTAAATCATCGGTTAAAGCCTTTTGAATCAAATATTTTAACTCATTGGTGCTGACTGTACTACGGATCATGGCATTTAAATATTCATCCTTATCAATTTGATTCCAATCGACGATTTTGTGTAGTTTATTTTTAAGAATTAAATCCAACCAGATACGAGTGGCTCGTCCATTGCCTTCCCTAAAAGGATGCGCCACATTCATATCCGAGTACTTATCAATAATTTCATCAAATGTTTCTTGAGGTAATTTATCAATATATTCAAGTGTTTGCGCTAAAAAAATACGTGGCGCAAATTGAAAGTTTCCTTTCGCAATATTCACTTCTCGAATTTTTCCTGCAAAGTCGTAAATATCTTGGAATAAAAACTGATGAATATCAGATAAGCCTTGAAACGTCCCAATTTCCAGATCCTCTATTTTGCCAGACTCAAACAATTCTTTGGCTCTTTTTTTCGTTAAGATTTCTTCTTGTTTGGCTAATTCTGCTGAATTGGTTAAGCCTAATTTATTATCTAAAACCAAAATATCCCCTCACTCTCTATTTTTTCGGAAAGATTCTTTTGAAAATTTTTGGACGTTGATCAAACCATGTTGAAGCGGTATACATTAATCGAAAACTGCCATAAATTCCAGCACCGATTAAACCAAAACCACCTAATCCAAGAACAACTGCCCCATAAGGATGTTTAGGCTGTATTTCCATCACTGTGTCATACAAAATATGCAAACCCCAACCATCCCAGATCCCTTTATAAATCCATCGTCCGATGAGAATACCGACAACTAAGAAACAGAACAGGCAGACAATGTTCGCAATCAGAATACCGTAACGTTCGACAATCTCACGTTTGCGATCTGCTTTTATCTGCTCTTTTTGTTCATTCAGTTCTTTTTTCAAAGCGAGTAATGCTTGTTTTTCAACTTGAATGTCTTTCAGTATGTCTGCTTTTAAACTTTCTGCCTCTAAACGATGGAGTTGTTCTTGAATGGCAGACTCAATTTTTTGATTCGCAACAGCTTCTATTTTTTCTTGGTAGTCCCGAAAGTCTTTATTAACTTCTTGACGGACTAAGCGGTCTAGTTCTGGAACGTTACTGAAATCAATTTTGCCATTTTTATAAGCATTTAATACTTGAACAACGAGTTGTTCATCTTTATTCATCGACTCATCCCCCGATCATAATCTCTGGTTGGTTTCTTTTCGGACTGTACGTCTCTGTGCGTTTGTTTTTCTAGGTTTTTCTGTTGTTCTTGCTCGTAATTTTTCATGTCCTTTGAAAAGCGACGTTCAAAATCATCGAGGATTTTCTCTTTTGTTTGCTTTAATTTTCTTGTAACGCGTTGAGTAAGTTCTGGTACTCGTCCTGCAAACTGTTTGATTGTGTCAATAAATCGATTAATTGTTGATTCTCGCTTGAGAGCTTCTGATTTTCTTGGTTCAATTGCTTGTTCAAGGCTAACAATTTCTGATTCTCTTTGTTGAGTGTCTCGCTCAAGCGGAGTAATCGCTGGTTCTCCTTGTTCAACAGCGCTAAATTCGTTTTGTCTTGCTCGGTTTTCCAACTCATGTAAAATGGTCTCCCTTCCAAAATCAGAACCCAATCGGGTCTCTCGTGCTCGTCTTTGCTTGTTATTGGCGTCTAAAAAGGCGTATGAGAACGTTTGGCCTCTTTCTGATAGAATTACACCATTATCGAATAAACGCTCTTTAAACGTCTCATATGAGCTCACAGAGACATCTTGAAGCGATTTATTGATTCTTTCTCTCAAATCATCCATGTAAGAATACTCATTTTTGGCGATTAGTTCTTTTTCTGTCTCTGTTTGACGCTCTTTTGGTGGCTCTAAAATGTGCCAGTTTTCTCGAGAAGCGAGTCGATCATTCATTTCTCGTGCTCGTTGAACGCTTTCTCCTTTTTGTTCTCTTAATTTCTTTCCTGTCTCTAAATTGACCTTATTGACAATGATGTGGTTGTGTAAGACGTGATTTTTTCCGTCTAAATGCGTATACACAGCACTTTGATGGTTAGGATAAAGGTTTTCTGCTAATTCAACGCCTAAATCATTGGCTTTTTGCCAGTCTTTTTGAACTTTCGGATTCAGTTCATCTAAGGCGAAAGATTGGGTAATACGCAAGACCTGATTGGATTCTTTGGTTTGGTTATGAAGTTGTCGAATGACATCAAATTGTTCTTTGGCGATAAAGGGATCAATCCCGTTGGTTCCACCCACGGCAACTGCCCGACAATTTGTCAGCTCCACAGGACGTTCCAATTGATGGTCTTGTAGCCACTGTTCAGTTTTTTCATGCATGGGTCTGTCTTGACCTAAAGCATAATTAAGGGCGCTCGCTGCACTTGCGCCATTGCTTATTTTTGCAATTGTTGCCATAACTCTTGATACCCCTTTTGAGCTTGAGCGAGTACTCCGTATGTATAGCGTAAAGCCTCGATCAGCTCTTTATCTTGGTTGTCCATCCGATCGAATTGATTGAGTTTCTTGGCGATTTGATTTAAATTGGTTCCTTGTTTTGAGAGTTCTAATAATAAAGATTTCGCTTGGTCATGTTCGAGATAAGGTTTTTTTAAATGAGATTTTTGTGCTAATTTTTTCGCATAAAGATTCGGAGAGAGTCCATATGTTTCTCCTGAAATTTTCAGCTTATTGTATTGTTCTTCAGATAATCGAAATTGAATGTACTTTGTTTGATTTTGTGATACTTCTTTCTGATCCATAAATAGCCTCCTCAAAGATAAAATGCCCCAGCGCTCATTCCTCAATCGCCCTTTGTCATTGATTTTGTAATAAGCATTGCGCCCTATTCGGTTACAATCATTATAACAAAATAGACCATATAAAACCATAAATACTGCAAGCTATCACATTGTAATACAAATCACTTCGTTCTTGTATTACAATGTTGCTTGAAAAGGGGGAAGTTTCACTTTCCCCTTTTATCCCCTTTGGATTGTGTCGATTTGCTTTACGCAAACGCCACCTACCCATTTTATAAAAATAAAATGGGCAAAAGATCTTTCTTTTTGTCATACAAAAAGAAGAAAAAAAGAGACGATTTTCTTCTTCCGAAATCGTCCCTCTTTTTCCTAAAACCATGGATGAACGAACAAAAAATCTCTCGTATTTTGTTTGTTCATCCACTAAAAATATGCGAACAGTATGGCTTCATTCAATCCTGTTCTTACAAGTCAAAAGCATCGAATCGTCCAAGGACGATTCAACAAAAAAAGTAGTCGTTTTTGGACGACTACTAAGTTCTAAACATTCATTACCCAAAATCAATTTGGTCTAACATCGTTTCTCGACTAGCTTGATCTAATCCAAGATACGTTAAGGTCATGGCTTCACTTGAATGGTTTAATAAATGCATCACTAAGCCAATATTATAGTTTGACTGGGTATAGACCCGATAAGCGCCTGTTTTACGCATGGTATGCGTCCCTAGATAGTTAATTCCTAAAAGATCTCCAACTCGTGCCATAATCTTATAAAACTGTTTCTCGGTAATAGGACGATCAGGACGAGAAGTTGAAGGAAATAACCACTCTGAATTCATGTTTTGTTGGATTAGCCATGCATGATAAAGCATTAAATCTTGTTGGACAGGTTTTAAATATAACGTATTTCCCTTACCTGTTTTTTGATCATGAATAAATGCAGTTTGTTTGACTGTTCCATCAAGATTAAAGACATCTGTTTTCTTTAATTTCATTACGTCACTCACACGTAGCAAGGTCGCTTTCCCAACTTGGAAAATTGTATAGTTGCGACGACCAGCACGAAAACTATCAAGTAGTGTATCCTGCACCATTTTTAAGATATTTGAATCTTTAATTGGAAGAACGATTTGTTTAACCATGTTAGTACTCCTCCTTTAACTTAATATACGACTAATCCAATCAGCAACGTAAGTTTCGGTGAAAGCTGCGATAACAATTAATGGGAGAACGTATTTAACATATGAGATTAATATTAACTTGAATTCATAAAATAACTTAGTACTTGTTTGTTTTTTCCTAGATATTTTGTATCTAATCCATTTGTTAAAACGATCAAGAGCGACCATCCATAAGCAAAATGCGAATATCTCTAATAACATATGAGGTAGCGAAGAAATTAATATAA
>JAFQXD010000077.1 GCA_017407115.1 Methanobrevibacter sp. | reverse complement strand
TCATACAGACGCATATCATCTACAGACTTAACATTTTCAAAATCAATGTTATGTACATACATGTAATGCTCAAAACCAGCAACTAGCCGACGTGCCTCTGCAAGATACTTACGAAGAATGGGGTCAAGGTCACGATGATATCGGTTCATGCACTTTGCTCGTGCAAGGTCTACACCATACTCAGCATTAAAGATATCCCCATCCTTTTCATTTACCTTGCATACTCCCTTATACTGATTGCGTAGCTGTAGCTTGTCAATATTCTCCACAGCAAACCAGTTAAATGTGTTCTGGCTCTTGCTCACAATCTTCTGAATGATATTAAGTGCATTATCTCCTGCACCACTCAGAGTCGCAATCGTCTTTCCGTACTTTGGAAACTGTTGAACAGTTACACCATTTCGCCGCTTAGAATTAGTCTCTAGCTTAAACATTTGTTTTCTCTCCTTTGAGTTTTTAAAATTAATTTTTATTTTTATTTTTTAATTCTGAATTGTTCAGAATTAATTTAATTTTTATTTCTATTTTTAATTATTATTTTTAGATTTTATTTTTAGATTTTATTTTTACTTTAAATATCCCAACAAAAAGGTTTGGTTTGGAAACCCTATAAGTAGGGAAACCTTATAGGGATTTCCTCACCATAACACAAAGGAGGGATGTATATGTCCGCTATCAAAAACGGAAAGAGGTTCATACAAGTCTCGAACTTGTAATTGAGCAACACATCGTCACCCTGTTTTGCCAATTAAACTAATGAACCATGTTGGGATACTCAGCTTTATCTCGCCTTTAACGACTGTATCCCTTTGCCGACTACCATATTCGTAGCTTTACTGCTCCTAATATTCTTCTGGTAACTAAGAGCAGCGTTAGTTATCCATGTGGTACTCCCTAGCAGATTCGGACTGCTGTTTCCAGATTGAAGGTCTGGCGACTTAACCCACTTGTCTAAGGGAGCTTATATCCATTGTTAAAACGGCACAAAACTCACAATGGTACGAATTATCTTACATAACCATATCCCCAAGATTAGTAATTTTCTTCGTATAGTTTTTTAAGGGTATCCCCAATCGGGATTTTGGTAGGGGAGAATTATACGGACTTACACCGAAACCTCTAAAGCCTGTCATGGCGGTTCGTGTAGGACTTGAATCTACAACCCTTCGGTTAATAGCCGAATGCTCTAACCAATTGAGCTAACGAACCATATTTTATACCGCAATTGAATGACCACAGTTAGGACAATCAAAATGTGGAAAAGGTTCGGCAATAATTACCACATCATTATCTCTATTAATATGCCATACTGATTCACAATTCTCACAGGTGTACTCTTGATTATTAGTGTTGACTGTTACATTTTCCTCTTGGAAACCCATTGGAAACACCTACTTTCTTTTAATTTTTTAATTTTAATAATTTTAATAAGGTCTGCAACTAACCTTATTTTCTCTGTTGCAATTTAACTAGAGAGAGTGAGCTTGCCGCTCAAAATCTTTGGTGAAGCTATTTCACCCGTACACTAAGGTAGTACCACTCCGAAGTTCACGATTATCATTCACCCTAAGCTTTAGAGACTATCATTGGGCGTTTGAGTAACCCTGTGTATTCACAGTACAATCTTATTGATTGTTAGTCACCCTCAAGCGGACACATGAAGGTCTGTTTTACGTCCTCACTTCTTATTGAAGTGTAGTCAACCACTTGCTTCGCAGAGGTGGAATTTATGTACTTGCAAGTTTCTTCATTTAATTTTCCC
>JAFQXD010000107.1 GCA_017407115.1 Methanobrevibacter sp. | reverse complement strand
GATTTAACTCAAATTATGAATATAATCCAACAAAAAGGTGCTACCTTAGAAGTACAAAATTTACCGTCTATGAACGGCATTGAAGATGACAACCTAAGACGACTCATCAACAATCTTGTTATCGAGCTTTATAAGTATCAGGCTGAGTCTGAACGAAACAGAATTAAAGAACGGCAAGCGCAGGGAATTGTACTTGCCAAAGAAAATGGAAAATTTAAGGGTGGTAAACCAAAGTTTAGCGAAAATGACCCTCGACTACAACTTGCATTTAAACTCTATCTTGATGGATCGACTGAAAAAGATGTTGAAAGACAGACTGGTATCAATCGCAGGACTTTTCAAAGGTACCGAAACAAATTTAATATTCATAGAAAATAAAAAAGCCATGAAGGCTTTTATTTTTTGTCCCAAGAAATCGTGACAGTTATCTTTGACAAGCCCAAAATATTGTCTTGCATGTCAAAATCACAGATATATCCCATTTCTTTCAGAGTATTAATTCCGTCCCTTTTGTAATATTAAAATATTACACCGTTGTAGTATTTTAATATTACGGTATTAAACAACTTTAGTATTATAATACTAAAAATTATTTTTTAAATACAGCTCTTTAAGTTCTTCTTCCGTAAAATAATGCTTTAACAATAATTTCCTTACCACTTCAGCAATTGATAAGTCATCTTGTACTGACTTTGTTCTTAGGAGTTTCATTAAATCAGCATTTAGGTAAAAACTTCCTTGTTTTCCAATTGCGTTTTTTTGGAAGTACTCTATCACTTCTTCTTTGGTGGCATTTTTTTTATTCTTTTCAATTTCTATATTTTTGAATAATGCTTTTTGATCATTGCTTTCGATTTCCGTTTTTTTTGATACTTGACTTATAATTTCTTCTTCTTCTTCACGCATTTGTTTTATAGTTTTTCTAGCCATTATTTTTCTCAATTTCCTTTACTAAGTTATTTACAAATTCTTCATATTGTTTAGCGGTTTTATGATTTGAGTCAAATTGAAACACGGCTTGTTTAGCCATTATTGCATCTCTTACAATTGTTGAGCGATCTATCGTGCCTAGTATATTATAACCAGTACTTTCCAATTCATCTAATACATCTTTGACATGATTAGTACTATCTGCCATTGTCAAAATTAAACCAATATCTTTCAATTCAGTGTTCACTTCCTTAACCATATCAACTGTTTTTTGTAATTGAGTTAAACCCTGCATTGAAAAATATTCCAATTGTGTCACATATACTGTGTAATCACTTGCAACTAAAGCATTGATTGTGGTCATGCTCAAAGTCGGAGAACAATCAATAATTATATAATCATAGTCATAAATTACTTCTTGAATAGCTTTTCGTAATACGAATTCCCTTGACATTCTTGACGACAATTCAATATCCACGTTTGCCAGCATTATACTAGAAGGTACTAAGTCAATATTATCTGTTATTTTGATTTTAACATCATTTATTGATGCACCTTTTATATATACATCATATAATGTCTTACTTCCACTTTTCTCTATTAATTTCTTACTTGTAAAAGAATCTGTGAAATCAGCATTTTGATCATTATCAATTGCCAACACTTTATATTCTTTTCCTAAAATTTCTGCTGAATTTTTACCAGTTGTAGTCTTGGCTACTCCACCTTTTTGCATAACATATGAGACTACAGTTGCTTTTTTTTTCACTATTTTTCTCCTTTAGTATTATAGAACTATAATACTACAATACTTTTTACTTGTCAATGCTATAATACTATACCATTATAGTATTATAGAACTATAATGGTATAGCTCCGTATCACTTTAAAACAATGGTGTTAAAGTGATACGGAGCTATTTCTACTTTTTCATTGAGTCTGAAAATTGTTTTTTTATTCTCTCTAGTTCCTTTTGTTCTTCTGGAGTCGTTTCATTCACATATGCAGGCTTATATCTATGGTCAGGTATTTTATTTCCATTGACAGCTTTAACGTTTCCCTTTGTTTTGAGGTACCTTGTTTTATCTTCTTCAGGTTGCTTTGTATCGCCACTATCAAGATAGCGCATAACAGCCGTTTTTAGGTACTTAACAAGGTTTGGTTTAGAATAGTCTAATTTCTTGTTTGAAACGTATTCTAGGTGCTTTCTAACACCTTCTAGCCCTACTATGTTCTCTAGCTCTTTATAAAGTAGGTAAACTTCTTGTTGGAGGTTAGCCATTAAATTAATATCTGTCATTTCTACTGGAGAAAGTAATGTACTAGTAATCAGTTCCATAGTGTAAGGACTTTGCATTGCTTCAGCAAATAATGCCTGTTGAGTTACTTCTTTATTTACTTTACCTTGCAAGTATGCAGGGTCTTGTTCTCTTTCCTTGTACTCGCCATTTAATTCTATTGGCTGTTCTTTTTTAGCTATGTGAAACTGTATGCTATCGATTGACCTCCCTTTTTTTATTTTCTCATAAGTTACCATGAAATGTGTGTGTCTATTGATTTCTTCTATAGGAATATCTATTGTTTTTTTTCTAAAATCTGGAAATTTTTTATATTCATTAACCGTATCTGTCAATTGTCTTAGTTCTGATATTTTAATAGATGGATTAGCATACTCCTCTAATTGCTCTTTTCTTCTCCCGCCTTTATGGGAATAGTGTTCATATTGATTGAAATTCATAGATAACCACTTATAAAGAATAATAGAATACTTACTGTTCAACTCCATAACATCAGACAAAGCATATTGTGTAAAATTATTTTTTAGGTCGATTAAATAAGGCATAATATCAGGATTGAAACGAATAAAAACATCATCATTATAACTATTCCATTTAACAGTAGGAATAGGCACAATACTTTCATATTCAATCCCTAATTCCTTATTCTGTCTGATATTAAAATAGGCTTGCTTTTGCATGACTTCAATTGCATGCTTAAATCTACTATGTTTATCATTGTCTGAGACTTTGAAAAATCTGAAAAGTTCTTTTTTTGAAAGATAAATAATATTGTCTTTAGGGGGATTTTCTGTATCAATACATGACACCGCCAATTCAAAAATTTTCAATGGTGTTTTATCCATTTTAGCAACTGACGAAATAAGATCATTATGTTCTACTACTTTTCTTTTTTCTATTTCATTCATTTTAACTACCTTGTGATTAGTATTATTTTTAGATATAATTGACATATAAATACGCTCCTTTGCGTGTTTTAATTAGGCATAGAGAAAATCATTTAGTCGTGAGATTTCTCTATGTTTTTATTATAACACAATAGTACGACACATCAAATATTTTTGTCGTACTATACACTGTTTTTTGTCGTACTATACACTGTTTTTTGTCGTACTATACACTGTTTTTTGTCGTACTATAAACTTATAATAGTGTATAAACATTGACTTTTTTTGCACGCAAAAGAACAAAAGACAAATATATATAAGATAAATAAAGAAAGAGGCTAT
>JAFQXD010000106.1 GCA_017407115.1 Methanobrevibacter sp. | reverse complement strand
GAATTTTAATGAAAATAAAAATTTGAAAAAAGAGGTAATCTATAAATTTTTCGAAAAAATTTTCGCAAAAAGAAAAATATTAAAAATTTCCTCTGAAAAATTCAAAAAATCGAATTACCAACTAACAAATTTACAAAACCTCTGTGAACATGTTCAAAACAAGCGGAATATATTTTTTTACGTGATGTTTTTAAAAAAGTGATTATTGACTTTCAGATGTAAATTTTAAGGATTTTAAAAAAAATAGCTTTTTATTGGAATTTCAGATTATTGAAAATCTTTTCCATGTATGCAACGGCATTTTCGACTTCGACTGACGTTAAATCAATGAATGGTTCATAATCTGCCTTTTTTCTAAGTGAAGACAATTTACTTAGTTCATATCCGGTACTTGTCTCGCCAAATTTAAATAATGCTTTTCTTACTTGCTTATGTTCACTTATTATCTCTTCGCCATCATCAAATTCCCATGGCTCCAATATCTTAAATTGCTTTTCATAGTCCAGCCACAATTCACAAAATAGATATGCACTAAAATAAGCCCTGTTGATTATTGTTGCATTTACGCATCTTTCATCACAGTTTTGAGGAAGTATTTGTGTTTTCAGATTTAATAGATTCAAAGTTAACCGATAAAGGTCAAATTGAGGGTACTTTGTAATATCCATATCATCACTTCCCTACAACCAAATTACTGCATTTTGATAAAACTTAGTAATGCCGTTTGCCTTTGAGAATTCTTCCATATGATTGGAGATTTCCAATAATATCTCATCCAAATCTGAAGCTGCAGTTCCATTCAACCTCTCAAAAGAAAAAATATAATCCAGAGTATCGATATCCGGTTCTTCCTTAAGAATCATATTGCCAATAGAATCATATTTTTTTGTAAAATCTTCCAATTCCTTGGTATACAATTCTTTTGCAGGCTCCATTTCACGCCTAAATTTTTCCAATCTTGTCACCACATTTATCACCTTTTTAAGGCATTCATTTGTATAAAATCTAAATTTTTCAGAGATTTGAAAAAAGTTTCCTGCCACGATTGATATATTAAATCTCATTAAATATAAAACTAACGATTTATAGTTCTTAAACTATAAAAATAACGAATATAAGTAAATATTTCATTCTAAAAGCAATTTTATGAATTTAAATCAATTTTTGAATTGGTCATTGAATATCAGCTGAAAAAGAAGTAAAAAATAGGATAAAAAACTATCCACTAATGATGATACCTATGGGAATATTGTATAGTAATTTAAGAACAATGCGAAAATCTTGAATTGAGATATCTTTTCCATATCTGCATTATACACTAATTTGAGTCATTAGATAATAAATTACTTTCTTTTATGAATTTATATATTTTTTTTGTAACTTCTTTAGCCGCATCTGAAAGGTCATCAAAACTATCCACAAATTCCTGTTCCTTGTAACTAAATCTCTCTTTAAATGTAGATTTATTAAAGAAACCTTCAGGAATATCTCCAGTTATTATATTCTCTTTTATGAATTTATAAAAATTAGATTTCTGATAATCTTCTTCATTAAATTGTTCAGATATCCCCAATTTTCTAACTTCTCTTAAACTATTCAATATTTTTATTAAAATCTCTTTTGAGATTAAATTTTCAACTTCAATAACATCTAAAATCAAATAATTTTTATAACCCATTTTATCAAAAGCGGCTTTATTTTTAATATAATCATTATTACTATCTTTATCTAAAACTGTGAAAATTCTTTCTTGTTGAATTTTATTAAAATCCATTATTGTATTTGCTGTTTCTTTACCCCCTCCTCTTAAAAAAGAGTAATGAGTACCATATTCAAACTTAGTTAAATTAGGATTCTCATTAATTAATTTTTCTTGATACAAATCTAGATAAAATCTATAATGAACAACATCATAACTACCTTCTACTAAAATAGTGCAATTATTTGCCAGAACTGAAGATGGAAGTGCACCTAATTTTTTTAAGGTAGGAATATGGTCAAATCCAACTTTTTCAATAGTAAATATTGCATTTGACTCATCATCAAAAGATTTATCAAACGAATAAATTGAAATATCTTCCTTTTCGAATAATTTATCGAGAAAATGATTTGAATGCGTGGTGAAGAAAAATTGGTAATTTTCAAATCTTTCGTCAAGCAATGTCTCTATGAGAATCCGTTGAAGTCTTGGATGAAGCCCGACTTCAGGCTCTTCAATAAATACTAAAACATTTGTATTTTCTTCTTTAGATTTTTCTAAATACAAAAATAAGGGCAATGTTATTAAAATTATTGATTGGATTCCTTCACCCAAATCATAGATTTTAAACTCTTCTTCACCAATTCTAACTGTTAAAACATCATCATTAACTTTAGGGATTAATACAACTTTTTCATTGTCAAAAAATGTTTGAGACAAATAGCCTTCATAATCTCTAATCATATCTCTTTGTTCTAAATCACCAAGCAAATAGTTTCGCACATACTCATAAAATTTCATTCCACTTATTATAGCCGTTCTTGATTTAATATCTCCATTTAATAAAAAATCATTTACATCAACTAAAATATTTGATTTTTCGCCAAAATAGTCATCTTTGATTCTTTTTGCATAAACATCTTCATTAGAATTATCATCATCTTTTGAAATTAGTGGAATTAATCCTCGAAGTGAGGAGATGTAAATTTTATAGAAATTATAATTAAACAAATTTTCATCAAATGTAATATTTTCAAAATGCTCCTTGAAAATTTTATCACAAAAAAACCAATAGGGACTGTCCGCTATTTGATTTTTTGTTAAATTAAAGTTACATTTAAATGTTTTTTTATTTTTTTAATATTAATTACTATTGCTTCGAGTTTTAAGTCTATATCTACTTTATTGAATCCTATTCTTCTAGATTTGTG
>JAFQXD010000105.1 GCA_017407115.1 Methanobrevibacter sp. | reverse complement strand
TATGTTGGGGCAGGGGGAATTGGTGTGATCTTAAATTCATCACTTGCGCTAATGAGCTATGGACGTGTTTCGATTATTATCTTAACGATTCTCATTACAGTAGTACTTGTTGACAAGTTAAGTGAAAAAGTACGAGGTGTTTTGTAATGATGGTAAAAGAACTTAGTAAAAAAGTTTATGTATCTCTTTTCTTACTAACCGGCTTACTCATTTATTCAGCAGTAAGTATTGATTATTCAAGTTTCAGTACTTTCTCAGGATCAATGGGGTTAGAAGTTTTAAAAGGTTTAGCAAAACCAGATTGGTCATTCGTTTACGATGGGAGTGGAGAGGACTTGACCAGTTTACTTATCGTAACACTTGGGATTGCTTTTCTGGGGACATTTATCGGAACTATTCTAGCGCTGCCATTTACACTTTTAAGTGCTTCAAATTTGTGGCAATCAGCGCCATTTGTTTCTAAATTTGGTAAGTTAATCTGTAATATTTTACGTGCTTTTCCAGAACTAGTTTTTGCAATTATATTTGTCAAAGTAGTTGGACCGGGTGTATTTGCCGGCGTCATGGCAATAGGAGTGCATCATATTGGGATGTTAGGGAAACTATATACAGAAGAATTAGAAGCCATGGATGAAAAATTAATAGAAGACACTGAGGCAGTTGGTGCAAATTTCTGGCAACTCCTTTTCTTTATCAGGGTACCTTATTTAATGCCCATTTATTCATCATTATCACTGAATCACTTTGAAATCGCTGTTAGAAGTGCGACGACTCTAGGATTAGTTGGCGCTGGTGGTATTGGCGCACCACTAATTTTTGCTATTCAAACCCGTAGTTGGGGAAAGGTTAGTATTATTCTACTGGGAGTTATGTCAACAGTGTTTATACTTGACATCATCACGGGAATTTTAAGAAGGAAACTAAGATAATATGAATATTTTACACATATCAGATATCCATTTTCGACAAGTTTATGATCAAGTTGAAACGGGTTATAAAGGGATGATTGCTAAAATGGATAATCCTTTGTTACAATTAAGAAAAAGTTTAGCTGATATTAAAAATAAACAAGAAATAGAGTTATTGTTAATTAGTGGTGATTTAACAGAAGATGGAGAAGTGAGTGATTATTCTTTTTTAAAAGAGTGGTTGTGTCATGAAATAGGAGATATACCAATAATTGTGACGCTAGGGAATCATGATATTAAAGCGAATTTTTATCAAGGATGGCTAAAAGAAGATCCTTCTGGGAAACCTTATAACACAGTTGTAACATTTGAGGATTTCAATGTCATTTCATTCGATAGCTCTATTCATGGTAGACCAGATGGTCAGATGACTGATGGGCAATTTAAGTGGTTACAAGAGCAGTTAGAGAAACATCAAGAAAAACCGATGATATTGATGACTCACCACCATGTATTAAAGCAACAAAGTAGTATGCCACCTCTACCAGAGGCAAAAAAATTGTTGAAACTAATAAGTGGCTATCCTGTGCTGTGTTTATTAAATGGGCATACTCACCATGTTTATCAAGGGAATGTGAATGGCATTCACAGTTACACAGCAGACGGCATGTCGTTTGTTGGTGAAGAAGAAGGGCAAGGAAATATAAGGTTTGAACAACGATTTGGCTATAATTTCTATAGGGTAAGGCATGGCGTAATGATTAGTCAGATCAGTGAAAGTTTTTTTACTGGTAAAATAATTGCCAGAGTAGATAT
>JAFQXD010000020.1 GCA_017407115.1 Methanobrevibacter sp. | reverse complement strand
GAATATATAAAACATATTATAATACATTGGATGAACTTATTACAATATTTAAAGAAGGATTTAATGAATTTGTAGGGCTAAAATCACTTTATGAAAATTGGTTGAATTATATGGTACAAACTTTCACAAAATAACTATAGATGTCTTTGATTTCGGAAAAATTCTTTTTCAATTATCTTTACAGTTATTTTTTTATACTCCCCTATTTTTATGCACATTTCAATGAGCATGACCATGGATAACGCTCCAAATAACTTTTAAGATTGATTTTGCAATATTTCCAATGCTGATCAATTCACACAAAAATTGAACAAACATACAAAATGGGCTCTGTCAAAAAGTTAGTTGATTGAATTTTCTCAATGCCGTCAACTTAATTTTTAATAAAAATTCTTATTTTTTGTTTTATTAGCATATTATTAATTTATTAGTAATATACAGTGTGTATTTTTATTATTTTTTAAAAATAGTATTTTATTGTTTGTTGTTCTTTGTTTAAATAGTTATGTGTCTTTTATTATTCTGCAAGCATTATGATTATAAACTAATTTAATCGCTGTGCCATTTATTTTACTTGATACTGGTGAAAATTTCATTAATTCTTAAATGGTTGATATTCATATATGTATGGTTTTTATTAAAAGTATTAATTGTTTAAAAATTGATTTTAAGTATTATACAAAGTTTTATTAAGGATTGAGGGTAAATTATATAATATGCAACAAAATAACAAACCCTCAATACTATATTGGGGAAAGAAACTAATTAACTTTTCTATTTTTTTCCAAAAAATAGAATTTATGAAACTCGTTGTTAAATCCTTAAAAAACAGAAAGAACATTAATTTTAATGTTATTTCCTTCCAATATGGTGTTGTGATGCTCTATGTTTTACCATATTAAAAATACGTTCGACAATATTGTAAAACCAGTTGAAAAATATGTGATTTGGGAAAACAAATTTACAAGAGACAGTAAATTTTCATTTAAGGATTATGTAACCTCCTTTGCTTTAACAAAGGAAGCTCCAATCAGGCAGATCTTGAAGACTTCATCGAAGACAACTTCACAACAGGCATTCAACAAATAACTAGACAGGCATTTTCCAAACAAAGAACATTCATTAATTCAATCGTATTTAAAGAATTAAGTAAACAATATTTGCTTGAAATAAATTATCACAAAAATTATGACTTTTTTAAGACTTACAAGGGATTTCGTTTGTTTGGCGGTGACGGATCTGATTTTGAAATTCCAGATTTTGAAGAATTTCGAAAAGAATTCCAAATCAAAGACACTGAAAAATACAGAAAACCAGCCCAAGCCAAATTTTCATCAATAATGGACTTATTAAACGGATTTATACTCGATGGAATCATAGGCAACTACAAACAAGCCGAATTACCACTAATTCACCAAAACCTAGAAAATATCCAAGAATTAATCATACCAGAAAAATTAATTTTCATTTTTGACAGAGGATACAACGCAATGGAACTATACGCAAACATAATGTCCATGAATAGTTATTTTATCGTCAGATTAAAAGATAGAAACTATATCGACGACAGATACAAAATAAAAGAAAACGACTCCGAAATACAATTAGAAATCACAAAAGAACGACTAAAAAAATTCCACAACAAAACCCTAAAAGATAAATACAGCAAAATAAAACACTTAAACCTAAGAATACTAACAATAACACTTGAAAACGGAACAACAGAGTATCTATTAACCAACATATTAGATAAAAACTTCACAATTGAAGATTTCAAAGAACTCTACAATCTGCGCTGGGGAATCGAAACCAATTACAATACAATGAAAAACAGACTAAACATAGAAAATTACACAGGAAAAAGAAAAATAACCATCAAACAAGACATATATTCCAAATTCCTTAAATATAACATCTTCCAATACTACAGAATATACTTTAACCTATTAATCAACCGAACAAAAAGACAAAAAGGAATAACACAAGAATACAAAGTCAATCAAGCACATTTAATACGAAAACTCAAAAAATACTTAACCATAATGATTCTAAATCCAACAAAAGAAATCATAAGAAAATACACGAAAAAATTAATCGATTCCTGCACACAATCGCCAAACAAAAATGTCAAAAATCCCACAACGACCAGAAACAAGAAAAAACAAAGAAAATTCAACATCAACTACAAACCAACATAAAAACCAGAAAAAAACATGAAATCAAAAATTAAGTTGACAACATTGTAATTTTTTTAAAATTCATATAAATTAAAATACGATAATTATGAATATCTTATCGATACTGTTTTCTCTGGTTCCAGATTTTCCTTAAACTGCTTAGACCGCCGCAATTCTGGTCAAATGAGTCCATACTTGCAGTCAATTCAGCTATTTTAAGGCTTGCTTTACAGCCATCTTTAATTAAACGTTTGCCTTGAGGTTTTCTCATTCTGGAAATAGCATCATTTATATCATTTGTAGAAGCAACGTTTATTCCCAAATCATGGGCCAGGTCATTGCTTGCATGTTGGGTATGGAAACCCAAAATTTTGACTGCAGGAACTCCTAAAGCGCCGACTTCAATTGTCACTCCCATTCCTCCACAATAGATTACTCCCTGTGAGGCATTCATCAGACTGATTAAATCAACATAACCATCAAGAACAAAAATATTGTTTTTGGTGATATGGGGGGTTATAGTGGATGTTTCAAACCTGAATGGAATGACTAATATTGTATTGTCTATTTTTTCCGCTTCTTTAATTATTTCAGGAATATCTGAAGCTCTTGTGTCTCCGCCTAAAAAAAGAACATAAAAATCATCATGCTGGTACTGTTCATATATTTTCTCAGCTTCCAATATTGGAACCCTGCTTACATATTCTGCCTGAGGATATCCGCCAATATTTACAGTATTTGTAATGTCGTACATGTCTTTTAACTGTTTCATGGCGGTCTTATTTGGAACAGTGATTAAATCTGCATAGGCCATCATCTCTATCGGGTTGTAAATGTCCTGTTCTATATGAAGTTTGGGGATATTTAATTTTTTTGATGCTGCGAGTCCTTTACGCACATCCCCTGCATTGCCGCATGTTATTGTCAAATCAACGGGATGCTTTTTTAAGGCTTTATACGTACGTATGGTGTCTTTTAAAACCAGTTTGGCTATTGTAAAATTGCTTCTTTTCTTTGTTGTGTTCCTGCGCCCTTCGCCTATTGAAAAGATTTCATTGCTGTAAGGAGCCAATAATTCCATTGCTCCTTCACTGTGAGTTAAAGATAAGATGTCTGCATCGACTTTTTCAATGACAGGAATCAAGGCTTTTGCAGGAGCGGTTTCTGCTACAACAGCTATATTCATTTACTCCCCACCTTTTTAATGTTAACTGCATAAATCAAAATAATTATTGAAATTAAATAGAATAGGAATACGACCAAATCGGTAGGTCCTGTTTCTATCCATATTATTAAATGGGCCATCAGCATTGCATACAATCCAATGAAAATGTTTTTGACGTTAATCTGCACTTTATAAATTAGATTTATTATGAATCCCAGGATTATCATTTGCAATAGCATGGCATATAGTCCGAAATCAAGCAAAGCAGGTCCAAAAATGGTTGAAGTTGTTGAATGCGCTTTACCTATTGTTGCTGAGCCGACAATCACCCTTGGATCTGAAGATTTAAAGAATCCCATCAATGTATTATATAATAATTGGCCGTGAGTGCTGCCCTGCCTGAATACTGCATGGTCCAAGACCTGTAATGTATATCCTGCCCTATAAAACAACAGTTCGATTGGAGTTGATGACCAGGTTTGCCATTCGATTGATTTGACTGCAATATATCCCACTACCACCAGTAATGTAAATATGGCAATAAGGGATAATATCAGATATTTCCAAGGCAGATCCTTGGTATAATACATTGTAATCAACACGCTTATTACAATGGCAATTGCAGTTGTTCTATAGCCGGTGCATACAAACAACAATAATCCCAATAAAAACAATAAATAATATTTTTTGTTGTCATATTTTGCTAACAGAATATTAATTGAAGGCAAAAAGATCAGATAACTTAATAGCCATATCCTTGTTGCGGCACGTGCTTTAAGATAGCCGCTAAATAAGGGAATTCCTCCCAGATAGACTAAATTTACTATCTGAAGCAATATTCCAATTATCACCAGTGACAAAACCAGACGCTTCGAGAAAATTTTATCTATTTTTTCAGTATTTATGCTGATTTCCTTATTCTTAAGAAAATAATTTGACAATGCAAGGCCTATGATAAAAAATGCAAGTCCTAACAGTACTATTCCGATAGTGTAGACATCAACGCCAACTAATTTATGTATATGATAGGAAAATGCGATTTGTGAAAATATTAAATAAATGATTACCAACAGAACAAATACCATTGGTGAAAAAATATCATATTTTTTATAATCCATAATCATCTACCACAAAATAGTTAATTAGCCTCAAATAAATACTAAATATATAATTATATTTTTAAAATGTTATATAAACATATTCAATTACGTGAAGAACATGTCTAATAAGGTACTTAAGAATAGTTTCATTTTAGTGATGGGCAACTTACTTTTCAGAGTAGGAGGCTACATTAACAGACTATTAATGAGTAGAATGCTCGGACCGGAAGGATATGGGTTATATGGATTGACTTTACCGTTTCAGGGAATATTTCAAATTTTATCTGCCGGCGGCCTGCCTCCCGCAATATCAAAATATGTTGCCGAATATAACGCACAAGATGAAAAGGCATTGACCCGACAGGTTATTTACACTGCAACCAAGTTCATGGTTTTAATGGCAATATTATTGAGCATTATCCTATTGTTTTCATCGGATTTTATTGCAAACGCAATATTTCACAAACCCTTGGTTGTTTGGCCATTGAGGGCCGTTAGTCTGATAACTCCTTTCAGCGTAATTGTAGGAGCCATGAGGGGTGCATTTCAGGGAGTTTATAAAAATGAATATACTGTATACAATAGGATGGCCGAACAGTTAGCAACAATTGTTTTTGCGGTTGTGTTTGTTTATTGCGGATTATATGCTATGGGAGCAGTATTGGGAGGAGCATTCGGTTTTGTTGTTTCTGCCATAACTGCAGTATTATTGTATAAAAAATATATTAGTCCAATGTTTTATTGCGAAGATTCTCTAGATTTAAGCTTTAAAGAAGAATTAAAATTATTATGGATGCTGATTTGTTTTGCAGTGCCTGTAGCTATTACAGCATTATCTGAAATGGCAATTTATGATGTCGGCACATTGGTTATAGGCGTTTTCATGCTGTCTAGTGATGTAGGATTTTATAATGCCGCAGATCCCATTTCAAGAATTCCATTGGTTATTTCACTATCGATTTCAACAGTATTGCTTCCTGCAACAGCGGAAGCTTATGCCTTGAAAAATCAGGAATTGCTGCAGGAATATGTTGTGGACTGTTTGAGATATTGCATTCTTACAGTTATTCCGATGTGCGTAATAATAAGCATGTTTAGCATGCCAATCATTCAATTGCTGTTTGGAAATGTCTATACTCCTGGTTCAGGAGTTTTAAGCATCTTGGTAATAGGAATGTCTTTTTATAGTCTTTATATGATCAGTAGCAGCATACTTCAGGGTACCGGAAATCCTAGATTGCCGATGTATATACTGCTTTTTGGCACTGTGGTAAATGTTGCATTGAATGCGATTTTTGTTAATGTGATGGGCATTATAGGTGCAGCCATAGCTACAACAATAACTACATGTATATTGATGATTATAATTATGTTAATAGTAATAAGGACTACCAGAATATCAATTCCTTGGAAAAATATATTGCTAGTATTGGCCTGCAATGTAATTTTAATGGCAGTTTGTTGTGTGATTCCTAAAACATTGATAGGTTTGATTATAGGAATTATAATTGGCAGTTCCATCTATGTTGTATCATTAATAATGTTGAAAGTTTTAACAAAACGTGATATAGACTTTTTCAGTCAGTATATGAACAAAATTCCAATACTAAAAAAATATACTCCTAAACTGGTTGAATATATTGTGAAAAAAGAACTGATATATAAAAATGAAGAATAAAAAAATTTTATTTGACTTTTAACAAATTTAATATTTGATATTTGCAAAATTACGGTGTAAGTGAGCACTTACATTCGAAAAAGCTTATATATGTGCAGTTTTATATAATTAATTGTGTTATGGGAACTTATATTTACTGTACTTCCCTCAAAGCTAAACAATAATTCAGGTGATAATAGGGATATGAAAAAAATATTCTTTGCATTGGTCGTTTCTGCGCTTTTAATCGGTGGCGTTTGCGCCGCAAGTGTAAACGATTTTAAAATAGATGACAACTATAAAAGTGTCTATAATGGTGAATACTACTCAGTATATGCTAACAGCAACCAGGACTGTGGAATTTCAATTTACAAAAATGTAAATGATGATGTCTACGATGACATTGAAAACGATGATGTTTTAGACAATGTAATTCATCATGACGGAAGAGAATACATTGTCGCTGATGATGATTTAAAACTTGATGTAGGTCCTGATCACATCGCAAACTTCACTGACTATGATCATGCAACTCATGGTGTTAGTGAAGTAATTGATGTCAACGGAGAACAATACATCGTAGTTGTTTGGGCAAAAGATTCAAGTAATATGGACTTTGCTAAATTACTTTCAATATTGAATAATTTCAATAAAAACAACAACGTTAAAGCAATAGCATTCTAAAGTTGGAACGTTATTATTTACAGATAATTGGAAATGATTTTTCCAATTACTTCTTTTTTCTATTTTTTTGAAATATTTTTTATGTACAAAATTGTAATATATTTGTGTCAAATTAACAATTTTTCATTTATTTTAAATCATAATGTTATTTATTATATGAAAAATATAATAATGTATATGGTTGTTAAAAAAACATTTTCTCTTGCAATCGTCGATATTGATAAAATAGATGACATTAATAAAATTATACTCAAGTATGCAGGATACATCCAGCAGTATTCCACCTATTTCTATTTTGGTCTTGACCCAATGAGCGGTGATGACATCTATATGGATATTACATTTTTTGAATTAAAATCTGAAAGTGAATCATCTTTAGAAAAAAAGTTAAATGATTTAATTGAAGCTGTTAACCAGTTAGATACTTTATATGCAATAAGAGATGAGGGCACTCATGATATGGTTTTAGAAATTGAACATGTAATTGCACTCAATATTAAATTTGACAATGTAAAATTTATAAAAGAAGGCACATATGGAAAAATCGATAGTCTTAATCATCTAAAAACGGAATTTGGAATATGTAAAAACTACAATCCTAATTATCGGCCAGTTGAAAATATATCGGTTGAAAACAAGTTGGTGGAGCCTGAAACCATTTATCTGTTTTCCGACTCCGCTGAAAATCTCTCAAAATTAAAAGCATTGGTTAGTGAAAAAATCATGAAAATTGATTCCGATTTTGCAATTGAACTTAAACCATTCAGGTTTATAGATTAAAAAAGATTAGATAAGCTTTCATTTGTCTTTCTTAATCTATAACTTTCATCATCGGAATATATTTCTGATTAATAACTCTTTTTAATCAGATTAATCTCTCATAAAGAGATCTCTTGTATAGACCTTATCTGCAACATCACCGAGAAGGTCTGAATCAAAACGGTTTGCAAGAATAACGTCACTTTCGCTTTTGAAGCGGTCAATATCATTTACCACTTCGGATTTAAAGAATTCGCTTCCGTCATCCAATGTTGGTTCATAGATGATTATTGGAATTCCTTCTGCCTTTATACGTTTCATGACGCCCTGTATAGCAGAGGCACGGAAATTGTCACTGTTACTCTTCATTGTAAGACGGTATACACCAACGATTTTCGGATTTCTTGAAATAATCTGGTCGGCAATGAATTCCTTACGCACGGAATTTGAATGGACAACAGCTTCTATCATGGTCTGTGGAACGTCCTTATAGTTTGCCAACAGCTGTTTTGTATCCTTAGGAAGGCAGTATCCTCCATATCCGAATGATGGGTTGTTGTAATGTCCTCCAATACGAGGATCCATACATACGCCGTCTATAATCATCTGGGTGTCAAGACCTTTTGATTGAGCATAGGTATCAAGTTCATTGAAGTAGCTTACTCTAACTGCAAGATAGGTATTTGCGAAAAGTTTGATTGCTTCTGCTTCTGTTAAATGTGCCAGAAGTATTGGAATGTCCTGTTCGCCAGTGCCAGCTCTTTTTTCCTCTTCTCTTGCACCTTCCAAAAGAAGGTCTGCAAACATTTCTCCTTCCTCTTTTTGATCGTCGTCACATCCGACAACGATACGGCTTGGATGGAGATTGTCGTAAAGCGCTTTTGATTCACGAAGGAATTCTGGACTGAATATGATGTTTTTGACTCCATACTTTTCACGCACGGATTCTGTATATCCTACAGGGATTGTTGATTTGATTACCATAAGAACATCCGGATTGACCTTTAGGGTCCATTCTATTGCATCCTCAACTGCGGATGTGTCAAAGAAATGGTTAACGTCATCATAATTGGTTGGTGTAGCTATAATGACAAGCTCAGCATTCTTATAAGCAGCTTCCTTATCGGTGGTTGTGTGAAGATTCAATTTCCTTTGGCCTTCACGGGTTTCTTTAAAAAATCTTTCTATTTCATCATCCTGTATAGGGCTGATAAACTGATTTAATTTTTCTGCTTTTGATTCTGTAGTTGTAATAGCTGTAACTTCATGTTTTTGAGCCAGCAGGACAGCAAGTGAAAGTCCCACATATCCTACACCAGCAACTGTAATTTTCATATTAAATTGTCTCCTATTTGTATATTCTGTTGTAAAATTCAATTTTTTAGGTTCATGTTCATTTAAAGCTTTTTCGACTTAAAACTTTACTTTAAATGGATTAAATTTTCATTAAAATTTACATTAAATAGTTTAGTTTTCTTCTTTAAAAAACTTTTTGAGGATATGATTCTTGTTTAGGTTTTTCAATACTCATATTTTTGATAATTTCAATGTATGAGATGGGGCAATATTTATGATTTTTTTTAAAAATAATGAGGTTATTGATGCTTAAATGCATTAATAATACTCATCATCGTCCTCTTCTTCAGGGGTACGGTCTATCTTTTTGATTCTGCGTATTACCTTGTTTATCTCATCAATACCTTCTCCTTCAATGGCTGAAATGAATATTGACCTTTCCTCATCGTCAATGTATTCGTTAAGGTATTCCCTATCTTCAATGAGGTCCATCTTATTGAACAGGTAATATACAGGGATTTCAGAAAATATCTTCTCTATTTGCTTTAATAGATTATACTGATTGTCTAAATGGAAACCGCAGGTTTCAGATGCATCAAAAATAAACAGTATTGCATCGGCCAAATGTTCAAGTGCAACAATAGCATTCATTTCAATGTCGTTCATCTCCAGGACCGGCCTGTCCAAAAGTCCAGGGGTGTCAATAATCTGAATGCTTCTCCAATGCATTTCAGTGTGTCCAATTTGGATTCCTTTTGTTGTAAATGGATAGTTTGCAACTTGAGGGTCTGCTCCTGTGATTTGTCTTAAAAGTGTGGATTTGCCGACATTTGGAAAACCGGCAATGACGATTGTGGTTGCTTCAAAATCAATTGTAGGCATGTTTCTGAGGTTCTGTTTTGCAAAGTCCAGAAAATCCAAATCCTTTTTGATTTTATGTATTACAGAAGAGATTCTACCATATGCCTGTTTTTGAATTGCAGTTGCGTTTTCAGACGGATTTTTTCTTATTTTTGCACCATACTCCTTTTCAAGTTGTGTGATAATTCCATAAGCCCAGTTAAGTGCACCGAGTGCCTGTTTCATATCATCCACACCAACAGTGATGTCAATGTAGTCCTGATAAAAGGGATGCATGCTTTCGATTTCCGGAACTGCATCAAGAATGGATTTTAATTTATCTTTAATTACTTGACAGGATGTTACAACTCTTCTTTCTTCAATTCTCTTACCTTTCAGATGTTTAGGTATTTTTTGAGTTCTCATTAGGTCTGCTTGTTTTTTACCTCTGCTGAATCCTTTATCAAGTATCTCTTCAGGAGTGGGTATTGTTGGTATCATCATTTATATCACTTTAAATTTCAATTAATTATTCTTCTCTTAACCTTTCTATACTATAGTTTAGATGTGGTTGGTTAATTAAATTTGTGGATAATGTTGTGCTATTTCAGTTAGTTTTTATTTTATATAATAAAAAATATGAAATGTTTACTATGGGAATTACTGATTATATTAAAACTAGATTGTTATATGAATACTTATGAGATAGTTGTATCACTTTTCTCTCTACACTACTTTTCTAGAAGTTATATTAATTAAATATTTTCATTGTCTCAAATATAATTTTTAAATTAAAACTGTAACATTCTATTCACAATGAATCGATACATCAATGTGTAAAAGCAAACAACTTTAAAAATGTCGCACTTTAATTATTTTTAATAGTAATTACAGTACTGTTTAAACCAATATCCTTGAATAATCCACTTTATAAGCTATTTTGTTTAAAACAGAGATATTGTCAAATTCAAGATTATCATTCTCAACTATAGGGTTGAAGTCAATGCCTGAGTCTTTAATGGAAATCAATATGTATTCATCGCTATCTCTAACAATAATATCAATCGTATCGACATTTTCATTAATGTTAATGATATTGGTTAGCATTTCTTCAATAGCCATACTAACCAATGTTGCAGACTTGTTTTCAGACAAGAACTCCTGAATTTCAGCAGATAGATTAACTGCATCATTAATATTCCCATTAATTGTGTACTCGAATATTTTTCCATTATCATTTTGTTTTATCAAAAAGAAACCTTCATATTCATCATTATACTTTCTATTGGCATATCTTGAGTATAAATATATGAATAGCAGTGTCACAACTTCGCTTACGCAAAATGAAATCCAAAATCCATTTGCACCTAAAAAATAGACCAGGATATTTGCTAATAGTATAGGAAGAATCAGCCCTTCAAGAACAGTTATTGCATTTGATAACTTATTATACTGTACTGATTGAGTGTAAAAAATGTATAGGAAATTAAGTGCATAACCTAAAATACTTAAAGAATAAATCCTAACGGCATTCAAAACCAAAGGAATGTCAGAAGCATTTTTTACATTAAATAAGAATAATATCGCCTGAGGAAATACTGCAAACAACACGGTGAAGAATATTCCGAAAATTGTAACGATCTTCAATGATCTTTTAACAACATATTCAACACCATTGTAGTCTTCCTCTTTGAAATAAAGAGCCACAATTGGTAGGATCGATTGTGTAGTTCCGAAAATAAATATGGTAACTAAAAATAGTGTATTATAACACATATTAAAGGCTGCAAGACCCATCTCACCTAAAATGGAAGTTATTAATGCGTTTAGGAATACTAATTTAATGGTTGTGTATAATGGAATTGAAGCGCCTGAAAATCCTGCTTTAGAAATATCAATCAGATTGCTGATTAATTGAGAAGATTTGAACTTGATAAATTTTAATGTCCCTTTTGAATCAAGGAAATATGTGAGAATATAAATTGCAGATGTTACAGCACCAATTGTAGTTGCCAGTGCTGCACCCTGAATGCCAAAATTTAAGAATTTCATCAATATAATGTCAAAAATGACATTTACACCATTGTTCATTAAAAATGCCCTAAACTGCAGTTGAATAAAACCATCTGTTTTGATGAAATATGCAAAACAAATCATGAAGCATGTAAACGGTATTCCAATAAGATACAAAAAGAAATATTGGCTGACAAGAGGTCTTATTTGAGGGGATTTGCATAATACCTGCATATAGAAGTCGGGAAAGAGAACACCTGAAACGGTAATCAACACTGAAATCAGCACCACCAAAATGATTGAAATCGTGAATATCTCATTTGCCTTATCATCATCGAATTCGGCTTTAGCGCATGTGCACAGGATACTTCCTCCCAAACCGATAAGCCAATAAACAACATTTACAAAAGCCGCCAGAGGTTCAATACTTTGGACTACTGACAGATATGATGACCCCATAAACAGACTAATGAAAAATGCATCTGCAAGAATTGCAAAATTGCCTGCAATTGAAGCCATCAATGTTGGAAAGAACAATTCCTTAAACTTACTGTTTAATAAATTAAAATTCCTTTCATATGTCATTCAAATCATTATCTTTTTGATGCAATTATCATTCTTGGCAAGTTATGCAAAGGCAATTCTATTTTCAAATCCATAACTCGGACAAGTGCTTCAGCACCCACTCTTCCATTTGGAAGCAATCCATAGGTGGATTTTGGAATGAAAACCAGACCGCTTAATCTAACCTTGTTGAATATTTTTAAAAACAAGCTTGCAATATAATCGTCCTTTTTATCGAGAATGCTCTTATTCAGGTTGACCACAACACAATCAAACTCTCCATTTAATGCATCTAACTTATCCGGAGTGACTTGAAGCAAATCAACATCATCAAAAATTGAATCAGTGACAAAAAGGGTTGTTCCATAAACAGGGGCATTCTCCAATAAATAGTGGATGTCCTTAAATGCTTCATCTTCGTCAATCTCGGTTTCCTTATCTAATCCTTCACTTAAAACCAACTGGAATGCATACTTTTCAATGCTTCGTAAAAAATCAAGGTCTTTTTTTACCTGGTATCCGTCACTGTGAGATAAGAAAACTGTTCCGCAACTTGTTTCCAGGTCCTGAGTTTTTAAGAAAGGTTGGGTTTCATTAATTGGATCAAGAGCTGTTTTATAATGGCTTTTAAGTTTGTTACTGATATGATTCATCGGTGAGGATTCTGCAATCAAATCATTTGGGACTATGAACAGTTTTAATGCTGCATGGCCAAATAATTTATATCCTTTTTTAAGTTCATAATCGAATTTTTTTGGATTTAAATAAGAATCCAGAGAACTGTCAGTTTCGTGCTGGCCTGAAAAACTGTCTAAAAAATCTGCATCCATGTTTGCCCCACAGGGTCTGCAATTTACTTCAATCAGGACAGGGCCTTTTTCATCAATCATGTATTCTCCATGAACAGGGCCGTATTGAATGCCTAAAGCGTCGGCAACGTCATATGCGTATTCGACAAGTTTTGCTTCACCAAGATCCAATTCATTAATTGATTCAAAAGAATCATAGATGTGGCCTCCTTCTGAAGTCTTGATTTTGTTATATTTCCAAATGAGAGTGACTCTATGAACGCCTCCACAGGAAACGGTATTTACAACATATTCATCACCGTTTATGCGTTCTTGAATAAGGAGTTCTGCGGACTCATTGCCGTAGTAACCCTTTTGATTAAATACCTTTGAAATGGAATCAATCATTTCTTGTCTGTTTTGGCAAATATTCACACCAACGGAAGCAGCACCGTATATAGGTTTTACAACAACTTCCTTTAAACCTTCGCTGTCATAATAGTCAACTGCTTCTTCCACAGACTTGACAACACGTCCTCTAATTGACCGTAGATTATTTTCAGCCAATCTGTTTTGCATTTCATTTTTTAGAGTGAATGCATCAAGGTTTTCAATAGGATTACATAATAAATTCAAATCGTTAGCCAGCTTAGTTGCAAGAATGACTCCTTTCTCATTTCCAGGAACCACCAAAACTGGATCCAATTCTTTAACCATTGCCAATGTTTCTTCATAAGTATCTTTTTCATGAATTAAATCAAAATCATGTTTGATTCGCTCATAACTATCATGAACTATTTTTTTATAAAGCAATGCTTCCTCATTATCACCGGATTCAGCCATTTCCAAAACGATTGGATTATAATTTCTTGCAACGATGTCTTGAATATAATTTGTTCCTGTAGATATACATTCGACTACAACAATATTTCTCATTTGACACACTTCCTTATGTTTAAAAATTTTATTTTTATTAATTTTTAAAGTTTCCCTAATATTTCATGAAAATCGCTGAATTTGAAGCTGTACAAGTATCTCTAATTTAAATGGTTGAACTTCAATTCAGGGTTTAAATATTTCTGTATTTTTTCACAAATATTACTGTAATAATAGCCGTTGCAACAATAGCTATTGCATTTGCAATCATAGATGGCAACTGTAATCCTTCAGGGGCCTGTAAAATATATCCTATAGTAATTAAAATACAGAGAACAGCCGGAAGTAGCGTTATTATATACAATTTTCCTTTTTTCATCAGATAAACTGTGGCTGAAAGAAGTACGCTGACAGCTATTATTAACTGAGCCCATGCAACATATCTCCACACCAGATTAAAGTCAATGAAAGTCAATGCATAGGACAGTACAAATATCGGGAGAGCCAGTTTCAATCTTGAAAGGAATTTATCCTGATTGATGTGCAATTCATCGGCTAATGTAATTCTGGAACTTCGAAGTGCAGTGTCTCCAGTTGTAATTGGACAGACCACAATACCAATAATGATTAAAATCACACCAATAGGGTCAAGTAGTTTTGTAGCCATCTCATTAACTGCAACGGCAGGTGCTGCGGCATATATTGCACCAAGTTGAGGCTGGCCATGGAAAAACGCCAATGCAACTGCCGCCCAACAAAGAGCAGTTATACCCTCCAAAACCATTGCACCGAAAAATACTGGTCTTGAATCATTTTCAGTCTTTATGCATCTTGCAACAATAGGTGACTGTGATGCGTGAAAACCGGAAATAGCACCACATGCAATTGTAACGAACAGGAATGGGAAAATCGGATTGTCAGACAAGTATAAACCCTGTGTTGTAAATTCAGGAATGGTGTATCCCGGATTTAATATTACGGTCCCGGTTATTAAAACCACCATTATCATGAACAACACTCCCATGATAGGATACACTTTTCCGATAATCTTATCTACTGGCAGTAATGTGGCAATAATGAAGTAACCAAATATTGCTGCTGTCCAAATATATAATGGAATGCTTGTCAAGTTACTGAGAAGGGCCGCAGAGCCTGTTGAAAACACAGCCCCCACAAAAATCCCTGTTATGACAGTGACGACTGCAATGAATTTTTGCGCAGTGGTGCCCAAATATTTGGATATGATGTGAGGCATGGTGGAACCGTCATCCCGTAAAGATAAGAACCCTGAGAAGAAATCATGCACTGCACCAATGAAAATGGTACCCAGTGTAATCCATAGAAATGCTGCAGGACCGAATAATGCACCTTGAATCACTCCAAATATTGGTCCTGTTCCGGCAATATTTAGAAACTGAACTAAAAATGCTTTAATTCGAGACATTGGCATATAATCAACACCATCTTCAAACCTATGAACTGGTGTTTGCATGTTTTCATCAATACCTGCGACTTTTTCTAAAACTTTACCATAAATGAAATATGATGCAATTAATACTGCAAGACAAATTAAAAAACTGTACATTATTATAAACTATTAATTTGAACATATTTAATTGTTTTCATGAAAATTATATGCATTCATTAATCATAAATGATATAATTTATTCTAAATTAATTTCTGTTGGTAATCAATATATTTAGGCTCCTTTTTGGTTTATTATATTTATTATTTTTTTCATTTTTTAAACAGTAGGATTACTTTCCAAATGCTCTTTCCTAGTATTTATATATAACTTACATCTGAAATTATACTATATCATATGTATTGTGTTAGCACCGACCATTTTATTATGGTTGATTTTTATATTTGTAAAAAAAACATATTGGGGGATTTTTCGGATGGTGAATTTGGTTAAAAAGAATATTGAGGTTAGAATTTTTCCTGCTAAAATGGATCGCAATGATAACGGGGAGAAAATAGCCAGTATCAACAAAATCGAATCCAATATAGGCATTAGACGATTTATCTACAACGAGGAATTAGAATTCATAAACAACTTTAAAAAAATGCTAATTCAATACGGTTACGGAGATGATATAAAAATAAAAGTAAATGATAGTTCTTGCAGTGTTATTTTAGACATGTTGAGATGCGAATATTCTTTTTTGGAAAAAGCAGAATCCAGCAGCAGACAACAAGCACAAAAAGACCTAATCACTGCTTTTAAAAGATACGATGATCCATATTTAAAATCAGCGTATCCAGCTTACAAAACCAAGAAAAAACCTTGAAATCCACATTCAGAATAATAAACAACAACAATAATGTAAGAATAACAAAGGATAAAAATGGATATGATAAAATAAAATTAGCCAAATTAGGATTAGTCAAATTCAAAACAAGCAAAGAATACCGTGAATTACTATGTCGTGGAAGTGATAAAAATGATTCTAGTGTGAAAATCAAACATGTAACAGTTAAAAGACAACACGGCAAATACTACGCCGTTTTCAATGTTGAATACATATACGTTCCGGAAAATATAATTGGTCCGCTAATGCAAGTGGGAATTGATATTGGATGCACAAAACTAGCTGTACTTTCCAATGGCACAGAGATACCCAATCTAGACCTAGAAAATGAAACAGACAACATCATACGACATCAAAAAACCATGAGTCACCATCAAAAGGGTTCCATAAGATACCTTGAAGCGCAAAGATTATACAATAAAGCCTGGGAAAAATTCCTAAACAAAAGAAAAGACTATTACAATAAGTTGGTAAACTACATTGTTAAAAACAGTTCATTTGTAGTCGTTCAAAATGAAAACATCATTGCATGGAAAAGCAACAAATATCTAAGTCACAGCATACAATTAAATGCGCCTCGTGATTTTATGGACAGATTAGAGAAAAAATGCCAACAAGAAGGCGTAAAATTCATTAAAGTTCCCCGTGTTTTCCCATCAACCCAAAAATGCAGCAAATGCCAAAAAATCAACGAAAACCTCAAAGGAATCGAAAATCTAGGAATAAGGGACTGGGACTGCCCATATTGTCATACACATCATGATCGTGACTTAAATGCAGCTATAAACATCCTTAATAAAGGATTAGAAATCGTAGGGACTACGGTGCAGTAAAATTTTCCAAAAAAAACTATAATTTTTTTTGGTTTGCGAATCCTCGTCGTCTACACGACGAGGAGGTTCAATGGATTATTAATGATTCAAGTCTTAAAGTGCATATGGTAAATAGGAACATATGCATACATTAAACAGAACACGGATTCATATAATTGTGTTGTGATACTTCCTTAAATTTAAATATATATATGATTATGAATAGAATAAGTTATAATGAAAAATGATTATTTCAGATTTGAAGATACGGAGCATGATATTCCGTTTTACAATGGAAATCCTAAACTTAGTTACTCAAAAATAATTGCATTATTTCTCGGACTTTGTTTAACATTCTGCATACCTTTCATTGAATTTGGAGACATGGAACTTCTAAAAGCAATATTATCATGTTTTATACCTTTAATTGCCGTATGGTATTCTTTAGATGGCAACTTATCAGAGATTTTTAGAAAACCTGAAAAAAATGATATAAAAATTATAATCATTGGTTTGATAAGCGTTTTCCTGGTAATGGGTATAGCCACTTTAATTGCAAAAGTATTTGGAATTCCTTCACAGTCACATAAACCATATGTGGGCACTCCAATAATTACGATTCTATCCACTATTATACAACTTGTTGGTGAAGAATTATTCAAATTCATAGGGATTGTGCTGCCTATGATTTTTACATATAAGTATATTGGCCGTAAAGGTGCGATAATTGTAGGAATTATTGTTTCACAGCTGATATTTTCACTGGCACATATATCAGCATACGGATCCAATATTGCAGATTTAATATTGACAATAGGTATAGGTTCTATTGTATTTCCATTAATTTATGTAAAAACAAAGAATATCACTATATCTTATTTGGTGCATTTAATTTGGGATTTTATAGGTATTCTACCAGTAATTTTTGGCCTAGCAACGCTACTGTTTTAAATTAATTTAGATTTTGCAAAATATTCATTTAATATAACAACAATATCAAAATCTACTCAAAATTTTATGAAATCAGCCAAATTTTAAAATTAAAGAAAAATATTAAAAAAATCTTTTAAGAGGAGGTAAAATGAAAAAACATTTTTATATAACGTTAATTTTAATTCTATTTATATCTTTAGGTGCAGTTTGCGCATCAGACTCAATTTCAGATGATGATTTGAGTGAAGATAATGGAGAACATTTGGAAATCGTGGAAGAGACTATCATAGGTGAAGATAGTCAAAATCCAACAGTAAATGATAATTTAAGTAAAAATTCATTTACTCAATTAGAAAATGATATAAACAGTTCTACAGACATTTTAGAAATAACTCATGATTATAAATTCGACAATGATACTGATAACTTTACCAGAATCAGTTTTGTAAAAAACAATTTTGTCATTAACGGAAACAACCACATTATTGATGCGAATAATATATCAGCAATTTTCAGCGTTACCGGAACCAACATTACCATAAATAATCTGGTTTTCAAAAACGCCAACTCCTATTCCGGCAGTGTTTTATATATCAATTCAGCATCTACAGTAACAACAAATAATGTGACTTTTGAAAACTGTGTTGCTGAATATGGAATAATTTTAACTGTACTGTCAACTTATAACAGTAATGATGATAAATTCCTGGACTGTACGGCTTCAGAAGGAGTAATATTTGGACACAGGTCTAATTTAATTTTCAACAATTCCCTGATGAGAAGTTCTAAAGATTTAAAATGGGGATTTATTAAAACTGAAGGACTATCATTCACTGGTGTTTTCAACTCAATATTTGCAAATACCACCTCTAAATACACTACTGCAATTATGGGAAGTGGAAGATTGGAGATTGTAAACACCACATTTATCAATTTGCATGCCAACCTCACAGCTGGTGCTATCGGACTGAAAGAAATAGAGGGAGCATATATAAAAAATTGTAATTTTAGCAATGTCGGCTCCGAAAAAAATGGAGGAGCAATTTATACCGATGCATACACTTCAGGTGAAACCCCGACCGTTGAAATAACAGATTCCAATTTTGTTGACTGTTATTCTCAATTCGGAGGAGCCATTTTACAATTGGAAGGTCTTCTTGACGTGTATGATTGTAACTTCACAAACAATCTTGCAGTTTTTGATGGAGGGGCAATATATGTCTCCTGGACAAACATGACGGTTTCAAATTCAAGATTCAACAATAATTCTGCAGTATATGAAGACAAAAGAGGAAGCTTTGGAGGTGCAATATTTGCGGATGCATCCACCTTTACATTGAAAAATTCTGAATTTATCAAAAACAGCGCACAGGATGGAGGCGCAATATACATGTATGATACTGATTATGACATTAAAGATAATCTGTTTGAAAATAATTCGGATTTAAATGGAACTTATGATGACATATATTCAGCATTCGATGGAAATATGAAAATTTTAGAAAACAATGTATACTCTTTCAATGATTCAATCAGTTTAAACAATACATTTTATGATTTGATTTCAGTTACTCCTGCATTGAAATTGCCAATATTCAACAACAGCATAGAAGTGGAATCAATCCCTTCCCAATTTGACCTGCGTGATTGGGGATGGGTAACACCAGTCAGAAACCAAGGTTCATCAGGAGTATGCTGGTCATTCGGTATTTCTGGAGCTATGGAATCTTCAATATTAAGATTTTTAGATGTTGAAATGGATATTTCTGAAAATAACATGGCTGATGTTTCATTCAGATACAATAGATACGGATCAACAAATGTTCATGAAGGGGGAGGCTTTAATATTGGTGCAAATTATGCATTGAGTTGGTTAGGAGTATTCCCATCAGTATATGATGTCTATGATGAACTTGGAAAAATTTCACCGGCAATCGGTGTGAATTCAAGCATTCATTTCCAGGATATTGTCTGCATAAGACCCTGTGCAAATGCAACCGATATGGACCATGTGAAAGAAGCTGTCTTAAAATATGGTGCTTTATATGTGAGATATTACGCCGCACAGGATGAACCGTATTTCAATGAAGAAACAAGCGCACAATACTGTGATGATGAATCCGTGAAAGTAAACCACGGTGTCGTTTTAGTCGGTTGGGATGACACATATTCAAAAGAAAACTTTTTGATAACTCCTCCGGGCGATGGTGCATGGTTATTTAAAAACAGCTGGGGAGAAGATGCTGGAGATGAAGGATATTTCTATATATCCTATTATGACTCAACATTCATGAATGATGATTCATATGCATTTATATTCATAAATGATGTTGATTACAACAAAAATTACCAGTATGATCTTCAGGGTTCATTCATTACTTATGATTTAAATGAATACCGCAACAACTTTGTAGCTATTGAAGACGATTTGATTGCAGGTGTGGAAACATATTTCAAGGATGCCGGCAGTAACTACACAGTTGAAATTTATGTCAATGACAAATTGATGCATGTGCAAAATGGACTTTCTCCATTTGCAGGATATCATACAATTAAATTAGATTCATATGTTCCAATTAAACAAGGGGATGAATTCACTGTTAAAATCAAATCTAACTGCTTGCCTTGTTTGGCATATTCAAGACAGCACTTCATAAAGAATTCCTCAGAATTCCTTTATAATGGCACTTGGACTGATGCAGCTGAAAAAGGATTCGTGTGTTGTATAAAAGCATTTACAGTTGTTGATGATTCTAAAATCACTGAAAACAGCAATATTTCAGTTGCCTATGGCAATAAATCTTTCTTCAGTGTTAAAGTTGTAACTTATGATGGTCATGCAGTTACTGGTGCACCTGTTGGGTTCGCCATTAATGGAAAGACAGTCAATGCAACAACAGATAATGAAGGTATTGCCGGATTGGAAATAAGTGATGGTCCTGGCACTTATACAATAACAACTCTTTATAATAATCAAACCTATGAAAACAAAGTTACTGTAAGATTAGATTCACAGAACCATAAAGTCGTTGCTAAAAATATTGCAGTGGATTATGCAGGAGGTTCATACTTTACAGTAAAAGTGGTATCCAGTGATGGTAAAGTTGCTGTTAGTGGCGAATCTGTAATATTTGTCATCAACGGCAAGACCACAACTGCTAAAACAGATAAAAACGGAATAGCTAAAATAAAAATAACAGATATTCCTAAAAAATACACTGTAACAACT
>JAFQXD010000003.1 GCA_017407115.1 Methanobrevibacter sp. | reverse complement strand
TTCTATAGCATATTTTACTGTTTCACCAGCATATATATCTTCAATGAATGTAATTTTTTCATAGAATTCAATATATCGCTTTAAATCAGCTTTAACTTCATGAATTTTAGAAAGTGGAATTTCTTTGTTAATATAAGCATTTCTACCCATATTAATAGTTTAGCCACACTTAATATAAATATTTTTTGTCCGAAACTATAATTAAAAAAATTAAGTAAAATTAGTAAAAAGAAATGCCATGTGCCGGACTTGAACCAGCGACATCTAGATCTTCAGTCTAGCGTTCTCCCAACTGAACTAACATGGCATATGGACCGAACGAGATTCGAACTCGTGATCTCCTCCACGTCAAAGAGGAATCATACCCCTAGACCACCGGTCCTATACAACATAGTAATATTAGAAACAAGTAATATATAAACTTTTCTTAATGAACAGAACAAGTGGTAAAATAAGAAAATTAAATTTTAAATATAAAAAAAATTGACCAAAGAAATGGCCAATAGATTTTATTATATAAAGCTTTTTTTGAAAATAACTAATTAGAGAATCTATTTGATTGCTAATTTGATATCTTCAGCTTTTACAGTTTTTCTACCAGCGTGGCGTGCGAAATTTACAGCTTTTTGTGCGATTTCGTCACCTTTTTCTTCTAATGCTTCAGCTAATGCAATTTTTGCATCGTCACTAATTCTTTGTGCGCCAGCATTTTTTAAGATACGACCGACTGGTGCGATTGGTAATTCACTCATAATGACACCTCCAATTAAAAGATAGTACACAATAGTATATAAAGGTATCGGTAAAAATCAATAATAATCGCCTATATTATAGTACATCAACTATTCTAATATGCTTTTCTAATTCAATGAAAAATACAAATATTATATAAAATTCAAGGATAAAACTTAGGTGAAAATATGAAAATAAGAAAGTAAAATAAATTAAAAAAAAATCTCTACAATAATTCACTTATAAGATAAGTTGCTGTCGCATCTGTGATTTTTACCTTAACAAAATTCCCTAACTCTGCATCATCAACAATGACTGGAATATAAGAGTCAGTCTTTCCAATGAATCCGCCTTTAGAACCTTTTTCAACAACCAAGACATTTTGAGTTGTACCAACCAATAATCTGTTCTCATCCTCAGTTATTTTTGATTTAATTTCAGATAAAAATTTTGATCTTTTCTTCATGACGTCACGTGGAATTTCTCGAAGTGAAGATGATATTGCACCTTTCCGGTGCTGATATTTTGACAGGTGAATCAAACTTGGCTTTATTTTTTTAAGCAAATCGACAGTCATGTCGAAATCATCATCATTTTCAGTCGGATATCCGACAATGATATCTACCGCCAATGTCAAATTTGGAATTTCATTTTTGAATTTTGATACAATGTCCAGGTACTGATCTATGGTATGACCCCTTCTCATATCGGACAATACCTTGTCACTTCCTGATTGAATGGGTAGATGAATGAAATCATATACCTTCGGATGTTTCATAGCATCAATTATTTCATCAACATCATTTAAAATGTTTTTAGGGTGCATCATTCCAACACGTACACGAAAATCTCCTTCTAAATTAGCGACTTCTTTAATTAAATCAGATAGTCTTTCACCACTATCACGACCGAATGCTGCAGTGTCCTGTGCGGTGAGTTGAATTTCACGTGCCCCATTTGCAAGAGCGTTTCTGGCTTCCTCAACAATATCTGAAATAGAATAGCTGTTTAAAGGCCCTCTTGCAAAACGAGTGCAGCAGAATGTGCAGGCACCCAGGCAACCTTCACAAATTTGAATTATATGAATTAAACTATCGTCTGTTAATTTGGGAACGCCCACTTTGCTGTCCTTTGAAAATCCGGATTCCCTAATCACATCACCACAGTATGTTGCATTGACAATCTCTGCAGACTTGTTTAACTGGTGCGGACCTATCCATGAACAGTCAGGACCAATCTTTTCCAATTTTTCAGGATCTATTTCAACCATGCACCCTCCGACAATGACCTTCTTGTCAGGGTAGTTTTTCTGCAGCTGCTGAATTTTGTATGTGACCTTATTTTCAGTAGGCAGTTTAACATAGCAGGTGTTTACAATAATCACATCTGCATCATCGATGCTGTCTACAATGTCTATCTCATTTTCTCTTAAAACGCCTGCAATAATCTGTGAATCGGCCTGATTGAATGTGCATCCGTAAGTTTCAATATAAACTTTCATTTTTTCACTATTTTGTTTTCTTAAATATATTCTTGGTTAAATCATAATCATAATTGTTGAATTTAACCGGTTTTGCATAAACCCTTGTAATGACGTTTGCCTTTGCAAACCCTGAAGTCAATTTTCTCTCCTGAGTTTTTACGACATGGACCTTTACAATATGATTTTCAATTTTTACAACATCCCCCGGAGCTATCTCGAAATCCCTTTCCAAATCAAGTTTATATGAGTCAACTTCCCCATGCAAATCTACGGAAAAGCCTATCCTTGCCGGAATTTCAATTGAATTTGCCCAAATTGTATCAATATCTTCAATTTTAGCTTTATTGACTCTTGTATCTCCAATTTCGATACTTGTTACTTCAACCTGACCAAATTCTGAAAGCAAAACATCACCCTTTTGCAATTCATCACTTGGTGACAAATCAATGGTTGTTTTGTGAGATTTGTCTTGCTCTGAGATAATCAACCTGTAAGGAACTGGCTTTTTTAAAGAAACTATGTCCTTGAAAACATGACCGCAGTCCTCACATTTCAATAAGTATTCTTCGATTAATTTTTTCTTTGATGATTTCTGTTTTGAGTTTAAAATTTCTATTTCATCACTACCGCATATCGGACATTCCATTTTTATCCCTCAAACATGAAAATTATTCTTTATCATTTAAATAATGGTTAACCAATCCACCATCTTCCAGGATTTCCAGCATGAACTCCTTGAACGGTTCGAATGTTTTTGATTCACCGGTGGTTTCATTTATCAGTTCGCCTTTGGACAAGTCAATGCTTAATATGTCTCCGTCCTTTGCCTCAATGTCAGATACAATAACCGGCAATCCAATATTGATTGCATTTCTGTAAAATATCCTTGCAAATGACTTGGCGACAATGGCGTCGACACCCGCAGTCTTGATTGCCACAGGAGCCTGCTCTCTTGATGAACCGCATCCGAAGTTTTCACTAGCTACGATGATGTCTCCCTTTTGGACATTTTCTGTAAAATCCGGCCTTTCGCCTTCAAGCACATGATCTGCCAAATCCTGCGGATTGAATGTTCTTAAATATCTTCCAGGAATAATCACATCAGTATCTATATTTTCCCCGAAAGTCCATGTTTTTCCTTTTATAATATCCATTATATCCCTGATAGAAGTAAATAAATAAAAAATATTGAGTATTTGGGAAACCCAAATACAAAAATAAGTTTTTTGGTGATTTGAAAATTAAATTGTTATTTTTGTCTTAAAGGTTGTGCGAATTCCTGTTCAACAGCCTGACGATACATTGAATTCATAGTACAGAACGGTATGATTCTGCCGTCAGGAGTTGCATAATGAATAACGCATTTTTTAACTCTGTCATGATCGAAGTTGAACGGATCCATGAAGTGCATACATGAAATAAGCATTGAATCTTTTGAAAAATCACCCAATGCATCATAATCCCCTTTAACGAATACATTCAATAGGATTTTGGTAATGTCCAAATCTTTAGGGGCTCTGCTAGGATGAATCAATTTAGGCAAGTGTGAAGTTAAACCAGCGAGAACTCTTTTGCGAACTCCGAATTTGCCTTTTTTGAGTTTTTCATTATATTCCTCTAATTTGCTGAATAAATCTTCAACATCGATGAAATCTGTGATTGGGATTAGCTTATCTTTTCCGTCGCCTTCGGTTTTTTCTCTAAATACATAGGTTGCAATTCCACAATGTTCGTGGCAGTTTAAAGTTACTTTTGCTGAATCTTCACCATCAAGCAAAGATATGAATTCTGCAATCGGTTCAACACTTGATGGAGGATAGAATGCAGAAACAGGAACCTGTCCGTCAGTTTCCTTTTCAATGATTTCAACAAAATCAGGAATAGTTATCCTTTGCTCTTCAACTTCATCAGCAGGAGTCCTTCCGGCAAATGATACTGGCTGGAAGTTAACGCCGTAAATAATATCGTTATTGTCAAATGCGAATTTAATGATTTCACCTACCTGATGGTCGTTGATTCCTTTGATTAATGTTGGAACCAATACAATACCTAAACCTGCTTTTCTACAGTTTTCAATGGCATCGAGTTTAAACTGAAGCAAGTCTTTGCCTCTGTTGTTGATGTATGGTTCTGAGGTTACACCATCGAATGCCAAATAAATGGTATTACATCCTGCAGCTTTTAGCTGTACTGCAAGTTCTTCTTTTCTGGCCAATCTTAAACCGTTGGTAGCAATTTGAACGTGAGTGAAACCTTCTTCCTTAGCCATTTCAACAAGTTCGACAATGTCTTTTCTAACTGTAGGCTCTCCACCCGCATATTGAATAGCAGGACAAGGATGAGGTTTTAAATTTCTCAAATTCCTAAGCATTTGTCTGATTTCATCCTGTGAAGGTTCATATTTATATCCTGCCGCTGCCGCATTAGCAAAACAGACTGGACATCTCAGATTGCATCTGTTGGTAACATCAATTAATCCTAAAACTGTTGAAGTTTCGTGTTTTGAACATAAACCGCAATTGTCAGGACAAGCTGCGATATCTTCAACACAAGGATTTTCAACTGAAGTGACAGAAGGAATAAATTTTTCAGCCTTTTTGTATAATTCTTCATTTCCCCAGTATGTGTTTATGAACTCCCCATGCTCATCACAAGTTTTCTTGATGAAGACCTTACCGTCTTCACTGAAAACTTCAGCATCAAGAGTTTTGCCACACTCTGGACATAAACTTTTAGTATCTTTAATTTTCAATCAAATCACCCTCTACTAACAATAGAAATATCATTAGTACAAACTTACATAATATTATATATTTAAATTAATGTAATATTTAAACTTAATTAATATATACTACTTTAAATAAATTAGTTATATAATTTAAAAAATGGAGAATGAATATTGATGGATATTCTGATGATTTTGATTACATGTGTCTGTACACTATACTTTATACTTCCTGCATACTTCTCAAACGGTGCGGGATTAGTATTTGGAGGAGGCACTCCCGTTGATTTTGGAAAAACCGATAAAAACGGCATTCGTTGGATTGGCAATGGAGTTACCTGGAGAGGATTGGTCGGCGGAACATTAATAGGAATCATTACCGGAATTGTTCAAGGATATTTTGCTCCATACATTCTTACTAATTTTGGACAATACATTACAACCCCAATAATTACAAATATTCCCGAAGGAATATTGATTGGGTTTTTGCTTGGTTTCGGTGCGCTTTTAGGAGATGCCATAGGAAGCTTTTTAAAAAGAAGACTCGGAATCGGCCGTGGAAAGCCAGCGCCAATATTAGATCAACTGGACTTTTTGATATTTGCACTGATACTCGTTTCATTTGTTGTTAAGCTAAGCTTGGAATTTGTTATTATAGCAATAGTATTGACTTTAATAATTCACATTATGGCAAATACCTGCGCTTATTTGCTCGGCTTAAAAGACGTATGGTATTAAAAAAAAAGTTTAGAGAGTGAAATACACTCAAACAATATATTTATTCATCATCACAGCTGTTCCGACAGCAGGTGCCACAACACACTCCTCATCTGTCAGGACATCACCCATTGACTTGACTTTCAAACCTAAAAGTTCGGCTGCAGGCCCATCGAGAATATCCTTTCCAAGACCTGTTGTGACAATCAAATCCAGATTTTGAGTTTCAACCACCTGTTTTAGGCCGTCTGCAATTTGTTCTATTTGCTTTTGATGGATAAACTCAGACATCTCAACAATGTCATCCATTGACAGCATTTCCAAATCGGCACATACTACACGTGCAATCCTTTTGGCACAATCGACTTTGGACTTTGACTGTCCGTCAAATGTATCACAAACATAATCTTCAGGACCAATTAAGTCCAAAACAGTGTAAACATCGGCAGTTTGTGCAAAAAGTTCGGATGCAACGCGATACTCTTTTCCGTTTAATTCCACCTTATCCAGAAAGCTTGCAAGATTTGTCCTTAAGGTACCTGTGTAGACCAGCTCACCAGTTGCTGACCTGTCAAAGTCAGATTTACCTATGGCACATTCTTTTCCGTCTTTAATAGGTATGATATCTGTTGTAGTGCTTCCGGTGTCAATGAAAATACAATTGTCTGAAATTAGAGTGGCAATTTGAGCAGTTGCAATCCAATTTGCGGCTGCTGCTTTAAGAGGGGTGTTTTCTATTTCCTGTTTGGAAAGCATTCCGTCCACACCTACGTAAGCTATCGGACATGAAAATGTCTCTTCACATTTTTTAACAACGTCCAAAACCCCATCCTTTTTAGTATCATATGCATCGACAAGTTCTGCAGTCATGGAAATTCCAACTGCGTCAATTTCATCAGTTGGACATATTTTTTCTATTAATTCCACTAAAACGCGTGACAAATCATCATTATTGCTCCACATAGGAAGATATGCAAAATCAACTTCAATGTTTTTTATTTCCTCACCTTCAAAGTCAATTATTGCAAGGTCGGTATTTGCACCGCCAATATCAAATCCAGCTACTTTCATCTTAAATTCTCCTAATTTCCAAATTGTCTCCTGATTTTTTAAACTCTACTTCACCATCAAGGGAAATGTCAATATCTTCTATTTTTAATTCGCCATCGATTAAATCCACGATTGATTTTCCAATGTTGAAGTTGGCGATTTCCTTTAATCCCACATAAGGAGTGGTGAATCTTGAATTTATCTCTAAAAGATATACTGAATAAAGATCCTTTTCATCGGCATTTATAATCAAGTCAACACCGACAAAACCCTTAAGCCCATCAATAGCTTCAACAGCTTTTTTGGCTATTTCAAATGCCTCATCCTTATACTTGTTTTCAAACGGCAATTTTCCTCCAACATAAGTTCCCTTATCATCCTTAAGCTCTACAAACTGCTCGTTTAAACTTATCGGAATTGCAGTTTTGCCGTCGGATATCAAGCTAACGCTTACATCAGTTCCTTCAATGAACTCCTGGACAATGACTCTTGAGCCAGGAGTGAATATCCTATCCAAATCCAATGTCAATTCGTCAATGTCTTCAATAACCACAATATCTTCACAATCAACACCCATAAGAGGCTTTATTATTATCTTAAGTTTTGTAAGCGGGTCTTCGGCCTGCCATTTTTCATAGAGATTTTCAATTGCCCTTTTCCAGTATCCCTTTGGATCTATCTTGAATCTGAAGGTTCTTGGCTGAGGAACTATATTATAAAGCGCCTCATAGGATTCTGACTTGTCTGATGATTTCAAGCAGGCATCGGCAGTTGAAGTGTATGTCTTGACATTGTTTTCTTCCAGGATTTTTGTGATGTTGTATAGGTTATTGTTGTTTTCAGCGGCGATGAAGATAGCCTTATTGAATTTAGCCGCATTGTCAGCTAACCAGTCCACAACATCCCCTTCAATGAATATTGGATTTACATTTTCAAAATTGCCAATTATGTTTTCATATGACTTATTTAAAACCACATCCTTTTGAATGTCAGACAAATCATCCAAAAGTGCGAATATCAATGCTTCGGCTTCTGAAATTATGCATTTATCCTTTTCACCTGAAGCCGTAAAATATTCAAATACCAAAATTGAATCATTCTCGTTTGTCATAAGTAATCATCATGCCTTTTAAGTTTAATTCATCACTTGGAAATCTCATTTCATCGCCGTCAAATACCATATGGACTAATGCATTTTCTTTTTGCTCGAATTCAACGACTGTGATGTCTGTGTCAATCAGGGTCATTTTTCTTGTAAATGAATCCATGATATCTTCCGGAGCGGTGATGTTGAGTATACCTTCCTCATAATATTTTTCTATTGCGTCAACTGTCTTTTTGGCAGCATCTCCCTGACCGTACGGATTTTTGGCGTTTTTCATTTTGTCTGCAAATTCCTTATCATTTAGTATTCTGTTTGCATTTTCCAAAATGGCCTGCTTGTTGGATCCAACCAGGATGTTTCCTCCGGCAGTTACGGTTTCAGGCCTTTCTGTATTGTACCTTAATGTCAGTGCAGGTACATCCAAGGTTATTGCCTCTTCCTGAAGACCTCCAGAGTCTGTTAGGATTAAAGTTGATTTTGAAGTTAAAAGCAGAAAATCAAGATAACCTATTGGCTTTACAATGTGAACATGGTCAAAATTGTTCAGTTCATCGAACAGCCCAAAGTTTTCCAATGTGTGTTTGGTTCTTGGATGAATTGGGAAAATGATGTTCATGTCACTTAATTCCTTCAAGGCTTCAATGATATTGACGACTCGTTCTTTTACATCCACATTTTCCGCCCTGTGCATAGTCAAGGTCAAGATATTGTCCATGTTGTCAATATCCAATTCTTTAAGGGATTCTTCGTCGAACCCTCTCTTTTTGGATATTTCCAAATGTCTGAAACATGCATCGACGACTGTATTTCCTGTTATGATTAAATCCTTTCTTGAAAATCCTTCAGCCAAAAGGTTAATCGCTGACTGTTCTGTTGGAATGAAATACATTGCTGAGCAGATGTCTGCAACCTTACGGTTTATCTCTTCAGGCATTGTCAAGTCAAAAGACCTGAGTCCCGCTTCAACGTGGCCTACCGCAATATGCAGTTTGGCGCATACCAAAGCACCTGCAAGCACAGCATTGGTATCTCCCTGCACAAGCACAATATCCGGCTTTTCTTCCATCAGAATTTCCTCAATGCCTTCCATCATGCGTCCGGTCTGCCTGCCGTGAGTGCCAGATCCGACATGAATATTATAATCAGGAGCAGGAATTTCCAAATCCCTAAAGAAGTTATCAGACATTTCCTTATCGTAATGCTGACCGGTATGCAAAACAATTTGGTCAATGCCCCTCTTACCAATCTCATCAATAATCGGAGCCATCTTGATTATCTCTGGCCGTGTGCCTAAAATAGTAGCTATCTTCATAATAATCACTAATTAATAAATATATAAAAAATAGTTTAAATAATTTTAAAAAAAAAGTTAGTTGGTAATGAAATTACCTATATAAAATGAACCTATAACAATTCCGAAAGCAGTGCAAACAACAAGCATTGCCACATTAAGGAAATAAGCCTCTACAATAGCGGCCCATGAGAATTTTTCGCCATATTTCTTAACGGAATGTATCAAATCAAATATTGGCGGCAACGTCATGATTGCAGCAATGACTATAATGAACGGAATCGCATCAAACCATAAGTTTGAACTGTTATGGTTAAACGCCAAATAAATTCCCAATATAAAACCGATTATAATTGTTATAATAGAAACTTTATCAAAAATGTAATACACTCTTGTCATACATTCACCATTATACCCTTTGTAATTTAAACATGTTAAAGTTAATGCAAATCACTTAAACTTTTTATCATGGATTCACGAATGGCATATCTTTTTTGAAGGTCGCTCAATGAATCTGCCAGATTGCGCCTGAATCTTTCGCAGGCATAATCATCATATGTGAATTTGATGCCATCGTACTGGATATCCATTAAAATTAGATAATCCGGTTCTGTGACTTTAATATATGCTCTTGGCTCATTTTCTTCGGGATTTAGTAGCCTTTCCACATCATCCAAATCCATCTTACCCGCAGCTACATCAATGAATACCCTCATCATCTTTCTGACCATATTCCATAAGAATGACTCGCCATATATGTCAACAAAAATTGGAGAGAGAGTATCATGGAGATTTGGGAATTCCCTTTTGTGATAATCATCCAAATCCACTTTATTGATTTTAATATCATCAATAGTTCTTGTTGTAGTTTTTTGAAAGCGTTTTGTGAAGTTTGTAAAATTATGAGTTCCCTTGAAGACTTCAGCGCATTCCTTTAGTTTATCGATATCAAGGTCATCAAATAACATGTAACGATATTGTCTCATTTGAGCATATCTCGGCTTGAATGCATATCTTACAGGAGCGCTTGCAAGAATTTGAATATCATCAGGAAGGGAATTATTGATTTCATTAACCCTTACCTCTTTTTCGGACTGGAAGCTGATTACATTACCTAAACTATGAACTCCCGCATCAGTTCTTCCTGCAATCCTAAATCTGGACTTTTTCAAATCATCGATGTAGTCCAATTTGCGCAGATGGTAAATCAGCTCCTCTTCAACCGTTCTGAGATTGGGCTGTCTTTGAAAACCATGAAAATTTGTTCCGATATATCCTATTTTAAGTGCCGTTCGCTTCATCGATATAATATTTAAACACAATATAAAATAAAGTTTCGTGAAAATTATAATTTTACGGCATATGTGAAATCATTAGCTGAAGGATTGATATCCAATCCAACTATTTTTTTATCCATATGAACCGTTTCAAGCTCATCATTTGAATCCAGGGAAACTACAAAACCCATTTTTGTCCAAAATTCAAGTGCACCCGGCAGGGTTTTATGAGTGTGAAGGTAAATTTCATTGTATCCACTTTCATTTGCAAAATTTTCAGCAACGCTAAACATTCGAGAAGCCAAACCGCAGCGACGGTATTTTTCGGCTACAAACAATCTCCAAATGCTTGAAGTGGTATCCCTTGAGTATAGATGTCTGAATTTAGGAAAATCTTTATCATATGCCCTAATACCGATGGTTGCAATAATTTCACCAGTTTCAAGATAAGCAACAAAGAAATTGTTTTTTTCCGGAGAGATATAATACTCTTCCATGTTCACAATGTCCTGATGCCATTTTGGGACATAGCCATACCCCATTTCCTTTTCAATCATCATGAACAGAAATTCCTGAACCTCTTTAATTTCTTTAGAATTATTGCTTAATTCCTTTATAATGACATCCATAAAAACACCATTCTAAAAAGTATTACTTTTTTCTATAAATTTATCTGAACAGTAATACTTTTTTATAAATTTTGAATACTATAATATTAATAGAGTATAAAATACTATTTAAAATTTATTATTTGGAAAAATAAGTGATGAAATATATGCTAATCATTTAAATCAATCAGCTTTTTAATTTGCCAATCGGCCCAAATCATTGTAAGGTTGTTTGATACGATTTCACCTAAAACAATTCCCATCCATGCTCCCCAAACACCATAATTTAGGACAACACCCAATAGAACCGCAAAAAATATTGTAAAACCTGTTTCTCGCATGATTGTCTGAAACATTGCAGTTATGCCTTTGCCAATTCCCTGGAAAACATAAGTTGAAGCTACACCAACAGCCATTGTCGGATAATAAATCACAATCCATTGAAGAAAACTTGTTAGCTCAGGTGCTATTCTAACACTTGTTGAGGAAGATGCAAAAATAGATGCAAGATCTCCTGCAAATACATTGGTCACTATTGCAACCGCAAAAGCGAATATCATGGAAATCTTCATTGCATACCTATGGGCGATTTTAATGTTTTCATAGTTTTTAGCCCCATAATTTGCCGCAACAACACTGATTAAAGCGGTTCCAATAGCTAAAATTGGAGTTGTGCCAATAATGACAATTCTCCAGCCCGTTGAGTAAACTGCAACAGAATCCGTTGAGCTTAAAAATGCCAAAAGAGCTGAGAAAACCGCTGCAAAAAAGGCATTGTTTAAAAGCTGGATGCTTGCCGGAATTCCAACCTTAATGATGTCACGACTTATATCTCTTTTAAATTTGAAATTGCTTAAAATCGGATTTAGATAAGTGTCATTTTTAATATAAAACCAGTAACATAAAATCAAAATCACGAAAGCTGCAGATATCAATGTTGCAATGGCGGCTCCCCTAACGCCTAAATCTAAACTATAAATAAAAATTGGATCTAAAATCATGTTTAAAATGGCTGATACCATCATGGCATACATTGGTCTTTTGGAGTCTCCTTCACCTCTGTAAATCCCATATAAAGCATTCGAAAGGATTATCAATATTGAACCTGCAAGTATAATGTTTCCATAATCTGTTGCATATGAAATGGTCTGGCCTGCTCCCATTACATTCAATATCAGCTCGAGCAAGACCAAAAGAATTGCAGTCAGCATTATTGAAATTATAATGTCCAATAAAATTGAGTGAATTGATGCATTGTCTGCTTTTGGTTTGTTTTCCTCTCCAATATATTTTGATATTGCAAATGAAGAACCTGCTCCAAGACCGTTTCCAAAACCAACCAAAATCATGAATATTGGTGTGAAAAATCCAACGCCTGCAAGAGCATCGGCACCCAAACCAGAAACCCAAGCTGCATCAATAAGATTATAAAGACTTGAAATAAGCAATGAAATAATCAAAGGCATAGCCATATTTATTAAAGCCTTTTTTGGATTTCCCAAAAGAACATCTACACTTTCTGAATTTTCATTACTTTTCATATGTAAATATTGAAATATATTCAATATAAAATTAATTATACAATAGTTTTCTAGTATTTCCTACATAAAAAAAATAGAAATAAAAATATAAAAAATGGGAGATTTAAACTCTCCCTAAAAGCAATAAACAGTTAAATATGGTTAATATCCTTAAAATACAAAATATCATCACATATGACTTCAAGCAATTCCGGATCATGGCTAACTGCCAATATTCCAATATTGTTTGTTCTGCAATGTTTGATAAGTGCATCCCATATCTGCACCTGTGTTACTGCATCAAGCATAGTGCTTATCTCATCGGCAATGATGAATTTTGTTTTTGGATTGAGAGCCCTCAATATACTGAAACGCTGCAATTCCCCACCGGAAAGTTCATTAGGCCAACGGGTTAACCAGGAATCCTTGAGACCGAAAGTGTCTTTCAATTCCTGTGTAGGGGCCCAAGCCTCATTCAATACTTTATCCATTTTCCATTTAGGATTCATTGTCTTTTCCGGATGTTGGAAAATTAATTGCACAGGATAATAATCCTTATCTGGAATTTCCTTATCGTCCAATGTAACTTTTCCAGAATAATTAGAGATATAACCTGAGATAATTTTGCATAATGTGGACTTTCCACTACCACTATCTCCGATTAAACCCACTATCTGATTGCTATTAAGGGATAATGAAACATCCTTTAATATTTGTCTTTTTTTATTATATGAAAAAGAAATATTTTCTGCCTTAAGATCCATCATTCCCCTCCTTAAAATTGAAACATCTAATCATTACCCCGTCATGCTCTTCTAATTGAGGTATATTATTCTCACATTTATCCAGGCGTATCGGACAGTTTTCGTAATACGGACATCCTGAAACTTCACCTAAAGGTTGAACACCTTCAGTTAAATTGAAACCATATCTAGGCAGTGAATTAATTAAAGCTTTAGTGTATGGGTGCAATAGATTATTGGCATTTTTAAAGTTTTCCACTTTGTTTATCTCAATCACATACCCTGAATAGAAAATTGCAATTCTATCTGCAGTTTTTAGGGCAACATCGATTTCGTGTGTAATTAATAAAACACCCTTACCATGCTCTTTTAAATTCCTTATATCCTGAATTGTTTCTTCAACACTTTTTGCATCAAGACCCGGAGTCGGTTCATCCGCAATCAATAAATCCGGATTGCCAATTAATGCAGTTGACAATAATACCTTTCTTGCCATACCTCCAGACAATTCAAAAGGATATAAATCATCTACGCTTTCATCCAATCTATATTTACCAAAGATTTCCCTTTGCCTTGACTTTTTCTGCGCATGTTCTTTTTCGTCTTTGCATTCACCAATAGCCTGTTCTGATACTTTCATTAAAGGGTCCAAGAAATTTACTGATTGAGGTATTAAACAGATTTCTTTACCCCTTAATTTCTCTTTCAATTCCTGATTTAGAACCTGACCTTTATATTTAAGTTCTCCTGTCACATTGGAATTGTATGGTAATATTCCCAATATTGAATGAGCTAAAAGACTTTTACCTGAACCGCTGGAACCCAGGATTGCAACAATTTCACTTTCATCAACATCAATTGTTAAATCAGATATTACCTTAGATTCATTCCTATTTAATCCTTGAACGTATTGTGTAAAAGATATTGATAAATGATTTACTTCTAATAGATTTGCCATAATATCACCAAAATCTAGTTATTCGCCTCTGAAGGATCAAATAATCGTTTTAAATTTTCTCCCATAATATCAAACAACAACACCACAATCAGCAATGAAATACCTGGGAAGAATGCTAACCACCAAGCGCCCATTGCAAGATAAGACATTGATTCCGCCAATATAATACCAACTGCAGGTTCATGAGGTGACAAACCAAAACCTAAGAATGTTACGCTTGATTCGTGCATAATTGCATGTGGAAATACAAGCAAGGTTCCTACAAATATCTGAGATAAAACTAAAGGCAAAATATGTTCTTTTGCAATCCATAATTTGCTTTTACCAAACCTTTTAGATAATGCAACATATTCGGATGTGTTGATTTGCAGTACTTCTGCCCTGAGAACTCTTGTGAGATTTACCCAATGTGAGAATGCTACTGCCATTGTTACACCAAATGCTCCTTTACCTAATGCGATTGATATCATCATAATCAGCAGAATATGTGGTATTGATGCGAAAAGGTCAATTAACCAGGATACGAATTCATCGCAGACCCTGTTAATACTTGCAACAAATGCCAGAATTGTAGCTATAATGCTTGAAATTATAGAAGCGCCCAAACCAATCACTATACTTAAACTTAAACCTTTAATTGTTCTTATGAACATGTCCCTTCCCATCCAATCAGTACCGAAAAGATGTTCAAATGAAGGAGGCTGCATTTTTATAGCAAAATTGGTTGGCAAATTGGCGTTGATTAATGTACCACTGATGAAAATGACTATTAAAACAAATGCAGTAAGACCAATGGTCAAAAGTGTTTTTTGCCTTAAGTTTAAGCTACTGAACAATCCCTTATTATACCATGGCATTTCACTCATCATCCTCACCTCTTAATCTTGGATCGACATATTGGTAAATTATGTCCGCAAGGAGATTTCCTACAAACACAAAAATGGTACTTACAATAACAATGCCCAACAATAATGGAACATCAGACCTTAGGCCTGCTGCAACAGTTGCCTGGCCTATTCCAGGGTATGCAAATACCTGTTCAACAAGAATTGTTCCACCGAACAACTCATTGAATGATAAGAATTGAATTGAAATTGCAGGAAGCAAAATGTTTCTGATTCCGTGATTTTTTATTATTCCCCAAAAACTTTCACCTCTAGCCTGTGCGAACAAGAAATAATCACTTTTTTTGACATTTATAAGCTTATCTCTAGTATACATAGTAAGAGAAGCAATTCCAACAATGCTCAAAGTCATCGCAGGCAAAATCAATCTGTATAACCATTGCCAAAATGTAACCGTGTCAGATAACTGTCCAATAGGAACTGACAGTCCAATTGGGAACCAATGTAAATATACTGAAAAAACCATTAAAAGTACTAATCCTATCCAAAATGTAGGTGAAGACTGTAAATATAACAATAAGTTTTAATTGCCTTATCAGCCCAGGAACCCTCTTTTGCGCCTGCAATCACACCTAATCCAAAACCAACGACCCCTGAAATTATCCATGAGACCACCATGAGAGTTAAGGAAGCGGTGAATTTTTGCATGATTACTTCAGTAACCGGTGTCCTGTAGATTAATGAAAAGCCCATACTTCCAGACGCCAAGGTTTGAAGCCATCCTAATACTCTTTCACCCAATGATAAATTTGTTCCCCAATACTCACCCATAATTGCCAATTGTTCCTGACTGACAATTCTTTGTCCAAGATAAGCTTTTACAGGGTCAATTGGAGATAATTGAATCATGATAAAACTTATTGCAGCAATAACAATTAATAAAATTAGTAATCCAATAGCTTTAAATCCTAAAAATTTAGCTAATTTTTTATTGTTAATTTTAATCATCTCATATAAATTTGTTCAAAAAAAAAGAATAAAAAAATGGTTTATTGAAAAATAAACCATTAAATTTAATTGCCTGTAGATATACGGTTCCAATCGTAGATGTTACCCCAAATATCTCCACCATGAGGATATATGAGATGTGTGCTGTTGGAAATGTTTAAATTATCACTGACAAAGTAAGTGTAGTCTACAGATCCAATCCACAAGTATGGATAGTGTGAATTAGCTTGTTGAGCTGCTTGAGACCAGGTAGCGTATGAAGAGTTAGCATCCTGAGCCATAGCGGAATCAATTAATGAATCTACTGAAGAATCATTGAGTCCTTCAGGATTATCATATCCTACCCATGCCACTCTTGAATCATATTGGTGTTCAACTGCAAATGGATCAGCTGAACCGAATCCCCATACTACACCTTGACTGAATTTATTAGGATCAATATCATCCCAACTTCCACCTACAGGAGTAATTTCTATACCTAATTGTTTAGCTTGTTCAGAAACGGCAACTGCAATAGCTTGTCTTTCAGATGCTTTAGCATTATAATAGACTGAGAATGAAGCTTTTGTACCGTTTTTCTCTACAATTCCATCTCCATCAGTATCATTCCATCCTGCTTCTGCGAGAATATTTTTCGCTTCTTCTATGTTACCGTCAGTGAATGTGGAACAAAATGCCCATGGCAATTGGTTAGCTACACCATTGTATGAAACATTACCGTAACCATTGAATGCACCATCAATTAATGCAGTTCTGTTAATACCTACATTCAAGGCTTCCCTTATAGCTTCATCACCTGTTACATTATTACCGATAGTAATATTATCTTCACTTACATTACCAGTAGCCATTTGTGTTGGCAGTGAAATTCCACGTACATCAATAGAATCGAAGTATTCCAGGTGGTATCCTTCAACTGTTTCGTTTGCATATGCTAGTGGGACTTCAGCGATGTCCACATCACCGTTTTTAACTGCTGCAAATGCTGAATCAGAGTCAAGGAAAAGGTTGGTAATTCTTTCAAAGTATGGTTGTGGTCCATAGTAATCAGGATTTCTTTCTAAGATGTATTGTTGTCCTTTATCCCATTGAACCAATTTATAAGGTCCTGAACCGATTGGGTTTTGACCATATGTGTCTTCATTGTAACTTGCTGCAGGAACAATACCGACATCAGTCAATTTGTTGATAAATGTTGAATCAGGTTTGTTTAAAACAAATATCACATTGTTTCCATCTACTTTAACTTCTTCAAGTGAGCTTAAATCTGCTCCTTCTCCCAATTCTTTAGATTTGTTATATGAGAACGCTACATCCTCTGCAGTTAATTTTGTTCCGTCAGTGAAGTTTACATCATCACGTATAGTAACTGTATAAACTGTATAATCATCAGAAATTGTATAATTAACCGCCAAATCTTCTACGAAATTATTGTTTGCATCTCTTTTAAGAAGTGTACTTTGTATAAGAGGCTCAGTTCCGGAATCGTGGTATCCCCAACCGTGCATTGGGTCAAAACCATATTCAGGTTCTTCACCGTGAGCAGCTACACAAGTCACCAATTCATTAGGGGCTCGTTCTGTACTGCCTCCGCCTAAAGCAATTGCAGCTATAGCAACAATGGCAATAACAGCAACTACTGCACCGATAATATATTTTTTGTCCATTTTTTTCCTCATTAATAATCAATTATAAAAATATTAAGCAATATCTGTCTTGAGTATTACTAAATTATAAAAAATTATTATATAAGTAATACTTTTTTTTAATAAGATATTACACAAGAATACTATCTAATCAAAAGTATTTAAATATTTCTGAAAATTGAATTGAATTAATAAAAAATTTTTAAAATGAAAAGTTAAAACAAAAAAAAGAAGTTGAAAATGATTTAAAAAAAAAGAAAAAAATGATTAGAATAGTGGATCTTTCACCATTCCAATTCTAAATGAATTCAGGATAACCAAAAGGGTTAATCCCAAATCACCAAAACCAACAGACATCATCAGTGTAATAATTCCTAAAACAGCCAATATTACGCATAATAATTTAACTGCAATAGCTACAGTGATGTTCTGTTTAATAATTCCCATTGTCTTGTGGCTTAAAGCAAATAAGTATGGGAGTTTTGATATATCATCCTGCATTAAAGCGACATCCGCTGTTTCAATAGCCACATCGGAACCTGCCGCACCCATTGCAATACCTATATTTGCACGTGCCAGTGCCGGAGCATCATTGATACCGTCACCGACCATTGCCACATCACCAAACTTGTTTCTAATGGTATCCAGGATATTCAGTTTGTCTTCAGGCATCAGATTAGAATATACATAGTCTATTCCGATTTCAGAAGCCACACTTTTTGCAGCAACCTTATTGTCACCTGTGAGCATTATAGTTTGTACACCTTTCTCTTTTAAATCACCGATTACTTGTGAAGCGTTGTTTCTGATTTTATCAGACACTGTAATGATACCCAATACGCTTTCGGCATTTCCAACAAATATTAATGTCTTGCCTTCACCGGAATACCTGTTAATCTCATCTCGAGACACTTCAAAGTTGGATTCTTTGATTAAAGACTCATTTGCAGCATAATACTGTTCTCCATTGATATCGGCAATGATTCCTTTACCCAGAACATTTCTAAAGTCATCAGCAGCCTCGAATACAATATCACTTTCTTGTGCATAGTCCACAATAGCCTGAGCGATAGGGTGTGAAGAATGCACTTCAAGAGAAGCGGCAATTTTTACTATGTCTTCTTGTGAGTAATCACTGTTTAAAACTTCAACATCACTGAATTTAAGTTTTCCTTCAGTTAAAGTACCGGTTTTATCAAATATGACCGCTTTGACGTTACGCATTTCCTCAACATATGTACTTCCCTTAATAATGACTCCATTTCTGGTAGCGGAAGTTATAGCAGATACCATACCCACCGGAGTTGAAATTAAAAATGCACAAGGACATGAAATTACCAAAAGGGAAAGAGCCTTATAAACCCAATCAACAAGGTTCTGTCCAAATAACAACGGAGGAACAAACGCTACAATGGCTGCAGCAACCATCATAATTGGAGTGTAATATTTGGCTACCTTTTCAACTAATGACTCTGTTTCAGACCTGTTGAGTTGTGATCTTTTAACCAATGTTACGATTTTTGAGATAACTGAATCTTTAGCAGCAGTAGTTACTCTAATTTCCAGATATCCGTCTTCATTAACAGTTCCGGAAAAGACATTATCCCCAGCTTCTTTTAAAACTGGTACGCTTTCACCGGTGATTGAAGCCTGATTAACTGAAGATGAACCAGATATGACTTCACCGTCCAACGGCACCTTATCCCCAGGTTTGACAATAACTATGTCGCCTATATCCACTTCATCGACATTTTTAATTTGCTCTTTGTCGCCTACTTTTACTCTTGCAGTATCAGGAGCTATTTCAACCAATGATTTGATTGAACGTTTGGCTCTGTGTTCGGCATAGTCTTCTAAAAATTCTGCAATATAATAAAGGAAAGTAACAGCAGCACCTTCCTCAGGATGGCCAATGATAAATGATGCAATACAAGCAATACACATTAACATTGCAGGACCAATTGTGTGCCTGTTGACCAGGGATTTGTAAGCTAAAATAGCAATTTCATAACCTGCAATAACTGCACCAACCATATATGTTGCAGTTACGATAGTCGGACTGAATGATAACCATTCAAAAATATGACCCAAAGCAAATAATATTCCGCTTGCAACGATGATTTGAATTGGTCTATTAGAGATTAATGGCTTTCCTTCAGCCAATAACTCCTCATCCCCATGGTCGTGGTCATGGTCATCATCTGCACAATCCGGACAACCACAAAGGCTAAATTCAACATCATCATGGTCATGGTCATGACAATCACAAGACTCATCACTACAAACATCCTCATGGTCATGATGATGCTCATGCTCATGACTATGCTCATGCTCATGGTCATGACAATCACAAGACTCATCAGAACAAGCATCTTCGTGCTTATGGTCATGATGATGCTCATGGCCGTGGTCATGGTCATGGCCGTGGTCATGGTCATGGTCATCATCTGCACAATCTGGACAACCACAAAGACTTATTTCAACATCTTCATCATAATCTATTTCTTCACGATGGTCAAATACACTTAAATCAGTTTTTTCCTGATAATCTTTGAGTAACTGTTTATCATAATGATTAGAATTCTTACAGTGAATATCGTCACATTCCGGGTCAAAACAGATGTAGTTGTAATGCTTTGGATTGTGGCAGTTCTCATCCGCACAATCAGCATCATAACATCTATTTACCATCATATTATCACCAATTAAAAATTATTCTAATATATGTTCTAAACCTACTTTGTAAATCATTTCAATATGCAAATCTGTGAGTGAATATCTTGCCATTTTGCCTTCTTTTTGATATTTGACAATATTATTGGCACGCAATATTCTTAATTGATTTGAAACGGTTGTTTGGTTTAAATCAAGTGCTTCACAAATATCACAAACACATAAATCCTCAATTGAAAGTAGGGAAATAATTTTTAATCTTGTTGGGTTTCCGAATATTTTAAAAAATTCTGACAGTTCAGTAAATTCAGCTTCGTCAGGTATGCGGTGCTTTATACGATTAACAACATCTTCATGAGAATCGAAAATCTCACACATATCTTCGTTATTTTCAAGATTATTTTTTTCCATATTATCACATATATTATATATTTACATATTATGATATGTTTATGTATTTAAATGTTGTCATATCATGATATTGTGATATGTTATTTTAAAAAAATAAAAATCAATGTTATTTTTTAACAACACCAATTAAAGTTCCATCAATCACACAGTCAAAATCAATTTTTTCAAGCCAACCTGCTTTTGTGAACATGTCCATGAAGCACAAACCAATTAATTGACCGTCATCCTTTAAAATATCGCCAACCAAAGCCATCAACTCCTCTGTATCAACATCGTATTTAGGCATTGACAAACCGCCCAACAATACAACAACATCAGAGCCGTGAGGGTCTGAAACCTCATCTGCTAAAACCATGGCATATGATTTGGACTCAAATTCATGACACTCATCAATATCAAGCAAAGGAATGAAATGTGATTCCTTATCTCTTACTGCATAGGCCATGAACTCTGCAAAAGGAGTGCATACCCCCGGAGAACCTATAAAAGTAATTTTTTGAGCATCTCCAACTTCTTTTTTAAATGTCGCTAACTGTCCGTTCAATCCTTTCCATTCATACACATCTTCCATTTTATCACCTATTTTTTAATTGGCAAAAATCTATAAGTATGTTTCATATACTGCAAATATTCCTCTCCAAAATCCTTTTTAAGACGTTGCTCTTCTTTTTTGACTTGAATACTCATTATCAAAATCTCAATAACAAAAACAATTAATGCTCCAAGAGATAATAATGCAATCAAAACACCAACATGGTAAATGAAAACCCCTGCCAACATTGGATTTCTGCAAATTCCATAAGGCCCATCAGTCATTAAAGAGTTGGTTCTGGGCGCAACCTCATGATTGAATGCGTCAAAGGGATTTCCTTTTCCAACATTTTTCATATATGCAATTGACCAAACACTCAATCCGATTCCAATGATTGCCAATATAATCAAAACAAACCATTGTAGAAACCCTATTTGTGATATATTAGGCCATCCTGATGCCAGATACATCAAAAATGGAATTCCAATTATGAAAATAATTAATCCCAATAAATATCCAATGAAATCTCTACTCATTCTAACGCCCCTTAAAATTTACTATAATAATTAATGATATTTAAAAATTAGCAAAATTGTTCAAAATTAAAGAAACTTTATATAAGTTAATTTTAAAATATATAATATAATACAGTAATTTTTATTTTAAATTAAGGTATAGGAATTAAAAAATGAAACGATCAAAGAAACTAATTATAGCTATTCTTTTAGTCATTCTCATTGGAATATGGGCTATGATTGCAGGAACCTTATTTATGGGTCCTGACTTAACTTCTGAAAGTAAAGACATTCTTGTTTTGGCTTCAGATAAATACGAACAGCCAAATGGTGGAGTAGACATGGCATTTATGGTTCATTTAGAAAATGGATCATTGAAAAACTACACTCCAGTATATCCTGGTGGAATGTCTCACCCAACACAACCCGCCCCGGGAGGCCTTAGTGGAAGAATGATGATGCACGATTGTCTATGGGACGGAACAGAGAATGGTATGAAATATGCTCAGGAAATCGTAGAAGCGAATACTGGAATGCATTCAGATGCAGTAGTCCTTATCTATGATGAAGGTTTAGACAATATTATTGATTCCGTCAGACCTATTTACATTAACGGACAAGAAAGTAACCTTAGTGCCGTAGATATGGTTCGTCAAAACGATGCATATAACGGTTATGCAGGTAACGAAAATGTTCCTGGAACAATGTCTAGAGGAGATGCAGTAATGGAGCTTGCAAAAGCACTTGCAAACATCACTAAAGACCCTCAGAAAAAGAATACAATGATACAAGTTGCTCTCCAAGAATATTCAAATGGAAATATTATTATGCAACCTCAAGGATCATTTGCAAAATTACTTGCTACAAAAGGAATCGATAAATTAGCATGATTTTAGTTTAAACTCTTTAAAGAATTAATTTTCTTTAAAGAACTTTTTTTATTTATTTAATCTTATTTTCAATATAAAAAAAATATTTGAATTACTATTCCACATCTTTTAGTGCTTCAACCATATCCAATTGACTGATTCTATCTGAAAACATTAGATTTACAAAAATTGATAGGGAAAACGTTATTATGGCAGATAAAAGAATATTTCCCCAGGTTAAAGTAGGAATATAATACAGAGAGTCACCTGCTGCATCCATCATTAGCGTCATGAAATAAAATCCTAAAGGAATACCTAAAATAAATCCAATAGCCGTGAAAATCAGATTCTGAGTCAGCAAAAGCCTTCTTAGGAAACTGGTTTTAAAACCCAGTACCTTCAAGGTTGCAACTTCCCTTTCCATTTCTGTAAATGAAAGTATTCCCAGATTGTATAAAACAATGAACGCCAGCAATCCCGCAACTATCGTTACGACATAAACCATCATCATTACCGCAGAAGTCATTTGGGACCAGCTATCCTCCATTTTCCACAAAGGAGTTACTGATTTAATTGAATCACATCTCTCGCCAAACTTTTCTGCAGTGACTATATTGGTAGGCGTGAAGTTTAAGCCTTGGTCTTCCAAAGTATCCGGAGACATAATCAAACCCTGTGAAATAGGTTCCGCATGCATCTGACCTATCTTTGATGTTACCCACTCATCACTTCCGACAATATGCCACCTGATTTCATCTCCTATTGTCAGATTGAATTTTTCTGCAAGCTTTACGGATATTGAAACTTTACCCTCTTTGATTTCAATTGGATTTTTATTCTCATCAGTGTAAGATATCAAATCCGTGTTGTTAGAAACTAAAATCGACACCGTGTCTTCAACATCATTGGCTTTAATTTCAATAGGCATTTGCATTATGAAGCTGCCGTTAGTGTAATTGGCAATATAATACAGTTCCAATGCAGAAGCGTTGTTTGCAATTGATAATTTTGACTCAAAATGATTGATATCATCATATTCCCATGATTTTAAGTCATTCATACTGTCATTCATACCGAATGCCGCAATCAAAAGGGCAACACATCCCATTACCCCAACTATTGCCATGAATGCTCTGAACTTGTTTCTTTTTGCATCTCTCCAGTTCCATCTTAAATTAAAGCTTAAATGCCTCCAAAGTTTTGAGCGCTCTATGAAATTTGTGGAAGACAGCTTTGGAGCTTTTGGCCTCATGGTGTTGGCAGGATTTTCTTTTGAAATGTTCCTGCATGTCAAATAGGTAACCACAACGGAAGATATAACCAATAATCCCGCAACATATATGAAACTCATGTCAAAACCAGGATTCCATTCCGGTAGGGTGTAATGAGTCTTCATTGTTGGGTAAAACATTTGCGGAATTATCATTGGCCCTGTAATCAAACCTAAAATGGATCCCAATAACACGGGTAAAAATCCATATAGAATATAATGAAGAACAATTGTTTTGTCATTAAAACCTACTGCCTTTAAAATACCAATTTGAGTACGTTGATGCGTTACAATCCTTGTCATTGTTGTGAGAAGTGTCAAAAAGGTAATTAAAATAAATAGAACAGGGAAAATATCTCCCATCATTTTATGCTGCACCATTTCCTGTGCAAATTGTGCAACGCTGAACTGGTCTTCCTTGATGGTGACTGACAGATAATCAATTGAATCGTTTAATCTGTTTTTGAAATCTACATCAGAGATTGAATATTTGACAAGTAACGTATTATATTCAATATTGTCCGGATAGGCCTTATAAGATAGATATGCGAATCCTAAATTATTAAAATCCGGCGCAAAAGATGCAGGTGATGACTCATAAACATATTCCGGAGAATAACCGAAACCTCTGATCGTTTTGGTAATTGTTTTTCCTTCAAATTCAAAGGTGATATTATCCCCAACCGTCAGGTTCCTTGCATCTGCAAAGCGTTTATCTATCCAAACACCAGAATCATCATTGATGTCTACCGGACTACCTTCAGTAACATAAAACTTGGAAATCGTACCGTTTTCGACAAAATGCAGCGTAATGTCCGGTTCACCATCAAAATCTCCAACGGATTTGATAACAAACTGCCTTTCTGATTGAGTGGTAAAATTATTTACTTCCCCAACATCTACAGAATCAAAATTAGTTCCTGAAATCCAACCGTCAGCAAGGTTAGTTTCATTATAAAAAGCGTCACTAGTCTGTTCGAGACCATAGTATTCACTACAAATACCAGTATAGGCAAATATACCTAAAAATGCCATCATGAATATTGCTATAAACTGTGTCTTATTAACCTTAATATCACGCAGCATCTTTCGAAGTAGTGACATGATATAATATTTGAAAACATTGATATAAAAAACCTTTATGAAAAAATAGAAAAGAAGAATAGAAAAAATCTATTCTCCGCTTTTAAGTGATTCAACCATGTCCAACTTTTTGATTTTGCGTGAAAACAACAGGTTTACAAGTATGGATAAACTAAATGTTATGATTGCGGTTATTATCAAGTTCATAGGAGAAATCGAAGGGAGAATGTAAAATGAATCTCCGGAAGACTCCCACATGATTTTCAGTATATAATAACCAATAGGAATTCCCAGTATGAATCCTATTGCTGTAAACCATAGGTTTTGGGTCAACAATAGTTTTCTAAGTGCACCTGTTTTAAATCCAAGTACTTTTAAAGTAGCTATTTCACGTTCAATTTCTGTAAATGAAAGCAATCCCAAATTATAAAGAACAACAACCGCTAAAAGAGATGCGAAGAATATTAAAATATAAATCAATAGCCACATCGCTTCTGTTAGCTCGTCCCAGCTTGAGGTCATGTCTTTCATTGAGTTGGTTGCCTTAATGGCCGAATAATTCTTATCGACATGTTCAGCGGTTACTATGCTAGTCGGAGTATAGTTCAAGTCCAAATCTTCCAGTTTATCCAAAGACATGATTAATCCTTGGGAAGTCGGATCTGCATGAATCTTATCTATTGTTACTTCAATCCACTTATCAGAACCCATAATGTGCCATTTGATAGTGTCTCCAACACCAACATCCAGCATGTCTGCCATTTTTTGGGATATTGAAACCTCATCGTCTGCTATTTCAATTCTGTTCCAGTCATAATCTGTTGGAGTGATTAAATCTGTTTGATTTAAAACCAAAAGGGAACCCGATTTTTTCACCGAACCGGATTCGATTTCAATTGCAGACTCCATTATCACGTCCCCTCCTACCTCATCTGCCACATCGTCAATTTCTGAGATGCCTGCTTCCTCATCGATAGTCAGTTTTGAATCATAATGGTTGATTTGATTGAATTCCCATTCTTTTAAGTCACTCATACCATCATACATACCAAATGCAGATATTAATAGTGCAGTACAGCCGATAACCCCTATGATTGTCATCAATGCACGGAACTTATTTCTTTTTGCATCCCTATAGTTCCAGCGGGCATTAAATGACAGGTGTTTGAAAAATCCTAACCTTTCCATTATTCCTGATGTGGACACCTTAGGAACCTTAGGTTTGATTGTATCAGCCGGATTTTCATTAAAAATGCTTTTGACAGCATAATATGAAACCGCAACTGACATTATAATCATTGCCAATGCAACATATACAAAATCCATGCTCCATGCTGGATTCCATGAAGGTAATATATATGTTGAGCTCATTGACGGATAGAACAGATTAGGCAAGGTCATCGGTCCGATGATTAAACCTAAAATGGAACCTGCCAAAACCAGCCAGAATCCATATGAGATATAATGAAACATTATTGACCTGTCTTTAAATCCGCATGCTTTCAAAATACCAATTTGGGTTCTTTGATGAGCAATAATCCTTGTCATGGTTGTCAAAAGAATCAGCATTGCAATCAATATGAATACAACCGGGAAAATTCCCGCCATCATTTCGTGCTGATTCATTTCTTCTGAAAATTGGCTTACGCTGGTATGCTGGGACCTTTCGACAAAGGAATTGTATTTGCCGTCCAATTTATCGGACAACAAATCATTATACTCGCTCGCGTTTCCATCAAATTTAACGTTCAACACATTATAAGGCACATCATCCATTGGGAATGCCTTATATGACATGTATGCAAAACCCAGTTTGGAAAAATCAGGAATCACAGATGATTTTGATGCATGATAAACATATTCCGGAGAATAACCCAAACCCCTGATTGTCTTTTCTATTTTAATGCCGTTGAACTCAAAGGTAATATTGTCGCCAACCTTTAGACCCACAGCATCGGCAAAACTTTTATCGATCCATACTCCATCGCTGTCATTCATGTCCAGAGGTTCTCCTTCAACCAGATAAAACATAGATATTGTATTGTTTTCGACAAAATGCAGGGCAATTTCGGGATCATTGGAAAAGTCTGCAACCGAATCTATGATCAATTGCCTTTCTATCTGAGTTGTTGGGCTTAAAGATAGAACATCATCTAAAAAATCGTCATCCAAATTAGCCGAGTAAATCCAACCATCTGCGAGGTTGGTATCATTGTAATACTCGTTACTGTTAACTTCAAGGCCTACTGATTCACCGCCGACACCGGCAAACACAAACACACCTAAAAATGCCATTAAAAAAATAGATAGGAATTGTGTTTTGTGCTTTCGGATGTCTCTCAACATCTTCTTTTTAAGCATCAAATCACCATTCTAAATCAGTGACCTTCCTAGGATTCTCATTAATTATAATACTTTCAATTTGACCATTTTTAATTCTAATTACCTTATCGGCAGCTTCAGCCAATATTGCATTGTGAGTTACAATAATAACTGTAGTTCCTTTATTATTGCTCATGTCCTGAAGCAGATTTAAAATTAAAACACCTGTCTTTGAATCTAGTGCTCCTGTTGGCTCATCACATAAAAGCATTGTAGGCTGTTTAGCTACCGCTCTTGCAATGGATACTCTTTGCTGTTCCCCACCAGACAGTTGTGATGGAAATTGATCGGCATGGTTTTTCAACCCTACTGAATCCAGAACACTCAATCCATCGATATTTACATCTACAATATCTTTCATTAGCTCAATGTTTTCAAGAGCTGTCAAATTTGGAATCAAATTATAAAACTGGAAAATAAACCCTACATTTTTTGCACGGTAACTGGTAAGCTCGTCATCACTGAAGTTTTCCACATGGTTTCCTTTCACGACAATCTCACCAGAGGTAACTGTATCAAGACCACCTAAAAGGTTTAGAAGTGTAGATTTACCTGCACCTGACGGTCCTAGAATTACAACAAATTCTCCTTCGTCAATTGTGAAATTAACATTATCCATAGCTTTTAAAATGTGATCTCCAGATTTATATTCCTTATTCACATTTTTAAATTCAATAATTGTATTCATTAATATTGCCTTCTTAAATTTATTATCTATTTTATAGTATATATAACTCAAGTATTTAAAATTTAGGTATACCTAAAAATATTAGAAATTGATTTAAGAAAGTAAAATTGATACCACTATTAAAAATTAATATAATATAGTAAAATTGCATTTAAATTATTATATTGACTTATTTTTGCTAAAAAAAGTTTATATACCATATGATTTAAATAATAATCTATGAAATCCAATAATATTAAAAACCAAAAATCCATTGTTGAAAAAATCAGTATGAACAAAAAACAAAGAAAAAATGCATTTCCATATTCTGTTTACAATAGACAGAACTTAAAAAATTTCAGTAAATTAAAAAGAAGATAAATCGGCGAAAATAATATCTAAAAATGATTTGTCTTCGGAATTTAACGAATAATTATGTGAGTTCATTAATTTGTTTAGAAGAAAAACCATCAATGAAAAAACGGAATGGGAATTCTACATAGACTATGAAAATAATGAAATAATTCATTGTTTACATGGAAAAGCAACAAATGTAGGAGGATGGATACATTCACAGTTAATGAAAAACAAAAAAATATTAACAATACACAACCATATCAAAGGAACATATTCTGCCCCCTCTTGCGAAAATTTTGAGATATTAGAACATGAATTTGAAGATTATGAAATCATATGTGCTGAAAAAGAATTTTGGATTTTAGAAGCTAAAGGAAAATTCAATGAAGAATGGATTTGGGATGTGAAAAGAGAGATATATGAAATTTTTAAAAACTGTGACACCTTAAAAGGGATTCCTAATGAAAAAATACATCAAACAAATTCAAACATCATATATGAAAACGAATTGAAAATATTTATTAATAATTTAAAATCAAATATTAAATTAACCAAAAAGGAGTACAAATAATATGATTAAAATACCAAAAGGGTGGAAATTTTCTAATCGTGATAATGACAGACATCAATTAGACTGGAAAATTAAAAATCAAGAAAAAATTAAAAAAATGACTCCTGAAGAAATAGAAAAAAACAAACAAGAAATTATTGCTAGACATGACCGATTAGGTTTAGATTGAAACCTAAAAAAAGTACTTTATCCAGAATTATTTGGAAAAAATTAAAAACAATTATACCATCACCCCTATAGAGAATTTAAATTGTAACACCTCATCAAATATCATTAAATATTTTCATCACATATCTACTTTCTTAAAATCAATACATATAAAACATTTCAAAACATATAATTAAATTATAATACAATATTACAGGAAAAATGTAAATGTCATTTAAAAAAGATGAAATGTTAGTAATGCCTGCAGTTGACATAAAGAACGGAAAATGCGTGCAACTTGTTCAAGGTGAACCTGGAAGTGAAATGGTAGAAATTGAAAATCCAGAGCTTGTTGCTAAGCACTGGCAAGATTTAGGAGCAAAAAATATTCATGTCATTGATCTGGACGGAACAATTAATGGTGTGGCCAGCTTTGAAATCATTAAAAAAATACTAAAAGAGGTCAGCGTTCCAATACAGCTTGGAGGCGGAATCAGAAGCGTGGAATATGCTCGCCAACTATTGGACCTTGACATTGAAAGGCTGATTATTGGTACAATGGGAATACAACACCCTGAAACCATTACAGAACTATCCGATGAATATGGCTCCGATAGAATCATGATTTCACTTGACAGCAAGGACAACAAAGTAGTGATAAAAGGATGGCAGGAAAAGATTGACAAAAGCCCAAGTGAAATCTCACAGGAGTTCAAGGATTATGGAGCAGGAAGCATTTTATTTACAAATGTTGATGTTGAAGGCCTTTTGGGCGGATTTTACACAGAACCTGTAGAAGAACTTAAAAAATCTGTTGATTTGCCTATTGTATATTCCGGAGGAATAACAACAATAGACGACATCAAAAAATTAAATGAAAGCGGTGTGGAAGGAATTGTAATAGGCTCTGCACTTTATACTAATAAGATTGATTTAACTGAAGCTTTAAAATACCAGAAGAGAGGAAATTAAATGAAAAAAGTAATGGCAACCGGAACATTCGATATACTCCACCCAGGACATGGCGTTTATCTGGAAGAGTCAAAAAAACTTGGTGGAGAAAATGCTAAACTTTATGTTGTTGTAGCTCGTGACACAACAGTTGAGAGACGAAAAAGAGTGCCGATTGTTGGAGAGGATCAGCGTTTGGAGTTAATTAAAATGTTGAAGCCTGTCGATGAAGCATATCTCGGTGATGCTAACGGTGACGTGTTTAAAATTGTCCATGAAATCAATCCGGACATAATCACTGTCGGTGCAGACCAAAACCATGACATTTCAAAATTGCAGGCGGCGATTGACAAAAGAGGCTTGAAGGCAAAGGCAATACGCGTTGAAAAATATAGGGACTGTGAACTTGACAGCAGCTGCAAAATTATCAAAAAGATTCAAAATACAAATTTCGAAGGAAAGATATTAGACAATTGTGAAGATTAAGGAGATTATAAATATGTTTAAAGTAGCTATTATAGGAGCAAGCGGATATACTGGTGGAGAACTTTTAAGAATGCTTTTAAACCATCCTGAAGTAGAAGTGACAGACATTACTTCAAGACAATACGATGGAACACCTGCACATAAAATCCACCCTCACATCAGAGATTCAGGACTTGAATTTAAAAACAAAAGTCCTGCCGATTTGGATGCTGACGTTGTATTTACCGCAACCCCTCATGGAGCATCAATGAAAATTGTGCCTGAAATCTTAGAAACCGGTGCAAAAGTTGTGGATTTAAGTGGAGACTACAGATACAGAGATACTGCAGTTTATGAAAAATGGTATGGAATGGAACACACAGACAAGGAAAACGATGGTGTTTTCGGACTTCCTGAGTTATACAGGGATGAAATTAAAAAGGCAAATCTGGTAGCTAACCCTGGATGTTTCCCAACCGGCGCCATTTTATCTTCATACCCTCTTGTCAAAAACGATTTGGTTGACAGAATCATTATTGATTCCAAAACTGGAGTCAGCGGTGCGGGAGTAAACCCATCAGCAACCACCCATTATCCAAATATTGCAGATAATGTAAATCCATACAAAATATCTTCACACAGACACATGTCCGAAATCCAACAGGAATTGAAAGGATTTGAAGGCATAAAAGTTTCATTCACACCACATTTGGTGCCTGTAATTAGAGGAATACAGACCACAAGCCATAGCTTTTTGAATGAAGAGAACATGGACATTACTCCAGAGGAAATCAGAAAACTTTACGAAAAGGAATATGGTGGAGAATACTTTATAAAACTTATGGATGAAGGAGAAATACCACATTTAAGTGCTGTTAGAGGATCCAACTTTGTACACATCGGAGGATTCGAGATAGATGACACAGGCAGACTTGTAATGTTATCAGCAATTGATAACCTTGTAAAAGGCGCATCAGGACAAGCAATTCAAAACATGAACATTGTCCTTGGCATCGATGAAACAGCAGGACTAACCCACTTCGGTCTTCATCCTTAAAAAAAAGGAGCGAAAACAATGAAAACATTAATAATTTATTATTCCCAAGGAGGAACAACAGACATTGTGGCAAGAACACTTGCCAAAAAATTACATGCTGACCTACTTAGAATACATGATTTGAAAAATCGTGAAGGATTCAAAAATAAATTATTATCTTCAATTAATGCATTCAGAGAAACAAAAACAGACATCATTCCTGCAACTGTTGATTTAACTCCATATGGCACAATTTACTTTGGAACACCAACCTGGGCAGGAAATCCAACACCGGCAATTTTAACAATAATTGACAGATGTAATTTAAGGGGAAAAGATGTAATTCTCTTCGCTACAATGGACAACAATCGTGGCGATTCAAACATTGAAAGACTTGAAGAGAAAGTTAAAATGCGTGGTGCTAGAGTTATTGAAAGCTTTACTCTTGCAACTAAAAACAAAGACCCTGAACAGCTGGTGAATGACACCGAAGCTGTTATTGAGATGAAAGATTTGAAAATGTATAGGGGCTAAACTATGGCTAAAAAGGATAAGTCTGAATTAAAAATTAAAGCAATTGAAAACGGTACAGTAATCGATCATATTACTGCCAATAAATCATTGCATATCTTAAAGGTTTTAGGACTTCCGGACGAGGATACAAAAAACATCACAATAGCTATGAACGTTTCATCAGGAGAATTCGGAAGAAAAGACATTTTGAAAATTGAAAATAGGGAATTGGATTATCAGGAATTAAATCAAATCGCTTTAATCGCTCCCAAAGCTACAATAAATATCATCAGGAATTTCGAACCTGTTAAAAAATATAAAAGCGTACTTCCAGAAAAAATCACTTCAATTCTCAAATGTACAAATCCAAAATGCATTACAAATTATGAAAATGAGCCTATTACACCTAGATTTAATGTGATTCAGGACTATCCCCCTGTCGTAAGGTGTCATTACTGTGAAAAATTAATAAAAACTGAAGATATCGAAAAGCAATTCGAATAGTCTTTACATATAATTCAAATAATCAGCTAATCTTTTAGCCAATGCAAGTATTGTTAATATCGGAGGTTTTCCCGGAGATATTGGCAATACGCTTGCATCACAAACATACAAATTTTCTATTTCTGTTTCGAGATTGCTGTCAACAACTTTTCCAATGGCTGCAGTTCCGCCAGGATGAGCACCTCTATAGACTGTTGAACCTATTGTTTTTGGATCAACACCTGCCTTTTCTAAAATGAATCCTGCAGTAGCTACGCCCTCAGCCAAATAGCGAATGTCTGTGATAGTATTGGTCTTGTTAACAAAACCGTCAGTGTGAACATATCCTTTTGACTGATCAGGTGTCTTGACCATTATTGAGAGAATATCCTTATCCTCCACATCATCATAGGGAATATTTTCACGAATGAATGATGAAAAATGAGGGGACAATACAAAGTTTTTACCCACTACAAGACCTGCCATCTGCACTTCTGTGTTGAAGTTGATGTCTTTTAGGTATCCTCCAACAGTAACGAACGGATCGAAAAACAGCTCACGTGCAATGCCTGTAAGACCCATATTTTTAAGCAATACTGCAGAATCGACAGCTCCTGCGCACAAAACGATCTTATCGGTTTTCAAGACCTTTTCCTCACCATCCCGAACATATCGTATGCCACAGGCTTCCATATTGCATAAGACAACATCCACTACAGTAGCTTCGGATATGAGTGTTGCTCCCAATTCAACCGCTTCATCAATGAAGTTTTTTGCAGACCATTTTGCATCAACCGGACATCCGAATGCGCATTTTCCACATTGAATGCAATCCTCTTCCCGGATTGCCTTTGGCATTTTGCACACATCAAGACCTAATTCTTCGGCGGCATCTAAAAAAAGTTGGGTTCCTCTGCCAATATGGGAATCGTCAAGTTCATGAACGCCTACAAGTTCCTCCACATATTCGTATTCCTTGGTGAGATCAATGCCGAATTCATGAAGTTCACTGTCAAGTGCCCTTACCATATTTGCCATGGACACAATCGTCGACCCTCCAACACAGGAAGTTGCAAGCAAATCCACATCTTTAGGATATTCATTGTAATACTTATAAGCATCCTTAGAGTCAACATAAGGTCCTTTTTCAAAAATAATGACCTCTTTTCCATTTTTTGCAAGTTCCCTGGCCAAAAGACCACCACCTGCACCGGCCCCAACAATGGCAATCATGACAACACCTATTTAGTTAACTAATATACTATCTGTAACAACATATATAAAAAAACTTTTATTACTTATGCAAAACTAATACTAATTATAGCAATAGCATGAGTGATAATATGGAAGAATATATTGACTTATTCGAAAAAGTTATTGAAAAAACAACCCCAAATGTAGATTACATAGATATTCGCTCCGGAAGTGGAGATAATACTTCCATACTTATGAAAGATGGAGATGTTGAAGAAATCAACACCGGAATGAGTTTAGGTGCAAGAATTAGAGTATTGAATAATGGAGCATGGGGTTTTGCATACACAACAGACTTATCAAAAATCAATGAAATTACAGAAACCGCAATAAAGTTATCCGCATCACTTAAGGGAGATGTCAAATTAAGTGAAAGTGAAGTCATAAAAGACAAGATTGCAGTTGACGTTAAAATACCTTTCAAGGACGTGTCAATTGAAGAGAAAAAGGAAATCATGAAGGAGGCAAGTGATGCCGCCACAATCGATAAAGTAAACAGTACCACTGTAGGATATGTGGACAATGAAGTCAATGAACTGTTCATGAATAGTGAAGGCTCACAAATCCAAGTAAAGACATCAAGAATAAGAATGGCTTTGAATGCATCTGCAACAGATGGTGAAATAATTCAATTCGGCCATGGAAGTCTTGGTGGCGTTAAGGGATATGAAGTAATCGCTGAAAGAGATATTGAAGAGTTCGGAAGAACAATCGGCGAGAAGGCAGTTAGGCTGCTTGATGCAAAACCTGCACCTTCAGGAAAATTCCCCGTAATAGCTGACCCTGAACTTACAGGAGTTTTAATTCATGAAGCCTTGGGCCATGCCGTTGAAGGAGATTTGATTCTTCAAAACGATTCAATCCTAAAGGACAAAATGGGTGAAAAGATAGCATCAGACATCGTAAACATCTTTGATGACGCAAGCCTTAGGGAAGGATTCGGATATTATCCGTATGATGTTGAAGGAGTTAAAACCAAACCGAACCAATTGGTTAAGGATGGCAAATTGGTTTCTCTTTTAAACTCAAGAGAAACCGCATCACAGCTTAATATGCAATCCTCGGGAAATGCAAGGTCCATCATCTCCGACAAGCCAATCGTGAGAATGAGCAACACATACCTTCAACCTGGAGACAATACCTTTGAGGAATTGATTGAAGACATTCCTGACGGAATTTATCTTAAGGGCTCAAGAGGAGGGCAAGTTGACACAGGCAAAGGAATTTTCCAATTCAATGCTGCCGAAGGATATCTTATTGAAAACGGAGAGCTGAAAACACCTTTAAGAGACGTTTCATTATCTGGAAATATCCTGGAAACCTTGAAAAATATTGATGCTATAGGCAATGACTTTAAATTAAGCGTCGGATTCTGTGGAAAAGACGGTCAAACCGCACCAGTAGGTGACGGCGGCCCACACACAAGAATACTGAACGCGTTAGTTGGAGGAATGGGATGATGATAAGCGACAGAGCTGGAAATTATTTGGTTGAACTTGCAAAAAAAGCAATTGAACATTACATAGAAACTAAAGAAACATTAGACATACCTGAAGATTATCCGATCGAATTAGATGAAAAATTGGGAGTATTCGTTACATTAAACAAAAACAATGCTTTAAGAGGATGTATAGGTTATGCAGAACCGATTGAAAGCGCAATTAAAGCAACAATCGATGTGGCTATTGCAGCCGCTTTCAATGACCCGAGATTCAGCGCAGTTACTAAAGACGAGTTTCAGATTCTTGATTTTGAAGTGACAGTCCTCACAAAACCCGAACTTATTGAAGTGGTACATCCAAACCAATACTTCGAAGAAATCGAAATCGGACGTGACGGACTGATTATACAGAAAGGATACTCAAGAGGATTATTGCTTCCACAGGTAGCAACAGAAAACGCATTCACCATAGAAGACTTTTTAGAACATACTTGTATGAAAGCAGGCATCAGCGCCGACAGCTGGATGGATGAAAGCTGTGACGTGTATAAATTCCAAGGACAAATATTTAAATAGTGATAACAATGATAGCACCCTAGAAAATATCAGTTACTTATGATTTGTTCTCGCTTAACAGGTATTAAATCAGAAAATTAAAGTAATACATTTATCACGTTGGTTGAAGTGTAGAAAATATTATATATTATTTAGTTGATAATAATAATTAAGAAATTTTTCTTTTGCACATGGAATTTTTTGTAATTTATATAAATTTTTCTTTTGCACATGGAATTTTTTATAATTTATATAAATTTTTCTTTTATAAGATGAATTTGTTGAGTTGATTTGAATGGAGGATAAATTAATCAAACGTGATGCATATGTTAACAAATTAAAAGATTATGTCAATACTGATTTTGTTAAGGTTTATATTGGGATTAGAAGATCAGGTAAGACCAGCTTAATGCATAATATTATAGATGAACTTAAATTAATGGGTGTAAAGGATGAAAATATAATTTTTATTTCCTTTGAATCACGAGAATATTCATATATCGACAATACACAACAATTGGATGAAATCATTTTTAATAAAACAGAAAACATTGAAGGAAAAGCATATCTCTTTTTTGATGAAATCCAACAGGTAAAAGGATGGGAAAAATCCATCAACACATACAGGGTTTCTATTGACTGTGATATATACATTACAGGTTCAAATTCAAAATTGTTATCAGGAGAACTGGCAACACTGCTGACCGGAAGATATCTCACAATCAACGTTTATCCATTCTCATTTAAAGAGTTTTTACAATATAAAAATGAAATAGAAGGAATAAAACTAACAAAAGATACAATTAATAAACTTTATGATGATTACTTTAACTTTGGAGGTATGCCAGGTATTCTATCATTGGGCAGTGATGAATTTAGAAATTTAGCTCTGAAAGATATTTTCAACTCAATATTGTTTGAAGATGTAGTATCTCGATTTAAAATAAATAACATTGATTTGTTGCAGCGATTCAGTCGATATATGATTAGTAGCACAGGAGAAATATTTTCATCCAAAAGCATAAAGAACTATTTAAAAAGCAATAACATCCATACCTCTCAAGATACCTTACTTAAATATAATGAATATTTAAAACAATCCTTTTTCATTTCAAAATGCAAATGTTTTGAACTTAAAGGAAAAAAAGAAATGAAAATACTTGGAAAATATTATCTGACAGATCATGGATTCCACCATGCATTAATCGAAGACAATATCTTAAAAGTAACTAAAATATTAGAAAACATTGTTTATGTTGAACTGCTTCGAAGAGGATATAAAGTAAATGTCGGCAGAAACCCTGACAATACTGAAGTCGATTTTGTTTGTGAAAAATCAGGCAAATACAAATATGTTCAAGTTTCCTACAGGTTAACAAATGAAAAAACACTAAATCGTGAAATCACTCCATTATTAAAAATTCCGGATAAATATGAATCAATATTAATAACAACTGAGGACCATGACTTTTCTAAAGATGGTGTTAAACATTTAAACATTATCGATTTTTTACTTGGAGATTTTTGAACTTCCCCGTCGTGTAGACGACGGGGATTCGCAAACCAAAAAAAAATATAGTTTATTTTTTTGGAAATTTTACTGCACCGTCGTCCCGACGATTTCTAATCCTTTATTAAGGATGTTAATGGCCGCATTCCGGTCACGATCGTGATGTGTATTACAATGCGGGCAGTCCCAGTCTCGTATTTCTAGATTTTTAAGTCCTTTGAGGTTTTCATTTCTTTTTTGGCATTTGTGGCATATTTGTGTTGATGGGAAAAATTTAGATACTTTAACAAATTCTACGTCTTCCTGTTGGCATTTTTGTTCTATTTTATCTAGGAGTTGTCGTGGTGCGTTTAATTGTATTGCATGACTTAAGTGTTTGTTGTTTTTCCATGATATGATGTTTTCATTTTGAACAGAGATAAATGAACTGTTTTTAACAATATAAGATGCTACTTTATTGTAGTAATCTTTTCTTTTGTTTAGGAGTTTTTCCCATGATTTATTGTATAATTCC
>JAFQXD010000019.1 GCA_017407115.1 Methanobrevibacter sp. | reverse complement strand
ATTCTTGTTTAATTTTTTGTTCCGAAATCATATAAAAAACTTACGAAAATCAAAACCTGATTTAAGAAAAATATAACACTGTTATTAAATATGGAAATTTATAAAAATTTTCACCAGGAATATCTTAAGTTTCTAGGAATGTCATTTTTAAACAACTTTTAAATATTACTTTTTTAAAAAATAAGTAATATCCTTTAGATAGGAGAGTTTAAAAAAAAGTTAAATGGTGTAAATATGGAAATAATAGAAATAATTAAGGATGCTTTTTTGTTTCCATCAAAAAACATAAAAATGTTAGTACTTTATGAACTGTTGGCAATAGTGGCAGGAGTGCTCTCTCTTGGTGGAACATTGGCTTATGTATTGGGATTGATTAACCCTGAACTTTACATGTGGGGTGGAATAGCCGTAATTCTTTCAATGTTAATTGGATGGTTGCTGTCAGGTTATTTAATCAGTGTTATTAAATCTGGAATTGAGCTAGATGATGAAGTTCCTGAGTTTGAATGGTGGGAAAATTTTAACAGAGGTTTTGATAATTTCATTGTCACAATCGTTTACTTCATAATTCCTGCTGTCCTTACCATAATTGTAGGATTCCTAACAAATATTCCAGGCAAGGTCATTGCAGTTGCTCAGGAAATTTATACAATGAGTAGTGATCTTCTTTTAGGAAAGTCAACCGCTTTTTTATTTGATGCAATATATCCTTCAATTGCCAGTTTGGTGGTTTCTATAGCTATCACCATTCTTATTGCAATAATAATATTTGTTATCTTTTCATTCCTTCAAACTATGGCTCAAGCAAGATTGGCAAATACAGGTAGCCTATGTGAAGCATTGAATGTTTTCGAAGCAGGAAAAGACATAAAAAGAATTGGTATTGGTAAAGTAATAATAGTAATCTTATTGGTTATTATAATTTCTGCAGTTATTTTGATGATTTTTTCAGCAATCACAAACTATGTGCCTATTTTATCAATCCTTTCAATAATAATAACCCCATACTTAGTATTCTTTGCTCAAAGAGCTGTGGGATTATTATATTCTGATATAGCTTAATCTTAAGCTATATTTTCTTCTTTTTTTAAAATATTTCTAGAGTTTTTTCAAATTTCAATATCTTTTTTAAACCAGATCAATCAAAAAACTTCTAAATATACAGCATACCGAATATACTAACTAACTAGTTAAAAAAATGTGGAAAAAATTCAATGAAAAATTTAAAAAAAAAATAAAATAAAAGCAATCAAAAGATTGCTTATTAAACTTCTATTCCATATATAATCTTACACCTTGGACGATTAAAGCTACGCCAATAAGAGCTGCAGCGAAAAGTGGTTGATCGATTGAAAGTCCTCCAAGAGCAAAGGAAATTATACCTAAGATTATAATAAATATAGAAGCGATTTTTGATATTTGGGAATCTGAAACTAAACCAACAATACCTGCTAAAATCATTATGATACCAATGATATAGAATTGTAATCCGAAAATGAATGACAATGCAGTGATGTTGCACACAAATACCAACCCAACTAGGATTGCAAGAATTCCAATAACAATATTGAGTGCTTTAAATCCGGATAGGATAAATGCTATACCAAAGAATATTAAACTTAATCCAATTAGAATGGACAAGAATGCAGTACTAAAAATAGGGCAAATTAAAAAAATTAATCCTAAAATTATTGATAAAATTCCAGATATTTGATTTGACTCCATATTTTTTCCTCCAAAAATTTGTTGTATTCACTTTTTCGAGTGAAAAATCAAAAAGCAACTTGCTTTCATATAAAATTATCTTTTTTACACTATTTAAAAATTATTACAAACAATACGTTTTATTTTAAAAAATCTATCCGAAAACCTGTTAAAATGAATATTTCAAAAAAATATAAATAATAAAAATTCAATAACACTATCTAACAACTTATTTTAGTGAAAATAATGAATATTAAATTAGACAGTAAAATGCAGCTATTGGTTTTGTTTACATTGACCACCAGCATAGTAACAATAGCCCAAGGAATAATCACAACCGGTGTTGTTTACTTGATGAGTGATTTTTCTGTTTCATCAACACAGGCACAGTGGTCATATTCCGCTTTCCTGCTTGTAGTGGGAGTTATGATTCCATTAAGCGCATTCATATCACGCAGATTTAATGCGAAAACAATATTTTTCTTTTCACTAACCATGTTTCTTTTGGGTTCAGTCATATGTTACTTTTCAACATCCATGACCGTGTTGATTATAGGTAGGGTCATTCAAGCTATTGGAAACGGAGTATTGATGCCTTATGTTCAGATTTTACTTTTGAGGATTATCCCTGAAGAGAAATGGCAAACCTATATGGGATTGTATGGTCTTGTTGTTGCAATAGCTCCAGTTGTCGGATCATTTGTGGGAGGATTTGTAATAACACTATATGGATGGAGAGCATTGTTTTCTTTTTTCACAATAACATCAATTATTCTGATAGTTTTAGGTTTAATCCTTGTAAAGGACAATACGCCAACAGAAGACTATCCTCTGGATTACTTATCCGTAGCATTGTCAGTTATTGGATGCGGCGGAGTGATGCTTGGTTTTACAAATGTTGCAGATTACGGATTTACTCATTATTTTGTAGTTGCACCAATAATTATTGGAACTATTGCTTTAATCTTATTTGTAAGGCGCCAGCCAAAATTGGACAAGCCTCTGATTAATGTCTCCATTCTCAAAAACAAGTATTTTTCAGTGGGCACAATATTCATCTGTATCCTGTTTTTCGCTCTAAATGGATGTACTGCACTTGTTCCAATATTCATTCAGGGCATTGCCAACAATTCAGCAATCATTTCCGCTTCCGTACTCTTTCCAGGAGGTCTTTTGATAATTGCGTTTAATTTCATAGGTCCTCTTCTTACAAACAGAATAGGAATCAAAAAGGTTCTGATTATGGGATGTGTTCTTTCAATAATAGGATTTGCAACCATGATGTTCTATACTCAGGATTCCTCCTTTGAATTCATGATGATAACCCAATCAATCCGTTATATCGGTGCAGGACTTGCATTGATGCCTGCTACAACATGGGCCTTGACAATGGTGTCCGATAATGTAGAGGATGGAACTGCTGTAAACAATACATTAAGACAGATCTTTGCAGCTATCGGCTCTTCAATGGTGGTTGTAATGGTGGCAGTTTTGGCGGGTGGAGCCATAGGTCATAATTCTGTATCAGTCATTGCATTTAACCAGACCTCACTGATTCTGCTTGTTTTGCACATCCTCATGCTCATTTTGGCTATCATCTATATTGATGATAAGGAAAAAATTGCATAATTATTTTCATTCGTGTTTTTTGAGAAATATTATTGTAGCAATGACAGTTGCAATAACTGAAATCACATTCGAAATCATTGAAGGCAGCCCTAAACATTCAGGAGCCTGCAGAATATATCCGAATGTAAGTAATGTGCACACGATTGCCGGAACCAATGCAACAATATATGGCTTCTCATCATTTCTAAGATAAGCGCTTGCAGCATACAATACTATTGTAGCCACTATCAATTGAGACACAGCAAAATATCTCCAAATCAAACTGAAATCAACAAAGGTTAATCCGAATGCCACTAAAAACAATGGCACAGCAATTTTCAGTCTTGAAATCAGCTTTTCATGGTTGAGATGGAGTTCATCGGCAATTGTTATTCTTGAGCTTCTAAGTGCAGTATCACCTGATGTAATCGGACAGATGACAACCCCAATAATAGTTAAAACCAAACCTACAGGTCCAACTAATATGTTTGCCATTTCATAAACTGCTACTGATGGTGTTGCACCATAGATAACTGCAAGTTGAGGCTGTCCGTGGAAAAATGCCATTGCAATTGCAGCCCAAATAAGAGCAACCAAACCTTCTAAAACCATTGATCCATAGAATACAGGTCTTGCATCATTCTCATTTTCAATACATCTTGCAACAATTGGAGATTGGGATGCATGAAAACCTGAAACGGCGCCGCAGGCAATTGTAATAAACAGATATGGGAAGATGTTTTTGTCAGTTAAATACAGACCTTGTGTTGTGAACTCCGGAATAGAGTAGGATGGATTCAAGATTAATGCTCCAATCATAAGAACTGCCATTATTAACAGTAACGCTCCAAAAACAGGATATATTTTTCCAATGATTTTATCAACTGGAAATACGGTTGCAATCAAAAAGTAAATGAATATGATTGTTACCCAAATAAGAATAGGAATGCTGGTTAAATCTGTAAGCAGGCCTGCAGCCCCTTTTGCAAAAGTTGCTGAAACAAAAATTCCTGTAATTACAATAAGAACCGCCATGAACTTTTGGATTTTACCTCCCAAATATTTTGAAATTATGTTCGGCATTGTGAATCCGTCATTTCGCACAGACATGAATCCTGAGAAGAAGTCATGAACTCCCCCAATGAAAATTGTACCAAATACAATCCATACGAATGCAGCAGGACCGAATAATGCACCTTGTATTGCTCCAAAAATAGGTCCCAAACCGGCAATATTTAAAAAATGTACTAAAAAATTCTTGATTTTAGACATTGGCATGTAATCAACACCATCCTGCAGTCTAAATGCAGGAGTTTGGCGAGTTTCATCTACGCCTGAAATTTTTTCAAGAAATTTTCCATAAACAAAGTATGAAGCAACCAAAGCCAAAACACAAATTACAAAACTATACATAATGATATATTTGATTTTTTATTTTAAAAATATTGGCAGAACAGACGTTTTGTTACTGTCAAATCTTTTTGCAGAAATTGTCTCAATCGCTTAAAAGAGCAATCACAAAAAATGAAAAAACTAAATAAAAACACAACATTTAATTAAAAATTTTACATTACCCCCTCAAGGATTAAAAAAATAGTTTTCATTGGCATTCGATGGCCTGCCAAGCAACATTAAAGTTTTTCTCAAACATGAGATCAATATCATCATTTGCGAAAGTTAACCAAAAACTTTGAATTCCCATATACATTATATATAATGATTCGACAATGTTTTTAGTTGAAAAGTCTTGCCTGATTTCATTTTTCCTTTTACCCTCTTCGACAAGACCAGTTAAAAATATTTTAATATCTTTTTCTAATTGTAAAATTATACTAACAACATCATCTTCGGCATAGCCTGTTGCGGTTAAAAGAAGCACTACATCCCTATAATTTATGTTTTCATTGATGCTTTTAATTTCGACGCCATTTATAAAGTGATTTAAAATATAAAAGAATGTGTCATGGATTCTGTCCCTTGAGGACCCTTCAAGGATGATTTTATCAAAATCTATTTTAATATAATCCACCATATACTTTTGCATAATTGCTTCGAATATGTCTCTTTTATCTGAAAAATAATAATATATGCCGCCGGTTGTCAATCCTGTAGAATTTCGAATTTCACTTATTGATATATCAATTGTGCTTTTATCCAATATTAATTTAAGCGTTTTTTCAAGAATCAAATCTTTAGTGTTCATCTAACCACATCATGTTTTTAATAATTAATTATTCTCTGAATATTATCTTTTCCCATTCCAAATCGAAAATATCTTCAAATGTTGAAATCATATCATCAATCCAGTAAAGTTCCCAGTTATATTGAATTCCCATGTACATGAGGATTAATGACTCTGCAATGTCTATGGCCAGTAAGTCTTGCCTGATTTCACAGTTTTGTTGACCCTCCATAATAATTTGTGTGAAAAATTCCTTTAATTCCTTTAGGAAACTTTGGTAAATCTCTATGGAATTTTCATAACGAAACCCATTTGGAGTTAAAATCAACGATATGATTCTGTAGTCTATTTCCTCTTCAATCGTTTCAACCTTGATTCCTATTTGCTTTTGCTTGAAAATTTCAACCATGACATCATGGATTTTTTCTTTTGCATTCCCCTTTATCTGCTGGAGATTGTCAATGTTGAATTTGAGATAATTTATAAAGTACCTTTCAGTAATTTCATTATATATGTCTTCCTTACTTGAAAAATAGTGATATATTCCACCAGTGGTAATTCCAGTGGCAGTACTGATTTCTCTAATTGAAATAAGAGAGTTTTGCTTTTCAATCATTAATTTTAAAGTCTTTTCTAAAATTAATTGTTTTGTATTCATACATTCAACTGTTTATATTTTATAATTATTAAATGATGTAGAGAACGAACGTTCGGTAATGTTGAAAAATTGACATGAAGAATAAACGTTCGGTTATATCTGAAAATAATAACTAATCTCATATTTTTAATTCATTAAGCAACAAAAACTTTATAAAACAATAAAAAGATAAATATTTATAAGAAAAATATTGAACATGTAAATTTACATTATTTGTTAGTATTTTCTTAAAATTTTATAATAATATGGAGGATTAATAGATGACTGAAAGTCTTAAGGAACACTCTTGGATTCCATTAATATTAGTGGCCTGTGCTTCATTTATTATAACATTGGATGCTACATTCATGAATGTTAGTATTTCTAAGGTTGTAGTTGACCTGCATACTGATGTGAGTACCATTCAATTGATTATGTCCTTTTATACTCTGATTACTGCTGCATTTATGCTGCTGAGTACCAAACTTCAGGACATAGTCGGTAAAAAGAAACTGTTCATAATCGGTACAATACTTTATGGTGTAGGTACATTTACTGCAGCAATAAGTTGGAGCACACCAGTGTTATTTATTGGATGGGCATTGATTGAAGGTATTGCAGGAGCATTGATGACACCTGCTACTGTTTCCCTTATTAGTGGAATTTATTCCGGTGAAAAACGTACATTTGCATTGGCAATTGAAAGTGTAATGGTTTCCGTTTCCGCTGCTGTCGGTCCGCTGTTCGGTGGGGTCATGACAACATTTTTCAGTTGGAGATGGGGATTCGCAGTTGAATTAGTATTTGTTATCTTTATTTTAATAATGCAACATAAAATACCTGATTTCAAACCTACCGAATCCAGAAGCGATTTGGATATTACAGGCGCTATAATTTCATTAATAGGACTTGTATTGTTCGTATGGGGTATTTTAATGCTGACAAAAGATACCTCAACCAGTATAATGGTAATCGTTGCAGGTTTAATTATCTTAGCAGCATTTGCATGGTTTGAAAGTAGAAGAAAAAGTAATGGTAAAGTGCCTTTACTTGATATGGGATTATTTAAAGACAGAAATTTACGTGTAGGGGCAATCATTAGATTAATTGGTTGTCTTGCAATGGGAGGAGGATTGTTTGCTGTTTCCCTGTTCCTGCAAAGTGTAATGCAGTTAAACGCATTAAATACAGGTCTGACTACACTTCCGATGACTATAGGTCTGCTTATATTTGCAATAGCAGCTCCAAGTTTATCTACTAAAGTTGGTCATAAAAAATTGATTGCAATAGGATCTTTAATAGCAATCATTGGATGTGTGATTTTAAGCTATCAATTCAGATTGAATACAACAATGTATGACTTAATGCCTGGATTGTTTGTATTGGGTGCTGGACTTGGTTTCGTAATGTCCTTAAGTACAGACATTTCCCTATCTTATATTCCTAAGGAAAATGAAAACAATGCATCCGGTGTTCTCACAACCACTCAGACATTAGGTGAGTCAATGGGTACAGCAATTATCGGTGTAATCTTAATTCTTGGAGTTATGGGAGGTTTAAGTACTGCAATTGATATGTATGCACCAGAACATTCAGGTGACCAACAATTCTTCGATGATGCAGCCAATTACCTCCAACAAGCAGGTACTGATAATATCACACAGGACAGTACAGTTTTAAAAGCTGTAGATACTATTATTCAGGAAGCCATGGGATTCGTAATGATAGTAACGGCTATTCTGATGGTCATTGTATTCATTGCAACGTTGCGACTTAAGGATATGAAAAAACAATGAGAGTTTAACTCTCATTTCCCTTTTTTATTTTAAGAAATTGGAGGAAAAAAAATATGGAATCAAATCAAATATCTGGATTATTATCAATAATTTTAGGATTAATTTTTATAATTTGTCCTATTTTCAGTACTGCATTTTTATCCATTTTTATTGGATTGAGTTTAGTATTCTTTGGTATAGCATTTATACTATCCGAATTTTCAGCAGTCAATATTATTGTTGGAATTCTTGCAATCCTTGTTGGGCTGGTATTCATATTTAACATTACTGCATTGTCATTCATTTTCGGATTACAATTCTATATCATAGGCATCATAATGATTATTGCAGGTATTGTTGGTATTTTTTCAGATACACAATTTGGAAAAATCGCTTCTATATTAATTATAATCTTAGGTATAATATCCTTTGCTCTTGGAGGACTTTCAATCGATCAACCACTTTTCGCTGCAGCCCTTATCGGTGTAGCTTTAATCGTCCAAGGTGTAAGATTATATATGGAATAGAAGTTTAATAAGCAATCTTTTGATTGCTTTTATTATATTTTTTTAAAAGTTTTGATTTGCTCTTATGAAACTCTTTAATTTAAAAAAGAGGAGATTTCCTAAGAGAAAATAAAATTGCAGGAGGTTATTAAATATGATGGATTTAATGATAATGAATGTTGTTAGGATAATAATACTAGTTCTAATAATATATGCTGTGGTAAAAGGCTTGAAGACATTATTAAAAATAGGAATAATCATATTTGTTATTTCTATAATATTAGGATTATTAGGATTTTAATTACTAATTCCTAACTTTTTATATAGACAAAATAGAGATAGATTAAATTAAAAAAATAATTTATTATCAAATTTAATCTTAACATCCCTGTAATAATCATATGTCACCACAACATTTGCCTACATAATAATTGATATTACCCTAAATTAAAACAAAAGTATGCTCCTAACCATTATTTAAATAAACCTACATTTTCATTAAATTGAAGCGTATAAAAAATCATCCATTATAAAAATTATTCATACATACCAACTCTTTTAAAAAGTAATTTTTTAAATTCAGATACAGAAAAAGGGAAAATATACTATTTTCACACACTCAGACATTAGTATCAATTTACTAACCCCCGACTAGGCATGTGTGCCCATTCAAATTAGATTAATATTAACTCATTTTTAAATTATTTATAATATAAACTAAATATTTTTATACATGACAAAATGTATCATGGTTCAAGGAACCTCATCAAACGCTGGAAAAAGCATGCTTGTAGCAGCACTCTGTAGAATTTATAAAAACCGAGGATATAACGTAGCTCCTTTTAAATCTCAAAATATGTCCCTAAATTCATATACAACTAAAGAAAACGGAGAAATAGGGATAGCACAGATGCTTCAAGCAGAAGCGGCAATGATTGAACCCAGCATACATATGAATCCTGTTTTATTGAAGCCTAAAGGAAATTTCACATCAAACGTGATTATCCAAGGAAAATCCGTTGGAGACATGAACTTTTATGATTACCAGCACAAATACCATGATACAGCATTTAATGCAATAAAAGAAAGCTTTAAGATATTATCCAATCAATACGACATCATAATCATTGAAGGGGCAGGATCACCTGCTGAAATCAACATGCGTGAGCAGGACATTGCAAATATGGAAATAGCACACATGGCAGATGCCAATGTCATCCTAATTGCAGATATTGAAATGGGAGGAGTTTTTGCAGCCATTGCAGGAACCTATGTGCTGCTTGATGATTATGACAGATCTCGCCTAAAAGCAACAGTAATCAACAAATTCAGAGGAAATCTGGATATCTTAAAACCGGGACTTGACAGAATCGAAGAGATTACCGGAGAACCCGTTTTGGGAGTTCTTCCATATGATGAAACCCTGAAACTGCCAGAAGAAGATTCCGCATCACTGACAACACATGTTTTTGCCGAAGATAAAGACATAACCATTGGAGTGATAAGACTGCCTAAAATAGCCAATTTTACAGATATCGACCCATTCGAATATGAAAGTGACGTGGCAATCAAAATGATAGGAGTCAATGACGATATCGGAGATGTTGATGCAATTTTAATTCCGGGAACCCGTAATTCAACAGAAGATATGTTTGCACTGCGTGAAAGCGGACTTGCAGATAAAATCATTGAAAAATCCTCTGAAATACCAATAGTTGGAATCTGCGGAGGTTTGCAGATTTTAGGAAATATAATTCATGATAAAGACAAACGCGAATCAGAACATGGTACAATAGATGGTTTAGGACTTCTTGATATTGAATCCAGTTTTTCACGAGACGGAAAAATTGTAACACAATCCGTTGCAACAATTCCTCAAGATTTAGACGGCCTTGCAGGAGAAATATTCAAAAATATTACAGGCGAAGAGATTACCGGATATGAAATCCATGAAGGAACAACCGAACTTAAAAATTCAACCGCACTATTAAAAATTAAAAAAGGACAGGGAAACAACGAAGATGGAATTGCAGATGGAGCATCAAATGAAAATGTATTTGGAACATATTTCCATGGAATATTCCACAACTATAACTTCAGAAGAGAGTTTTTAAATCATATTAGAGTCAAAAAAGGTCTTGAAGCAAAATATGGCGAAGACCCTTATGAAACCCAGAAGGATTATTCCCTTAACCGATTGGCCGAAATCGTTGAAGAAAACCTTGACATGGACATCATCGACAAATTGATTTTTGGAGAATAACTCTAAATCTTATCTTTAGTAGTTTTCTGCCATACCTTATCGTTATCTGATGCTGACGCCTGATTATCTGCCATCACACCCACCAAATCATGAGCAACATAAGGCTCTTGCAAATAATTGACATCATCATTTGATAATTTTAAATCAACTGAATTGACGGCACTTTCAACGTGGTGCAGCTTTGTGGCACCGACAATAGGTGATGTTACTTTTGTAAGCAACCATGCAAGTGAAATTTCACTCATTGACACATCATAATTCAATGAAAGCTCGTTGACCCTTTTAATGATTTCCAAATCCTGAGCTTCACTTGACTGATACTTTAATTTGGCATAAAAGTCTTCTTTTAACCTTTTTGATTGTTCGCCAGGCATTCTGGACAATCTTCCGGAAGCCAGTGAACTGTAAGGAGTTGTTGCAATATTGTCCGCACTGCAAAGAGGAATCATTTCACGCTCTTCTTCTCTAAAAATTAGATTATAATGACCCTGAACTGACACGAACTTAGAAAAACCTTCAGATTCCGCAAGGGCATTGGCTTTTGCAAGTTGCCAAGCAAAACAGTTTGAAATACCAATATATTTAACTTTTCCCTCTTCAACAATCTCATTCAAACCTTCCAAAATATCATATAATGGAGTATTGTAATCCCACATGTGATAGATATACAAGTCAATATAATCCAAACCAAGATTTGACAAGCTTTTCTCAACAAAATCATGAATATGCTGCTGTCCGGAGACATTGTTCCTGATTTCTTCTTCTGTTCTAGGCAAAAACTTAGTTGCGATGATTACTTCATTTCTAGAGGCATTTTCTCTTATTGCTTTTCCAAGATACTGTTCTGAAGTTCCATTCTGATAACCTATAGCAGTATCAAAAAAGTTTATCCCATTATCAAGACCATTAGTGATGATTTCTATTGATTCCGATTCTGGCAGAGTCCAGGTATGCATCCCATTAGTTGGGTCTCCAAAACCCATACAACCCATACAAACACGACTTACTTTTAAGTTTGAATTGCCTAATTTTGAATATTTCACATTAACACATCCTTTTGGCTGTACATCTCTTTATCTAAAAATTAAACCGCATCATTTAAAAACATTAACCTACATATTTATAAATATCAAATTAATTGGAGATTAAATTATGATTGTAAATGTAAAAGCAACTAATAAGAAATCTGGTGAAGTAATTTCATTCGCGTTAGAAGGTGACGCAGACGCAGGATTCCTTTATGAAGGAACCCACATGCAAGAAGTAGCTGATAACAAAATCAGAGAAGTCAATAACAGTTTAATTTTACTCGGTTCCCCTCTTTACACCATTAAAGCTGGTGAAACTGAAACTATCGAAAACATGACTTTTGTTACTGAAATTTCAGCAGAATAATTCTGCTACTCTTTTTTTCTTTTATATTTAAAAAAATATTATTTTCTAAACTTTAAACCACATTTGTGAGAATCTGCGATTTTTTCACCCATCAGATAATAATCATGACCTCCATCATCATAAGCCAAAGGATTAAGCTTTGTTAAATCAATTTTATTTTTTTCATTTAAAACTTCGTCATCTGCCTGAATATTTACGACTTCACCTGTAAGTTGAGTATGGCTTCCAACTTCGGCCGTGTGAATCAGTCTGCATTCTGCAGAAACCTTAAATTCATTGATTATTGGTGCATTAACCATTTCAGCTTTTTTAAATGTAAAACCAACATCAGCAATTTTGTTTGTATCATAACCTGATGCAATCCCCATATAGTCAGCTTCAATTACCTGTTCTGCACTTGGATAGCCAATACAAAACTCTTTTGAATACAGAATGCTTTTCAAGGTTTTTCTTTTGAGGGTTGTGTTAATGGCTATCATTACTGCAGGAGGATGATGAGAACACATTGTAGCAAAAGCCAATGTACAGCAATCTGCATTACCTTCCTCATCAAATGCTGAAGCAACAACCGCAGGTGACGGATACATTATTGAACGTGGTTTTAGATTAACTTTCATAATAATCATTAAAATTTCTGACCTATTTCATAAGCCTTTTTAAGATCGTCTTCAGCCTTATCAGCATCACCGATGAATTTAACGCCTGCAACTTCCAATGTCTCGATATATTCAAGCTCTGTATTATTTAAAAATGGCTGAGCTTCAGTAAGTTTAATATAAGGTTCATAGATGTCCTTATCAGGATATGCATGAGTGAATATCATTGCAGCTTTTCCTGAAAACTTTTTATCCGGATTGTTGAAAATAGAGTAGAATCTGTCAACAATTGTCTTTGCCTGTGCAGTCATTTGTCCGAAATAGATTGGAGATGCTAAAATAACACTAGCTCCCTGTGCAAGCTGGTCAATGATTTCTGCACCGTCATCGTCATATCTGCAGTCCTTTCCTTTAGCACAGATTTCACAGCCACTGCATGGATTAATATCCAATTTTTCAAGATAGTATTTAATCACTTCATGGCCATTGCCCTGTGCGCCTTTAATCATCTCATCCAAAACTCGATTTGTATTTCCTTTCTTTCTAGGACTTCCCTGTAAAGCTAAAATCTTCATAAAAATACCTCACAGTTAATTAATGAATTTAAAATATTTATAATTTTACATTAATGTCTTCATAAGTAGGTTACCAAATCATCCATATCTATATTTCTAGAGTGCAATGGGCTAGGTTTTGACTCGGCAGACGGATATCCAATTGGAAGCAATGCAACTGAAACCAGATTATCCGGCAAGTCAAATAACTTGTCAAGTTCACGTTTGTCATATCCTCTAACCCAAACTGAACCGATTCCCAAATCCCATGCTTCAAGCATCATCTGTGTAATGGCAATTGTCGCATCATCAATTCCGGAATCATGTCCGTCAATTGCATTCCAAGATACATTCCTATCATAACATATCATTAAGACCAGCGGAGCATTGAAACAATATGGTGTGAATGATCTGACCTTTTCAAGAGCTTCATCACTTTTAATTACAAAAATACGTTGCGGCTGGAAGTTGTTTGCAGTCGGTCCGACCTGTCCTGCCTTTAAAATCTTTTCTAATTTATCATCCTCAATTGGTTTATCCGAATATTTCCTGACGGAATATCTCTCACATGCCAACTGTAAAAAATCTTGCATAATTTCACCTTAATCCTATTTATAGTCATTGAAATATTATAAAATATATAGTTTAATAAAACATAAATAAAATATAGGTGAAAACAATGAAGATATTGCTTGTTAACGGAAGTCCAAACGAAGAAGGATGTATCAATCGTGCACTGGAAGAAGTCAGTGCCGAGCTGAACAGAAACGATATTGAAAGTGAAATCCTGTGGTTAGGCAAAAGCCCTATGCAGGACTGCATTGCCTGTATGGGATGTCAGTTCCACGGCAAATGCGTATATGACGATTTGGTGAACGAGACCGCAGAAAAATTCGATGAATTCGATGGAATAATAATTGGATCTCCGGTTTACTTTGGAGGAGCAAATGGAAGATTGACTTCATTCATGGACAGACTACTCTTCAGCATTGACAAATCAAAAGTTCTAGGAAAACTAGGAGCATCCGTAGTTTCATGCAGAAGAGGAGGAGCATCAGGAGCATTTGAAAGATTGAACCAATATTTCCTCATGACAAATATGCATGTAGTCAGCTCACAATACTGGAATCAGGTACACGGATACACCGCTGAAGATGTTGAAAAAGATGAAGAAGGTCTTCAAACCATGAGAACATTGGCAAAAAACTTTGCTTACCTTTTAAAATCTCAAAATGCCGGTGAAAAATCAGGTATTGAAAAACCTGAATATGAAGAGATAACCTTTACCAATTTCATCTAAAACAAAAACGGTTCTGGTAATTCAATCATTGTTTTAGAAGTAACAGTGGTTGTTTTACCACACCATTAACATACCTCCCATTCACCATAGCTTTAATTAAGTTAGCGCATTATTTTTTTCAGATTAAGTTAAATGGAAACCCTTTTTTGAAATGTTGACAATATATATTACCATGACTTTCATGAACAATGATGCAAATATTAAACAGATTCAGTTGATTAAATTCATCAATGAAAACTCAAGTGACGAGCATGTGATATCAAAAATTACAATCGTGCTACGCCGAGACAAAATTGAAGCACCGTATTATATGATTACCAAAATCAAACTGTCCTCCTGTATTGACAGACCGGATAACGGACTCATTCATGCAATGGACGTATTGAACATTACCCGAAGGCATAATTTAACTGAAGACGTCTATAATGAAATCAAATCCCTGATTATTGATAACGACCATGAAACCAGCCAGGTAGAAGTCTCTAGAAGTAATGAGCAGCTGAAGATGGTTTTAATGTCTAAAAACTCCGATGAACTGAGAAATCTTTTCAAAAACTATGGAGAACTTTTCGAAAAAATCGATAATATAATTGATTAGAATCTAAAAGCAGCAATTGATTTTACTGCTTTTTTTGAAATATTCTAAAATGATTAAAACACCCATTATAATGCCCATACTAAAAACTATTTTAAGACATAGCTTAAATTAAAAGTAGCATCTGAGTTAATGATATGGTGGATTATCTTTTGTTTCCAATAGTTATATTTTCAATACCCCTATTCAAAACCTGAAAAGACGATAGGATTTTTGCAAAATTCAATCAATATGATTGAATCTAGAATATGTCACTCTCAGTAAATAGTATTTTTATACAGGTTCCGTTGTCATATGCGTATTCTATCTCACCGTCAATCTGTTTTGTGAGGTTTCGGATAACTGTCAAACCCAAACTGGTTGGATTATCAAAATCAACATCCTCAGGCAATCCAACACCGCTGTCACGGTATTCCACTTCAATTTTCTTGTCAAGTCGGCCAATTCTTATCTCCACTTTTCCAGGAGCATCATCAGGGAAAGCGTGCTTTACAGTGTTGTTTATAAGTTCGTTGACTATTAATCCAAGAGATTTTGCCTGTTTGGCATTTAATTTTATATCATCTACTTTTGATATGTACTGTATTTTTGATGAATAGATATCAAACAGAGATTCTACAATGGAATCAATATATCCTTTTAATTCGATTTCAACTAAATTTTCTGACTGATATATCTTCTCATGCATCACACTAATTGATTTAAGATGTGTTTTTGTATCCTCAATGATATCTCCGAGAGGGATATGGCTATGCTCTTCCATGCGTAAAAGTGACAATAGAATATTTAAGCTGTTTTTAATGTTATGATGAGCTTCTTTAATTTGAACATCTTTGTCTTTGATGATTTCATTCTTATCGAATATCTGTTTTTTCAGTGAATTGGCATATGTTGCTTCATCGGTAATGTCCTGGTGTGATGAAACATAACATTCAGCATTACCCTGCGAATCATACATCCGTTTAATATGATGTCTAATATATTTAATATTAAGCTTCAGTGTCATGATGCTTGTTGTGAATTCCACTTCAGGATTTGCCGGGCTAAGTGAATCCATCATTGCATCATACAGTTCCAAATCTTCACCCATCAGGAAGTCTCTTACTATACCTGGATTAAATGGGTATGATCTGCTTTCATCTTCAATAACATCATAGAAGTTATCTGAAACAATGAATTTATCTTCAGAGTATCTTCCATATGATACGATTGTTTTTGAATGTTTTGTTAAACTTTCAAAAGTATCTTTCAGATGAGTCTTTGAATCCCGACTGGATTCAATCCTGTTTTTAGCTATTTCCTGCTGTGTCAAATCCTTAATTTTTATCAACACTGCAGGGCGATTGTCATAGGCAATGTATGAGCCTTCCCCATTTAGGAAAAATTTTATACTGCCATCGTTATTATAGGCTGATATAGGGGCCTTATATGATGGACTTTTCTGTAGTGAGATAAGCTCGATTTCTTTTTTGATCATTTCTGCAAGCTCTGGCTTCATACCTTTAAAACCATATTCGGAACCTAACATCTGATCTCTTGTTTTATGTACATACATTGCATAGTTTTCATTCAATTCAACAATCTTGCCATCCTGCAATATGGCAACACCCAATTCCTCGTCATTTAATGTATGGTCCCTATACATTTTAATTTCAGTCTTGTCTTTATGAATTAAAAAAAGTTCATCTCCGGCCCTAAAGTAATGAAAATCATGATATTTGAGTAATTTTCCGTCATCATTCATGTACCTGAGTATTCCAGTCTTCTTTTCACCTGTCTTATACACTTCCCGAAACATATTTACAAGGTTGTTTTCTTCATCTTTACGTCCAACTGTATGGGATATCAGTGTGCCCATCTTGAAGTTGTTGTCTCCATCTTTAAAATATTCTAAATGATTAAAGTGTTTCAGGTAAAAATCTTCACCATCATTGTATGGCAATAAGATAAATATTTCTTCATCTAAATTAGATAAAAACTCTATTTTTTCATCTTCCATTTGAGGAATGTCCTTTATGATATGTTCCTCCTCTACCGATTCGAGTTTATAAGCCTTGAATTCAAAAAGCTTTTCATCATCATAAGTAAAATACGCTATTTTCATAACACAGAATCTCCATCATTTATCAACATTATATTCATTAGAATATTTATAGATTATAAGTAATATATATTTGGGGACTGTCAAAAAGTTAGCTCTTGATTTCTTTTTTCAATCCATCCATTTTTTTGAAGCATTATCTGGTTGAATACTCCTTCCATTGTTCTGAATTTCTTTTTGTGCGCTCGTGGCATTGTATTTCCTATGTAGTTTTCTATTTGGTTGTTTGTATTGTCTAATTTTCCTTTATGTCTTTTTTCAAGGAAGTGTATGAATTTTTTATATTCTGGGAAAAATT
>JAFQXD010000104.1 GCA_017407115.1 Methanobrevibacter sp. | reverse complement strand
CCAGTACTTTCCCACGAAAGTAGAATTACCGTGCTATCCCCCCAGTTCCTGAGGTTCACAAATGTTTCATCCATTAAAAGCCTTAATCCTTCTTTTTTGATGTTTTTTGCGGCGTTGATGTCTCGGTCATGGTGTGTTTGGCAATGTGGGCATGTCCATTCTTTTTTGTCGCCTAAGTCTTTGTAGTAGTATCCGCATTGGCTGCAAATTTTGCTTGAAGGAAACCATTTGCTTATTTGGATGAATTTTTTTCCATACCACTCGCATTTGTATTTTATCATTTCTACTAGTTTTTTCCATGATATGCTTTGTAGGCGTGAGCTTAAATCTGTATTTTGGAATAGTTCTTTGATGTCTAGGCTCTCCATGCAGATTATGTCGTAGTTTTTTACTATGTAGTGGCTTAATTTGTGGTATGCATCATTTATTCTGTTTGTTTTTCTTTGTATCCATTTGCCTAGTGTTTTTAGTATTTTATTGTAGCGGTTGCTGTTGTATTTTTTTCGGGATAAGACTCGATAGTATTTTTTGATCATTTTATCCTCGTGTGTGGTGTCTAAATTGGTTATCTTTAGTCCGTTGCTGAGGGTGGCTAGTGTTCGTATGCCTAGATCAATTCCTACTGCTTTGTCTGTCTTTTCCATGGGTTGTTTTTCTGTTTCGATGTTGAAAACTGCGTAGTAATGGTTGTGTTCTTTTTTGATGGTTACGTTGTTGATTTTGGATTCTTTTAGTAATTGTTTATATTGTGGGCTGGTACGGTAATGTACTTCTCCCAATACAGGTAAAACAATTATGCTACTGGTTATTTTGATATTATTATTGTTTTGTATTCTGAATCCGTTTTTTGGATTTTTTTTGGATTTGAATTTTGGATAATTGGAATTTTTTTTAAAAAATCCATTAAATGAGCGTATTAAGTCACGATAGACTTGCTGCAATGTGCTAGATTCGCTTTCATATAAAAATGAATATTCCTTTTTCAACATTGTTAACATTGTATTGAATGTGGTTTGATTGCATTTTAGCTTTGTATAACCATGTTGTTTAAATAATTCAAAGGTTTTTTGGTATTCTGTTAATAAATTATTCCAGACAAATCTAGCATTGCCCAGACTCTGATTAAATTTATCCACCATAACCTTATCAGGATACAACTTAACCTTTAAACCTTCATTAACAATATTACACTCACCTAACATGATAAAACACATCAAATATCTATTTTATATTTCAATTAATTTTGAACACAAAATATAATATATCAACCGACAATATATAAAGAATAACCAAGAGCATTTGATAACTAATGCCCTTTTTGTGCAATTCATCCTCGACTTAAAGAAGTCGAGGTATTCTTGCACCATTTAGATAAATATTTTTTAATTTTTCACCCAAAGTTAACCATAATTTGTCGATAACTCTCACCAAGATATTATAACCTCGTTTTCCGTCATCAACTATATCACAAAAAGTTATATGGCATTTTAACCATATATTACAATAGGTTACAAAATTCCTTTTTATCAGTCCAGGTAAAAACTGTTTTTTTGTGTAACTTAGGAGTTAGATTAGTGTTGCAGCACTATCTAACTTCACTAATTATTATTACACAATACTCTTTTTTTACTTAATCCACTAAAATAAATCACTTCAAATCAAAATAATACTCATAATTTGAACATATCTTCTGAATTCTTTTACGATTTTCAACCTCATTTTTAGACTTATAATAACATTCCGTGAAATAAATAATATTATGCTTTCTACTTAATATGAAAATAAATCTGAACTTAGATCTATTACCTTCAGGAATATCTTTACAACGAAACTTTTTCATTTTGAACACAGGAAAAATAACAGAACGTCCCAAACCGGGAATTTGAATATACCTGTCCTGAGTTAATCTATGATTTCCCCGTTCTAAATCCAATAATAAAACTTTTTTCAGTCTTTCAAAATCATCATTTAATGAAGAACATTTACTTGAAAGTTTTTTAAGCTCTTTATCGAACTTAGGAAATGTTTTAATAGTATATTCAATTGTCATATTTCCTCACTGAATATTCTGGGTCACGATAGAATACATATTCATAGTCTAGTTCTTCATTATCTTCCGCAATCATCCATGGCATATCCCCATGTGAATAATTACTTGCTTCATTTGCAGAAAAATCACTTATTTTATCAATTACATTATTTATAACTGATAATTCTTTAGTATTTAATAAACTTAAATCAGGTACATTTGTAAGATAATATTTGTGGATAGTTGTACCATTATAATAAGGTTCTTTTTTAAAAATAACTTCCTTATTTTCTATCATTTTATTTAATACATCATCAATGTGATCTGGATAGGGTCCTCTTTCAAATTTAAGATATGTCTCATTTGTTATGGATTCTTCGTAAATTTCATAGTAGTTAAAATCTGAGAAATATAATAATTTGCAGATTAATGTTTTTCCAACATTTGATTTATTTTCACATCGGTTAATGATGTATAAAAGAACTGCTTTGAATTTATCTTCATTAAACTCCATTTTTATTAACCCCTTTAATATTATTATATCTTTAAATGATTACTTATTTTTTTCCAATTTTTCATTCCAGCAAAACCATATTTTTTTTAAGATGTTTTAGCTTTTTCATCCGTTCACTCCATACAATACTTTTATTACCCACATTTCTTTCTTAATTATATATTGAACTACCTCGACATATAGATGTCGAGGATTCTTACTTCACGGACCAGTACTTTCCCACGAAAGTAGAATTACCGTGCTATCCCCCCAGTTCCTGAGGTTCACAAATGTTTCATCCATTAAAAGCCTTAATCCTTCTT
>JAFQXD010000018.1 GCA_017407115.1 Methanobrevibacter sp. | reverse complement strand
ACTCCAAAGGTCAATACACCTTTACAGTAAAATTAACTAAAGCAGGTACCTACACATACACAGCTAAATTCGCTGGTGACAATGCATACAACGCAGTTACCAAAACTGCAAAAATTACAGTTAAAAAATAGATAAGTAATTCTTAATTACTTATTCTTTTTTCTTTTTTTTCAAACCAAATTTATTTTAATATCTTCCTATTATAATAATAGTTTAATATTCGTTGATACAAATTATTCATATCAATAAATGGAGGATTATTTATGGGACAGAATAAACTATTTATTATAATTTTAATTTTTCTAATATTGGTTGTAGGAATGGGGCCAATATCTGCCGCAGACAGTTCAAATTGCAATTCATCAGAAAAATTATTTGCAAATGAGGATGGTGAAATTTATGATTCTCCAACAAATATTGTCGTTGCCAATGAAACTAATTCCAATCAAGATACGAATCCCTCCATCCAACAGATGATTGATGATTCAGGTGATGGGGATACAATTATTTTAAAGGGTGATTTTGTTAATTGTCATTTTACAATTGATAAGCCTTTAACGGTAATAGGGTCTGATTCATCATTAAATCCTTGCTCAAATCACAAACATGAGGGAGTTGATGATTTTGGAGTATTTTACATAACTGAAAATGGGTGCGGATCAATAATTAATGGATTCGATTTTCAAAATAATAATGGGTGTGTAAATCCGTTTGCCATTTTGGTTAGGAATGCATCCAATGTTACAATTTCTGACTGCATTATAGATTTTTCAAATATGGATAATGATAAAATCTCAGGAATTATTATTGAAAACTCAAAGAACATCACTTTATCCAATTTATTGCTCAACAATACTATTTATGGAATTAGAATAATCAATTCCACCAATGTCAACATTGTCGATTCTAATTTAGTTAACGGTGAAAATTATGGAATTTCTGTTTCAGGAAATTCAAAAGATATTTTGATTTCAAATAATACTATTGTAAATAACGGGCTTTCAGGAATAAATTTGACCAGTGCAAATAATGTGAAAATTATCAATAACTTCATCAAAAACAATGGTTTTGATGATGATACTGAAAGCGGGTCAGGAATTTATGTGAACACAAACATTACAAAACTCATTGTTAAAGGCAATATCTTCTCAAGCAATGGGGTTCATGCAATAATGTATGATTACCGCGTTAGAAACATGGATAATGGTGAAGGTGCTGATAATCTAACTATTGTTGATAATAATTACTTTGCAGGTGGGCATTCATCAATGATTCTTCACCACAGAATTTATATTCTTCATGAAAAGGGAAACATGAATTATGATGAGGCAAATGATGTTTTTGTAGATGTTGGTTTAGGCAAGTATATTGAAGCTAAATCCTATGTTTACATGAAACATGCTTTTGTTTGTGAGGAGGAGGTCGTTTGTGGATTTACATTTTACACTACTGATATTCCATGGACTTTGAATGCTCCAAGCAACAATGGAAAATATGACCTTTCATTAGCTTTAAGCAATATCACACAAATTAAAAAAGGTGTTTATCAAGTTTCAATAGTTGATAGAAACGGAAATATTGCAAGTGATTTAGGTTCATTCGATGTTGTATTTTATTTGAATAACGATTCCAACATTGCCGATGAAAACATGAGGTTAAATAAAAGTGTCAGGATTCAAAACGGATCAGCAATTGTTGATTTTAGAGATTGGGCAGATAAGTATGGTGAAAATGGTAGTTTCATCACAGCGTCTTTTCCAGGCAGTTTCAATCTTGTTAAGGGAAATCCATATGTCCAGCTATTTGTGGATAAATCGGATGTTCCAGCATTAGTTAGCCAAACTAAAATCACCATTTCCAACACTCATGTCGAATATGGTGGGGTAGAATATGTTGCAACATTGGTTGACACTAACAATAAACCTTTATCCAATAAAAAAATAGAGGTTTTAGCCAATGGCAAAATGTTTAGCTTAGTATCAAATCCTGAAGGTCAAATAATGTTACCTTCCTTGAATTGCGGCCATTATAATGTAACATTTGTCTTTGAAGGCGATGATGGTCATTTTGGATCACAGTGCTCATGTGAAATAGTGATTTTAAAAGCAACTCCAAATTTAGCTTTTTCTCAGTTAACTACTTATCCAATATCCGATGATTATTTCAAAGTAAAATTGACAGATAATAATGGCAAATCAATATCCAATCAAAAAGTTAGTTTCAAAATCAACGGTAAAACACAAACGGCTAAAACTGACGGAAATGGTGTGGCTAAAGTAAAAGTTTCTCTAACAAATATTAAAACCTATGCCGTATCCATAAATTATGGTGGAAATGATTGCTTCAATTCTATTTCAAAAACAGGCAAAATCCTTGTCAAAACAGGTTCTAAGAAATCCAAAATCATAGCACCCAACATAAAAGTTAAAAAGAACATTAAAAAATCATTTAGTCTAAAATTGACTTCTTTAAATGGAAAGGCAATTGCAAAACAAAAAGTTACAGTTAAGTTGAACGGCAAAACTTACACGGTTAAAACGGATTCAAAGGGTGTTGCCAAATTAACTATTAAATTAAGTGCAGTTAAAAAATATAAGGTCAATATGAAGTTTTTAGGAAATTCTAACTTCAAATCATCTTCCAAAACTTGCACTATTGAAGTAACAAAAAAATAAAGAATTTTTTCTTTATCTTTTTTTTAATAACACATTTTAAATAATATTTTTAATATATCAAATATCAACGTTAAGAAATATTTTTATAAACGATTGTTTATTTTGATAGGTATTTTTGTTATTAAAGTTTTTAGGGGGAATTTAAAATAAATATGAAAAAATTCACAATATTAATGTTATTAACATTGGCCGTATCCGCAATAATGTTAAATGCCGTTTGTGCTGTTGATGTGAATGGCAGTGAAACATTGGGAGATGATGGGTTTAGTTCTATTCAAACATTAATTGATGATGCCAAACCAGGCGACTCAATTAATTTGGAAAATAAAACTTATTATGGTAGCGGATCTGCAATTACGATTAATAAGGATATTTATATTTGCGGAGGAGGTCCGTCCACAATCCTTGATGCAAACTCCACATCAAATATATTTGTCGTATCTAAAAATGCAAATGTGTGCATTGAAGGATTAACTCTTATAAATGGCCATGCCAACAACGGTGCGGCAGTTGATAATTATGGGAAACTGACAATAATTGATTCAGTCATACGCAATAATGTAGCGGATAGAGGGGCAGTTCACTGCTCTGACAAATCTAATTTAAATGTATTTAACTCTTCATTTGAAAATAATGTGGCGGTTTCAGGCGCTGCAATTGAAAACGATAATGCAAATGGTATTGTGGAAATCACAAACACCACATTTATAAACAATAGCTGTGAAGAAGGCGGTGCAATCTACAATATCTGGGGAGAATTCTTTGTATATGATTCTATTTTTACAAATAACTTCGCATCACGTGGTGGTGCAATCTATAACAATAGGGGAACTCTTAAAGTATATAATTCTAAAGTAACATCCAATGTCTGTGATGATTTGGGTGCTGGAATTAAAAGTTGGGGAATATGTGAAGTTTATGACTCAATAATAGCCAATAATACCAATACCGTAAAGCAGGGCGGAGGATTTTATGTTTCTGAATTTTCCCTAAAACTCCAAAACTGCATAGTTGAAAACAACACTGCCGTTTGGGGCGGTGGAGTTTATGTGGAAGCAAAAGCAAAATTGACTGTTAAAAATTCATCTATCAGCAATAATGCTGCTGAAAGAGGTGGAGGAATTGATGTCAATCAGGGAGCCATTGATGTCACAGATTCCATTGTGAATAACAATGTCGCTACAGATGAAGGTGGAGCCATTCGCTGCAGTTTCATGGACTCTCAGATAATGAACACTATAATAAACAATAATGTCGCAAAATGGGGTGGAGCGGTTTATAATGACCATGTCAATGTTAAGATAACTGGAGTTACAATAAAAAATAACTCTGCAGATGAAGGTGGAGCCATTTATTCCACTGGAACCCTTAATTTGAAAGATTGTACATTAAATGACAATACTGCAGTCAATAATGGAGGAGCAATTTACAATAAGGATACTTTAACATTGACCAATGTTGCAATGAACAGGAATAAAGCTTCAATCTATGGAGGGGCTATCTATAATGTAATGAATTCTATTTTAGATAATGTATCAACCTTTTCAAATGAGGCTAAATTTGGAGGCGCAATCTATTCAGATAGGTTTATCCAAATTTATAACTCCAAATTCAGTGAAAATAAGGCCTCTGAGGGAGGAGCATTGTATTCATCAAAAACATTAGTCATTTACAATTCCCAATTTATGAATAATCAGATTTCACGCAAAGGCGCTGCATTATCAGTTTCTGGCGAAATAAACATTACAGATTCCTTATTTGAACTTAATAGGGGTGCCGATGAGGGAGGAGCAGTTTTCATTTATGAAGGAAATGTCAATATTGTAAAATCCCAGTTCATATCCAACACTGCTAAAAGCTACGGTGGAGCTATTGACAATTCAGGCGAATTGACTCTTGTAAACTCTTCATTTGATAAAAACCAGGCTTATGGTGCCGGTGCAATTGACAACGGTGGAAAACTCGATATAATCGGTTCAAATTTCACAAACAATAAGGCATCCGTAAATGGTGGAGCTATTGATAATAAAGGCAATATGGTTGTTTTAGGATCAATATTTGAAGGAAATGTTGCCGAAGGTGATGGTGGCGCAGTAATTGCCAGAAGAAACACTACAATTTCCCATTCTATAATTAGAAATAATTACGATGCAAACGGATTTGCGATATTTAATAACACATGGGATAATGTTGACGTTTCAAACAACTGGTGGGGATCAAATCATCCTAATTTTGAGAAATTATTGAATTTCAACACTTCAGATGAATTTAAATGGATTATAATGAAATTTGAAAACACAACTCCATTGACTAAAAGCGCTAACGTTATTGTTAGCTTCAACAATGTTTTGGATAGAAGTAATAATGTTTCACAATTAAATAATTCTGAATTATTGCCAATGTTTAAAGTGGCATTATCAAATGGGGATGTTTTATCTGTTGAAGACGGATATATTTCAAAATCTGTTGCAATTCCATCTACAAATTCAATCACTGCAAATATTGATAATGAAAGCATTACATTAAAAAGCAGTGTTCAGCCTGTAATTAAAAGGATTATTAACAATAAAGATGTTGTAGTCGACTATAATGGAAAAGCAACATTCAAAGTTCGTGTAATTGGTGATGACGGAAATCCTGTTGGAAAAGGAGTGACCATTGTAATGAAGATTGGTTCAACTTCCTATAAGGTTACAACTGACAGTAATGGATATGCTTCAAGAACATTTGGTTTTAAGCCTGGAAAATATTATGTGACAACTTCCTATAAAGGATATAGTGTAAAAAACACTATTACAATTAAAAATGTTTTAAAAGCTAAAAGTGTGACTGTAAAAAAATCCAGTAAGGTAAAATACACTGCTACTTTGAAAAACAGTAAGGGAAAAGCCATCATTGGCAAAAATGTAGTATTTAAGATTAAAGGCAAAACCTACACAGGCAAGACTAATTCAAAGGGCGTTGCAACAGTTTACTTCAAGAATTTAAATGCGGGTAAATATACGGTTACCGTCAAATATATCAATTCTCAGGTTAAAACTGCTTTAAAAGTTAAAAAATGAATTGTGTGGAATTTGATATTTCACACTTTAATTTTTTTCAAAAATTTATAACAATTGTTAAATATTATGATGATTATATGTTTTCATATAGTTTTCATTAAAAACAAATTTCGTTTTTAATATGGTCTAAAAACCGAAATACATTAAATATATCGAAAATATATATTTGTATATTGTAATTTATAAATCAAGATTAAAGGAAATTGTGGGAAAAGTATGAAATTTAAAAGAAGCTTATTAATATTCTCATTATTATTGGTTGCATTGCTTTGTGTGAGCTCTGTTGCAGCAAATGATAGTGATTATAATTTAACAGAGGATTCATCTGCTTTAGGATTAAGTATTGGTGAATCAGATAATATTGCTGATGATGAATTGGCTGTTTATAATGAAGATGATGTGGTGTCCGAACCGCAAACCATCGTGGTTAGTGCAGAGCCGGGACACAACGAAATGTTAGATTCTACAATTCAAAAAGCAATAAATGATGCCAATGAAGGGGACACAATTATAATTAATGGAACCAGTTATGTCCATTGTCATTTTGTAATTAACAAGCAATTAACAATTAAAAGTGATATCGGCACAACTATGAGTGTGTGTCCGGGTAATTCACAGGGATCTGGATTTAAAGGAATATTTTATATTTCCCCTGAAGCCAGCGGAACTATTATTGATGGGTTTACCATTAGCAATAGTATAAAACAAATGGATGAAGATGATGATTATGGAATTCTTATTAGGGGAGCATCCGATGTTGTAATAAGAAATTGTATAATATCTCATGAGGGGTGCACTGATGCGATAAGGGTTGAAGATGCAAAAAATATCATTATTGAAAATGTAACTCTTGTCAATGCAAATAACGGATTAAGAATTAAAAACTCTCAAAATGTTGCAGTGAAAAATTCCACAAGCATCAAATCAAAAAATGGAATTAACATTATTGATTCAAATAATACTCAAATTATTTCTTGTAACATGTCTGAAAACACTGTGGCAGGTATTTCATATTCTGGAAATGGCCAATATCTGACTGTTGTTGACAATAACATCACCAAAAATATGGAAGGAATCAAATTAACTTCATCAAGATACATTTACATTTTAAGCAATTATATTGCATTTAACTCTCATAATGGTGTGTATGTAGATTATGACATTACCAGAATTGAAATTAAAGGAAATTTCTTCAATCAAAACAAATATTGGGATGTATTTAATGATTTCCATGCAAAGAATATAAATGATATTGATAATTCAGAAGCTGATGAATTAGAGGTGATTAATAATAATTACATGATTAATATTGGTTCAGGTACTGAGGATTTGGATAGGCCTGTTTGGTCTCAGATTTATGTTTATAAAGGTACGGGGTCAGTAGGTCAGTATAATTATGATGCTGCAAATGATGTTTATATCTTTGTAGGGGAGGGAAACGGTGAATATTATGGTCGTCAGGGAATCATGTTCATGCATTACCTTTTTGATATTAACAACATGATAAGCTGCCCTAATATGTACATTGCACCTAATGTTGGATGGTATAAAACCGGACCGTATTTGCTTAAGTTAAGTGAAATCACTCAAACCTCTAAAGGAGTGTATTCAATTTCAATTATCAATGATAAAGGTGAAATAGCTTCTGAATTGAGTTCTGTTCCAGTTACTTTTTATCTAAATAAGGAAGGTCAAAGTTCCACTCCTCAACAAGGAGATATTTATAAAACAGTATGGATGAAAAACGGTACTGCAACAGTTGAATTTTCTGAAAACTTTAAGGAAAGCGGAAATGTCATAACTGCAGTATTGCCAACACCGGGTACTTTAATTGATGATAAGGTATCAAAAACTTTCAATGTTGATGATTCAGATATTCCGGGAATTAATGTAAATACAACAATCACTGCATCTAACTTAAATACTTATCTCAAATCAGGTGAAAAATTAATAGCTACTTTAACTGATGATAAGGGCAATCCTGTTTCAAATCAAACATTAACATTAAATGTCAACTCAAAAACAATTTCTGCAGTAACAAACGCAAACGGCCAAGCCAAATTTTCCCTCTCCATTGCAAAAGAAGGAACTTATGATGCAACCATATCATTTGCAGGAAATGACACCTATCTTGAAAGCACAAGTCAAGTAAAAGTCATCGTTAAAAGGACTGCCGCTAAAATTGCATCATCAAATGTTTACATGATTCCGAAAATGGCTGAATATTATTCTGTTACTTTAAAAGATGCAAACGGCAAAGCTATTGCTAAACAAAAAGTCACATTCAAAGTAAACGGCAAAACATATACTAAAACTACAGACAGTAAAGGTGTTGCAAAAGTAAAATTGAAATTTAACCAAAATAAGAAAACATATAAGATCAATATTGCTTATAAAGGCAACAATCAATATAAAGCTGTTTCAAAAACTAATACAATAACCGTAAAGTATTCATCAAAAACTGCCAAATTAGTTACTCCAACTGTAACTATTCCTCCAAAAACATCTAAAACTTACACTATAACTTTGAAAGATGCAAACAATAAGGGAATAGCTAAACAAAAAGTAACTGTCAAAGTAAATGGAAAGACTTACACTAAAACTACTAACAGTAAAGGTCAAATCAATATAAATGTCAAATTCACTTCTCTAAAAACTTACAAAGTCAGCGCTAGTTATAAAGGAAGCAATGTATACAAAAAAGCTTCATCAACTGGTAAAATTAAAGTGGCAAAGACCACTACAAAAATTACTGCTCCTACAGTTACAATGTTTTCAAATGAAGCCGGAAAGTATACAATTACTTTGAAAGATGCAAACAATAAGGCAATAGCTAAACAAAAAGTTTCCATCAAAGTGAATGGAAAAACATATACTAAAACTACAGACAATAAAGGTCAAGCTAGTTTATCAATCACTCTCAGCGGTGAAAAAAATTATCCTGTAACCGTTAGTTATGGCGGAACTGCAATTTATAAAGCTTCCAAAGCTACAGGCAATATCAATGTAACTAAACACGTTGCTACTGTAATTGAAAGTTACAACAGAACATTTGCCAAAGATTCACCAATCGTTTACTATGCTACATTAAAGGATGATTCCGGCAATGTTTTATCTAATGAAACCATTTTATACTCCGTTAATGGAGATAAATTCTCCCAAACAACCGATGTTAATGGTCAAATTAAAATAAACTTTACTGCACGGGCAGGGGACATATTTAATATAGTTATGAATTATGAAGGTAATGACAACTACAAATCAACTTCAAAAACAAATACTGTAACCATTTCCAATGAAACTGACATCATATTTGTGGATGGGGATCTGCCAAACTCTGAGATTCAAAATATTTTAGATAATGCGCCTGTTTGGTCTTATGTTGAGTTTTTAGGAGATTATTACTTTGACATTTCATTAACAATCAATAAGGGATTAAATATTTTCTCCAAGGATAGAACTATTTTAAATGCTCCTTTAAATCGTTCGGCATTGACAATAGTATCTGATGCAGTATCCATTAGTGGTTTTGTCATTTGTGGAAATTCCAGTGATGCTGTTGACATTATCAATACAAATAACGTGAATTTAATCAATAACTCCATTTTAAATCATTTGGATGAGTCTAAAATTGACAGTTATGTCAATGGATCTGTCAATTTGCCGGGATATGGTGTTTACATTTCAAATTCATCTGGTGTGAGTGTGCTTGCAAATTCAATTTCATTATTTGAAAGCGGAATTTTTGCGGAATATTCCTCTGACTTGATTATTGACTACAATACATTAAGAGAAAATAATTATGGTGTTAAATATGGATTTGGAGTTGAGAATACTCAGATTAACTATAATGAAATCTTGGACAATACTGGTTTGTATACTATGGAAGTGCCTGAAGGTCCATCAGGTTATGGAATATTCTTGAATAATTCTGCAGTTAATGTTACAATTACTCACAATCGTATTGTTTGGAATCATTTGGGTATTTCTCTTGATGCAAATAACTCAACAGGCATTGTAATAATTCAAAATACCATATCAGATAATGTTTTAGAGGGAATCAGATTCAATGCTCCTTATGATTTGGCTGAAAATGCAGTTGAACCATTGGTCACTGATAATGCAATTTATAGAAATGCAAGAGGTCCAAGCATGATGATTCTCGGGGAATTGAGTGCAAATCCTTTCGGAATATATGGTGGAGGTTTGCTTAATCCTGAGGAAAGATTAAAACTGGATTCGAACTGGTATGGAACCAATGATGTTGCAACATGGGATTACGATACAGGCGTAGTGGGTTATGGAACAATGTGTCCTAGAATTAACACAACTGGAATCACATTCAATGTTACTTCTGATGGATTGGGTAACTACAGCGCTAAATTCTACAAGAAAGGAGTATTTGATTCAAATCTTCCTAAATTCGACATGTACGCTACATTAAACAGGGGAACTGACAAACAGATTGAAATTGTCTTTGATGTAATTGAGGGTGTTGGAACATTTAATTTCAATGCTGCAAACTATATTGCTGGAAACAACACAATTGAGATCTCAATTGGTTCATTGCTTTATTCTACTTCAAGGACATATAAAGTATCTTATATTTTCAACGTTCCTGAAAGCGAAATCATCGCTTAAATAAATATGTTTTTTACATATTTATTCTTTTTTTATTTTTTCATACACATTACATTATTTTTTAAAGCTATTTTTCAAAACAAGCATCATTATATTTAATATACGTGAGTTTAAATTAATGAGTATTGATAAAAGTATTGGAATAATTAATCAAAATTTTCATTTAATCAACTTTAAATCCGCACTCGCTACAGGCTTTGGTTTGGAATTTCACAACTCCGCCACATTCCGGACATGACCACCTTTCACGGTCCTGGCTCATCATGCGTCCAATGCCGGTGGTTTTTATTCTTTTGGCACTGTCCAGCGTATTCAGGTCATGCCTTTTGACATATTTTTTGGAGTGTTTTTTCATCAATGGGCATGGAAACTCACTGCAACGGCCGCAATAGCTGAAATTTTTAGAATCAAAACAGGATTTTATTTTACATTTCAGGCTGGCTTTGCTTTTTCCGTCATCACTAATAAGACATCCTGCACAGGGATTTTGATATTTTTCACAGCTAATGCAGTTAATTCCACATGGCGCAAGCAATTTTGAATCGAGTTCATCAGGCATTTTCATAATTCTATTTTGTTTTTAGGAAGATATATATTTATTTAAATTTTATTTATTATTTGGGAAAATGATTCTTTTAGCTTATTTTACGATACATTTATAAATACATAAAACAAATATTTGATTACTGTTATTTTTTTAGCAGTATTAAAATACTTTTTTTGGGATAAGTTCCCATATGGATGTGGCCTTCGTGGCTGAACAAAAGGTGTTATTTATGTATAAATATATTAGAGACGCATGGAAAAACCCAGATGAGTCCTACGTACGTGAACTCATGTGGCAAAGAGCTCCTAAATGGAAAAAAGAAAAAGCAGTTCAAAGAATTGAAAGACCTACCAGACTCGACAGAGCTAGAAGTTTAGGTTACAGAGCTAAAAAAGGTTTTGTTGTAGTAAGAACCAGAGTAAGACGTGGTGGAAGAAGAAAAACCCGTCGTTTCAATGGTCGTAAACCTAAAAGAATGGGTGTAAACAAAATCACACAAGCAAAATCCATTCAAAGAATTGCTGAAGAACGTGTAGCTAAAAAATACCCTAACATGGAAGTTTTAAACTCTTACTGGGTATGGTCTACAGGAAAACATAAATATTATGAAGTAATTTTAGTTGATCCTAACAGTCCTTCAATTATCAACGATAAAAAAATCAATTGGATTTGCTCCAAAAAACACACTAACAGAGCTCTCAGAGGCTTAACCAGTGCAGGTAATAAAGGACGTGGAATCAAATCTAAAGGAAAAGGCTCAGAACAAGCTAGAAGAAGAAAAATATAATTTTTCTTCAACTATTCCTTTTTTTGATTAAAATGATTCATAACATTAAATTTAGAGCTTTCGTTTATGAAAATGAAAGTGTTGATGAAATTTCACAAGCTATTTTAAACATTCTTCCCGAAGCTGAAATAGAAGCTGAAGAGGCTGAAGGGTTACTTGAAGATAAGATAATAATTTTATCTGGTGTTGTATCAAAGAAAAGATACACAAAGACTTTTTTTAACACACTCTTGGAGTGGACAGATTTAGATAAACTAAATGCTGATTTAGAGCGTAAAATCGATGAGAAAGGAAACTGGTTTTTAAGATTTGACAAAGAAGATGCTCTTGATGAAAAATGGACAATATTGGACAAGGGTGATGCCATTCATCTTAAGGTGAAAATCGCAGCTTTTCCTGCAAAAAAACAGATTGCAGTTGATAAGATTCGTGAAGTTATTTTAAACGATTAAAATGGAATTCAATCAAATTATCCAAGAATTTGAGGATTTATCTGATGTTGATTTTGCCCAAAACATGAAAAGATTTGGGATTACTTATGTCAAAAGCTATGGACTTAGGCTGCCTCAGATTAGAAGAATTGCAAAACAATGCGGCAAAAACCATGAATTGGCATTGAAACTTTGGGATTACGGTTATCATGAAACGTATATTTTAGCAACCCTTGTTGAAGAGCCGCAGGAAGTTGATTCGGTTCAATTGAATGAATGGGTGCACACGTTCTATTCATGGGATTTGGTTGATCAGGCCTGCATTAATCTTTTGAGATTTATCCCTCAAGCTATTGATAATATCTTCATCTGGTGCAATTCAGATGAGGAATTCGTTAAAAGGACGTCCTTTAGCCTGATTGCAGTTCTTGCAGTTCACGAAAAAGAATCTAGTTTTGATAAGTATTTTGAAATAATTAAGGAAGGCTCAATGGACAATAGGAATTTTGTTAAAAAATCCGTAAATTGGGCTTTAAGACAAATCGGTAAATCAAGTGCGGAAAACAATAAAAAAGCACTTGAACTTGCTTATGAGATTTTAGAGATTGATAATAAGGCTAGCAAGTGGGTTGGCCGTGATGCAATCAGGGAACTTGAAAGTGAAAAGGTTCAAAACAGATTTTTAAAAAGGTAAACTTTATTTTAATTTTAATCCAATATATCATCAAGGTGAAATAATGGAGAGGAAAAGTTATTATCTGATAATTCTACTAATTGCCTTGGTGGTATGCATTGGTGTATTTCTCTATCAGTTCAATAATGATGTTCCCACTTTCATAATGATTAATGAAACGGAAGTTCATGAAAACGGCTCTTTTTCAGGTGTCCTGATGGATGCATATGGTTATGGGGTTGCAAATCAAACAATTACATTCCATAAGCCAGGTTACGAGATGGGAACTCTTGTTGATGTCGTAACGGATGAAAATGGGGAATTTACGATTGACAATGCAGAATACCTGCCTGATGCCGGCAAAAACAATTACTATGGTGACTTTACATTTGCAGGAAATGGCAAATATCAAGGATGTAGCTATGAAGGCAATGTCACTGTAATTCCTAATTAATACGTATATTTGAAGAGAGCATATGATGACAGGCCATGGTGGGCTGCTTTCATATCTCTACGCTTATTTTTTATAATTTTTGGAAACTTAACAATTATGATGATTCATTCATAATCTTCGCAAAAACGTCCATAGGCCACAGAATGTCCTAAATGACAGTAATACTCAACATACCCATCACTATCGAAATCACCAGTTATTCCACCACCACTATCTAAAAATTCTTCGTAGCAATGTCTGCAACTCAAACCACAGTATCCTCCACGAGTCATTTTATTTTTTTCTATTTTTGTAGGGGCAATTTCTTTTTCTTTTGTTTTATTTTTATTAGATGGGATGGATTTTGCTAACTGATTATTCTCTTTCATATCAGATTTATCTATTTTAGTTCCGCAGTTAATGCAAAAATTATACTCTTTTTCTATTTTAGCTCCGCAGTTAGTGCAAAAATTGGCCATGTATATTCCTCTAAATATTATTTATTTGATTCATCCGTATTTGATTAGCAGAGGTATCTGAAATTATTTCTGTCTGATTATCTCCTGCTGAAACAGTCGTGATGCCAAATATGACGCTTAAAATAATTAAACCTACAACTAATTTTGATTTCATTGTCTTAACTTCTTGTCCTTAATTTTTTGTAATAGATGGCAAATAATTTAGATAATATTAATATGCAAATTGAAAATATCGCACTTATCAGATCAGTGAATACAATGTCCCTAAAGAGATATACTAAAAATATTACTCCTAAAGGTATGAAACACCATTGAGCAATATAAATATTGTTGATGTTGCTACTTAATATGGAAAAGAACTTATTGACTGTATCTGGCAAGATTTTAGCCAGATAATAACAAAGACCAATATTTCCATGCGCATACAATAAACAGAACACTACATCCAATGTTGTCAGAAATAGTAATGGTGTGTGTCGCTTAAAAATCCACCTTTGACTGTTGTTGAGAAGACGAAATAGATTAAAGCAATAATAATAAATAATGGCCAAAGCTTAAAGTACTGTCCTTTATCTTTTGCTCTGATAAAATAATGTCCCCAAATGATTCCAGATATTGGAAAAATAAACCAGTTGAATAATGGAAATGCAGTAAACCCTCCTTCAGTTCCAATAAAGTTGCCGAAAAACAAATTCAGCACAGGAACTCCAAAATCAGTGAATCTGAATAATGTTCCAATCAAAGACATTGCAACTGCGATAACAATCATCCACTTGTCAGACAGTTCAAATTTCTTCAATATTCCCATCAAAATGAATGCTAAACCTGCGAATGCTAAAATATCTACACAGAATAGGAGCAATCCTCCGGCTGTTGGGAAAATGTCCCATTGACCTAAAAGAGTGCCGCACACATAGCATGGAAGGAAGAATTCAAAAATGTTTACAAGGATACCTAAACAGAACAGTTTCACTCCTCTTTTTATCATAGTGTCCCATTGACTATGCCTGGAGTATACAACACCTACGCCCATGCAGAACATGAAAATAGGCGCCGCACAAGGCTTGCCCAAAATATCACTAAACACAAACATATATCCTGGAGAGATTGAATTGCTAAATGCAGTGACTACCATCAATGTATGAAGAAAAATCATGAAAATAATTGATAAAGCCTTTGCAATGTCTAATTCAACCTGTCTGCCGGTGTTGACCTTTTCATTGGAAAATAGATTTTTCATGAAAAATTGTCTATTTTTATGAATATAATAAATTTACTATTATTTCTTGAATCTAAAACCAAATAGACATGAATATAAATTTATATGAATTAGATATTTTCTTGAGTTTTCAATGTATTGTAGTAATATCCTTTTTTAGCTAAAAGCTCCTCATGGGTTCCTTGCTCTATTACTTTGCCTTTTCCAATCACAACGATTTTGTCGGCATTTCTAATGGTTGATAATCTATGGGTAATTATAAAACTGGTTTTATTTTCCATCAGTTCATCTAAAGATTCATGAATCAATAATTCTGTTCTGGTATCCACATTTGATGTTGCATCGTCTAAAATTAAGATTTCCTTATTCGAAATAATTGCCCTTGCTATTGTTATGAGTTGCCTTTGACCGTGTGATATGTTATCTCCATCTTCATTCAGGATGGAATCGTAACCTTCTGGAAGTTGTCTTATGAATTTATCTGAATTGGCTTTATGTGAAGAGGCAATAACTTCATTCTCTGTTGCTTCTAGATTTCCGTATCTGATGTTTTCTTCAATTGTATCTGAAAACAGCCAGATTTCTTGTAAAATAATTCCCATAAATGACCGGAGTGAATTTTTATCATATTCATTAATGTTGATACCATCAATTTTTATCTCTCCTGAATCGACGTCATATAATCTTGTAAGTAATTGGATAAGGGTTGTTTTGCCCGATCCCTTTTCACCGATGATGGCTATTTTTTCACCTTTTTTGACTGTGAGAGAAAAGTTGTCAATAATCCTTTCATTTTCAGTGTAACCAAAGCTGATGTTATCAAATGTTATTTCATTTTCAAATTTTTCAAGTTCATTTTTGGATGGATTATCTTCATCTTCCATTTCTAAAAACTCAAATATTCTTTCAGCAGAGGCAATTCCCGCTTGAAGGTGAGGCATTATATCTGTTAAGGTTTCGATAGGATCTGTAAAATTTTTTAAATATTCAAAAAATGACAAAATTCTTCCTATTGTCATTGAACCTTGAAGAACAAAAATGGAACCCAACACGGCTATTGCAACATATCCCAAATTTGAATTCAAGCTTGTCAGAGGAGTATTTAGGCTTGAAAGGAATCTTGATTTCCATTCATGGGAATACCATTCATCAACATTATCATTAAAATCAGCAGTGATCTGATTTTCATAATTTATTGTCCGAATTACTTCTTGGCTGGAAAATATTTCTTCAATTTGGCCTGTTGTACCTCCCTGAGCGTATAGCCTTTTTGTGAAATATTTTTGAGAGAATTTGCTGACGATTGCAATAAGTGCTGATGATAGTAAAACTACACCAACGATGGTCACAGTTAGCAGGGCATTGATAGTAATCATCATGATTAATGTGCCTATTATTGTAATAAGTTTAGTTGTTATTTCTACAAATGATGAGGTAAGGGCATCTTCCAAAACATTGACGCTATTTGTAAGCATTGATAAAACAGCACCTCTTTGATTTTCATCAACAGATGGCATTGGCATTTGCATTACCTTATTTATTATTCTTTTCCTTATGGAATAAATGATGTCTGAAGTTGTTTTGACCAAATAATATGTCTGAAGGTATGAAACGACATTACTGATGAAATATAATGTTGCGGCAATGGTTAAAAGTTTAACCAAACCCACAAAATCAAGTGTTCCAGTATGGTTAATGATATTGCTGGCTCCTTCAATGAGGATGTTGATTGCATCCCCTAATAGCAGTGGACTAATGACTGTAAATAGAACAGATAGTATTGCACAAATGCCTGTTAAAATGAATTTAAGCTCATGGTCTTTCATCAAGCGCAAAACATTTTTTACAATTCTTTTTAATCCCATTTTTTCTCTATTTGAAGTCATTATATCCCATCCTTCAATGTATCGGATTGGCTGTTTACAATTTCACGATAAAAATTGCAGCTTTCAATCAATTTATCATGAGTTCCACTATCAATGATTTTCCCGTCATCCAAAACAATTATTTCGTCAGCATCTTTTATTGTTGAGATTCTTTGAGATACAATCAGAATTGATGCACCCTCCAAATCTTTTAAGTTGTTTTTTATTATCTTTTCAGTGTTTTTGTCAAGCGCTGTGAAGCAATCATCAAATAAATAAAAGTTACATTTCTTTAAAAGTGATCTTGCTATTGATAAACGTTGCTTTTGACTGTCTGAAAAATTAGCTCCACCTTGAACAACTTCATCATCTAAACCATCAATGAAATTCACATTAGCCCTTTTTAATGCTTTATTTATTTCATCATCACTTGCATTTTTATCAATAATTGTCATATTGGATTTTACGGTTCCTTTAAATAAATGGGCTTTTTGGGGTGTCAGACTCATATTTTCCCGCAGAGTTGATAGCTTATAATTTTTAATATTTTCCCCAGCAAATAGTATTTCTCCGCCAGTTGGGTCTTGAAGACGAGGTATCAAATTGAGTATTGTTGATTTACCACTTCCAATTCCTCCTATAATGCCTACGGTTTTACCAGGTTCTAATTTGAAATTAATGTTTGTTAATATATTGTTTTCACTATTTGGATATTTGAAATCAACATTTCTAAATTCAATGACGGGGTTTTCTGTGTTGACTGCATCAATTTCACCATCAACGATACTCACTTCTGTTTTAAAAATTTCATTCACGCGCCTTATGGAAACGGTGACATCAGGCATTATAGTAAAGACTGTAGAAACCATTATAAATGATGTCACGATTTGGGTAGCATATTGGATAAATGCAAGCAAATCCCCAATTAACAAATCTCCTGATTCAATTTGAAAAGACCCAAAGAAAATTATCCCCACAGTCATAAGGGATAAATGCAATGATAACATTGGTGTAAAAAGAAGAATAATTCTATAAGCGTTAATGTGGGTTTCATGATATTCGCTGTTTACTTTGTCAAATTTTCTCTCTTCATAATCTTGCCTTACAAATGTTTTAATGACTGGCATCCCTATTAGAATTTCACGGGCGTTTCCATTGATTCTATCTGTAATCTCTTGAAATTTTCCAAGATAAGGCAGAGCCTTTTTGAAAAGCGGAATCATTAAGATTATAATAACGACAAATATGAGCACGATAATCCAAGACAGGGATGTTCCAAGTTCCAATGACTTCATTATGCCTCCAATACCTAATATTGGTGCAAATATAATCACTGTCAAAAGTTCTTCTATAAACATTTGTATTTGTGAGACGTCTATTACGGTTCGGGTAATTAGTGAAGATTTTGAAATGTCATTAAGTTCAAGGTTAGAAAATTGCAATGCCTTTGGAAAAATCATTTTTCTTAAATCCCTTGAATAACCTGAAGAAAACCTGATTGAGAAAAAAGAAACAAGTATTGCTGAAATTGTGGCAAGAACTGTAATTGCTATCATTTTTATTCCGATGTCATAGACATAATTAATATCTGCATTTGCAACACCAATATTTACAATATCTGCAGTATATTCCGGCAATGTTAATGTGAAATATGCCTGAACGATTAGCAGGAGCAGAATAAGTATGATACTTTTGTATTTTTTTATTATTGGTGAAATCAAATCATTCATAAGTATACCTATAATTATTAATTATTTTATAACATAGCAACTAATGTGCCACAGCCTTTTGCACATGTCAAATAATCTGCATGGTTATTTGATTGCAAATTTGATGTAAAATCTATTTTTTAAATTCTTCTAAAAATTCTCTAAACGGATCTACAAATACTGAATAGTCATATTTGTAAACAAATTTCTGGGCATCAAAAATATATATTTTCAGATTTTCAATTTTGTCTTTAAGAGGATATATGTCAAATTCGGGAGAGTAATAACCATCTTCAGAAGCACAGAAAATAAATGTTTTTGCTTTAATATTCGATAATTTATCTTCTACATCATAATTTAATGCAGCATCATTTCTATATTTGAAATCATAGATGTCGGCTGTGGAACTTTCCTCAACAAAAGAATCCATAAGCATATCAAGTTCATCTAAAGTAAAATTTCGAAAAGCTCCTTTGGAAAAAATCTGGGAATAAATTAGTGTATTAATTGAAAACATAATTTTAGATAACTGGTCACTATAAATCTCATCCAAATATGCATCAGATGACTCAATTAAATTTCCTAGAGCTTTGGAAGTAATGTAGCGATAACCATCTGTTTTAAAGGAACTGTGACCTATAATTAAAAATTCCATTTCATCCGGATATTCACATCCCCAAGTAAAGGCTTCATAACCACCACTTCCAACCCCTAAAATACCAAGGATATTGCTTATATCAAATACTTCAGCTAAAAACTTTCTTTTAAAATTCACACAGTCTTTAATAGTGTATTCTGGAAAATCAAATTTTAAATTAGTTGTAGACGGGGAACATGATTCAGGATAACCTAATGAAGTAATTGATATATAAAAAAAGTTAAAATCTGCTAACATGCTTCTTGGACCGAGTAGTTGATTGAGATCTTCAATAGCTAAACAATTTCCATTGAATCTATGGCAATAGATAATTGCATTGATAATGTTGCTTTCTTCGTCATATTTTGGAGTTCCACGGGTAGTATATTCCACTTCAACATCCTGAAGAATCTGGCCACTTTCAAATTCAAACTCATCCAAAACATGTTTTCTATAACCTAACTTGGAGTCATCAATCCTCATATTACTCAATTAATTTTATTATTTAATGTGATATATAACAATTATGTAATCTATTTTTTTGTCTAAAAAAAATATTATTATTATTAGTTTGTTTAATAATTCTTAAATTTTTTAATTTTTTAAATTTTTTCATTGATTTAATTTTTCAATGTCACATTTTACAAAATTTTTCATATCATTTCATTTTTTTTATGTATATTTTTCTTTATGGAATTTACATAATTGAAAATTTTTGATTTTATTTACAAAATTTTCGACAAATTTTAATTAAAAATAATTTTTATAAAAATTGTTTAATTTAATAATTGGATATAATTTTATATATTTTAAAAATTTTTACTATTTTTTATATTAATTTGATTATTTTTTATGTCAATTTATTTAATAAACTTATAATTAAATCAAAATATTTATATGTTATGTTTTTTAAAAATTTATCCATAATTGTTTAAAATATCTAAAATTTGTATAATGTGCTTTGCAAGTCTATTTAAAGAAATTTTGGAAAAAGTTAATGAGTATTTTCATTGATTTTCCTGTATGAAAATTTTTTTAAAAACACAGAGCATATTATTAAGGAGTGATGAAATGAAAGCTAATAAAGGAGTATTAATTATTCTAATGGTTGTCATATCACTTTTAGCTATTGGAACTGCAAGTGCTTCCGATAGCGATAATATGGCTGATACAATAGGTGTATCAGTTGTTGATGATGAAGTACAACCTGTTGAATCTGATGAAAATCAGAATATGAATGATGCATTATCAGATGTAGATGGTAATGCTGATGATGTCGAGATTGCTGTCACTGTCGAGAATACGACATATGATGAACAGGTATATATCAATGTCACTGTATCTGACAAAAAAGGCACAGATTTCAGTGACTGCAAAGTTGAAATACTTGTTGATGGAAAATATATAGGTTCTGCTCCAATATCTCCTACTGGAATATCTGGAGTGATTTTATCTTTAGGATCAGTTGATGTAGGAACACATTATGTTAAAACCACATTAGTTAATGGAACAGATAAAATTGCAACCAATGGCGCCATATTTGGTGTTACAAAAGCTACTCCTATTGTAACTCTTGAAAACATTACTGCATTTATTGGGCAAGGAGTTAAGGTAGCTGTTAACGTAACTGACAAAAATGGAAGAAATCTCTCTGGAGATGCAATCATAACAATAGTCCTTCCGAGAAACAGCATAAGCAAATCTGTGAAAATTGTCAACGGATCTGTTGAATCCACCTTTGAGATGTCCGACATGATGGGTATGATGATGGGCATGATGGGTGGCGATATGGATTGGGGATCCATGTTTGGAGGCAACTCCTCCGAAAACTCCACTAAAATGGAATTCAACATGTCCTCCATAAGAAATATGATGAACGGCACAGGAAGCGGATCTGGAGGAAGTCCTTTTGCATCCATGGGAAGCAGTGCAGTAAAATTCACTTATTTCTTACCTCTTGGAAATTACAATGTGACTGCAACTTTCCTGTCAAACAGAAATTATAATGAAGCTGAAAACACAACAGATCTCACTGTCGTTTATAATGAGGATGTTATATATATTGCAGACATTACCTCTCCTAAAAACATTGGAGACAAAACAATTGTAAATATCATGGCATTGGACAAATACGGCAATATCATGCCTAACATTAATGTGACTGCGGTTGTTGACGGCAATCAGGAAGTAAACGCAACCCTAAATGAATACGCCAGTGCGCAAGTTGCTTTCGACAATTTGCTCAATGGTGCTCATAAATTAGTGATTAGCAGCAATGCCACAGGTAACATTACCAATAAAACATTTGACTTTAATGTGGTTCTTCCAAAAATAGACATTTCAATAACAGCTAAAGCTATGTCTGTTGTTACCGTAAATACTGCAGTTGATGGTAAAATAGGTAAATATTTCACTGTAACTTTGAAAGATAGTTTAGGTAATCTTTTATCCGGTAAAGAAGTTTATGTTTCAATTGATAATAAAAAATATAATTTAACAACCAATGAAAATGGAACTGCAAAATTGCAGCTCAACATTGCAAATGCTAATGTTTATACATGTGCAATTGCATTCCTGGGCGATGATGCTTATAATGGCGCATTCAATATAGCTAAAGTGACTGTCAATAAACAAACTGCTAAGCTTACAACCAAAAGTGTATCATACAAAGCAAACGCCAAAACCAAAAAGCTCACAGCCACTTTCAAGTCTGCTAAAAACAATGCAATCAAAAACAAGAAAATTACCTTTACTGTTAACGGTAAGACATACACTGCTAAAACCAATGCTAAAGGTGTTGCAACTGTAAATGTGAAACTCACCAAAAAAGGAAAATACACTTTCACAGCCAAATTCGCAGGAGACAATACTTACAAAGCACTTAGTAAAAACGGTAAATTGACTTTAAAATAATTAATTTGTTTAAGGAGGATTTAAATTGAAATTTAATAAAGCTTTACCAATTATTTTCATGGTCCTTATTTCATTATTTGCTATTGGTGCTGTAACTGCTTCTGATGCTGACAATATGACAGATGTTATGGAAGTGTCTGCTGATGATGAAATAGCGATTATTGATGAAAATCAAAATGTGAACGAAGTATTATCTGAAGGTAATGCTTCTGAAGTAGAGTTGGATTTAACTGTTGAGAATATAACATATGGTGAAAGAATAGTTATAAATGCCATTGTTGCTGACAATACAAAAACAATTAATTTCACTGAAAGCGGCGTTGGTGTTGAAATAGAAATTGATGGAAAATATATCTCTAGGGCACCTATAAACCCTATTACTGGAGTATCCGGAGGTAGTTTTAATTTATCTTACTTGGATGTAGGAACACATTATGTTCAAACTACATTAATCAATGGAACAAATAAAATCTTAACTAAAGAAGCTGTTTTCAGCATTGCAAAAGCCATTCCTATTGTAGAAGCTCAGGATGTAATTGTAAATGCATATGAAAACGTTACAGTTCCGATTAATGTAACTGACAAAAATGGTAAAGGAATATCTGGTGATGCCATTGTGACCATAGTCTGGCAATCAGATAGTTTAAGCAAAAGAGTTAAAGTTGTTGACGGAAGCGCCAGTGCCTTTTTTGATTTCACTGACATAATAGGTATCATCAGTTCCATGGGTATGGAAGAAATGATGGGTGCTATGATGGGAGGCGACTCAGGAGGCATTGACTGGGCAAGTATGTTTGGCGGAAACGGAACCGGTTCAGGCAGTGGTTTTAACTGGTCTCAAATAGGCAACATGAACTGGACAGAGATGTTCAATGGAAGCGGTTCAGGTAACGGTATGAACTGGGAAGAAATGTTCAGCGGAAACGGAACCGGTTCAGGCAATATGATGGAAGGTATGATGTCAGTGAGCTTTGAAAACCTGTTACTTCCTGGAAATTATAACGTTACTACAACTTTCCTATCCAACAGAAACTACGACACTGCCAATACAACATCCAACCTCATAGTTGCTTATCTTGAGGATGTCGTGTATTTTGCTGACATAACCTCTCCTAAAAAGCTTGGGGACAATGGTACAGTTACCATAACCGTATTGGATAAGTTCAGTAGACCTATACCAAATATTGTGGTTGACGTTATCTTGGACGGCAAGCAAATGTCCAATGTAACTCTTAATGAAAACGGTACTGCTAAACTCTCATTGACCAATCTGGTAAACGGAAATCACAAATTAGTTCTTCAAAGCAACATTAACGGTAGTTTAACCAACAAAAGCTTTGATTTCGATGTACAGCTCGCTAAAGCAAATGTTACAATTGCTGCTAAAGACATTTCAATTACTACAGTAAATGTTAATGTGGATGGAAAAATTGGTAAATATTTCACTGCTACTCTAAAGGATGAGTTAAATAATACTTTAGTCAAAAAATCCGTGCAAATCTCAATTAATAATCAGAAATACACTGTAAAAACAGATGAAAATGGAGTTGCAAAACTTCAAATCAATATTGCAAAAGCAGGAGCATACACCTGTACTGTAGCTTTCTTGGGTGATGATACTTATAATGGAGCATTTGACATAGCTAAAGTCACAGTCAATAAACAGACTGCCAAACTTACCGTTGCTAAAAAAACATATAAGGCAAATGCCAAAACCAAAAAATTCACAGCTACATTCAAGTCTGCTAAAGGAAAAGTTATTGCAGGTAAAAAAATAACTTTCAAAGTTCAAGGAAAAACATATACTGCAAAAACCAATTCAAAAGGTGTTGCAACCGTAAATGTGAAATTAACCAAAAAAGGAACTTACAATGTCGTTGCTAAATTTGCGGGAGATAACACATACAAAGCAATTAGCAAAACAGGAAAACTAATCCTGAAATAGGATGCAAATACATGGATGAAATTAAAATCTAATTTCATCCTAATTTTTCTTTAAAGGAGATTTAGATATGAAATTTAACAAAATAACATTGATTTTTTCAATAGTTCTTATTTCATTATTGGCCATCAGCGCCGCAAGCGCTTCAGACAATGTTTCTGACGTGATTGAAGTGGCAGATGACAGTGATGCATTAACTGTTGAACCACAATTAGACCAAAATGATGAAATCTTAGCTGAAAATGATGATGGGGAAAGTGTTGTGAGCGTTGCGGATGATGCTCAATTAAGTGAAAATGCAAGTTCAGAAGTAAGTGAAATAACCATTTATTCCGGAGACCAGATAGTATCCAAATTCAATTTCACCAAAGCAAATGGAACATATGATCTTTCAGACATTATGAAAATGCTTAATCAAAGTGACTTGAACATGGCTAACTTCGGAAACTTTGGAGAAATGTTCAATAATTTCAATTTCACTGGTCAAAACAAAACATTCGATTTTAAAATTGACGGTGATGTAAATGATGTTAAGTACAGTTTAGGAATTGTTTCTACTCCGGAAAAATTCGTTTTTGACTACTATGTCAAATCCATTAACATGGGTTCCGATTTCAACAACATAACCAGCAATAATCTGAGCGTTTTCGCTGATGGAAAATTTTTAACTAACATCACTTTCAATGCCAATGCAATGAGCATGGATGAAATGATGAAAATGTTCAACATGACTAGTTTTGATAAACTTAACATTAAGGACATGATGAGCCAGTTCAACTTCCAGGACATGGCCTCCCAGTTTGGCAATGCCACCATCATGGATGAATCCAACAAAACTTTTGATTTCAAAATCGATGGTGAAGTAGGAAACATTAAATATGATTTAATAGTCAAGTCAAATGAAACATCCTTTGTCTTTGATTATAAAATTCATTACAAGCAACTTGAAGTAATTATTGATATTGACGGTTTAAGTACCACAGCCGTAGACACTGCAGTTGACGGCAAAATTGGTAAATATATGACTGTTACTTTAAAAGATCAATTCGGTAATGTTTTAAACAATAAATCTGTTCACATCACCTTGAATAATCAGGTATATGATTTAATCACAGGTGCTGACGGTAAAGCTAAAGTGCAGCTTAATATTGCAAAAGCCGGAACCTATTCTGCTGCAATTACTTTTATAGGGGATAATTCCTATGTAGGTCAATTTAAAGTAGCTAAAGTCATTGTTAGCAAACAAACACCTAAACTCACTGTTGCTAAAAAAACATATAAGGCAAATGCTAAAACCAAAAAACTTACCGCAACATTTAAATCAGCAAAAGGCAAAGCCATTAAAGGTAAAAAAATAACTTTCAAAGTTCAAGGAAAAACCTATACTGCACAAACCAATTCAAAAGGTGTTGCTACTGTAAATGTGAAATTAACCAAAAAAGGAACTCACAATTTCACAGCCAAATTTGCAGGCGACAATACCTACAAGGCTATCAGCAAATCAGCCAAATTGATCTTAAAATAAATGAAAATATATTGGGATTTAAATGGATAAAGAAATGAAAAATCGCATACGTGAAATAACTGCGGCAATGCGAAAACATGGTTTTGGCAAATTGCTGAACAGAACCATTAAAGATAAAATTCTTCCTTCAAAAGAGGAAGAATATAATATCTTTTTGGACCCTGATCTTCCGGTAAATCTAAGATTGATGTTTCAGGAACTGGGAACCAGTTTCATTAAATTGGGCCAGCTGTTAAGCACAAGACCGGACATGGTTGGAGAGCGTATTGCAACCGAATTCGAAAAGTTGCAAGATGAGAACCCTCCAATCAGCTATTCTGATGTAAAAAGAATAGTTGAAAGTGAACTTGGTGGAAATATAGATGATTTGTTTGCTGAATTTTCAAAGGAAAGTCTTGCAACAGCATCAATTGCTCAAGTTCATGAAGCGAAATTAATATCTGGTGAGCGAGTAGCTGTTAAAGTTCAAAAGGAAGGTATTGCCGATACGCTTGAATATGATATAGCTATCATGAAGCACCTTGTATCTCAAATCCATAAACATAATGATGAGTTTAGAAAATACAATTTGCCTGGAATGATAGATGAATTTGACTATACCATACATATTGAAATTGACTTTACCAATGAACTGGTCAACATGAAACAGCTGGAAGTGAATTTCGCTGAAGATGAAACAATACATATTCCAATAGCCTATTCTGATTATACCACATCAAAAGTTCTTACCATGGAGTTTATCGATGGAACAAAATTAAGTGAGGTATTTGAAAGCGTAAGTGAAGAATTTGATAAGCCTCTTTTAGCTAAACATCTCATTGATTCTTTCATGAAACAGGTCCTGCTTGATGGATTTTTCCATGCAGACCCTCATGCAGGTAACATAATAATTTTGGATGATAATGTTTTATGTTATATTGATTTGGGATCAATTGGAATGCTTGACGATGATTTTAGAAAAGACCTTTGTGACTTATTGATGTTGATTGCAGACCAGGATGTCAACGGTTTGATAAATCAGTTCATTTACATGGGTGTTTTAGATTATGCTATGGATACCACCACTCTAAGACGTGACCTTCGCGATTTATTCTTCAGATATTTTTCCCAAGGTTCAGGCGGGTTGAATGAAACATTATCCAAACTGTTGGATCTTATGCAGGATTATGGTGTTGTTCTTCCAAATGAATTCGTTTCAATGGCAAGAGGAGTTTCCATGATTGAATCCGATGCAACTACTCTTGATCCGAATGTGGATATTATGGCTTCAATCGAACCTATAGCCAAACAGGCAATGGAAGAGCGAATGAACCTCAAAAAAGAATTGGGAAATAAAAAAGGCAGTTTGATTTATTATAAAAATATGCTTAAATCATTGCCTCCAATTTTCACAAATGCCATTCATAAAGTAAATAATGGTGAAATGAAGCTTAGATTCGAGATTGACCGTCTTGACAGTATTGTGAGCAAGTTTTCATTAGTCGTAATAATTGCTGCACTTTTAATGAGTTCCTCAATCGTGATGACAATTACTAGAGGGCCAATGTTGTTTGACATGCCTCTAATTGCAGTTTTAGGTTATCTGGTAACATTTATTTTAGGAGTTATAGCTATTGCAAATTATTTGTATAGTCGATGATGATTTATTTTTTATCTAATGGTAAATACATAAAAGAAAACAATAATTAAGGACATATTAAAGCAATTTTAAAAGTTAAGTGGATGATTTAATTCGTCTCACTTTCATTTTTAAATTAATCATGATAATAAAGGTGAATTAATTGGCGGATTTGGTTTTATTGAATTTGACTATGCCACAATTCTTCATTGAATTATTATTTTTTGTAATTTTAATGATGATGGGAGAATTTCTTAAAGAAATTCCTAGGATTAAAAGAAGATTTTTTAACATTAGAGAGTATTTTCCAAAAGATGAAATCCACACATTAACACAGGTGGCTTATTTAGCATTAATGACTGCATGTTTTATTAATATAATGTATATTTGTATTTATGTAAATGTTGCAACAATATATTTTGCAATTTTGAGTCTTTCTCTTTCACTTTTTATTGCAATAACAATTGATAAAAGCACATTTGCACATAAATTATTGGTGCTGGTGCTGCTTCCTTATGGAGCTTTAACCTTTTTGTTATTTAATCATCCACTGATAGGATTAGTGAATTTCCTTCAGATTCCTGCCCTCATATATTTGATTAAATACTATTATGATAAATTCATGGAATATACTGAATCCCATAGTTTGGGAATAAGTATCGTATTATTGTTTTTAGTGATTTTTATTAGTTTTTTAATCACTTCTTTTATAGAAAATAAAAATCCTTTAGATTCAATTTTGATTGTTTCCAATGCGTTTTCAAGTAATGGCTATGCAGTACCTGAAACTTCAGATATAGGCAAAGTTAATAATTTGGTACTGTCTTGGATGGGTGTTATTTTGCCAGGTATAGGTACAGCAACATTGACTTCTGCAATTTTAACAAGACACTTTAATAAAAAAATTAAGGGTTATGAAGATAAGATTGATGTTTTGAATAATAAATTAGATGAGTTTAATGGGAGTATGGAAGAGTTGAAAAAATTAATTGATGAAAATGATAGGAGATTAAAATAATATCTACATGTTTTGATTCACATTATAAAGCAAAAACTCTTGAACAATACAATATCAATCATAAGGTATAATACTTTAAACTGATAATATCGATAATTTAACAGAAGAGATGAAAAAACATGAATAAAACTTCTCAATGGAATTCAGTTTTAACATTCATTTTGGCAATGATTGGGCTGACAATTGGAATAGGCAATATCTGGCGTTTCAGCTACGTATTATATTCAAATGGTGGTGGATCATTTTTCATACCATATGTCATTGCAACAGTAATAATGGGAATTCCATTTTTAATTTTGGAATATGGATTGGGATTTAGTGTTAAAGAGAGTTTTTCAAAACTGATGCATGACATATGCCCTGAATTTGAAATAATTGCATGGGTACTTGTTTTATTGGTCTTTGTTGTAGTAATCTATTATATGAGTATATTGGGTTGGGATTTAGTTTATCTATTGAACAGCTTTAATTTTGGATGGGGCAGTGACCCTGCTTCATTTTTCATGAATAATGTTGGGGGAAGTTCAAATTTAGCCAATTCTACTACATTGATTATCCCTACATTAGTCGGTACATTGGTTTTATGGGGGATTTTCTGGTTAGTATCTATTCGTGGAGTTGATGAGGGAATCGGAAAATTGTCCAATATATTAATTCCCCTGTTATTTGGGATAATGATATTTATTTTTGCTTATTCATTCACACTACCTGGTTCTGGTCTTGGAGTTAAAACACTGCTTACACCTAACTGGGCACTTATATTTGATGTAAACATTTGGATTGCGGCATTTGGACAGATAATATTCTCATTAAGCATAGGTCAGGCAATGGTATATACTTATGCAAGCTATTTGCCTAAAAACTCAAAATTGGTCGATGAAGTGTTGTTGGTTGTAATTGCAAATTCATTATATGAGATATTTGTTGCAATAGGAGTGTTTTCAATATTGGGATACATGTCCTTAACTTCTTCAATACCCATGAATGAATTAATCAGTGAAGGTACTGGATTGATATTTGTTGTATTTCCGCAAATTTTCAATGAAATGGGATTCATGGGCCACATATTGGCGCCATTGTTATTCATATCAATATTGTTTGCTGGATTAACCTCTTCATTTGCATTATTTGAACCTTTACTTTCATCAATGTGTGATAAATTCGGATGGGATCGCCGTAAAGGTGTTACAATATTGGTGATTGTTGCATGTCTATGCACTGTCGTCTATTCAACAGGAATCAGCAGTTATCTGGTTGGAATAGTCGATAAATTTGTGAATAATTTTGCAATTTTGATTCTAATCTGTGTTCAGGCAATAATCTTCGGATGGTTCTATGAAATTGAAAAGGTAGTTCCTTATTTAAATGAATTTTCAACTTTTAAGGTTGGTAAAAAATGGGGTTTCATAATTAAATATGTATTGCCAATTCTTTTAATAGGAATTTGGGTATTTGGACTTGCGGGATTGTTCAATGGTGCAAATTTACTTGAAATGATTGTGGATGTAATCATTACTTTTGTTGTGGTTGTTCTTTCAGTTATTTTCACTAAAATCAACTCTTCAAGCAGTACATAGCTCAAAAACTTTAGATGCAATGTTTAAAGGGGAATAGTTGAAAATTATATGATTAAGAGCGAATGATTAATTCCAAAATGAATTATTTTTTACATTAAAAATAGAATTAGCTATTAAAAACTAACTTAACAAAACTCTTTCATAACTATTTCAGTTTAAAATAGGGCATAATTTTCAAAACCATAGCAGTTAATGTCAAAACCAACTAATTAAATTAAAAGAAAAAAACTAGCTATTAATTTATTTTAAGCTACCATTGAGTATAATGAATGTTTTCAGTGTTGAATACAATGCATACAAATATGCGTCCAGGTATCAGTTTGAAAACATGATGATAAAATTGTTTTAACTTTGGTATTGGTTTAGTAGAATAGGTTTTTTACTAATTTTTAAGCAACATTTTTTTTTTTAATTGTATCTTCCTCTGCTTTATAACTAATGGAATATATTTTTTCCTTGAACGCCGCCATAAACATTTTAAACTATGGAAAATAAAAATATTTAATAAATTAATTATGAACTCTGAGACCTAGAGGGATAGCTCGGTAATCCTAAGACTCACAAGAGAATTACAGCCCGAGAATCCCCATCCTCTTTAGGATGGGGAGGTTCAAAATATGTGATTATTATTTATTTTTAAAATTTTTAAGGATAGCATTATTGTATGCTATAGTTTATAAGATATAATGGAATGAGAAAATGAGTGAGAATGACAATAAAAAGGAAACATTAAAAGATGAAATCAAAAGGATATTTTCATTATCAGAGGATTCTGCATCAAATGAGGAGATTCGTTCACGTCTTCTGGATGGCGGAAAAATCACAGGTACAAATATGTGTGTGCTGGTTTGTGCAATGGTAATTGCATCAGTTGGTCTCAATGTAGGTTCAACTGCAGTAATTATTGGTGCAATGCTGATTTCTCCTTTGATGGGAAGCATTCTCGCTTCTGCATTTGCAAGTGTGGCATCTGATTATTCACTTCTTCGAAAACATACAATAGGTTTTGGAATGCAGATTTTAATCAGTGTTGCTGCAGCGACAATCTATTTTCTCTTCTCTCCAGTTAAGGAGCCGACAGCTGAATTATTGGCAAGAACCGGACCGACATTTTTTGATGTGCTCATAGCATTTTTCGGTGGACTTGCAGGAATCATCGGGCAGACCAGACAGGATAAGGCAAACACTATTATTCCGGGTGTTGCGATTGCAACAGCATTAATGCCACCACTATGTACCTGCGGTTATTCCATTGCAAACGGAAGATGGGACATGCTCCTTGGGGCAGGATATCTCTTCATCATCAATACCTATTTCATTTTCATGTCTGCAGGTATTATTTTAAGTGTTTTGAAGATTCCGAAAATGAGGGACTTGACACCAAAAGAATGGAAAACCCGTCGTTTCAGGATGATTGTAAATACAATTATCATTGCGCTGCCAAGTATAGCTGCAGTATATTTCATGATGCATTAAACAAACCAATAGCGAAAAGATGAGGATTTGCCAACATGAACACTATTTAAATGAGGTTTACAATGCCAAATGCAATGCTTAAAGGTTCAGTTAAATATGCTCTTGGAAATAAATGGCTTTTTATTTTTGTTTTAGTCCAATTCATGATTTTTGAAACCATAACTCATGTGGTTGGAGGACTCATGGAGTCAACCTCATTAATCGTGCTTTTAGTTGTATTGGGCTATGGATTAAAAATTACTCAGGATGAGATCAACGGCGGTAAAAGCCTACCTAAAATAAAACTTAATGAATTAATTAATTTTGGTTTGAAAGGAACAGTTGTATACACTTTTTATCTGACAATACAGGTTTCCGTTTTAGGTTTGATTTCCATATTGCTTGATTTTCCAATATTTGAACTTGAAGAATTTATTTTAAATATATCCGAAACAATCGCATTATTATACGAGCATAATCCAATTAATTTCATAGTATTCATTCTATTGAGTCTTATTACAGTTTATGTCACTATATTTTTCATGGAAATCGCCTTGGCAATACTTGCTGATGGTGGAAAACTCAAACAAGCCTTTGACTTTTCAAGGGTTAGGGATATAATTTCAACCATCGGTTGGAATCATTATGCAATAGATTATACAAAAATTGTGCTTGCAGTTGTTATTTTAATTTGCATAAGAGGTTTATTTGATTCCTATGGAGCATTGAATTTTATAGTGAGTGTGATTACAGATATCCTTGCATTTGTAGTTGAATATAGGGGAATTGGAAATATTTACAGAGAATATCTGCATGAGATGAAATAATCTATTTAAAATAAGTAGAAGGCGGTTGAAATACGTTATAGGTATGGAATAATTTCCATTAAATTACTGCTCCGCCTATAATAAATTGAACCATGTTTTCAGCACCTATACTTATGGACAGTAAAAGCATGATTACAGCGATAGCAAATATGATAATCCAAATTTTTGCATTCCACTTTAGAACTTTAACACCATCTAATGTGTAAAAAGGCAATAAGTTAAATGTGGCTAAAAAGCTATTGACAGAAAAGCTTATGGTGCAGATTAGATATGTTAATGTAAAAATGTCTGAATAAGATTTTAAAGGAAATATTAATGCTGCAATTGCTAGAGATATTAATGCAAGTGCCATATTGTCCATTGGTCCGGCTATTGCAATTTTGCCGTTAATTTCATCACTAATATTGTCTGAGTCAGTCTCAACGGAACCTGGCAAGGAAAATACAATTCCAATAAACGCTGAAGCAAGTGTTATTAATAACCCTAATGGCCAGGCCTTAAATTCGGCCTGGTGTCCGTATTTCATTGCCACGAATTTGTGTCCAAGCTCATGCACCAAAGATCCTATAGCTACGCCTACCATGACGATTGGCAAAATGGAAATGAATGTATGGGCGTTTGATTGTGCATTTGATATTGCAAAAGCGATGCTGAGCACGATAAATGCAATAATCAAATCCCTTTTTTCAGTTCTTGTAAACGTAAACATAATATTGCATTCCTAAAATTCATTATTAATTACTCGTCTTTTAAAGTTAATATAAATCTTTTATCTAAAATCTATGTTTCAAATTTTATTCTAACTAATATTTAAGCATTTGTTTAAAAATTATCAAATATTCTAAAGGTATTCATAATTATTTGTGTAAAATAAAATTTATTTATACTTCTAAAACAATACTATATAAATATGAATACGAATAGGTTTGAAACTTTTTATGATGCAGTTTTGGCAATTGTTATAACAATTTTAGTGTTGAAGATTCCTCAACCGTTAAGTCTACAATGGGGAGCTTTTATTTCAAATTACTTGAATATTATAACTTATTTCATAGTATTTTTAGCAATTATCAATATATGGTACAGCAATCAGAATCTATTCCAGCATATTGAATCGATTAATAACAAATCTTTAATCGCATATGGGATTTCAATTTTTCTAGTTTCACTATTTCCGTATTTTGCATCATGGCTTTCATTGAACCTGTATTCTTTAACTGCTGAAACAATTTTTGGATTAATCATGCTTTTTGCAAATATTTCGCATATTATATCAGTCGTAGTAGTCTTTGGAGCCAATAAATCCAGTGAGAAATTAAATGAATTAAACATTAAAAAAAGTTATTTCATTATTCCCATACTCATTATACTAGCTGGTTTCATTGTATCTTACACAATATACGTTCCCGGAATCTATATAGCAAGTTTGATTTCTATACTTTTAAGTATTATTAATAATAGAAAACAAGGAAAAGAACTGGAAGATACTGAAAGGTTTGAAGCATTGATTGATGCAATCATAGCAATTATCATAACAATTATCGTGCTTGAAATTCCAATTGCAGTAAACGGTAATTTGGACGCATTATTGGAATTAAACCTTGAATTTTTAGCATATGCAATTAGTTTCATCGTTTGTTTTAATGCATGGAACTTCACCTATAATTTATTCAACATTGCCAATAAGATAAATTATAAATCTATTTGGTCCATATCTGCAGGATTATTCTTTTTGTCATTGATACCGTATTTTACAACTTTTGTTTCTATGAATTTTTATGAATTCGTACCTCAATGTCTGTATGGTATAGATTTTATGATTGTTAATTTATGCTTGCTTATTGCCACTTATGAAATGAGAAAAATTGATGAATCCAACAAATTTTTACAAGGAGCGTTCCAAAATTACAATAATTTTATTTTAAACATCATATTTACATCTATCTTTATAATTATAGGTTATCTTTACTATCCGCCAATAATAATCATAGCTTGTCTAATTTCAATAGTTATATCTTGGATTTTCATGTATAAAAAAATAAACTTGCTCAATCTCATTTAAATAGACACTATAATAAGACAGTTTTTGTGTCTGATTAATTTGAGGAATTTGATTCCTAAAGGCTATTGGTTATTTTATATTATTATTAAAATGATGAAATTGGGTTTGTAGTTTTGAATAAATATTTATTTTGTATAAATTTTAGATTATTATCAATATTTTCTCATTTGTTCTATTTTTGATTTTTAAATTTTGAACATTTTTTGGTATATTAAATTTAATTTGGGGATTTTTTTAATTTTGAATAATTTTTAGAATATTAACTTTAGAATGTGGGTTTTTTTTAACTTTATAACTTGAATAATTTTCAGAATATTGTATTTTAAGTTGGAGTAAGATTTATTTTTGAACATATTTCAACAAAATCATTATATTTATATATTATATAATTTATAAACTTTAATGTACAATTAATTTTCTATTTCATTCGTTGACAATTATAAGATTTTTTAGAGGGGCAATGATTATTCAAACTATAATCAGGTGGAAATTATCGTTAACGGTTGAATATAAAATTTGATATTAAAATTATGGGTTGAGCATATGGTTAAACAAGATAAAAAAGTTGCAAGACAACGTTTTGATGAGATTATGGGTGTTGCAAAAAAGCACCACTTGGCAAAATTATTAAAAGACAATGAAGATGATGAGGATTTTGAAATCTCAGATTTAAGATATGCAATGGAAGAATTAGGTCCTGCATTCATTAAATTAGGTCAACTGTTAGCTACAAGGCCGGATATGGTCGGTAATGAAATAGCTGATGACTTAAAATTGCTTAGGGACAATACTCCAGTTACTCCCTTTGATGAAATAAGACAAGTTATTGAAGGCGAAATCGGACAGCCATTGGAAGAAGTCTACAGTAATTTTAATGAAGAACCGCTAGGATCAGCATCAATAGGTCAGGTTTATAAGGCAACATTAAAGGAAAACGGTATGGATGTTGCTGTTAAAGTTCAAAAGCCAGGCATTCATGAAGTTATTAAACCTGATGTAGTTGTATTGAATAAATTGGCAGGAACCGTTGACAAGCACATTTCAGGATCAAGGGTATATAACCTGCCTGCAATGGCCAAGGAATTCGAAAGGTCAATCTTTAAAGAATTGAACTACATGGAAGAGGTTAAAAACATTAATAAAATAACAAATAACTTTAAAGATGTTGATTATATTAAAATTCCTGAAGTCTATCCGGAGTACTGTACATCTAAGCTCATAACCATGGAACTCATTGACGGATATGAATTGCCTGAATTATACGACACTGAAGTTGAAGGCATCAATAATGCAGAAATCGCACAATACGGATGCCAATCCTATTTAAAACAAGTATTGATTGACGGATTTTTCCACGCAGACCCTCACCCAGGAAACCTATTCGTAACCCGTGATAACAGACTCTGTTACATTGATTTTGGTATGATGGGAGTTGTCAACGACACATTCCGCTCAAACTTCGCTCAATTAGTCTTGCTTCTCTTGGACGGGAATTCACATCATTTAATCAATCAATTGCTTTACATGAATATCATCACTCCGGAACAGAACACCGAGGAGTTCAGGGAAGATGTTGATGACTTATTGAATGCATACATCGGTGTTGACATGGACCAAATGGATGGAATATTCGATGATTTGATGAATGTGATGATTAACCACAATATTGTTCTTCCAAGAGAGTTTGTAATGATTGGAAGGGGAATTATACTAATTGAGGAAGCCGGTGACAAATTAGACCCACACTTCAATCTCACAGGTGAACTTGAAAAATTCGCTAAAGACATGATTAAATCAAAATTTGAACCTGGAAACCTTGTTGGTGGCGGATTTAACTATATTGTAGAAATCGAGCATTTATTAAAAGATTTGCCTGACAGACTTAACAGCACTCTCGACAAGGTTGAAAGAGGCGAAATTGAATTAAATATGAACCATACAGGGTTGGATGATTTGAAAAATCAGTTATCCATATCCCTGATTGTAGCCGCATTGCTTGTGGGTTCATCTATTGCAATATTGGCTGATAAGGGTCCAAAAATTTGGGACATTTCTGCAATAGGATTTATAGGATTCGTATTAAGTGCAATTATTGGTGTTTATTTAATTTTCAAATATCTTAGGGATTAAACATCCCATTTACAATCTTTTAAGATGTTAAAAAAATATTTCCGGTTAGGATGACGCATATTAAATTTATTATTAATTATTAAAAATGGAGGTAAAAAATGAAGATTAATAAAAGTTTATTTTTTGTTTTTATGGTTTTAATTTCATTGTGTCTCGTTAGCGCAGTAAGTGCTGCAGAAAACGCAACAGATTCAATTGAAGTTCAAGCCGTTGAAAATGTTGATGAAAGTATTTCTGTTGAAAGTGATGTTGTTGAAGAGCCGACTTTGGCTGTTGATGATAGTGCGGCGGATTCTAGTTTAGGTGTTAACTTTACCTTTGGCAGTAAAGGAGGTAACGGTACTAAGTTTGATTTTTCAAACATTACATTTGATTTCGGTAACGGTACCAGTTTTGATTTAGGAAGCTTATTGAACGGTACTACTTTAAGTTTTGGTAATGGTACAAGCTTCAATTTTACAGACTTATTTAACTCTAACATGACCTTTGGTAACGGAACAAGTTTCAATTTAACCCAGATAATGAACATGACAGGCAATGGAACAGGTTCATTCGATATATCTTCAATTATAGGTATGCTTGGAGGATCAAAAATTACCTTTAACGCAACTGATATTGAGAAGGTTTATTCCGGAAAAACCACCTTTAAAGTAAAAGTTCTTGATGGTGATAAACCAGCAGCGCAACAAACTGTTGTATTTACGGTAGATAATAAGGATTATGTTGGAAGGACTGATGAAAACGGTACTGCAACAGTTTCACTGGATTTAGCAGCAGGCACACATTACGTATATACAGAATACAATAATGTCATTGGTAAAAACAAAATTGTCATTAAAAAAGCAGCTTCCAAAATAACCGCTAAACCTAAAGCTTTCAAATCCAAAACAAAAACTAAAAAATATGATGTTTTCTTAAAAAATAACCAAGGTAAAGCTATTAAAAATGTTAAAGTCACCTTAAAAATAAACGGTAAAACTTTCACAGCTAAAACCAATTCCAACGGTAAAGCTACCTTTAACATTAAAAATTTAACTAAAAAAGGTAAACACACTGCAAAAATCACATTTGCAGGAAACGGTTATTACAAAGCATCCAGTGCAAGTAAAACAATTACCATTAAATAATTGTTAGTTAATTTTTTGGGAGATTCTAAAACTCCCAACATCTTATTTTTTTAAGCTATTTTTGTGTTTTTTAATATATTGAATTAATGTAGTAATGTTAATGAGATTAGAAAATTAGTTTTGAAACATCAATAATTGTAATGATAGATGATGGTGGAATATCTAGAGAACTTTTCGTAAGTTATATCTGAGTGCGATAATGCAAAAGAGTTTTTGTTTAATTTCATCATGAATATTTTTCAGTGCTATTATTCAAAATTCCACACATTATAAAAATCAAAAAATATAAAAATATCAATGAGATGGTTATAAACAATTATGGAGGATATTATGATTACTGATGAGGAAAAAGCAAAAATCAAAGAAGAAATCGTAACCAAAGTTAACTCTGTTTTAGAGAAAAACAATGAATCATTCAGAATGGACAAAGTGAATGTCTTGAATAAAAGTGAAACAGTTAAATTCATGGGAAATTATAGGGTTTATGACAGAAAAAACTACAACTCTGTATCAAGAGAAATCAATACCTTTCTGAAGGAATATGGTGATGTTGACATAAAATCTAAAAAAATCAGGGACAGTGGCATGAAATTTACAGCTGTAAGTTTCAATTTTGAGTTATGAAATTAGAAGTATGATTATTGTATAAAATGCTATAAATAAGTTTAATTTTAATCACATTTTACACTTAAAAAAAGGCTTGCAGCCATTATCAATCTCTCCATACTACTTAGAATCTAATTTATCTAACTAGTGCAAGAATACCATGACTTCTTTAAGTCATGGATGAATTGCACAAAATGGGCAGATTACTTCTCAAATGCTCTCTGAAAATCTTTAAATAATAAATTAAATATACTAATAAATGACAATAAAAAAGTTTAATTAAAAATTTTTCAACGAAAACCAAGTTAAAAAAAATAAATTAAACTATAAAAGTCTTAACCTTCGGGACGAGGGGGATAGCACGGTAATTCTACACTCAAAAGAGAGTACAGCCCGTGAAATAAGAATCCTCAACTTCTATAAGTTGAGACAGTTCAAATATAATGATTTCTAAAAATAATTGTATAGTCCCGTGGGGTAGTGGCAATCCTTTTGGGCCCTGGACCCAAAGATAGCGGTTCGACTCCGCTCGGGACTATTTAATTATCTAATTATTTTAATGCCTTATGTCTTTTTCTATCATTTTCTATAGCTTTATTAAATTTATTGGACCTATTATATTGGCTTCAGATGATAATTGCGCTGCTTTTCTCTTTATGCTTATTTTGAATTTTTCTTATTATAGTTATTTTGTGAAAGTTTGTACCATATAATTCAACCAATTTTCATAAAGTGATTTTAGCCCTACAAATTCATTAAATCCTTCTTTAAATATTGTAATAAGTTCATCCAATGTATTATAATATGTTTTATATATT
>JAFQXD010000076.1 GCA_017407115.1 Methanobrevibacter sp. | reverse complement strand
GTAGTGGGCCTAGGGCGTCGTGCTTTTTCGAAACTGTAAACCAAGAAGTAGTCGTTTGTGTCAATCAAAACGTCATAAGGCCTGTTTCTTAATAAGATATTTCTTTCATAGTCCAATGATAGCCCGTATGGATTATTATGTGTAACGCCATAAATTGTCTTTGTTTTTTCTTTTTCCTCTTCTGAAGGCATGGTGTAAAAACATATAAACGTAGTAGGTGAGCAAATCAACATAGTAGAGAATGGTGCTAAACACATCAAAAATATAATAGCTAATGTTAATTTAGTCCAATAGGATGGGGAATATTTGAAGAAAAAAATAAGTAAAATAAGGTATATAAAACCAAGACATAATAATAATTTTTTCTTTTTTAACGATATAGCATATTTCCAATAGTAATCAAAGTAAAAATTTCTCGATATTTTTAACCATTCTCGCTTCGTAAAATGTGATACAAACATAGTTAACCACCTTATTCATTTTCAAATAGTATAGCATATATTTTGTATACTTTGAATTATCAATAATTAACGATTTTGTATAAATAAGTGCAATAATTTTAAAATGGAGGTAGATAAGTAACTATAAAAGATGATACAATGTAGGTGATACAAATTAATGATACTTGATCATTTGCTGGTTAAGTTGATTGAGCAGGAAGTGTTCAGTAAAATAGGGTCTGCTAGTAAAAAAAATGTATGATTCAATATAAACACTCTATAGAAGAAAATATATAAAAAAAAGTGTCGGTGCCCCAACATGAGAATAAAAAGGATGGTCTTATCAAATGACTGAGTTAGCAACCTATATCGCAAATTTCAAACGGCAACATCCAACTTATCAAGATCAAGACATAGCAGCTTATGCCTTTGGTGGTGGGGAAGTGATGGCAGATGAGTTGGCAGCTCTAGTTGTTGCTGGTCACAAGCAAGGTACAACGAGTTTATACCAAGCCTATGAAGTAGAAAATGAACCCCTCCCCAAAGTAGGAGATGTCTGTGTGATTTTAGATGGAAAAGGTCGGCCGACATCGGTCGTTATTAATACGGCTATAGAGGTATTACCTTTTAATGATGTGACTGCTCATCATGCCCTACTAGAATCAGAAGGAGACAGGACATTGGCTTATTGGCGTCGGGCACATATTGACTTTTTCACACATGCCTATGCGCCCGAAAGTGGGATTAAGTTTACCCCTGCTTCCTTAGTTGTATTTGAGAAATTTCAGTTACTATACAAATAACTGAAAAATGTCTTTTATCCTTTTAGTGATCAGGTTAATTGTGTTGATTTTATTAAGCAATTATGATAACTTAGTAAGGTATCAATCGTACAGATAGCATTTGACACGCATCTATAGAGGGCAACCTTTTACAGATAAACTGAACAATGCCGAAATAGAGGCGGTTTCTAGAAATAGAAATCCCTCTATTTTTATTTTTTTCAAATGATTTAAAATTAAACGATCGAAAGGTGATCCAATTGCAAAATAAAAAAGAATTAAAGTTAGGTTTAGCTGTGCTAGCAAGTGGCATTATGTCATTTTGTGGCGTATTAATCGAAACAGCGATGACTGTGACATTCCCAACACTTATGTCTGAGTTTAACGTGTCAACAGCTAGTATTCAGTGGATTACAACCATTTATTTATTAGTTATTTCTATCACTGTCCCCCTATCAAGTTATTTGATAAAGAAATTCCCCCTCAGATACCTGTTCTTATTTGCAAATCTGATGTTTTTCTTAGGCCTGTTAACAGATTTTACAGCTAAATCATTTATCATCCTACTTTTGGGTAGATTTTTCCAAGGTTTGGCGACAGGTATCGCATTACCACTCATGTTTCATATTATCCTAACCTATGCCCCACTAAATAAAAGAGGGACCATGATTGGTTTAGGATTCTTGATTACCTCAGTCGCACCGGCAATAGGACCGACTTATGGCGGACTTCTCTCAACC
>JAFQXD010000103.1 GCA_017407115.1 Methanobrevibacter sp. | reverse complement strand
TCCACTAGATGCTTTTTGGATACTGATAACAGGGTATCCTTCCCATAATACAGTAGAACCATTGAAAGGACCGTTGTAACTACCACAGTTTTCAAAAGTATTGTTTACGATGAAAGTACCGTCAGTGGATGCTCCTCCGAAAAAGATTGCGTATACATTGTTTTTGAAAGTGTTACCGATGATTTTTGCATCTCCACTTGCTTGTGCGATTGAAATAGCATCAAGAACTACACCATCAAATACATTGTTTTCGATAGTGGTGAAGAAAGATCCTCCTACGGAAATAACTTTGGAACCTTGTTCTTTGTTTACAGTAGGATCGTTAACAAGTTTAGTAGCGAGACCACCAAGGAATTCACTGTTTTTAACAGTTACATTGTTACAGGATTTAATAACAACAGCTTGGTTGAAATCTTGGAATTTACAGTTGTCAACTACACCGCCTTTAGCATCGTTACCATTGAACTGTACACCCCAACCAGCAACATTACCACCATAAGTTAAGTTGTTTTTAGGATTGTTGTCAATAAAAGTAATACCACTGATAGTTACGCCTGCACTTTTGGTTACATAGAAGAAACCGTTTCCATTACCATAGCCAGTTATGGTAGTAGCGCCAGCACCTTCAATAGTAATGCCATCTTTACCGGTTACGTTTATTGTGGTGCCTGCAATGTCGTAACTTTCATAAACGCTTAAATAAACTACGTCTCCTGCAACTGCAGCATCTATTGCAGCTTGAATGCCTTCAGCAGTATTGTTTGCCGGAGTTTTAATGTTAGAAGCAATGTTAATATTTGCTGTTGTAGTTGCTGGTTTGTAATTGTCAGTTCCACCGTAACTGACTGTAGCGACATAGTTTCCTGCGGTTAAGTTCATAGGAATTGTTGCAACACCTTCATCATCGGTTTTAGCAGTATAATTATTATCATTTACTGAAACAACAATAATTTGGTTTGCTGTTGGGCCTCTAGCATCAGTTACAGTTACGGTAAAGTTGAATGCACCATCAGTTTGAGCTATGTTGGATGCTTTTATTTCAACAGCATTTTTATCACTGTAAACGCCGATTGCTTTTGCAGCTGAATCGTATTTGGTTTCAACTTTAGCAAGGTATGTAACAAATGTAGGTGGGAATGGTAATGAGTCTAATGCATATGTGTTTTCACCGATGGTTACATTGTAGTATCCTCCACCGAGTAAGATACCAATTCTACTTCCTGCAAGACTGTTGTTGAATATTTTTTCATTTCCTGATCCGTAACAGGTAACGGCACTGATTTTTGCATCAGTAATGGTATTTCCATATACGGTGTGGCCTTTGGAATGCATTAAGTAGATTCCTTCTTTAGAACCGCTGATGGTGTTGTTGAATACAGTTACATTAGGTCCGGTTCCGTGTCTTACATCAATACCGTGGTTTACAGCATTTGTAATGGTGTTGTTTGCAAGGATACTGTTTCCAGTACCGAAGTTTAAGATACCGGTAGTGAATTGGTTTGAAATTTTATTGTTGGTTACAACTGCATTTGCAGAGTATTCCATGTAAATACCCCAGGATGCACCATCAATAGTACAATCAGTGATTGTTATTTTTTTACTGTTTTGTGTACGAATTCCTGCAGTTTTATATTCAATGGTTGTTGGTGCAACTGTAGAGAGTGGTTCATATCCAGGGTATTGTGCAATAATGTTTAATCCGGTTACAACCACATCAGTATTATTCAATACATATAATACGGCACGGTCGGAAATAGCATATCCATTTTCACTGGTTTGCGCAGTTACTTTTGAAGGAATATTTGCTAAGTTTAGATTATCGTATCCGATTAAAGTTGCATCGTTACCGATGATTTTAATGTTTTTATCGGTGTAGATGGAAATGTCTTTATAAACTGCATTTGCAGCAAAGCTTAAAGTATCTCCATTTGCCATACTTTCAATAATAGCTTGAATGTCAGCACTGGTAGCACCTTCAGGAACATCGAATCTTGCTCCGGAAGGATTTAAAATGGTGCTGTAATCAATATTGATGGCTGCAGGTGTTGCAATTGGTGTGTATTCAACATAAACTGGGCAGTCAGCAATGTCACTGTGGGTACCCATTATTTTTGAAGCACTTTGGAAGTCAGATTTACCTTCAGCAATGTAATATACAAATGTTGGTGGGTATGGTAAGTTATTTAATGCATAGGTATTTGGACCTACATCAATATTGCTGTATCCTCCACCGAGTAAAATACCAATTCTTGATTTTTGAAGGGTATTGTTGTATAATTTGATATCTGAAGAACCGTAACAGCTTATGGAACTGATGGTACAGTTGATTAATTTATTGTATGCTGCAGTATGTCCTTTTGAGTGCATTAAGTAAATACCTTCTTTGGAACCGATTACAGTATTATTGATTACTTGCACATTAGGTCCGGTTCCGTGTCTTACATCAATACCGTGGTTAATTGCATTAATGACTTTATTTTTTTCAATTTGACCTCTAGCAGATCCAAAACTTAAAATTCCAGTAACTGCTTGATTTTTAACTATGTTGTTGACAATCTGTGCATCATGTGAGAATCTTAAGTAAAGACCCCAGGATGATCCATCAAGAATATTGTCTTTTAAAACTAAATTATTAGATGATTCTACATAAACGAGTGCATTAGAATATGCAGGTCCAGCTGTACTAGAGCTGCTGTTTGCTCCAGCAACAACATTCAATCCGGTTATAACAACATTATTTGCATTAACAACATATAATACTGCTAAATTACCTATTGCATATCCTCCGCTTGATGTAGTGTTTGTAATTATACTAGGTGTAGTATTTTTTGAAGGATTGTCAAATCCAACTAATGTTGCACCATTACCGTTGATAGTGATGCTTTTGTTAATATAAATACATACATCAGTATAAGTTCCATTTTCAAGATTTAAAACATCTCCATTTTGCATATTGTTAAGTGTAGCTTGGATATCTGCACCGGTTGATCCAGCTGGAACAGTATGCGCTGTAGATATAGGTTCATCTTGAACAACGGCTTCGTTTACTGCGCCTTCATCCTCAATTTGTTGTACATCGTCAATATTTGCACTATCTTCTGCAAATACTGCACTTGAGCTTAATAGTACAACGAAAATTAAGAATATGGACAATATTAAGCTTTTATTCTTCATTTTTTACCTCATTTTAATTATAGATTATAAGTGTGAGTTACTTAAAAAAAATCGATAAGTAACCTAGTTTATATTGTATTTTTCATATTATTTAAATTAAGGTATTATAAATTATATAACGATGTTAACCTCTTTATTTATCAATATGGGGATTTAAAAATTCTTTTTTTTTTTCGTTATTTTTCCAATGCTGTCAAGCTAAGATTTTTTGATTTTTTTAGAAGCTGTCTTGGAAGTTTGTTTTGCATTTTTTGTGATAATATTTGTCTTTGTCTCTTTCTTCGTTTGTAGGTGCTTTTATTTTTGTGTAAACTAAGTCTTTTTTG
>JAFQXD010000017.1 GCA_017407115.1 Methanobrevibacter sp. | reverse complement strand
AATTTTTCCCAGAATATAAAAAATTCATACACTTCCTTGAAAAAAGACATAAAGGAAAATTAGACAATACAAACAACCAAATAGAAAACTACATAGGAAATACAATGCCACGAGCGCACAAAAAGAAATTCAGAACAATGGGAGGAGTATTCAACCAGATAATGCTTCAAAAAAATGGATGGATTGAAAAAAGAAATCAAGAGCTAACTTTTTGACAGTCCCCAATTTGAACCATCTAATATATATACTAATTAAAAACATAAATTAAATCATTAATAAATTAAATTTACTTAACAAAAGGTTTGATAATATGGTTAGATTTTCACAAACTCTTGATGATAGGCAAGCAAGGAATAGAGAAAAACCTACTGAACAACTTAGGGAGAATCCTTATTATTCTCGACAAGAACCTCGTCCGGTTCAAATGAGAGATGATAGATTATATTCTCAACCCCCAAGGCCTGTCAATGTGGAACCTGCCTATCAAAGACAAGATAATATCTACCGACAACCTTCTCAGGAAATTGATGAGATTATCTATGAAAGACCTGTCATTGAAAGGGAATCCATAAAACCGGATGTGTCAAAACCGGAATTGAAGTTTCCTGAAAATCAAAACATTCAGTTTGGTGTTGAGTACTCTCCAAATTCAAAACCTCCTGTTATAGGTAAGAATTACACAATAAGATCAAATTCCATTATCTATAACGATGTTGTAATTGGGGATAACTTCAGAACAGGCCACAATGTGGTCATTCGTGAAAACACCAACATCGGAGATGACGTTTTGATTGGAACCAACACTGTCATTGAAGGAGATGTGATTATCGGAAATGACGTCAGCATCCAATCCAATGTGTATATTCCGACCAATTCCGTAATTGAAGATAATGTATTTATCGGACCTTGTGCTTGTTTTACAAATGACAAATATCCTGTAAGAATTAATTATGAACTTCAGGGACCTAAAATTAGACGTGGGGCTTCTATTGGAGGTAATACAACATTCCTGTCCAATGTTGAAATTGGAGAAGGGTCAATTGTTGCTGCGGGAGCTATTGTAATTCATTCTGTTCCGCCATTCTACTTGGCTATAGGAACTCCTGCACGTATCAAACCGCTTCCTGATCACTTAAAAGTTCCAAACAGGTTCTAAATTAATGGAGGCTATACTATGGCTCAATATAAATGTAAGATTTGCGGATATGTTTTAGATGAAGATAACTATGAGGATGGTTTGAACATTCCTGAAGGAACTAAATTTGATGATTTGCCATCTTCGTTCAAATGTCCAAAATGCAGAATGGCTAAAGCAATGTTTGAAAAAATTTAAATAATTTTATATATTACTACCTATTAAAATAATATTAAAATTACAATTAAGGAGTTTGTTAAAAATGGCAAAATTTAAATGTAAACTTTGCGGATATACAACTGAAGAATTTGAAGAACTTCCAGAAGGCTACAAATGCCCTATGTGCGGTGCAACCGCTGACATGTTTGAAAAAGTCGAATAGGGGTGTTTAAATGGCTTACGTTTGCAAAGTATGTGGATTTGTCTTAGAAGAAGATGAATTACCAGAAGACTACACTTGTCCTGTCTGCGGAGTACCTGCAGCAAACTTTGAAGAACAATAAGTTCTTCATTTTTAATTTTTTTCTAAAAATCTTTTATTTTTAAAATTAGTTTCTATTTTTCCAGAGTATTTTTCGAATATCTTTACAATGTCTTTATTGTCCTTTGACACTATATCATAACTGACCTTGTTTGAATATTCCTTATCGACAACTTCAAGATGGTTGTTTCTGACTTCTGTGTCGGCAGCTTTGATTTCTGAGTATTCGAATGTTATTGTATAAATGTCATATTCTTCAATTTCAAGAATTTCCGCCTCTCCGATAGCTTCCATGACTGATTTTGAATATGCTCTTACAAGCCCTCCTGCTCCAAGTTTTATTCCTCCGAAATATCTTGTAACGACAGCGGTGACATTGTGGATTTCGTTTTTTCTTAAAATGTTGATCATTGGCTTTCCTGCAGTTCCGCCAGGTTCTCCGTCATCGTCAAATCCTTCCCCGTCACTTACGATGTATGCGGTGCAGTTGTGGGTTGCATCTGAGTATTGCTGATTTATCTTTTCAATGATTTCTTTTGATTCCTTTTTTGTTTGGGTTGGAAATAAAGAACAGATAAATTGGGATTTTTTAACATTTATTTCACATTGAACTGGGTTTTTAATAGTTTTCATTGTATCAATATCTTTATATATCTAATCAAATATATTATTGTTAGTAAATTTTTAAGGGTGTTTAAATTGTCAAGTCGTTCTGCTACTGTTTTAGTAATATTTATTGTGGCATGTATTGCTTTTTGTCTGGCTAGTGTTTTTGCCGCTATGACTGGACCGATATCAATTTTACCTAATGAAAGTGATTCTGGAGGCATTTTAGATAATCTTTCAGCAATCACTGATTCAGATAATAATAATTATCCGTCTTATGGATATGATGATTCACAGAGTAGTTCATCCAGTTCAGATGATTCCCAGTCTAATGAGCCTAAAGTAGAAACTACAACTGATGATTCAAGTTCGGATGATTCGAATCAACAAAATCAAGGAGAAAATAATCAAGTAGAACCAACTACTGATGATTCCGGTTCAAACAATAAACCGGATTAATTCTTTTTTTTCAAAAATCCAATAGTTTTTCAATGTCAAACAATACTGTGTTAATAGCTAAATTGAAGAGTCTGTTTCCGTAATCTTCATCCACATACACGCCATTTTCTTCAACGTCTTTTGCACCATTTTCTATGTTAGGGTCATCTTTGCGTGCCTGGGTAAATCCATATAGGCCAACTTCCTCATATTCATTAACATTTGCCTGGTTTTCTATTTCATTCTCATTTACAATTCCCAAAACCTTGGCCATTGAAAGTTCTCCGCTTCCTCCGTGAGGACCTTCTGAGGATATTACCTTATTGTTGAATGTAATTGTCAAATCTGTTTTTTCTTCAATCTCCCATAGTTCGGCCATCAGTGGGATATTTCCTCCGTGGGCATTGACGATGACTACTTTTTCAATATCTAGGAATTTTTTTGCAGAATTGAGTGTGCTGATAACATTCTCTTTTAAAACGTCAAGGGAAACATGAACTCCATGGTCAATTGTATCCAGTTCGTATGCGGGAAATATTATTCCTAAAAATTTGGCTCCGCTGATGAGTGATGATTGAAAAGCGATGTGTGCTGCTATTTTTGCATCGGTATCTATCGGAAGTGCAGGGCCGTGATTTTCCAGATGTGATCCTAGAGCTATTATTCCGATTTTGTGGACTTGAGGGTCTTTTATGTTTCCTGCTCTGTATCTTAGTTCTGCCATGTTATCACCTTATATCTCAAAGTTCCAAATATCGTCGCCTACGTAATGCTTGGTTGCAACTGCCTTTCCTGAATCATTTGCAACCATTTCCTCGCCACTGATTAGACTTACTCCTATTGCCAATGGCTTTCCATGGGTTTCATCAATGATGAGCACTATGTCTCCAGCTTCAACGCCTTCGGATGCAGCTACAATTCCCGGGCTCATGATGTCTGCGCCATTGCTTACAAATCGGATGGCTCCCATGTCCACTGTAACGGTTTTTGCATCAATCTGATTTGCAAGAGCTGCTTTAAGTGTTGGAAACGGTTTGTCGTCAATGATTATGATATATGGTTCGCCGTCTACCAGAATGAATGAATTAGGTTCGGCTTCAAGTATTTCAACATTCTTTTTACCTTGAAGTAAGCTTCCATATTCACCTAATTCCTCTTTTATCTCTTTGATTTTTTTCTTTTTTAAGAAATTTCTTTTTTTAACTTTTATAGCCATGTATATCCCACAATATATTAATGAATAATACTTTGTATTTTCAATAAATAAATCTATTCATTGCCTCTTAAAAACACATCTTCATAATTGATTTCATCGTTTAGTTTGGTTTTTTTGAGTGGTTTGTCTTTCCATGCGTATTTTGTTATTGTGCTTGCATTACTGTCCGTTAATGAGTTGATGCATGAATTAATCACGACAAGTTCCTTTTTGCTGAATGTTGATGTGGGGATGACTGTCGGATAATATTTGTGTATTGTCCTGTTGTAGTATGGCTCTTTTCTTAAAAACAGCTGCTTTTTGGCAATCAGTTGTTCTGTAATTTTTCTGAAATGTTTAGGTTTTATGCCTCTTTTTGATTTTATATAGGTTTCTTTTGTGAAAAACTCTCCATAAGTCTCGTAATAATTGAAATCAATAAAATACATTACAGTACAAAGTACGGTTTTGCCTAAATTTGGTTTGTTTAGACATTTGAATAATATGTACATGATGAGGTTGATGTATTTTTCTTCATTGATTTTCATGTTTTTGCCTGGTGATGGTTGGGTGATTATTGGTTTTGTTTTGAAATGATATAAGTGATGTCAGAGAGCATTTGATGAGTAATTTAAATAGTAGTTTAACTAATTAATTAGTAGCGACATTATTTTTTCATTATTTTAGCCCAAAATAAAGTAACATTTATATAGTAGGTTATTTATATTTAATAGTATTAGTTTTAATTAGGTTTTGTCTTATCTTAACTTGATTATATTATGAATTTATTGAATTCAAATTAAAAACTAAAATTTTGATAATATAAGGTGATATAATGAGCGGACAAAATGTTCAAAGACCACTTGACGCATTAGGAAAATCTGTTGACTCTCCGGTTTTAATAAAACTCAAAGGAGATCGTGAATTTAGAGGTATACTTAAGAGCTTTGACTTACACATGAACTTAGTTCTTAATGATGCAGAAGAGTTACAAGACGGAGAAGTAACTAGAAGACTCGGTGTTGTACTCATTAGAGGAGACAATATTGTTTATATTTCACCATAAGTATTATTCAATACTTTTTCTAATTATATTCTTAAGGGAGAAACTAAGGAGGTGTATCAATGTCAAAGGGAACTCCATCAATGGGTAAAAAGAATAAAAAGACCCATATAAGATGTAGAAGATGTGGTAGAAACACTTATCACATACGCAAAAAAGTCTGTGCTTCTTGCGGATTTGGTAAATCCAAAAAACTCAGAAGATACAGCTGGCAAAACAAAAAACCAACTACTAGGCAAAGATTAGTATAAGTTGGCAAAACCCTTGAAGATTATTTAATAATCTTCTCTCAAATCTATTTTTCAAGTTACTTTCGAAAACTGACAACTTTATAAACTTTTTTTTAGATAATTAATTCATGATAATTTTAGGAGGTCTGACATGACTGAATTAAAAGATATTGCTCAGGAAAACGATGTAGATTTAGAAAACTGTGTTGTTTTTGTAAGAGGCAAAGATGACATACTGGCCGTTGACATTTCCAATGCAGGAATCAGACAGAGAAGTGATGATACAATGGGATTTACCTTTTCAATCTCTCCAAAACAGGCATTGGCTCTGGAAGAATATTTCAACAGATTCACAACCGGTGAGAAATTCTACTTTGATATTTCACAAACTGGATACAGGCCTGTTTACTACAGAGGATTGTCTCCAATGACAAAAGAGGTTAGCAGCGAATATCATCCAAAATTCAACATTACATTATTCGCCCAAAAGGCTATTGTTGAACCTGAGGACTCCTATTTTGCACCTACATGTGCATGTTGCGAGTTCTGCCATATCGAGTAGGCAAATCATGTTTTCCAATCAGTTTTCAAATAGGATTACATTATCCAAAATCAATACTCAGCAAAGCATTGAACTGGATCAGAGAAGAGTTCAAATTCGCCAAAACCAGAATGGATTGATGGCTTTAAGTTATATTGCGCCTGTCTTTGACATTATGGATTTAGAAAACTTTTTTGATGATGTAATCTCTTCTGAAAAATTAACATTAAATATCAGCGATACAGGTGAGGTCAAGGTGAGTTATCGTGGAATGGTTGATGGTAAGGGGAAAAATTTCCCTCAAAACTTGGACCATAAGATTGTTCTCTTGCAAAAGCCCACCTGTTTGGATGAGCGGGAAAACGTTCAGATTACCGGATTTTCGAAATTCAAGCCAAGAGGCAGGATTTCCTAAATCATTTTTTTTTAAATCTCGTCTTCAACTGCGTCCCATAAATCAACTGCCCAGCCTTGTCCGGCATCGATTACCATGTCAAGCAATCTTACTTTGCCGTCTCTGAATCTGAATAGCCTGTAGTCCTGTTGAGGTTTTTTAGTACTTCCTTCCTTATTGCAATCTAGATAGATTCCTTCACTGTATTCGGCTTCAAAATCTCCTGCTTGGACAAAATCACCGACTAGTGAATATCCATTGCGCACACTTTTGTCCAGTTCATCTATGGTTTTTAACCATCCGCCTTGTGCTCTGAATTTTATGTCTGGGTCGACTTTGGTTATTTCTTCTTTCCAATTTATTATCATGTTACCAAATCTTTTTTAATATTAATTTGGCATTCCCTATTTAAATGAAAAGAGATAGAGCATTTGAAAAGTAATATTTATAACTATTGTTATATAATAATTATATATAAGTAAAAATTCATAAATTAATACAATATAAAATAAGTTTGGGCTTTACATGAATTTACTAGAAAAATTTGGCATTGTTAGTGAAAATAAACGTCTGTATGAAATAGCATTTACGCATAGCTCTTACAGTACAAAGCATAATTTGGATTACAACTATGAAAGATTGGAATTTTTAGGAGATTCTGTCTTGAGTCTGATTGTTTCCGAATATTTATACAAGAAATATCCTCAATTTGAGGAAGGAAAACTGACTAAACTAAGAGCAAATTATGTATGTCAGAATGCATTGATATATTATTCTCATGAATTGGATTTGCCGGATTATCTAAAAATCGATGTTGAGGAATCAAATTTAACTAAAAATGAAGTATTATCAATAACTGCAGATATATTTGAATCATTTTTGGGAGCTATGTTTATAGATCAGGGCATAGGTTTTGCAAAGAGGTTCCTATCAGAAAACATATTCCAGTATATAGATGAAGAAAAAATATTCTTCAGGGATTATAAGTCTGCAATAAAAGAATATGGTGATGCTGAAGAGGTAGAAATCTCTTATGAATTAATAAAAGAATTTGGAGTTCCTCATGACAAGACATTTTTAATCGCCATCATAATTGATGGAGAAAAAATGGGCATTGGTAAAGGAAAAAATAAAAAGGAAGCGGAACAAGCAGCCGCTAAAATAGCTTTAGAAAAATTAAAAATTTCGGTGTTTTAAATGAATGATGAATCTGTGGGTATTGTTGAGACTAAATATCTAAATATTGAAGAACCTGTTTTATTGGACAGTGGTAAAGCTCTCAATAATGTGACTGTCGCTTATGAAACTTATGGAGAACTTAACAAGGAAAAGTCTAATGCTATTTTAATTTGCCATGCATTAACCGGAGATGCTCATGCTGCAGGATGGCATGAAGGAGACAAAAAACCTGGATGGTGGGAAATTGTAATAGGTCCAGGAAAAGCAATCGACACTGAAAGGTACTTTGTCATATGTTCCAATGTTCTAGGGGGATGTAAAGGAACAACCGGTCCAAGTTCAATCAATCCTCAAACAGGCAAGGAATACGGTCTTGAGTTTCCGGTAATTACAATCAGAGACATGGTTAACGTTCAAAAGAAACTAGTAGAATATTTCAATATTACACAATTATATGCAATCATTGGAGGGTCCATGGGAGGAATGCAGGTTCTTGAATGGATGGTATCCTATCCAAAAATGATGAAAAAGGCAATGCCGATAGCTACAGCAGCAATGTCTTATCCTCAACAGATTGCATTCAATGCTGTAGGCCGCCAATCAATCTTTTCAGATCCTAACTGGAATGGCGGAAACTACTATCATCTTGATGAAATTCCAAAAAACGGCCTGTCACTTGCCCGTATGATAGCTCACATCACTTATTTGAGTGATGAATCAATGGACATTAAGTTTGGAAGAGGTCTGCAGGACAAGGATGAAATCAGTTATGATTTCACTGTGGATTTCCAGGTTGAAAGTTATCTTAAACATCAAGGGGAAACCTTTGTAAAACGGTTTGATGCAAATAGCTATTTATACATAACAAAAGCAGTCGACTTATTTGACCTTTCACTCAATGGTTCATTGATTGACGGTTTTAAAAACGTTGAAGCGAAAGTTGAAGTGCTTTCAGTAGATTCAGATTGGTTATATCCGACAGAACAAAGTACCGAAATCTTAACTGCTTTGAATGCAAACGATGTTGACGCATCATTTTCAGAGATAAAATCAAACTATGGTCATGATGCATTCCTGCTTGAAAAAGGACAGCTAAACTTCATTCTATCAAAATTCCTCACAAGCAATGTCGTAACTGATGTGATGAAAGAGGTTGTAGTGACCATCAAATCTGATGCAGATGTTAGGGAAGCAGCTAATCTGATGCTTGACAAGCAGGTAACTCACATTCCTGTTGTAAGTGATGACAATGAGCTGACTGGTATTGTGACAAGTTGGGATTTATCAAAATCAATTGCTCTTAATACTAATCTGTTAAAGGATATTATGACTACAAATGTCAAGTATTGTTATGCAACTGATTCAATTGATGTTGTTGCTCGAATGATGAGTGAACATGACATATCCTCACTTCCTGTTGTCGATGAGGATATGAAAGTCCTGGGCATTATTACAACAGACCAAATTAGTCATTTGCTCAGTTAAATGCTAATTTTCTTTTTTTTATATTTTTTTAAGGAGATTTTATTATTTCTAGAAAAGCCAAGTTCATTGTAGGTGCCAAAAAAGGTATTCCAATTACATTCGGTTATGTTCCAATGGGAATTGGTTATGCTGCAATTGCAATAAAAGCAGGGTTTACTCCACTTCAAACAATTTCAATGTCTTTTCTTGTTTATGCAGGTGCAGGTCAGATTATCGCCGCTTCAATGGCTTTGACTAGTGCAACTGCAATAGCCATAATATTGACAAATTTTGTAGTTAATCTGAGGTATTTTGTAATGTCTACATGTGTTTTGAATCAGGTTGAAGAGTCAAATACTCCTTTGAATATATTGGCAGCACATGTAACTGTCGATGAATCATTTGCAATGTTTTCTCTTTCTGAGGACTCATCCATCTGGATATATCTTGGAATAGCAATCACCGCATGGTTAAGCTGGTGTTTTGGAGCGGCAATTGGTGTTGTTTTACTTGATTTGCTTCCGGTAATTGTCACAAACAGTTTCAATATTTCCCTATATGCATTGTTTGTTGCAATATTGGTTCCTTCTATTAAGGAGTCAAAACAAATTGCTATTTTGGTTTTGATAACTGCTGTTTTAAACATTGTTTTAAGTCAGTTTTTAGGAAACTGGTCCCTGATTGTTTCCACTTTGATTGGAGCAGCAATCGGAATGTATGTTGTCGATGATGAATATCTGATTTCAGGTGATGCCTAATGGATTATATTAGTTTAGTGATTTTAGGATGTGCCATTGTAACATTCATTCCAAGGTTGATTCCGGCATTATTTATAAATAAATTAGATTTTCCACCAAAAGCCGAAAAATTCCTTAATTTAATTCCTTATACTGCGCTTGCGGCTTTAATATGTCCTGGTGTATTGACAGTAGATAATCAGCTATGGTATATAGGTTTGATTGGTGCTGTTGTGGCTGCGGGTCTTGCCTGGAAAAAAGTTCCTCTTGGAGCTATTGTAATTTTAACTGTGGTAGTTTTAATCACAGTCTATTCTATTGTTCCTTTCTTTTAATTTTTAAGTTAAAAAATAGTTGTTTTAATGTTTTTTTAGTCCCAAGCAGTGTTATAGAGGAAAATGGGTTGCATAATATGAGTTTTTTTTAAGATTGATTTTTCTGCTTGGAACTATTTTTGTAACATTTAATGTGTTAATGAAATGTTACATATGTTAAAGATGGTTTACCTAATATATAAATGTTTCGTTTTTTATTTTTCCATTAAAAACTAATAAATGTTTAGTTAATTTTTATAATACAATTTATTATTATATATTATAATTAAAAATTAATTTTAATTTCTATATAATTAAATTAAAGTTATTTTACATTTATTTAATTAATTTAATTGATTAATTTTGAGTTTATATAAAATAGTAAAGTTTATATACTATGTAATGTAACATTAACATAAGTAATTAGATTTTAACATAATTACTTAAAGTACTTAAATACTTTTTGCAAAAATGAATTAATTTGTGGGATACTATGAGGACCATGATTAAATATTTAAGACAGGAGCTCAAAATGAGCCAAAAAGAACTTGGCGATAAAGTTGGTGTTACCCGCCAGACGATTAATGCACTGGAAAATGGGAGGTATAATCCATCTTTATTTTTGGCATATGAAATAACCCAAGTTTTCAATAAAAAATTATTCAAAGGAGATCGAGAACAATACTTTGTTATGGAAGATATATTCATTTTCGATGACGATTATTATTAGGTGATACAATGATTTTAGACATATATAAAGATGCACTGGAATATTCAGCAAAGGACTGGAAAACACTAGTGCTATTGGGTGTAATTTGCTTATTCAGCTTCTTATTGCTTCCGGCATTTTTAATTACCGGATATAATTACAGAGTTATTAACACAGCAGTTCATGGAATTATCAATGGAAGAGACCCATTACCTGGATTTGATGATGTCATTGACATGTTTGTAGATGGCGTTAAAGTAGTGATAGTTCAAATAGGATATTTGCTTGTTCCATTCATCGTTTTCATAATTTTTGCAGTTATCGCATCAAACGTTTCAGGTGCGGCTTCATCTGCAATAATGGTTATTGGATGCATACTAACTTTTGTCCTTTTGATTGCAGCATGTTTGATGAGTCAAATGGGATTATGTCACATGGCATATAATGAAGGGTCATTTTCAAAAGCATTTGCAATAAAGGAAATAAAAGAGGTAATTGATGAAATCGGATGGTTTAACTGCATTGCAACATATTTAGGGTTGATTATAATAACTTTAGTCATCTCACTTGTTGTAACTGCATTAATTTATGGAATATTCACAGTATTTGGAATTTCAAGCGCTGTTTTAGGTGCTAATCCAAGTGGAATATTTATTTTAGGCGTAATCATCAATTCATTAGTGACTATGTTTATTGTTGGACCGTACTTGTCCATATTCAATGCAAGATCAATTGGATTGTTGTACACAATGCAAATTTAGGTGATTAGATGGCAAGCATAACTGATTGTGTCGTTGAAGGATTGAAATATCCTTTCAATGACATCAAAAAACTTTTAGGATTCGGAGTGCTGTTTGCATTGATAAGTGCATTGTCAACATATATGGGCATGAAATCATTTGACATTTTCAGATCTGCAGTACACATAGTCGAAAGCAGCAACAGCACATTGTCACACGTACCATTTTCACAATTGCCGACAGGAGACATTTATCTTGTGGCAGGTTTGGGCATTCTTATCTTTATTATATCCTTGCTTATATATGGATACCAATATAATATTGTAAAATTCTCAATTGAGAAAAAAGAAGACCTTCCAGGTTTCAGTGATGTATTGGGCATGTTTATCAATGGAATAAAGTATTTCCTTGTGATAGCAGCATACAATATTATTCCAGCACTCATATTGGTGGGCGGTGTAACATTGGCAGGCGATTCATCAGTATTGATTGTGATTGCCTTAATTTCAGCATTGCTTTTCATAATTGCAAACTTGATTCTGATTATGGCATTGAACAATATGGTGGCTTATGACAGTATTAAAAAGGCATTTGACCTACGTGAAATAACTGACAATATTTCCAACCTCGGATGGGGAAAATATGTGGGGATAATCCTCTTTACAATCATCATATTTATGATTATTACTGTTGCAGTAAACTTTGTATTGAGCTTTTTGACAGTAGGATTTGCCGCAGTAATATCCAATCAGGCTGTAGTCATATCATTTGTCATTGCAATTATTGAAGGACTATTTGTAGACTCTTATGGCGCATTATTCTTTAATAGGGTTTACGGATCAGTGTATAGGCAATCAATCAACGATTAAATTAAAAGGGTGATAATTTGAATTCAAAAATATTATATGTTTTGTTATCTTTATTTGCAGTTGTTATGGTAATTTCAGCCGCAAGCGCAGTTGATTTGGCGAAAGATTTTAATAATGATGATTTCACCATAAATGTTTTTTCAGGCAGCAATTTCGCTGAAACTGTGAACATTTCCACTAGTGATATTAATTTAGTTGTTTTTGAAAATTCCGGAGTTAATTCCAGTGATGCAAATTCAATGGTTTACTTTAAGGATTCCACAGCTGATAAGACTGAGATAACCGGTTTCATTAGGGATCTGGAAAATGGAGGAACCAAAATAGAAGAGACTGATAAATATGTCATATTGGAAAACAATCAAAAATCCGATGATTTTGATGTTTTCAATAATATTGGCAGCGTTTTTAACTTTATAAGTAGCATGTTCTCATCAGAAGGAGTGAATATTTCTTCTGAAGGCAATACAGTTTCATTTTCCAGTGATGGATTAAACGTTTCTGATGCTGATGGTGAAAATGTATCCATTACATCTGAAGGCGTAATCGTTTCTGGTAATGAATCATCAGGCAATGAAACAATTAATGTTTCTAGTGATGTTAGTTCAAACATTGAAAATTGTCAATATTCAATTTATTTGAAAAATCAGGATAATAATAAAGTCATTGTCTTATCTGGAAATAATTTGGAATTATTGAAGGCAATGGCAGAAACTGTTACATTTAATGAGAATTAAAATTTTTATTCTCATTTATTTTTTTATTTTTTAATAGGAGATTTTATCATGGCAGACTACGTTATCGAAACAAACAATTTGTCAAAAATATATTCCAAAAATAAGGTTGTAAATTCAGTAAACATGCATGTTGAAAAAGGTAAGATCTATGGACTTTTAGGCAAAAATGGTGCTGGAAAGACAACAACCATGTGCATGCTTTTAAACTTAACATATCCAAGTAGTGGGGACATATTCCTTTTTGGAAAAGATCCCAAAAGACATTCAGATGAAATATATTCAAATATAGGTTCAATTATAGAAACTCCGGGATTTTATGAGAACCTGACCGCATATGAGAATTTAAAAATTATCTCAAAAATAAGGGGAGATTTCAATCCTTATAATGTGAATGCAGTTCTTCAGATGGTAAATTTGGATAATGAGAAATCAAAAAAATATAAGGATTTTTCATTAGGTATGAAACAGCGTCTGGGAATAGCTGCAGCCATTATGCACAGTCCAGAATTATTGATTTTGGATGAACCAATAAATGGTCTTGATCCATTTGGAATTAAGGAAATTAGGGCTTTGCTTAAAAGATTGTCCCATGAATTCGGAATAACAATATTGATTTCATCACATATTCTAAGTGAAATAGAAAACATTGCCGATGTAATTGGATTTATGGATGAGGGAGTTTTGATTGAGGAGATTTCCAGAGAAGAATTATACAATAAATTGGAAAAGCACGTCGAATTTGAAGTGTCTGATATTGACTTGGCTCTAAACATATTCAAAGAATTGGAGCTTAAGGAAAATAAGGATTTCACATGCAATAAGGAAAATGGAACAATCTGTCTGTATACTCATTTGAGCATGAGAGACAAATTCAATGCATTATTTGTCAAGGCAGGAATTGACGTTAAAAAGGTAAATCTATGTGAAGAAAACCTGGAGGAGTTTTTCACAAGATTTGTCTCCAATAACTAAGGTGATTTAAATGTTTACTTTTATCGAAATGGAATTTTTAAAACTTAAAAGATCAAAAATATTTTTACTGAGTCTGATGGGAGCTATTCTTCCTCCTTTACTGATGTTTATAGCGGTTACTTCATTTGATGAGGGACAGACATTTGAAGCATTGTTTACTAATGTGAACATGTACATGTCTGCAATGTTTGCAGTTTTAATCTTTACAATAATCATCTCTTATCTGTTTGGAAGGGAATACAATGAACATACTCTAAAGACAATGCTGACAATTCCAATATCAAGGGCAAAATTTCTTGTAAGCAAATATATAATGTTTTTAGTATGGATTGTGATTTTAACAGTGGTTACAAGCATGTCAACACTCATATTTGGTTTTGCAGCAGGCCTTGACGGATTCAGCGTAAATCTATTTGCAAAAAGTTTTGCACAGCTTCTTTATGCCAATGTATTGTTGTTTTTAACATTCTCTCCATTCGTGTTCATTTCACTGTTCATTACAAACATGGTTCCCGCAATGGTTGGGGGTGCCGGATTATCATTGGTTAACCTGTTGGTTTATGGCCAGAACTGGGCTCCATTCGTACCATGGGTATGTCCATATCTAATTGCATCCGGTGAAATAGCCGAATACAGCACAAGCATTACAGTTTCTTATGGAATAATTTTGGCCACTTTCGTAATCGGGCTTGTCATTTCATATATTTACTTTACAAAAACAGATGTGGCACTGTAAATATTACTAATCAAATGGTCTTTGATTTGGTTTAAATATTAGAATGTTAAAATATAACTAAAGGTGATAAATATGAATGATTTTGAAAATCAGAAATTCTGTCAATCATGTGCGATGCCGATGACTGATGAGCTTTTTGGAACAAATGAAGATGGTTCTAAAAATGAAGACTACTGCATGTACTGTTTTAAAGATGGTGAATTCACTTCAAACATTTCAATGGAGGAAATGATGAATTTCTGCATAGATAAAATGGTGGAAGTTCACCCGGAAATTGATAAGGACGAAGCATCTTCAATGATGATGGAAGTATTTCCTAAATTGAAAAGATGGGCTAATGATTAATCAATCAGCTCAATTCTTTCATTTCTTTTTTTAAATTTTAAGTATTATTAGTTTCATATTTTATACCATGTGTTCAATAGTAGGATTGCAAGGTAATTTTAAAGTAGATGATATTATACAGATGCTAAAAGTCTCTAAAAATAGAGGACCCGATTCATCAGGAATTTATTTGGATAAAATCTACAATGACATAGATTTAGATGAATTGGATGATGACAATTCTCATCCAATTGCTTTTGGCCATAATTTACTTTCAATTTATGATTTTAATGACCGAATATCAAAACCACAGCCAATTGCCAATGATAATCTTGTTTTAGTTTTCAATGGGGAAATCTACAATTTTCCAACAATCAGAAATTTCCTATCAAAAGTCGGTGTTGAAGGCGAAATCAAATCGGATGCTGAAGCGCTGTTGCATTTGATTGATTTTTATAATAAGAAATTGGATTTGCTTAAGGCTGTCCAATCTGCAATCAGACTAATAGATGGAGATTATGCATTTGCGGTATGGGATGGTGAAAATCTTGCTATTGCACGAGATCCATTGGGGGTCAAACCACTGTTTTACGCACAAAATGATAATCTTAAAGGATTCGCTTCATCAAAATTATCCTTAAATGAAGTGGGATTCAGTGAAATCAATACCTTAAAACCTGAACACATTCTCTATAACTGGGAGGATATAGCTCCTGCCCAACCAATTCATGAAAAGGTCTTTGAAGGGGATGTAGCTAAAATAGACAAGATGTTAAGATTAAGCGTTTTAAAAAGGGTTGATGGATTAAGGGAGATTGGTGTAATATTTTCAGGAGGTCTTGACAGTTCATATTTAGCGCTGCTTTTAAAGGAAATGTCACAAAATATTCCTCTAAAAATAACCCTTTATGCAGTGGGTGTTGAAGGCTCAAAAGATGTTGAGGCTGCAATCTATGCATCAAAATTCTTAAATCTGGAATTGAAAATCTGTGAAGTAACAGAAGAGTTAGTTAGACAAGCCCTACCTCAAGTTGTAAAAGCAATTGGTGATGATAACCTTATGAAGGTTGGTGTTGGTCTTACAATATACTTTGCAACTGAAATGGTGGCCCGTGACGGACTGAAGGTAGCTATTTCAGGTCAGGGTGCAGATGAACTCTTTGGAGGATATAAAAGATATCTGCAAAGTTTCGTCGATGGAACACTTAATTATGATTTGAGAGTGGACATGTCAAACATGTATCATGTGAATCTTGAGCGTGATGATGCATGTTCAATGCTTAATTCAGTAGAGTTAAGATTGCCGTTTTTAGATAAGAGTCTTGTAGAGCTGGCATTGAATATTCCAGACAACAAAAAAATAGTTTCAATGCATGATGAGATGAGAAAAAGCATTCTAAGGAAATTGGCATTTGAGGAAGGTCTTGATTATGAAATAGCATACAGGCCTAAAAAAGCCGCCCAATATGGTACAGGCATTGACAAGATATTGCGCAAAAAAATTATCAAAGACACGGATATTTCTCAATATCTGTAAATAATTTTTCAACTTTTTTTAAATTTTAACTTTAACTTCATGCACCGAAACTTAAGTAATTTTCATTGAATTTTATTTTTTTAGTAATTTTATATAACATTGTTATATTTCCGTTGAATTTTTAGATAATTTTGTCCTATTTTTTAATTTATAAAGTAATTTTACTTCAATTTACTT
>JAFQXD010000102.1 GCA_017407115.1 Methanobrevibacter sp. | reverse complement strand
TAATATGGTCTTTCTTTAATTAAACAATGTTGAATTTTTAATGAGTTTATTTCTTTTTGAAATGAGGCCAATGTGCAATTTCAACTGATAAAAACCCTAGTTCCCCACATTGGCATCAAATTTAAATAGTGGACAGTCCCATTAACCTTTTTTTTGAATATTGTCGTGTGATATTATATTTCAATTAGGAAATATTCAAATTTTTAGGTATACCTAAATTTTTTTAGAATTAAAAAAATAATGAAGTTTGAGGTCACGCCTCAACTTCATCAAAGTCAACCTTTTCACCCAGGATCTTGAGTCCGACATATAAAAGAACGATACCTACTGGGAGTGAGAAGTAGAATGGAACTCCTAAACCTGCTGGGATGTAACCGACAACGATTGTAATTATTGCCACAAATATGGCATAGTACATCTGTGTACTTACGTGGTCAATGTGGTTACAGCTTGTTCCCATGGATGAAAGGATTGTTGTATCTGAAATCGGTGAACAGTGGTCCCCGAAAATAGCTCCAGTCAATACACCACTTGTACAAACGATTGTAAAGGACATGTCCCCTGAACTGATTGCCCATGCAAGAGGAATTGCCAGTGGCATAAGGATACTCATTGTACCATAGGAAGTACCGGTTGCAAATGAAATCAATGCACCTAATATGAAAATCAATGTAGGCACGATGAATGCTGGAATGGTACTGCTTAAAACACCGACCAGGTAATCTGCAGTTCCTATATCTCCGATTACTCCACCAAGTGACCAAGCGAGAAGCAAGATTACACCTGTAATAACGATGGTTTTCATACCTCCAATCCACTCGGAGATTGCATCTTCAATGGATAAAATTTTCTGACCGACAGCCATTACGATAGCGACAATTGAAGCTAGGAGTGCTGCTTGGAAAAGAGCTACAGATGCATCTGATGCTGCAAGTGCTTCAAATATACCGTTGAATCCTAATGGAGCTGTTTTCATCAAGGTTATGAGAGCTTGATCTTCACCGCCCAAAATGGTTGTGTATCCGCTCCAGTAGAATGCGATAAGTGCACCGACAATCAATGTTCCGATTGGTATAATAGCATTCCATACTGATAATTTAATTCCTTCAACAGGTTTTACTTCATCAAAACCTGGTGCTTCAAGTGCTTTAACTTCTTCATCTTCTTTTCTAGCGCGTGCTGCTTGTTCTGCTTTTTTCATTGGTCCAAATTCATATAATGTAATTGCTGAAATTACAATGAAAATCAAAATGAAAATGTTGTAGAATCTGTAAGGGATGGTCTGTAAGAAAATACCGAATCCAGTAACATTTGTTACACCAACAGATTCGAATCCTGCAGCGATTAAACTGATTTCCAATCCAATCCAAGTGGAAATGATTGCAATACCTGCAACAGGAGCAGCAGTTGCGTCCACTACAAATGCTAATTTTTCTCTAGATACTTTGAGTTTGTCCATTACCGGCCTCATAATCGGACCGACAATTAAGGAGTTTGCATAGTCATCAAAGAATACACATAATCCTAATAACCAGGTAAATAACTGTGCTTTTCTTGGAGTGTCTGCTCTTTTTGCGAATGCCTCTGCAAGAGCCTTTGCTCCTCCCATCTTAGTTACCAATTGGATGATCCCTCCAATAAGCAGACATTGAAGAATAATACCTGCATTCCATGGGTCAGCCATACAAGCAATTACCTGTGAACCTAATTGTAAAAACGCATTGATTGCAGTGGAAACGATATTCAAGTCGTTTACACATAGCATGAATTCCCCTACAAATACCCCAACAAACAATGACAGGATAGTTTCTTTTGTAATGAAAGCCAAACCGATAGCTACAAGAGGTGGCAATAATGTCAATATACCAAATCTGATAGCATTGTCGTCATTTGCCGGTTGTGAGGAAATCCATAAAGATAATAAAAATAGAGCTATTATTGAAACAGCTGTAATTAAACCTATTTTCACATTTCTTTCCATAATCACACCATTTTCCTAAAATTTTAATAATTCATAAATTTTATTAATGTAATTTTTTAACAATATTTTAAAAATATGTTCAATCAATTAAACATCTCTTTTAATAGAATATTGATAAAATCTTAATTATTGAATTATCTAGTAATACTTTGTATTTTTTAGTATAAATATTATATTTATTTAATTTGACCTTGATATCCGAATAATTAAATAGTTTAAATTGAATATCAATATAATAGGTGAACAAATAATGAAAAGACTTTACGCATTACTGGTGATTTTAATCATTGCATACATCGGCATCAATGTTGCTGCAGACAATTTTCATCTTACCGGAAATGATGCAACAAATGCAACCGATGGTGCAAATGGAGGTTCAGTAAACAATACAATTCCTAAAATCAGTAACTTTACTGACTCCAAAATCAATGATACTGCCGTAATCTACAATGATTCGAACAACATGACAATTAATCTGTATCTATTGGATAATAATCAGAAAATTGAAGACATTGTAAAGGGCCTTGATCATAGCAGATACACTTCAAACCAAACTATCGATCAAAATGGAGTTACAACCTACTTTCTATACAATGAAGGTCCTGGAACATACAGTGCAGATATCTACTTTAATAAAAACAACCAAAACTATCTGATTACAGGTAGCGGAATCACTTACGAAGACAGCGATTACTTCATTAATCACTGTAAAGAGATTATCGATACAATCAGCGGTTCAGGTAGTGGCGGATTGAGCAGATGGTAATTGTATAAATTGCCATTTGATTTTCTTTTTTTAAAAATTTCAGGTGAATAAAATGAATATTTTAATTATCGGTTCAGGAGCTGTTGGAATCGGACTTGCAACATCAATGAAGTCACAAAATGCAAACATATCTATTTTTGCAAGAGGCAAAACCGCCAAGGCCATTAAAGAAAATGGAATCAAACGATGCGGACTGTTCGAGCACTATTCATTTTCAAAAGATGAAGTGGATGTGTATGAAACATATGATGAAATCCCTAAAAATACATTTGATTACGTATTCATCACATCAAAAACAACAGCAAACGATGCCATATCTAAAAAATTAAACGCAAATAAAGATATTCTAAAGGAAAATTTCAAGATAATTATTTTCCAGAACGGATTTGGAAATGATGAGCCTTACTTGAGATTCTTTGACAAAACCCAATTATTCTCAGCGCGAGTAATTACAGGATTTGCACGTCCTAAAAGACACATTAGTGAAGTTACCGTCTACACCGAACCTATTCTCATCGGATCACTTCAAAATCAAGACCCCAAAGAACTGCAGGAAATAGCAGACATGATCACCTCATCCGGAATCAGATGCGAACTTACAGATGAAGTTGGAAAGCATTTGTGGGCAAAAATGTTATACAACTGCGCCTTAAATCCGTTGGGTGCGATTTTGGATGTCAATTATGGAAAGCTTACCGAAAACCAATACTCAATGGAACTGATGGACAATATCATTGATGAAATTTTTGAAGTGCTAAATGCAAGCGGATATGAAACATTATGGTCCAATTCAGATGAGTACAAAGACGTATTCTACTCAAAGCTTGTTCCTGACACATATAATCATTACTCCTCAACCCATCAGGATATAAAAAGGAAAATAAAAACCGAAATCGATTCATTGAACGGTAAAGTAATTGAGCTAGGTGAGATAAATAATATTGACGTAAGTACAAATAAGATTATCTATAACCTAATTAAATCTATTGAAAGTGACTTTTGATGCTAAAAGAAACTAAAACTTTATATATGTTAAAATTCTAAATATTATTGTTCATATTGTTATATACTATTTTTTTATAATATGAACAATGGTGATGGTTGAAATGAGCATTCGTTTGTATTCCTTTAGTGGTGTTTAGGAAGAGAATGTTCATTTGTTTTTAAAAGACTTATTTTTTTGAACTACCTCGAGCTGTGGAGCTCTAGGATTCTTACTTCACGGGCTGTAGATGCTAATGCTTCTAGGATTACCGTGCTATCCCCCCAGTCCCTGAGGTTCACTAAATTTTCATGATAGGTTCTCAAACCTTCCATTAGTATGTTTTTTGCAGCATTCGCGTCCCTGTCATGGTGTGTGCCGCATTCGGGGCAAGTCCATTCTCTTTCATCTCTTTTGAGATTTTTGTTGTAGTATCCGCATTGGTGGCAATTTTTGCTTGATGGAAACCACCTGCTGATTTGAATGAAAACTTTATCATACCATTCCGCTTTGTACTTGATTTTGTCCACTAAAGAGGCTAAGCCAATTCT
>JAFQXD010000101.1 GCA_017407115.1 Methanobrevibacter sp. | reverse complement strand
TCATATCGATTGGTTTTATATGTTTTTTACCAATTCTATTTGATGTAAGATTGTTATATGTATTTCAATTGATTCCATGATTGATTTAAATCAATGATTTGGTGTTTAGTTATTTTTGCTTTGATCTCTTTTTTAAATTATCGATGTTACTTTAATTTATATAATAATATGAAATACCATATCAATATTAAATTTGGCTATGTTTAAAGATCGTGTTCAAGTGTAAAGTCGTTTTAAAAAGAGTTATATAGTTATTGGAGAGATATGTTTATTTATGGAACTAAAAACAAACTCTCCAGTATTATTTAATGCTGAAGAAGTATATAATTTTTTCTTTTTGGAACATGTGTGTAGAATTAGTCTTGATTTTCCATTGCCTTTGCTTTATTTCTTGGAGGGTATTGCTCAAAAAGAGGATAAAATAATTTTAATCAACGTAAATCAAGAAAATGAATTATTTGATGAAGAATTTGTGTGTAATGGAACCAAATCAATTGAATTGGATAATTTATCTCATGTTTATGTCCAGAAATATAAAAAAGAATGGGATGATAACACAATAACTGAAATTACTGATTTAGATTATGTTGTTGATGAAAATTGTAAGTATAGTAATTTTTTAGCTGATTTTATTGTTCAAATTGCCAGTATTGAGCAAATATCCTATCAGAAAATTAGTGAAATTTTAAACCTATTTTTCGGCATCAATATTCCAAGACAAAGAGTACATGATTTGTTTAACAAAAAAATTGACGAATATACGAGTATGAGCATTCATGAGCTTCAAGAAGAGATATTAAATGGAAATATTGAATTTAGTGGAATTGTACATTATGATGAGGAGTATTTGTGGATCAAACACCAACCATATGTCAGATTAACATTATTGGATGCCAAAAACAAGTTAATAATCGAAGATACAGTAATTCCAAGACATAACTTCTCAAAAAACTACATCAAACTCTTTTTAAAAACATCACTTGAAAATTTAGAAGTTAAAACAATTGTAACCGACGGATATCACGCATACTCCGGAATAGTTGAAGAATTAGGCTTTAACCATCAGAGATGTTCATTCCATTCAATGAAAAATCTCATGGACGATTTAGTAAAAAAACATAGTGGACTAAATCGTAAAATAAAAACATTAAACAGCCAAATTCCAAAATTAGAAAATGAAATAAAAGAAATAGAAGAAAAATACAAAGGACAAAAAGGAAGAACAAGAAAAGATGACTCACAACGAAAAAAAGACAACAATCACAAAAAGGAATTAAAAAAAGAACTAAGTGAGAAAAAAGCCCTACGGAAAAAATACAAGAAAATCCTACAAGAATACGATAAATTAGTTAAAAAAATAAGCTTAATTTTCAAATCAAAAACCTATAAAACAGCAAAAAAGAGATTCTTCAAACTTTACAAGAATCTGGAAGAACTACCTGAAGAAATACAGAAATACTTAAAAAGACTATCCAAATACCTGGAAAAAGCAATACAACACACAATAAACAAGAAAATACCAAGCACCAACAACCTAATCGAATGTTTCTTCAGAACAACACTTCCAGGAAAAGTAAAAAAGACATTCAAAACATACAAAGGACTACTAAACAGAATAACACTCAACAACATACGCTGGATTAGACGATGTGTACTAAATGGAGAAAATTAGAAATCAGTACTAAAACGGACACCCCC
>JAFQXD010000016.1 GCA_017407115.1 Methanobrevibacter sp. | reverse complement strand
TCATTAAAGAGAATAAAATGGATTTATACTCAGTTATTAGTGTAATACAGTTCATATCACTAACTTAAAAAAAGTCCTAAAAAATCAAAAGGAGAAAATGAAAAATGTTCAAAATCAAATAATTTCTGCCAACACTCAAATGTTCTAAAAAAAAGAAAAGTGACGTAAACTAGATTACATCACCATATTCCGGAGTCTTCAAAAAGACATTCTTTGCATATGGACACATCGGAAAAATCTTAACGTTCTCCTTGCGTGCGTTTTCAACAACAGAATGGATTAATTTTCTGCCGATTCCCTGACCTTCATATCCCAAATCAACATCTGTTCTTGAAATTACCCATCTGCCCTCAATTAGAGTAAAATGACATTCTCCAATTTGCTTATCTCCATCATAGGCCCTACTAGCATTGTTTTCCTTTTCGAATTTGATTATGATTTCATTTGAACTCATATTTAAGCGCTCCTGAAGGACATTTATCAATGATTTCAGCTATTTCACTGGCAGGTGCCTGTGACAGATCAACCCATGGCCTTCTTGAAACGTCAAAAACCTTGCTGTTACCTCTTACACATTCAGTTGCATGTTCGCACAAATCAGGTTTCCAGAAAACAATTATCTCATCATTTTCATATGCCTTGTATCCTTGTGATATTAATTCTTCCTTGTTTGACATGATTATCACTCCTCCAAAAAAGATTACACTATATTATATAGATTTTAAGATAAATAGTTGACTAAAAAATGTAAAAAGAAATAGTTAAAGTGTGTAAAAACACACCTAAATTTAAAAATAGATTATTTTTTAGCTTCGATAACGGTTTTTCCATTCATGTAAGGGACTAACACTTCAGGAACTTTAACGCTACCGTCAGGCTGTTGATAGTTTTCCAAAATGCAGCACATTGTTCTTTCGGTTGCGATAGCTGTACTGTTTAGGGTGTGCAATATCTGAGCATCTCCAGAACCTGCTCTTCCATAACGTGTTTTTGTTTTACGAGCCTGATAATCTTTACAGTTTGTACATGAAACCAATTCACGAAATGCACCTGAACCAGGGAACCATGCTTCTAAATCATATTTAATGGCCGCATTATCATTTAGTGCAGAGGATACGATAGCAATAATTTGATATGGAAGGCCTAATTTCTGATAAATCCTTTCAGTCACTTCCATAAGGTGGTCATGCTGGTTTCTAGAATCTTCAGGAGTAGAGTAGATGAACTGTTCGATTTTTTCGAATTGGTGAACCCTGAATATTCCTAAAGTATCCTTTCCGTGGGATCCTGCCTCTTTTCTAAAACAGGTTGAAAGCGCACAGTATCTTAATGGCAATTCATCAGGTGAGATGATTTCGTTTCTGTGAAGTGCCGCCAGAGTCTGTTCTGCAGTTGCAATAAGATACATGTCTTCGTTTTCAACTTTGTATAGGGTTTCATAAAATTCGCCAAGTTCTGAAGTTTCAGCTGCAACCTCACCTTTTACAAAGAATGGTGTTTGCATTGGAATGTATCCTTCAGCTTCAAGTTCAGATAGTGCAAATTGAATTAATGCCAAGTTTAAATGTAAAATATCTCTTTTCAAGTAGTAAAAACGGGCCCCTGCAATTTGAGCTGCAGTTTCAAGGTCCGCTCCATCAATCTTTTTAATCAAATCAACGTGATTGAGAAGTTCAAAGTCATGCTCTGGGATTTCGCCAAATGTCCTTACAACTACATTGTCATCTTCAGTGTCAGAAATTGGAACATCCTCATCAATTATGTTTCCGACCTTGTATCTGTAGTCATCTCTGAGCTGAAGATATTCGGCATTTTTTGCTGTGAGTTCCTTGATTTCTGCCGCTACTTCTTTGGACCTTGCAATCACTTCATCCAAATTGCCTTCCTCTTTTGCTTTTTTAAAGGATTTGGATAATTTGTTTTTCTCAGATCTTAAGGAATTTAATTTTCTTTCACCTTCTCTCCATAAGGTGTCATATTCAATTACTTTTTCAACATTTTCAGTGTCTCTAAATCTTTTCTTTTCAGAGTCTATAATGATTTCTGGATTTTCTCTGAACAACTTTATGTCTAACAATATTTTGTCCCCTAAAATATTTTATACAATATTAATTTAGTTTCTTTTGTTTTTTAAAGTTAATGCTAAATTTAATGGATTTTTTAAAAATTTTTGAAATCAAAAAAAGTAGTTTAATAATCAATATCAGATTGTAGAATTTCTTCTACAATTGCCCTCGATATTGATTCACTCAGTAATTAATAGATAATTTGAAATTATCCTAGAGGTTTCCCTCTTGTTATATTTATTAACAAATATCATATATAAACATATTGATAAACAGTTGAGTGTGCACTTAAGTACGGAAAAGAACCTAAAGACAGGGGCAACTGCCTAAAACCTTAACTTAATATTGTTTTTCAACCATTCATCAAAGGTGCAGAGGTTTATATCATCACAATTTAATATGTGAAAAAACTATCAGGAAAATTAGTTTCACTAGAAAACTAATATCAAAAGTGATAGTAATGGTTACTTCCGATTCCATTTTCAAACCTCTGATTTTTAATTACTGAGTGAAATAGGCCAATTTTCCAGCCGATTTTTAAATTTTTAACTTCAAAATCAACCTTCATATTATCAACCTTAATTTAACATGGTTCTTTTTAATATATAATTGTTTAACATACTATTTAACCATTTTAACAATATTTAAATCATTTGTTTTTAATTTAAAGCAATAATATTGGTTTGATTATGGAATATTGAATTCAAATAGAAAAAATCAATTTGAACTTACAATCAAATTTAATACATATTTCCTCTAAATATGTTAATATGAATGTCAAGGCCCCCGTAATCATGGAAACAATATTTGTGGCAATTGCAATCATAGTCTACTCATTGACCTCAAACACTTTTTTCATATATAATTTCTTATACATAGGAACAGCAATCTCTTTAGGCCTGTTTTTAATGGCGAAAAATAAGCCTTATGCAAGAAATATCATAATGCTTGCGGTCGGATCATATCTCCTAATCTATGTAGGCATTTTAGGCCATGAAAACATGCTGATGTCAGGTTTCTGGTATTATCTGTTTTTGGGTGTGTTTGAAGCTGCAGTAATCCATTATCTAATTGCAAAAATCGCAGGACCATTTCTTTTCGGCCGTGGATGGTGTGGATATGCCTGCTGGACTGCAATGGTTTTGGACTTGCTTCCATACAAGACTCCTCAAAACGAAAGAAAAAATTGGGGCTATTTCAGATATGTATTGTTTGCATTGATATTGTGCATTGTAGCGGGATTATTCATGTTTAAGGTGAATAATCTGGAGTTGGTAATGTTTAACATGTTCATAATCGGAAATGTCATATATTATGCCGCCGGTATTGTTTTAGCATTCAAACTTAAGGATAACCGTGCATTCTGCAAATACGTCTGTCCGATAACCGTATTTTTAAAGGCCACCAGTTATTTCTCAATTATAAGGGTAAAAATAGATAGTGATAAATGCATTGAGTGCAACAAATGCATTAAGTCATGCCCTATGGATGTGGACATGCTCGACAATTCAAGAAAAAGGCTCAACGGCACTGAGTGCATACTCTGTACAGAATGCATTAAAGCATGCAAACAGGATGCGTTAAAATTATAATCATCATCACTAATCTTTTTCAAGATCATTAATAGAAAATTAATTCAAAAAAAAATAGTTGTTTATGGGTTCACACCGAAACCCAAATTCACAATAGGTTTTCCTTAAAACTTGCTTTTAAGTCACTAGCTAGTTTTTCGGAGTAATTTTCACTCTCAACAGTCACCATGGCAATTTCATATAAAACCTTGTTTAATGATTTGCCCTTTTCAGTTAATTTGTATCTTACGTTCTTTTTATCACATTTATCGACAATCTTATGGATCAAGCCGTTGTTTTCCATATCCTTTAAACAGTTGCTTAAAACCTTGTTGGAAAGGTCAGGCTTGTCTTCTTTGAATTCCTGAAAACGGGACTTGCCATAAAACAAATCTCGCATTATCTGAATTACCCATTTTTTGTTAATCAATTTTACAACCAATTCTATCGGACATGATGTAACATGTTTAGTGATGTTCATGATAATTACCTCCTAAAAATCAGTCGGCTATATTGACTTGTTTTTGAAGTATTTAAACTTTTGGTTTTTGAAAGTAACCAAACAGTTACAAAAAGCTTTTATATGCTATCGGCACAAGTCTGTATTGAAAGTTACATCATTGTTTCTTTCAAACCACAAAAGATAGCAAAAAACTTAGAATAAACGGTTGGAATGAAAATGAAACTTTTCTCCCAAAATTGCACACAACATATTGAAAGACTCATTTCCCCAATGAGCATAGAAAGCAGTTTTCATCGAACCCATATTTAATCCCATAAGCAGTTTCATTGGATTTCCAAAAATGGAATTTTTTGAGATGGCATTATGCCATCACCCTCCTCCAAATCTATTAAATCCTAATTCCCAAAAAATAGGGTTAAAATCAAAAAATTCCTGCTGTCTCTACTTTTTTTAAAAATACTAAAAAAATAACAATCGTTATATTTATATGTAAAAAGATTTAAAAAAATAATAACAGAGTATTATTAATAAAAAAAGGAATGAAAAAATGAGTGAAACTATAAAAATCTTAACTATTCAAGACATATCCTGTTATGGACAATGTTCAATAACCGTAGCACTGCCTATGATTTCTGCATTCGGAATTGAAACTGCAGTATTGCCTTCAGCAATTTTATCCACACACACTTCAGGATTTTCCGGATATACAGTTAGAGACTTGACAGAAGACCTTCCTGCAATAAGACAGCATTGGGAAAAAGAAGGAATATATTTCAATGCAATTTACACCGGATTTATAGGTTCAATAGAACAGTTTGACTACATTAAAGACATTATAGATTCAAGATTAAAACCAGACGGAAAGGTTTTCGTTGACCCTGCCATGGCAGACAACGGTGAATTCTACAACGGATTTGACCAGGATTTCGCAGACAAGATGGGAGAACTCTGTAAAATAGGAGACTATGTTCTTCCAAACACAACAGAAGCATGTTATCTATTGCATAAACCTTGGAAAGAAGAATTTACAAAAGAAGAAATGCTGGAAATGGCAAACGAGCTTTCTGCATTTACAAAAAAATATGTCATCCTTAAAGGTGACACCCATAAGGAAGGAAAATTAGGTATGATTGTTTTAGACAAGGATGATCCTTCAAATGCCCAGTTCGTATACAATGACAAGATAGACCACATGTCTCACGGAACCGGCGATGTATTTGCCTCATCATTTGTAGGATCTTCATTAGTTGGAAAATCCCCTACCAGCGCTGCAAAAATAGCTGGAGAACTTACAAAAAAAGCATTGGAAGAGACAATTGACGATCCAAGCCACAATTATGGGGTCAAATTCGAAAGGGTAATCCCTTCAATACCTGAACTGTTAAAAACAATTTAAATGGGAAAAATTACAGCAATTTTTCTTCCCATTCTTTAACTTTAAAACCGACCAATACAACATCATCATTTACTAAAACAGGTCTTTTTACAAGCATGCCGTCTGTTGCAAGTAAATCAAGCTGTTCGTCTTCAGACATCTCTGGCAACTTGTCCTTTAATTTCAATTCACGGTATTTCATGCCACTTGTGTTGAAAAATCTTTTAAGAGGAAGACCGGATATTTCCCACCATTTGCGCAATTCTTCGGCTGTAGGATTATCTTCAATAATGTGTCTTGATTCATATTCAATGTTGTGTTCGTCCAGCCAGTTTTTGGCTTTTCTGCATGTGGAACATTTAGGATAATTAACAAATAACATAATAATTAATTGATTTTTAGATTAAATAATATTTTCTAACGCTACAATATTTCAAGAAGCTCACAAACATCATCAATCATCTTTAATGGATAATCACTTTCATAGGCATCATTTCTGCCATAGCCCCAACTTACAAGTATACAATCGATTCCGGCATTTTGAGCTGTTTTGATATCTGTTAGGGAATCTCCGACATATATTGTCTCCTCTTTTGAAATGTTGAATTGATTTCTTATTTTTTCAACGGCAAATGGACACGGTTTTGAGGGATAATCCGGGTTGTGGCCTTCAATAGCTACAAAATCTATATCTTCAAAAAACTTATCCGCATAATAGTTTAGAGAATCGTTTTTCCTGTTTGAATTGATGGCCAGTAACATGCCCTTATTCTGAAGAGCTTTTAAAACTTCATGAGTTTTTGGAAATGGCAAGGTGTTATCTTTTGGTGAGGACGAATATAGCTTCCCATAAGTGTTTTTAACAAGCTCAATATTTTCGGTAGTGTTTTTGTCGTTTAGGATTAATGATACGATTTCATCAATGTTTCCTCCCAATCTGTCAAGATATTCCTCATGAGTCAATGTCGGAAAACCGTGAAGCTTCAGGGTTTCATCAAAACAGATTTCAACATCACATACTGAATCCACCAATGTTCCATCAAAATCAAAGATTGCAAGTTTTTTCATGGTTTTAATTTTGTTTTTCATCATATTAATCATTCAAAGTTTTATATGAAATTTAGGCATACCTAAAAATTTATATAATATGAAAAAATAATAATAAATTAACTAAATTAAATCAACCATGGAGGAAAAAAATGATAATCGGAATTGAAAACCTAAAAGAAAAGCAAAAAGAAAAAGAAGAATCAGAATAATCAAACCCCACCCCACCATTATTTTTTTAATTTTTAAACACCATTTTTAATTCAACTTTCAATTAATGCATCCCATATTAATACAACAGACCAATTTTTCAAAAATATTTTAAATTGAAAAACCATATAATTATAAAGCAAAAACTAATGGGATGAATATGGACAACCGCACAAAACTTTTTACAAATGCAGCGATATGGTTTGGAGTTGCAATTTCAGTTTCTGAAATCGAGGCAGGAATACAAATCGCATCTGCATCTACCTTAAGTTCATTATTGTTTCCATTAGTCCTTGGACATATTCTTGGAGGAATACTTCTCTTTTTCGTTGGTCTCATTGGTGCAAGACTCCAGATGAATGCAATGCAGACAACAAAAACCGCCTTCGGCACCTATGGATCCAAGTTTTTTGCAGCATTGAACGTGCTGCAGCTGATTGCATGGATTGCAGTTCTGAATGCCCAGGGTGCAACTGCAATAATAGGTCTGAATCTGCCAATTTCATTTGCCATGACCTGCATAATCCTTGCAATTCTAATCGCAATATGGGTTTATGTTGGCCTTCAAAGGACTTCAAAGGTGACAACCTCCGTCATGGTTGTCCTTACTCTGCTTCTTGTGGCGCTTTCTGCAAAGTTATTCCTCATTGGTCCGGCAGCCGCTTTGCCAACCTCTGAAGGACTCAAAAATACTCTAAGCTTTTGGAACATTTTTGAAATTTCAATTGCAATGCCGATTTCATGGCTGCCTGTAATTTCAGACTACACCAAAGATGGCGAAAAGCCCGTGAAGGCCACTGCAGTATCTGCAATAGCATATACCATTGCTAGCCTCTGGATGTATTTTATAGGAGTGGAGATTGCCGGAATCTGTGCAAGCAACATTGCACAGGCAATTCTTTTGGCAGGATTTGGAGTTCCTGGAGTAATAATAATGGTGCTTTCAACAGTAACCACAAACTTCCTTGCGGCAAATTCGGCTGGAGAATCCGCAAAAGCAATCTACGGAAAACTCAATCCGAAAATTGTAGGAGTGGCAGTCAGTGCAATGAGCGCAATAATAGCAATTTCAGGTATCATGGACCATTATATTGGATTTCTTTATCTCATATCATCGGTTTTCGCTCCAATGGCTGCAGTGCTACTCGTTTCATTTTATTTTGATAAAAAACAGGAAAACAGAACATGGCAATGGAACCTGTTTGCATGGTTTGCCGGATTTGCCATCTATCAGATTGCCGGGCTGTTTGATTCCATAATTCTCGGACCTACATTGCTTGCAATTATCGTATCTGCATCACTTGCCTATTCAAGAGTTCTTATGAAAAGGCGAACCAATCCAGATAACCTCTAATTTTATAATTTATTTGGATTTATCATATTTTATATATCAGAAATTATAGAAAAAATAGTAAGAATGATAAAAAAAATATGTTTCTACATATTTTACTAAATATTATTCATTGTGAATTTGATAATTCAACTATATCAACAAATACGATTGGTGTTTTCAATGCAGAAAAAAAATAAAACAGAATTGGCGAATAAATCAATAATAATAATTTCACTAATCCTAGTTTTTTTATGTATTGCACTTGTTATGATGGTATATCCGGCGAACAGCAATCTTGAAAGGGTTGAATGGAATGGAATGACATGTTTCATTGAACAGGACAGTGCCTACACCTTTGACAACACTACCTTTACCCTGACAAGCCCGTTCCCGTCACATAATCTGCAACTTAAAAAAACCAGAGACTCCACAAATTATGATGACAATATTAGAGATGATTTTAATGGCGTGACAAAGGTCGATTACAATGCTACACATTGTTTCCTTTTAAATGCTAAAAACAAATATGGAGCCATTGTGCCTAATGATGCCATTATTAAAAGTGCCGGTGACCCATATAAACTTGAGGACAATACAGAAATCATTGAAGTGACCGGAGAAAATCCGAGATATATGGATTCATTTATAGCAAGCAGTTCAGGTTAGGTGTTGTTATGGTTCACGAAGTTTTTATAAGTTATTCAACAAAGGACAAAATCACAGCCGATGCTATTTGTCATGTGCTTGAAGAAAATAAGATAAGATGCTGGATTGCACCCCGCAACATTTCTTCAGGAAAACCGTATGCCGAAGAGATTGTCGATGGAATAAAAACCTCAAAAATTGTAGTTTTGGTATTTTCATCCAATTCACAGGCATCAAAATTTGTAAACAATGAAATCAACCTTGCTTTTTCAAACAGCAAACCAATACTTTCTTTTAAAATCGACGAATCCATGCCAAAAGACGATTTGAAGTACTTTTTAAAAGTCGGCCACTGGTTGGAAGCATATCCTCAACCTGAAAATGTATTTGAAACATTGGTCAAGGATGTTTCAAGGCTAATTGGTGATGAAAAATCAAATCCTATCATAGACAGCAACGTAATGGAAAAGGCTAGAAATGGAGAATTCAATAAGATTTCAGTTAAAAATGAATGGAAATCACTGATATTTTTAGCTACACCCCTATATTCACTAGCATTACTATATATGGGCATTTCAGCAAAAATGAAAAAAATTACTCTTCAGGGAGCAATTAGCGTTGTCCCATTGCTGATGGCCATATTTTTCTATTTCATAGGATCAAGAGGAATTTATAATCTGTTAGAGTTTGGCATATCCTCACTGTTCATGTTCATATTATGGATTGTTGCAATAATCTTTTTCATATTGAACAGAAAAGAGTATTTATTCAGAAAATCAGTATTGAAAAGTGTTGGAGATGACGATAATTTATTTGATTCATTAATTGACGAATACGGAGAGACATTATGAAATCCGATGTATATATCTGTTATGCACCAGAGGATGAAAAGATTGCAGAAGACATTTGCAGTTTTTTAGAAAAAAACGGCAAGACCTGCTGGATTAAAAAAAGGGACTTTAGTGAAAATGATACTGTTAAAAAGCTTACTGAAGCGATCGAATCTTCACAATGTTTCGTTTTGGTTTATTCAAAAGATTCAAATAAGTCAAACTACGTATCAACAGATGTGGATATAGCTTTCTCCGCTATCCCAATTATCGTATATGCTGTTGATGACTCTGAATTTGAAGGGGAATTAGGGTTCTATCTGAAAGATGTCCCTAAAATTGATGCATATCCAAACCCTGAAAATTTCCATAACGAACTGTTGAAAGACATTTCAAAGTTTACAGCTGCCGATTTGAAAATGGATTCACAGAATGACGTTTATATAAGCTATAGTGATGAGGATCTTGTTGCCGCACAGGCGATATGTCATGTTTTGGAAGAAAATAAAATAAAGTGCTGGATTAAAAAACGTGATTTGGATATTGGCGAAGGAAAGGAAAAAATCATTGAGGCAATAGAAAAATCCAAGGCTTTCGTTTTGGTATACTCGAAAAATGCCAAGAATTCTAATTTTGTAAATGCCGATGTTGATTTTGCACTTTCTGATGATGTGCCTATCCTATCATATAAAATTGAAGAATGTGAAAATTCACAAAATTTAAATGACGTTCATTGGCTGGATGCATTTCCCAATCCTGAAAATAACTTCAAACAGCTAGTTATTGATGTGGGAAATCTAATCAACAAGCCAGTTGAAAATCCTAAAATTTCAAAACATATTGATTTGAAAAAGGAAATTGAAGCTCAGCCAAAAACAAAACCCGAACAAACAAAGAAAGAACCTTCAAAAGGATTACTGAAAGATAAAAACAAACGTTTCAAGTTGATTTTAGTTGCCATTGCAGCTATTGCAATCATTGCAATTGCCGGAACCTACTTATTATCCAATCCATCTTTATTTTTAGATGAGGGTCAACAGATTGTTAAAAAGGGAGACGGTAGTGTCAGCATCGAGGACGAACCAATTGCAAACAAACTGACCATTATTCCAATGGAAACCACCATGAAATCAAAAAATTGCGTAGTTAAATGTAAAATATATGACAAACCTGAAAACTTTAATCAGTATACGGTAAATACAAAATATTATGACGAATCAGGAAATAAAATTGATGAAACAACAACAAGTATGAACGATATTGTCATCGATGAAAACGGAATGCTAGTTCTTGTAAATCATACTTGTAGTAAAGAGGTTTATAAAATCGAAAATACCGTTTTCGATGAAAACGGAAATCAGGTATTTTCTTTAAAAATGCCATCAGCGTGATAAAAATGAAGTATAGTAAATTAATTTATATGTTAATTGTAATAGGTATTGCAGTTACTTTTTTAGGCGTTGCCAGTGCTGCTGAAGAAATTATTAACGGAGAGACATTCTTTATTCCCGATGGATTTGTAGAAAATGAAACTTTATATAAAGAAACTATTGATTCAGATGGTATTAAAACCATTCAAAAAGGATTTAACAATGGTACAGCAGGCATTATTATTTCTGTAGGTGACTATGGCAATGCAAGGCCAAAACTTCCTACAACTATGCCCGACTTCACTAACAAAACCATTAATGGTATTGATGGAATATTTAGTGAAGACAGAAATACATTTATATATGTAAACGGCACTCACGATATCAATATAAATGTTTATAACGTTGCCTTGGAAGACATTCTAATAGGCAATTAGGTAATTATTAAAAAAATTAAAAAAATGCGAGGATATCTTAATTTTTTGTATCCTCTTCTTATTTTATTTTAAATGCAAAATCAACTAGTTTTCCACATCCGCATTGATGTCACTTGTATCAAAGTCATCAATAATCATATAATTGTATTGCGGATGTCTGGATTTGATTTCAGATAAAACCTTTTTCTTTATATCTTCACGGTCATATTCAAAATCAACAATCATGTCAAATGTAATCAGGTTTTCCTCTTCATATACAATAAATCCATGAGTTTCAATAATTCCAGGATATTTTGAGGTGATTTCTGCCAAATCCTTTTGAATATCCTTATGTTCGTCATGTTTTGCATATATTCCAACGGCAGTTAGGATAATGGAGTATTCCTGATATATCTTTGTTGAGATGATTCTGGTTAGCTTTTGTATGTCGACTGCGGTCAAACTGTCGTCTACCTTGATGTGAACAGAGCCCTGTATGTCTTCCGGTCCGTAGTTGTGAATGAATAAATCATATACTCCGTAAACACCAGGAACTTCACAGATTGACTTTTTAAGTTTCTTTGCAAGTTCGGCATCTACCCTTTCACCAAGCATGCTGTCAACGGTTTCCTTTATCATTTCTAAACTTGCTTTAATGATAACGATGGAAATGATTACCCCTAAAATTCCTTCAAGGGAAATATGCCAGAATAAAGACACTATAGCTGCCACCAATGTTGCAAGTGATAAGATTGCATCAAAATATGCATCGCTTCCGGATGCGACAAGTGCCTGTGAGTTAATGGATTCGCCAACGCCTTTCACATATCTTCCAAGCAGGAACTTTACCACCACGGCCACTGCAATGATTACCAAAGACACTGTTGTGTAGCTTGTAACGTCAGGGTTGAAAATTTTTGGCCATGATTCCATAAGTGCGGTAAAACCTGCCCACAATACTATTGCTGCAATTATAATTGATGCGAAGTATTCAATTCTTCCATATCCATATGGATGTTCCTTGTCCGGTGCTTTTCCGGCCAATTTTGTTCCAATTATTGTTATTATTGAAGACAATGCATCAGTTAAGTTGTTTACAGCATCCAATGTAATTGCTATTGAGTTGACCAATATTCCGATAGTTGCCTTAAAAGCCACCAGAATAAGATTGACTACAATTCCAATTATACTGGTCTTGACTATTTTTGCCTGTCTTGTCATGATTTAATATATTTCTTTGATTATTTTTAAGATTAATTAAAGATTATAAAAATTTAGGTATACCAAAACTTTATATAGTTAAACGTCGTAATAATAATTAAAATTCATGGAGGAACTGACATGACAATATATGACTTTGAAGTAAACGACGGCGAAGGAAACCCAGTTTCACTAAGCCAATACAAAGATAAAGTACTGTTGATTGTAAACTCAGCAACAAAATGCGGATTCACACCACAATACACAGAACTGAACGAAATATATAACGAATTCAATGAACAAGGCTTTGAAATCTTAGATTTCCCATGCAACCAATTCGGAAGTCAGGCACCAGGAACAACAGAAGAAATCACCGAAGTCTGCAGATCAAAATGGCTTGTCCCATATACAATTTTTGAAAAAATAGATGTGAACGGTGAAAATGCATCCCCATTATTCGAATACCTCAAACAGGAACAGCCTTTCAAGGAAATAACAGGAAAAGGCGCAACCAAATTGAAACTTGTCCTGAAAGCCGTTGACAGACACTACAAAGACAACGACGATATCAAATGGAACTTTACAAAATTTTTAGTAGACCGTCAGGGAAATGTTGTTCAAAGGTTTGAACCAACAGAAGACCTTGGTGATGTAAAAGAAGCTATAAAAGCTCTTTTATAATTTTTTTCTTTTTTTACAAAAAACTGATTATCAGGCAATATTGCTATATTTCAGAGCATAGATGCAAATCGGCAAAGCCAAAAGAGTGATTGCCGCTGATATAAGATATACCGGAGCATATCCGTTTGCTGCAAATATTCCAAGCAGTGCAGGTCCGAAACCCATTGTACCATCACAGAATATATAGAATGTAGACACTGCATATGAACGGCGGTGTTCGGAAGCATTTCTTGTAACGATTGTTGTGCAGGCGGAATTAAGCGTTCCAAAGCCCAGTGCTGCACAGACTGCACAAACAAAAACCGTCAATGCTGATGGCCAGACCGCTATCAAAAACAGTCCAACTGATTGGGCGATGATTCCAACAACACAAATTATCAAATCACCGTTTTTGTCCTGAATCTTACCTGCAACAGGTCTTGAGAGAACCAGAACTATTGAATAGACTATGAAAAACCATGAAAAAGCACCAGTCAAATCAACCTCAGCCGCATAAAGCCTGTAAAACGAGAGAATAGATACATAACCCAGACTTGTCAGAGCAGTGAAAAGAGATACAGGAATGGCTTTAATTTCAAAAACCTTTTCAATTCCAGTATATTCATCCAAATCATTTTTAACCAATTCTGGATTATTTCCAGGATCATGTTGTGAAACGTCAACGAAATAAATAAAAATCAATGCAAGGCCTGAAAAGACGCTGGCCGCTGCAAAACATCCATACGGACCTACAAAATCATATAAAAATCCGCTGATATATGGGCCAAGTCCAACCGCTATTGTTGTTCCAAGCATGAAATAGCCAAATGCCTCCCCGAAACGCTTTTTTGGAAGAACATCAGATGCAATAGTGACAATTGCATTTGCAGTTGCTCCAAACCCTATACCGTGAACAAATCGTACGATTAAAAGTAGAGTCACATCATTTACAATAAAATACAAAAGACATGAGAGAAAATGAATGCTCATGAATATCAAAGCTATTTTTTTCCAGCCGACCTTTTCCAAAGCATTTCCTGAATAGATTCTTGAGCAGAGCCCTCCAAATATATAAAGACCAGACACAAGTCCTGCAATGGTTGCTGATGAACCAAGAGATGTGGCATATTCTGTTACTGTTGACATCAATGCATACATCACAAGGGCTGAGAAAAGCAGAGCTCCAAAAACTAAAAAGAAATCCCTTGTAAAAATCTTATCCTCGCCGGCTACAGCATTCATAATTAAAATTAGTAAAGTATAATTAAAAATATTTTTGTTTTGAAACAAACGCTAATATTCGAATGGAATTTTTTCTAATTTCAGCAATTCCATTTTTCCTATCCATTCCGCCGGCATACCCTGTTAGCTTGCCGTTTGCTCATAAAACCCTATGGCATGGAATTGAACCTCTCCTGCTTGTAGAAGCTGGAGATTCTTAGGCCATGCATATTGTTTTGTCAAAGCATTTCCATTCATATTTATATGTGAATTTGCCTTGACCAATAGGCATGAAATCTACTAAGCATAGCATCGTTGAACCAGCGACGCGTAAACCTTCGTCTAAAATATTTTTCGCAGCATTAACATCCCTTTTATGTACTGTGGGGCAATGTGGACATTCCCATTCTCGTTCTTCACGACCTAAGCCATGATTTATTTCTCCGCAAACATTGCATTTTTTACTGGAAGGAAACCATCGATCGATTTGTATGAATTCCCTCCCATACCATTCTGCCTTGTATCGTATCATGTCAATGAGTTTTCCCCATCCAATCTCATGAATGCTACGACTTAAGTTGCTTTTAATCATTCCACGAATATTTAATGTTTCCATGGCTATGAATTTGCAGTGTTTGACAATATTGTAGGATATTTTATGGTAATAGTCATTGACTACGTTGTTTTTCTTGTCAATCCATTTTCTAAGCTTTTGTAGTGTTTTCTTCCAATTGGATCCACCTTCTTTTTGACGGCTGAGTTTTTGCTGGTAATATTGTATTCTACCGTTTATTTTTTTTAAATCAGGTTTCTGTATGGTTTTTCCGTTGGAAAATGTTAGGAAGTCTGTTAATCCCACATCAATGCCCACATATAAACCATGCTCTGAAAATTCATCTTTAGGTTGTATTTTTTCCATTTCATAAATGATACAAACGAACCATGAGCCGTTTTCTTTTATGACTGTTGCTTCTTTGATTTTACCCGTAATGTTTCGTTTGTGTTTGACTTCAATGAATCCTAATTTGTTCAATCTTAATCTATTTCCTTGCCATCTTATAGTACCTTTAACTCCCTCTTTAGTCAGATATTCATTGTTTCTGAGGGTGATGGATTGTACTGGATTTTTTTTAAGTGATTTAAATTTAGGAAATCCAGTTCGGCCATCATAGTATCCATTATATGCTTTGATTAGGCGGTCGGTAGATGCTTGAATGCATGTGGAATCTGCTTTTTTCAAAAATGGTTTTTGTTTTCTTAGAGTTTTTACGATTTTTTGTGTGTAATTGCGGTCGACTTTATATTGGTTGCCGATGTTAAATTCTTTGACTAGGTTTTCACGGTACATACTGTATTCTAATGTTTTATTGAATACATAACCACTGGCACGTAAATTGAAATTCAATGCCCTTTCTAAATCCTTATCAGGAACAAATTCAATTTTCTCAGTCAAAATAAAAACCTTTTCAACCATTATAACAAACTACTCCCAAATACACACATTTAATCATATAATATTTTAAACAAAGGAAAAAAGAACATTTATATAGTCATCTTTTAATTTTCCTTTTATTAAAAACATGCATGGATTCAAAAGAACCCATATTTTTTTTTCAAAGGAAAAAAAAATAACTCTTCTTTTTCATAATTATAAATATATGCTATTGTAATAAAAAGAGATTATCCAAGAGAGCAAATGAAAAGTAATATTTTTTTTATAATGAAATCCAAATACTCACTTAAACTGCAATTCATCACCAGCTTTAAGAAGCCGGAGAATTCTTGCACAATAAAGTTAAAATAGAAATTGGATTATGTCCTACAGCCCCACCAACAGCCTGGGCAGACATAGTCGGAGATATTCGAGATGCAATTTCACCATATGTCAACGTCTCGCCATAAGGAATCTGAGACAATATCCTCCAAACCTTAAGCCTGAATTTACTGCCTTTGGGATTTAATTTGAAATTGATTTTCGGATTCAAACCTCTAAAATAATCATCAAGCCAATCCTTAACATCACTAAAAATAGCCAATCCATCATTTTGGATAAAATTTTCAAATAAAGGGAAATGTTTCTGGCCATAAAACCAGACCCCACAAATCGATTCGCCATCACTTACTATCAGCATGTCTCCAAGTGGGGAATCATAATCAGTTGAAAAAAACATTTTTACAGATATGATTTGAAAAATTCTTCAAATTCCTCATCACTCATAGGTTCCGGAGTTGACACATTTTCATTAGCCATAATACTTGAAGCAAGGTCACGGTATTCTTGTGCTTCATCACTTTCAGGGTATTTTTCTACAACGGTTTTTGCATCTAATTCAGCATCCTGTATCAAATTACTTCTATGAATTGTTCCAACTACATGTGTTCCTATCTTTTTTGCAAAGTCATTGACAATTTGCTCTTCATTGTCAACATTTCTGCAGTTGCATACGATACCGCTCAAGTTTCCCTTAAGCTTTTTGACTCCACGAACAATATTGTTTGCCGCATAAAGTGACATGTATTCACCTGAAGTTACAATCAACACCTCATCGGCATATTTTTCACGCAAAGGAACTGAAAAACCACCGCAAACAACATCACCCAATACGTCATATACGACAACATCCAAATCGTCATTGAAGATATCAAGCTTTTCAAGTCTTTTCATTGCGACAATGACACCTCTTCCGGCACATCCTACACCCGGTTCGGGACCTCCACTTTCAACACATTGAATGCCTTTAAAACCTGTAAAAACCAGATCTTCTTTTTCAGGTGTCCTGTTTTCCTTCAATGTGTGGACAACTGTAGGAATTCTTGAACCGTATAATGTACGTGTTGTGTCCGCTTTCGGATCACATCCAATAACAAGACAGTTTAAATCATCACTACCCCATACAGCAGACAGATTAGCCACTGTAGTACTCTTTCCTATTCCTCCTTTTCCATAGATAGCAATTTTTTTAATCATTAGAATCCCTCTCAACTAATTTATAAACGAAATCGTTTTTTCTAACCTTTATTGGTATTAAAATAGCCACATTTGTATTTTTTTCAACATTTTCAACAGATTTTCCTTCAATCTGCATGGAATCAATAGTATGTGTGATTGAACCTGTAGTCTGGCCCTGAATGATGATCTTATCTCCTATCTTTAAATCATCCCAGATTCTCAGCTCGGCGGCACCTACTTTATTGTAGTAGTTTACAACCTGTCCAATGTCCTTTTTAATATATTTTGATTGATTATCTTCACTTATCTCAAATGGAGTATTAAAGTAAAAGTTTGTATCAAAACCACGGTTGAATACGCTTGTCAGCTCATCCATCCATTCATCCTTAACCCTGTAATTTAGAGGGTCCTCTTGATAGCCATCAATAGCTTCACGATAAATTCCAGTTACCATAGCACCATAATCTGGACTTCTAGCCCTTCCTTCAATTTTAAATGATGCAACACCGCTTTTAATCAGCTCCGGAATATATTCAATCATGCACATATCCTTCGGAGAAAAGAAGTTGGTCCTATAGCTTCCATCATCACTTCCAGTTACGATAAAAGACTCATCTTCAACATCCGAGAAGTTGATGACATTGTCTTCACCTTCCTCATATGTCAATGTCCAGTTTTTACGGCAAGGCTGCAAGCAGTCACCGCAGTTTGCGCTTCTTCCATATAATCCATAGCTTAAAAAGCACCTGCCTGAAATCGCCATGCAGATTGCACCATGAATGAATATTTCTGTTTCAATAGGTGATTTTTTGGTAATTTCAGTAATCTGTCTTAAAGACAGTTCTCTGGATAAAATAGCTCTTTTAGCACCAAGCTTTTTAAGAGTCTTTAAAGTAAAGGAATTAGTCACATTTTCCTGAACGCTTATATGGGCTTCAAGGCCATGCGATACTGTATCTTCAATCAGACCTATGTCGGATAAAATAAGTCCATCAATATCTGATGATGAAATAGCTTCCAGATTACTTTCCAGTTCATTCGCTCTCTTTTCATCTAAAATGATATTGGTGCATAAATAGGTTTTAGCTCCATATTCACCGGCAATTTCAGAAACTTGGCTTAAATCATCCAAAGAAAAGTTTTTTGCATTGGCCCTCATGTTATAATCATCAAGTCCAAAGTAAACCGCATCCGCACCATTTTCCAAAACGGCGCGCAGAGATATGAAATTTCCCGCAGGAGCTAATAGTTCAACCATAAATATCTAAGGTTTATAGTAAGTTTCAGCTTCCAGTCCTTCAGGAATTTCTGTCGGGTACTCTTCATTTACACAGCCTAAACATAAGTCTTCCTTATCCATTCCGATAGCTTTGACCAGAGCAGGAAGTGTAATGTATCCTAAAGAGTCTATGTCAAGCTGTTTTTGGATTTCTTCAACAGAATAATTGGCAGCAATCAATTCCTTTTTGGTCGCCATAGCCACACCATAATAACATGGAGCAATAACAGGAGGACATCCTACCAAAAAGTGAATTTCTGCAGGTTCCGCTTCTTTTACAAGATCAAGCAACTGCTTTGAAGTGGTTCCCCTTACTATACTGTCGTCGATTAGAATAATCTTTTTGCCTTTAATGGCCTCTTTAATCGGATTCAACTTAAGCCTTACTGCAAGTTCCCTTTCTTCCTGGGTAGGCATGATGAATGTTCTTCCAACATATCTATTTTTGATTAAACCTTCACCATATGGTATTCCGGAAGCTCTTGAATATCCTATAGCTGCAGGAATTGATGAGTCCGGAACCGGAATAACAACATCCGCATCAATAGGATAAAGTTCATGCAACTGTTTTCCGATATTCATTCTGGTTTCATAAACGTTAATGCCATCAATTGTACTGTCAGGTCTTGCAAAGTATACATATTCAAACATGCAGTGTGAAAGCTTGCATTTTCCAGCGCTTTCCAACATGTGGGAGTTAATTTCATCGTTTTTAAAGTAAACAACTTCACCAGGCACAATATCCCTAATATATTCAGCATTAATCACATCAAAAGCAACGGTTTCTGAAGCCAAAATAAATTCATCACCTCTTTTTGCAATGGCCAGTGGTTTTATTCCCATAGGATCTCTAACACCATACAGTTCACCATCAACAAGGATAGTCAATGCATATGATCCTACAAGTTTTTTACATACGGCTTCAATAGCCTCCAAAACATTCTTATCCTTGTCATAATGCTCTTTTTTAAGCATATAACAAATCACTTCAGAATCGCAATCGGACTTGAAATAAAATCCTTCATCGATGAGTTCCTTTTTCAACTCTTCGGAGTTGACGATATCCCCATTATGTGCCATAGCAATGAATCCATCACCAAAATCAGTTACGAAAGGTTGTGAATTAATCAATTTTGACTGGCCTGTGGTTGAATATCTTACATGGCCTATTGCTTTGCTTCCGGGCAGATTCTGGATATCATATTCCTTGAATACCTCAGTTATTAAACCCATTCCGCAGTAGCAATTTAAACCATTGATTGGATTAAAAGCAGCAATTCCTGCTGATTCTTGACCTCTGTGCTGTAAAGCATACAAACAATAATAAACAAAAGATGCGACATTTTTAGATTCATCACAGCAATGAATTCCAACAATACCACACTTATCTTCCATCTCACTTTGCATTTATAAACTCCCTATAAAATAGTATAATTATAATTATCTTAAAACTAGTATAAAATAATAATGTTTTGAAAACCAATACCGAAAATTGTCAAAAATATTTATATTAAATCACTTCCAAGATAATAACATTTTAAATATTATTAAAAAAATAACATGCAACATAGATAATGAAATGTTTTTTAGAGGCGAAAGTATGATGTTGAATCCTAAAGATTACAGGAAAGAATTCGAAGATGATAGTTTAAAAAAAATATTGCAAGAAAGAGATAGGATTATAGATTTCATGCATGACTTTGAAGCCAATAAAATACCAAAAAAGTATTTTGAACGTGGACCCAAACCTGAAATTGTTTATTTCACACATTTGGAGTATTTAAAGGAACTTTGTGATTTGATTAAAAGCAGAATGGAGGAAAGAAATAATAAAACAGTTCGATTATCTCCGTTTCTCGCCATTGAAGAGGTCATATCCAAATTTGATGACGAAAAACAAAAAGAATTTTTCAATGACTTAAAATCTAAAGATCCTGAATTGTATTATAAGTATCTGGAATGGAAAGTCACCCAATAACTTTCTTAAACATTTCCAGCATTAATCCCAAAAGTTTTCAAAAGTGTTGGGAATATCGTAATCTTCCCTGACCTCAGGGATTTTTTCTTCTTTTTTAGTATTTAATTCCTTTATTAAATCTTCAGAATTGTCATCTACGAATATTAGTGCAGTTCTAACAATATTTAACCATTCGACGGCCTTAGATTTTGATTCAGCTGCAATATAATTTTGACCAACGATGATGTTTTCCGGCTTGAACTTGTTTGTGGCGATGACAATCCTGTCCTCATCGACCAATTCCTGCCTGAATGTTTCCTGCCAGAGGTCTTCGAGATTGAATATTTCAAGGATGTCTTTGGAATAGATATCCTCATAGCGCAGTTTGAAAGCAGAAAAATCAGATTTTATCTCATCGATATCCTCAATCAATTCCTTATTCTGCTGAGATAAGACTTCGCTTTCCTTAATTAGCTTATTGTAATCATCAAGCAAATTGTTATAGTTATGAGTTACCTTCATCAGTTTGTTTTCCAAAGTATGGATATTGATTAGGTTTAAAGAATAAGACAATGTTGACTTTATTATTGAATTCAGAATTTCCTTTTCAGCCAATCTGAAATCTATTGACTCATCTTCAATGATGATGTTGTTATAATCAAATAATCCTATATGGTTAAAATCGGTCTTCAGTTCATTGAATAGGATATTGTATGTTTCATCATGACCATATCCTCCAATCAATAATATATCAGCACCACTGGCTACCTTTTTGACAATATTCAGTTCAGTGGTTGGAATGATTGAAGAAACAATAATGTTATAATCCCTCTCTAGCTGAATGTTGTTTACAGCTTTTGAAACCAGCTGGGCAACATCCAATCCCTGAACAATTATACGAACGTCAATTTTTGATTCGTGGTTATCATTTTCCATGAAAATTACCTAGATTACATTCATTTTTTCATGCCATTTCCAGGCTGACTCTACAATTTGCTCCAAATCGTATTGAGGAGTCCAACCCAGCTTTTCATGAATTTTGGTTGAATCAGCAATCAGGATGGCAGGATCTCCTTCACGGCGCTCATCTATCTTGACTTCAAAATCACGACCTGTAACCTTTTTGCACATGTCGATTACTTCACGAACGGAATATCCTTCACCGTTTCCAAGGTTGAAGATATTTGATTCCTTTTCATTGCATAAGTATTCGTATGCCTTGATATGTGCATCCGCAAGGTCATTTACGTGGATATAATCGCGAATGCAAGTTCCGTCAGGAGTATCGTAATCGTCACCAAAAATAGATATGCTGTCCCTTTTTCCTATAGCCGCATCCAACACTAAAGGAATCAAGTGAGTTTCAGGGTCATGCAATTCCCCGATCTCACAATCAAAATCACAACCTGCCGCATTAAAGTATCTTAAAGATACATAATTGAAATCACCTTTTTCGGCTTCCCTTTCAAGTGCCTTTTCAGTGATGAATTTGGAGTGTCCATAAGGATTGATTGGCTTTAATTCTGTATCTTCTGTAATTGGAATCTTTGAAGGATTTCCGTATACTGCAGCGGTTGATGATAGAATAAATTTATCAACACCAAATTCCCTCATGATTTTCAAGAGGTTTAAAGTGTTTTTATAGTTGTTTTTAAAGTATTTTTGAGGCATTTCTACTGATTCCGCTACTGATGAAAATGCAGCGAAATGAATAACTCCATCGATGTCATAGTTTTTAAAGACTTCCCTTAAATCACCGCTACCGAAGTCGCAATCCTCAAAAAATCCCCATTTTACAAAGTTTTCATAACCTTTGCAGAGATTGTCGACGACTACTGTGTCATATCCTGCGGCATGCAGTGCCTTGTTTGTATGAGAGCCTATATAACCTGCTCCACCAGTAACCAAAATCAATTTCAACACCTATACGAACTTACCTAATTTGAGTAAAGCTTTTGGAGATATCTTAATTAATTTCTTAACGATTTCAGTGGTTGAAATTTTATCAAAGCTTTCCCCTTCAAATGCATGACCAAGTTCATCCAATTCTTCATCAGATAATGTAAGCAAGTATTCCTGTACTTTTTTGTATCTTTTGATTTCATGGTCCAATTCTTCATGAGCCATTTTGTCATATAATTTTAAGAATTTTTTGGAACAGTCCTCTTTGATAGCCTGTGCAGCCACTTGACCAGCACACATTCCACCAGTCATACCTGAAATGATTCCTCCACCAGTCAACGGGTTAACTTGGCCGGCTGCATCTCCAACAACCATGATATTGTCATCATATAATTTTTTGGTCATTCCACCTACAGGATCTCCACCTACATTCAATTCAACGGCTTGCGCATTTTTCAAGTAAGGTGATTTTGCAACAAAATCGTCCAGGTATTCTTTTGCGGTTTTTTCTGCTTTGTGAGGAAGAACAGCTAAACCTACATTTGCAATGTCGTCCCCTTTAGGGAAAATCCATACATAACCGCCCGGTGCGCAGGAACCTAAGTAAAATTCAATTACTCCAGGTTTTTCAAATTCCACATTACACATTTCGTATTGTACGCCTGATTCCATTTCTTTAGGTTTTGCTGCAGGCCTTAATCCTGCCCATCTTGCGACGTGGCCTTCAGGACCGTCTGCTGCTATCAATATTTTACATTTGTAGTCTTGCTTTTTACCCATGGACTCGGTTTCAACGATGTATCCGTTTTCAATCTTATCAATGCCTGTTACCAAAGTTTTGATTTTGATTTCAGCACCTGCTCTTGCAGCATCCATTGCCATGTGCTTATCGAACACTTTTCTTTCAAGAATGTAACCTGCTTCAGGGATTTTTACCTGATCTTCTGTTAGCCAGATATCGGTTCCGTCAGGTGTCTGGATTCTTACTCCTTCAATCTTTTTGGTAATCCAACGAGGAGATGGTTCAATTCCCAATTTTTCAAGGCCTTGAATTGAAACTCCTTCTGCACATCTTTTCGGTGATCCGATTTCGGACTTTTTATCCATCAAAATTACTCTTGCTCCACCTAAAGCAGCATGTTTTGCTGCACTGGAACCTGCAGGTCCAGAACCAACTACTATTACATCAGTTTCAATCATATAATCATTCCTCTTTTTCTAAAGCATCAATTGGACATGCTTTAATGCATGTATCACAATCTTTACAGTCATCATCATTGAATACTAATGAGTATTCTCTTACTTGGATTAAATTTCTTGGACAAACTCCTGCACATTCTCCACAGAATGAGCACCAATCTTTAACAATCATAAATATCTCCTTATATCAACAGTTTATGTTATAAATACTAAGTTTTTTATAATATTTAAACATTTAGGAAAAAATAGTAATTTTAGGGGCAAAAAAAGATAAAAAAAAGTTTTTTAGTATCATTTGATTAATAATACCGGAACTTCAGAGGTCCTCAAGAGCCTTTCGGAAACTGAACCAATCTGAGTATCAGAAACATTATTCTCTTCAAATGAAACAAATCTATTATTGTTGGAGCCGTGCGCATGAATTACAACCAAATCTGCACGGGTTTGATCAACAATGAATTTCATGTCCCTCAACGGGTCTGCAGTGAGCAGATGTTCAGTTACCTCAACACCAACTTCATTGGCCTTTCGGGTAATCCTTGATAGAATGTCATCACCTGAATCTTCCTCACTGTCATAGCTGTTAAATGAAAATTCCTCAAGGACATGGACTGCAGCTATCTTAGATGAAAATTTCTCTGCAATTTCAATTGCCACCTCTGCGGCCTTATATCCATATTCTGAACCGTCCACAGGAACCATTATCACATCAAACACTAGCAACCACCCTTCAGATAATCCGCATGGCAGAAATCAATGAAATTATCGACAATTTCATCGATGTTTTCGCTGTCATCAATGATTTTGCCGTCATCCATAAACAGTGCCCTGTTGCTTAATTCCTTGATGAAGTCAGTATTATGTGAAATCATTACAATGGTAATTCCATATTCTTTGGAAATCTTTTTAAGAGAATTGGTAACATCCCTTAAAGTAACCGGGTCGAGATCACCGAAAGGTTCATCTAAAAGCAGGAATTTAGGTCTTGAAACTAAGATTAACGCAAGCATTACACGGACCTGCTGACCGCCAGACAATTCATAAGATTTTCTAGGCAATATGTCCAAATCCAAATCAAGGTTTTCAAAAATATCTGCTACAGCTTCTCTGGTTGCAGTTTCAGGGAACCTTGGGAACAAATCATTGAGAATTTCAGCATCAAGCCCAATTTGTTCCAAACGATGTTTTGCCTCGGTTTCAGGCAAATCAGTTAAAAGATAAAATGAGTCCAACAATTCCTCACCAATGCCTATTTTTCTTGCCCTTTCCTGTGCATCCTTAACAATGTCCTGGTTTTTATACCCCAATCTTGTAGCAAGCTGGCTTAAAACGGTTGAATAGTGGACAAGTGAAAACTCCTGATGCATAAAACCCAATTTGGAGCGTATTTTCATACGGCTGATTCCAGGAATTTCAATATCTCTCCATTCGTCATCGACATAATACAACACATCCCCGTCATCAGGCTCTTCAAGTCCTCCCAACATCCTTAAAAGGACTGTTTTACCTGCACCACTTGGACCGATGATGCTTAAAATATTTTCTTTTTGAACCTTGAAGTTTATATCTTCCATTTCAAGAACTTCACCACCTGTCAACAGATAGAAACGTTTTTTAAGGTCTTTAGCTTCAATGACATCTTCATCAGTGGAGATATTTTGAATATCAACAATAGGTGCCATATCTGCCATGAACTTGTCACAGATTTCTTCGGGAGTTCCTTCATCGGTGATTTCTCCGTCTTCAAGTAATATCACTCTGTCTGCAAGGTATTTTTGGACATCGGGCAGGTGAGATATAATAATAACAGTAATATTCAATTCTTCATTGATTTTTTTAACGGCATCCAATATTTCCTGTTTGGTTTTAGGGCATGCCATAGTGGCAGGTTCATCAAGAAGTAAAGCTTTAGGTTGTTTTGCAAGTTGACGGGCCATAATAAGCCTTTGTTTTTCACCGCCACTTAAGACTGATGCATAGTGGTCTTTTTTATGAGTTAAGGAAACCAATTCCAGAAGTTCATCTGCCTCATCACCGAATTCACTTTCGGCAGTTTCAAAATTAGTGTCACTTTCATCGAAATAGTTTCTCGCATACAATTTTCTCAATACGTTTTCACGTACTGTATCAGGCCATAATCCAAAAGACCTTTGAAGATGAATTGCAGTTTCCTTTTTAAGATTATTGTAATAAAATTGGGATTGTCCTGCTTTAACGGTAACATCACCAACAGTTATACTGCCGCTGTCGATATGTTCGACTCCTCTTAAAGCCCTTAAAAGTGTAGTTTTACCGGAACCGCTTTTTCCCATGATTCCTAAGATTTCTCCTTCCTTAACTTCAAAACTGACATCCTTAAGTGCTGTGACCTTAGTTCCATCATCCAATTCATAGTCTTTACTTACATTTTCAACTTTTATCATTCTTAATGCCCCTTTTAATAATACAATATTATTCATGAAACTATTTATATTTTATATTGACATATTAAAAAACAAGTGATAAAAATGGCTAGTGACAATAAAATCCAAGAATATCTAAATGTTTTAAAAGAACAAAAAATAATGATTGAAACACATTTCGCTAATATGGAAAGAATCCTTAACGACAATCCTAAATTAGACCAGGAAAGAGCATTTGCACTACTGTCTAACTTCAACACCCTAAATATTCAATATGACCAGTTATGCAATGACATGATTGAATTTATCAAAATATTTAAGGATAACGATGAGCAAGAAATCAGACTCTACAAAACAGAAGAGCTAATAGAGTTATTGGAAAAGGCAGTCAGTGAAATCTAACTGTCAAAATATAATGAAACACTATCAGAACCATCTGTAGTTGAGTTTTCAGCTACAACCTTACCATTTCTTAAAAGTTGAATTTGAAGCTGACCTGAACCGCCGTATTTTTGAGCTTCGATTTGAACATCATCCCAGGCAGCGCAATCCAGTGAGTATGTTTTTGTGCCTGAACTTGATCTTTCTACAAGGTAATCCGGATTTCCCATTTTGGCATACCAATTACCGTCGTATTTGATTACAACTTTGAATGGATAAGTAGAAGATTGATGGTTACTTCCATCATCGTAAAATACATTTAAAGTATCATTATGAGAAGGTTGGGAATTATTATAAACAAAAGAAAACAATAATAATGCGATAACGATTATACCCATAACGATTACAATCTTTTTAGCTATGCCCACATTCCAGCCTTTTTTTCTTTTTGAATTACTTGGGTTTTGAGTTTGAGTGGAAAGAATGTAGCCACAGTTATCACAATACGTGGATGAGGTTGCGTTCTCATATCCACATCTTGGACATCTAACCATAAATTTTAATTCCTTTTATATTCTTTATAAAAACTTTTTAAAATTCTTATATTTAAAGTTAATGGAAAATTAGTATTTTTTTCTAAAAATTGATAAGGGATTAGTGATAATAATTATAGACATTTTCAGCCGTTTTTTGATTCATACCCTCTATTTTAGCTAATTCCTCTACAGAAGCATTTTTAATATTATCAATTGTTTTAAATTCTTTTAAAAGATTTATCTTTCGTTTTTTACCGATTCCAGCAATATCATCAAGCGAAGAGGCTGATATATCCTTACTGCGAAGTTTTCTATGATAAGTTATAGCAAAGCGATGTGATTCATCCCTCACCTGCTGAAGCAAATGCAGTGCCTGATTGTTTTTTGGAATTATAATAGGGCGAGACGAATTTGGAATAAATATCTCTTCAAATTCCTTTGCAAGCCCGATGATTGGAATATGAGTGAGATTCAATTTCTCCAATACGCCACATGCCATACCAAGCTGTCCCTTACCTCCATCAATTACTATCAGGTCAGGTTCGGGGTCTCTGTCCACCATTTTCAATCTGCGAGTCAGCAATTCCTCCATCATGGCAAAATCGTTTGGTCCCGGAGTTTCCATTCTGAAATGTTTATACTTCTTTTTGTTAGGTTTTCCGTCCTTAAACGATACTTTTGAACCCACAGCAAATTTGCCTGAAATGTTACTTATGTCATACCCTTCAATGACATGAGGCAATCTTTCAAGCTTCAGGTATTTCTTAAGTTCAATCAATGCAGACTCCATCTTTTTCTTTTGATGTTTGATGATTTCAGCATTTTTACGGGCCATTTTAACCAAACGTAATTTGACGCCCTTTTGAGGAACCTTGATGCTAACCTTATTTCCTCTCAAATCGCTCAGCCATTCTTCAAGCAATTGCTTTTCGTCAATGTCCTCATCCAAAAGAATCTGTTTTGGAACATGGCGATTGTATCCGTAGTACTGCTGGATAAAAGCAAACATGATTTCGGATGATGAATCATACTGGGAGGCGCTCATCAAAAAGTCATCACGGCCCACAATCTTACCGTTTCTAATAGGCATTATAATGACAACGACCTCATCATCTCCCGGAGCAATGGCTATTACATCCTGATCCAAATCATCATCAACCAGGTCTACAAACTGTTTTTCCATGATTTCTTCTATTGATGCAATCTGGTCTCTTATGACTGCCGCCTTTTCATATTCCTCATTTTCGGCTGCCTGCATCATTTCATCTTTAAGATTCCTTACAATAGCGGAATATTTACCCTGGAAAAACAAATCAATCTTATTTATTATCTCGGAATATTCCTTTTCAGTGATTTTTCCATCACATGGAGCATAGCACAAATCAATTTGAGAGTTAAGGCATGGCCCATCCATATTGCGGCATGTCCTGATTTTAAATAATGATTTTAAAAATTTAACAGTCTGCTTAACTGATCCCACATCGGTAAAAGGACCGTAATAAATACCGTTCTTGGTAACGTTTCTTGTAATCAGAAGACGTGGAAACTTCTCATCTGTTATCTTTACATAAGGATATCTTTTATCGTCCTTTAGCTGAACGTTATATCTTGGGCGATGCTTTTTAATCAGTGTAGCCTCTAAAATAAGAGCTTCCTTTTCGGAATTGGTTACAATATATTCCAGACTGTCGAAATGGCTCATCAAAATTTGGGTTTTTGGCCTGTCAAGCTTTTCTCGAAAATAAGATTTAACCCTTTTTACAAGATTTTTGGCCTTTCCTATATAGATTATGGTGTCTGATGCATCACGCATAATATATACGCCAGGCTTATTTGGCAGATTATCAGGAGATTTAACCTTTGTTGACATAAATCTCACCTAATTCAATTCCACATAATCATTGACTATTTTAACACGATTGTTTGCAATCATCAAATCCAAAACACCATTTATTCTGGAAGCAGTCTTTTTGGAGGTGGATTTGAATCCGAAATTGCGTGAAGCCTCTTTTGCGATTTGACCTGTTGAAACATTTTGCTTGTGAATGAGAACAAGTTCTATGCTTTTTGCAATCTCCTCATCAGAAATCAATTCTATATTAGGCTTGTTTCTTTTCCTTATTACCACATTATTATTTGAAGCATCATATAGGAAATCTCCAATTTTAATAATGTATCCTGATTTTTCAGCCTCATCAACAGCTAGTTTAACAGTCTTTTTCAGATTTGATCCTGCCCTTTTGATATTGCAGCTTTCCTTAATTCTTGAGGTTATTTCCTTGACATGGATAGGGCCTTCAATATCAACGATATTCTTTACAGACTGAGCAACCTTTGGAATTGGTTGGGCATACAAATCATTTTGAGGAGTCAGACCAATATCTGTAGCCTGAACATAATCAATTATTTCATCTTCCAGTTTCCTTTTGCCTGGAAGTTTCTGGTCATCAAATGCTTTCAGTTTGTTGGCATTCTGGAACCTTTCCTTTTCAATTTCCTTATAATCTTCATTTGCTGTTTGGATAATGTTTTCCAGAGCCTGATCTTTAAGCTCTTCACGCATATGAAGTTCATTAACTGTTATGATAACATCATCATCTTGAAGGATTTCACTTTCAAATGAATCTTCAGCAAGTTCATTTTCTATTCTTTGCTCTTCTTTTTCGGCAAATGTCAATTCCTCTTCCATTTGAATAATCCTATCAGAATCGTCATCACTTGGTCTTGACAAGTAGTCATTAGGGTCATATTCCTCTGTCCTGTCTACAACAGAAACATAATCAATTTGAGTTGGATTTTCAATTTCATTTAGAGACTTGTTGATGTACTGCATATCCTTTTTAATTCCTTTAATTGAATCTCTTAAAGATTTGTTTTTATTCTCACTGTAGTAAACATTGTTCTTTCTTAAAGGATTGGTAACGTCAGTGGCTCCTTTAAAGTATACAACCTCTTCAGAGGTTTCTTCACCGGTATTGTCATCTTCAATTATATCTTCAGCAGGTTTCTCATCAGCAATATTAATATCTCCAGAATCATCAATCTCATCATCAATATTAATTTCACCAGAGGCATCATCAATTATCTCTTCGTCAACATATCTATCCTGAATTGATTCTTCAAAGGAACTGTCCTCTTCAATATCCAAATCATCATTTTCAAATACATCGTTCATGAATTCACTCATGGCCTTGTTAATGACCTCGGTTGCTTCTTCATGAATTTCTTCATATTCATCATGACTCAAGTCAGGCAGTTCATCAGTAAAAATGTTGAGTTCCTCATCGTCTTCAAAATAATCATGTTTCGGAGTTGGCTTTTCTAAAATCTCTTCATCGAAAGAATCTCCATTTACAATTTCCGCTTCGACAACATTTTCATCGTTAGGAGCAGGTTTGGATTCAGGAATATCCTCTTCAATAATTTCGCCTCGAACCACTTCTATTTCATCAGGGTCCAATCTGGATTCACCGCTGACTACTTCTGAAATGATTGATTTTACGAAGTTGGATCTTTTGGACTGGTTTTGTACCTTGAATTCCTGAGGTTTATTTTCGAAATCATCATCTTCAGAGTCTTCCTGAGGATTTTGAGTTTCCTCAGACATCTCATCATTAGTGTGGTCAACATAAATGTAATCATCATCAGAACCCAAATCAACCTTATCCTCGTCATTAACAATTTCAGAATCTGAATTATCTTGCATTGCAGGTTCGTCATCGACATTTCTGGAATCAAAATCAATATTTTCCTCTTGGTAATCTTCATCGGATTTTATGTTTATCCTGTCACTGAAGACAGGTTTTTTGATATTGTCTTTTTTAACCTCATCATCAGGCTGGATTTCATCTATAGGTTCCTCATCGATTGAATAATCAGTATCATCTTTTGCAACGTAATCCTCAATATTAGGAGCGGTCGGCTCCTCAATATCTTCAATTACTTCATCATTGCTGTGGTCAACATAAATGTAATCATCATCAGAACCCAAATCAACCTTATCATCATCAATATTTTTGTTTAGGGATTCTGATACATCATTTTGTATTTCATCTTCCAAATCTGAATTTTCACCCAAATCCTTTTCAAATTTAAGTGATGAGAATAATGAATTTTTAGATGAAGTCTCATCTCCCTCATGTTTAAAGAATGATTTTACCTTTTCCTTAAATGATTTATTATCGGATTCATCATCTGTGTAATCAGTTTCATCTTCCCAGACTTCGGCATTGTCTTCAGGTGAAACACCCTCATCAGATTCCCAAACTTCCTTGTCATCATCCTGATTGTCCGGTTCTTCATCGGTTTCCCAGACTTCCATATCCTCGTTTGAAGTTTCATCTGATTGATTATCGGCAATCACTTCATCTTTTGAATCATCGTCAGCTGGAATATCTTCGATATTTTCACTAGGTTCCACATCGTCCTGCGGCACATCATCCAAATCAGATTTTTCGTCATCCTCTTTCAAGGAGTCTGAAGGAACTTCCTCACCAGAAGCATTATCATCTAAATTATCGTCACTGAATTCTAAAGGAGTTTCCTCATCTTCTTCACTGTCTACAATAAACTCTGAAGGAGTTTCCTCATAAACTACCTTATCATCATCTTCACTGGCAACAACAAACTCTGAAGGAGTTTCTTGAGAATCGCTTTTACTATCAGCAGGAGTGTCTTTGGAATCAGCTTTTGCATCATCTCCGAAGAATTCTTCTGGATTTATTTCTGAGACGTCAATAGGTTTTTCTAAAACATCTCCATCATCGACTTTTTCAACTTCCACAAAGTCACTTGGTCCAATATCTTCAGAATTGACTTCAGCCTCTTTTTCTGCACGCTCTTTTTCTTCTTTTTCACGTGCCAAACGCAATTCTTCCATTTTTTTCTCGGCTTCCAATCTTCTTTTCTCAGCCAATTTTTTCTCTTCTTCAGATCTGCGTTTTTCTTCCTCTCTTGCTTTTTTAATTGATTTTTCAACGTTTTCAAGGAGTTTTTTACGTCCCAGGTCTCTGTTTCTATACCAGTCTGTAGACCATAAATGATATAGTTTCCATCCAAGACCAGTCAATACCTGTTCACGGAGCCTGTCCCTATCACGGGCTACTTTGCTTGAAGAATACATTTTTCCATCGGTTGTGATTCCCAGGATATATTTTCCAGGATTTTCATCATCGACAATTGCCAAATCAACCCTAAATCCTGCACATCCAATTTGTCTGTCTACAGTATAGCCGTTTTCCTCCAAAAAGCTGGCAATTGCATCTTCAAACGGTTCTTTTGAGTATTCATCTCCCTGAGGATTTCCAAGTGTCAAGTTTTCCGCATATTCAAGGAATTCTTTAAGGGATTTGACACCATATGGTGGGTTTGCGGTTAATTTCATATCATAAGCTTTAAAGTTGGAAAATACTACACATTTTTCTCTTGCACGTGTAATCAATACATTCAAACGTCTTTCCCCACCGTCTTGGTTTAAAGGACCGAAGTTTAATGACATCTTTCCGTCCTGGTCATATCCGTAACCTACACTGATGAGAATGACATCCCTTTCATCCCCCTGAATTGTTTCAAGGTTTTTGACGAAGAAACGTTCTTCCTTGTTGTCTGAAAATAGAGGTTCAAATTCAGGCCTTTCCTTACGTTTTACTTCCAAAGCTTCCAGGATTGCATTTTTTTGAGCAACTGAAAATGTTCCGACACCTAAACTTTTTGTATCGCCATATTTTTCAAAGTGGTTGAAAATCTCTTCGACAACATCCTCCGCTTCAAGAGGGTTTGCAGATGATGCTCCCCTGTGATATGCAGTGTTCGGATTATAGTGGAATTTCAAACCGAGTTCAGGGTCGTTGTGTGACGGGGAAGGATATACCAATAAGTCATTGTCATAAAACTCTCTGTTTGATACTGTAATCAGTGATTCGTGGCGTGACCTGTAGTGCCATTTAAGCATTTTAACAGGGAATGACAGTTTACATAAATGAAGGATACTTTCCATATCAAGTGAGGTTGCCTCCTCTTCATCACTGTCTGCATCAGACATCTGGTCGAAAAATGAAGTAGGTGGCAATTGTTGAGTATCTCCCATTACAACTGCAGTTTTTCCTCTCATGAATGCTCCCAGTGCATCTTCAGGTTTAACCTGACTTGCTTCGTCGAAAATAACAACATCAAATTGAAGCTCTTCATTTGTTGGATCCAAGTATTGCGCAATGGACAATGGAGACATCATGAAACAAGGTTTAATCTGTTTTATCATACCTCCTGCCCTTTCCAATAGCTTTCTGACAGGCATGTGTCCGCTTTTTCTTGTAAATTCTCCGGCAAGTATTTTTGCCTGCGGATTTTCAGTTCCTCCAAAGATTTTTGGAATGTTGTTGTTCAGCTTATGGAAAATTCTTTTTCTGTTCAATACAAGAATCTTTTTATCCAAATCCTTGAATTCACGGATTCTGTTTTCATGAAGTTCGCCGACGAATGTGGCAAGTTCCTGATTTTCTACAAATAATATGTTTAAAAGTGAATCTGCAAAGTTTCCCTCAACCAATGCCTCAATATCATACTTGTTGATGTTTCTCTTTTCGATTGAATCGACGAACATTTTAGCATTTGAAGTTCTGAGTGCATTTTTAGTATTCAGGTATTGTGACCATAAGTGAAGGCTTGATAGCTGTCCTCTCCAAGTATACAGCTGTTCTTTCCATGCTTCAAATGGCACGTCTCCTGTTTCTCTTTTAAATATCAGTTTGCTTCTAGGGTTCAGCTTGTCTCTCAGTCTTGACAATACCCTTACAAACTCTTCACCTGCATCGATATACTCCGCAAGGTCCCTTTCGGGTTTGATGTCAAATAAGTCCTTGCTCATCAAATCAATTGTATTTTGTGAAAAGGTTCCATCACGAACAAGTGCAGTGAATTCGTGCATCCAACGGGCAATTGCCTTCAAATCATTAGGGTCTGCATTCAAATGCCAGTATCCTCCGTAATACTTGCGGCCCAATGCATCATTGGCTTCAAGATTTTTTCTGATTTTGATTATTGCCTTTGCCTGTTTAAGCTCACGGATGATATCATCTGCACTTCCTGAAACCGGCACTGCATAATATCTCTCGACAAGCTCAATGTGCTGAGTATTGTTGAATAAACGGAATCTCTTATTTGAAATCTGATGAAGCTGCGCAATTAAGCGATCAATATCTGCCTGGTATATGGACTGATTGAACTTATCAAGGGCTGGAGCGTATTTCTGGTATTTTTCAAGTTCCCTAATCAATAGGAATGCATCATCATTGTTGTTGTTCCATGCGCCTGACCTTATGATGCTTCCATCAATCAGTTCTGTGTTTTGGGACTTGATAATTTCAAATGCTGAAAGTGAATTCTCAAATTCGTTGAGAGTATCAGGCTGTTTTATTCCATAAATGTCATAGACTCTTCCACGTTCAACTAAAAAATTGTCCAGACTTAAAAGGCAGTCGTTGATAAGCATTTCAATTTCCCTTAAATCAGCCGGAAGCAAACTTTTTGGAGCACATTTGCTCCAAGGATTCTCTTTTGAAATGGTCTGATACAATTCCGCAAGATTTTCCAAGGCAATTTTCATGTCATCGAGGTCCTTCAAGGTGACCTCTTCTGGATTTTCAAACCTGACCAATGGCATAAGAGTTCCTTTACGTGCAAAATGATCATCGGCAGCTTCTTTCATACCGTACAGCTGAAATGCTGATAGATTTACAGCAAAAACAGGTTTGTGAATAATTTGAGAATAATCATCAAGCTGACGGCGCAATGTCTCCAGTTTGCGAATGGTCTGGTCAATGTTCAATGGTTCCTGAGCCCTTACATTGGTTGCCTTTTGAAGGTCTTTGAGGAATTTTTTCCTTCTGGTTTTGTGTGAATGCAATTCCAAAACAAATTTGCCAAGACCCACTCCTGTAAGCCTGTCCTTTACAACATCCAAAGCAGCCATCTTTTCTGATACGAAAAGAACTGATTTTCCTTCAGCCAATAGCTCTGCTATTAAATTTACGATTGTTTGTGACTTACCGGTTCCGGGTGGACCTTCCACCACAAGGTTCCTTCCTGCCTTAACGTCCTGAATTGCTGCAATCTGTGATGAATCGGCATCCAAAACCTGATACATGGTTCGATATTCAAGCTGGGAGTCAATATCCTCTTCCCTGAATGCTTCCTGATCGTTTTTGGCAGGATTGAAAATAGCTTGAATAAGTTCATTTTTGGTTAAATCCACATTGTCCGCCCATGCTTCAGGATTCAAATCATTATACATTACAAATTTGGTGAAACTGAAAAATCCTAAGGCCACATCTGTGTTTACTTCCCATCCATCCATACGTGACACAGCACGCCTGACGCTTGCGATATAATGGTCTATGACTTCACCATATCGTTTGAATTCGAAATCCGGAAGCTCTATACCTGCTTCCAACAGTTTGGCTTTAAGAGAAATGTTAGTCTGAATATCCTCTCCAGTCCATTCGAGGTTGAATGATTCCCCAACCTTTTTCCGCTCCATTGCAACCGGAATTAAAACCAGAGGCGCCTTGTTTTTCTGCCTTGGTTTTGATTTGTCTTTCCATTCCAGAAATCCAACGGCAAGGTATAGGATATTGTAACCCTGTTCCTGAAGCATTGTCTTTGCTTGGTTGTTAATGTAATATAATCTTTTTTGAAGTTCCTTTGGGGTCAAATCGGTAGCTAATTTCCTATCTCCTTCTGAAAACTTTGAAAAATCAAATGGTATATGATCCCATACCGATGATTTGTCTTCCTTTTTGTCTTTTTTATTAGCTACAAAATACATCTTACTGTTTTGCAGAACTAAAGTTTGGAAAAGGTTTATGGGAGACTGATTTACTATAGTAATGGTTTTAGCTCTGGATTTAAAGTTAAGAAGCTGGTTTCTTAAAGTTAAGTCTAATAACTCCCTACGTAAATTTTTAAATTCCTTTTCGATTATATTTGATGATTTGTTTAACATGATGACCCTTTGTAGTGTTTAAAAAAAATTCAAAATACATATTTAATTATTATAATATTAATTAATAAAGTTTACTGAATATAACTAAAAACCATTGAAAATTAAAAATAATAATCCAAAAATAGAATTTTTAACAACTTCTTAAAAATGACTATTTGTTTGAATTGTAAGGACCGAAATTTTTGATTTTTTCACTGGCAATCAATGAAGCAAAGTTTCCGGCAATTTCAGATGGTTTTGACAATAGTTTTTGAGAAATGTAAGATGCCATATACGTATCACCGCATCCTGTAGTATCAACAACATTGTCACACCGGACTGCATCGATTCTTGTCTCATCGTCTGAGACAATTCTAGACCCTTTACTTCCATCAGTTATGACAATCTCATCTACATCATAGTCCAAACCAATGATGTTTGCTTCTGCCTCATCCAAAAATATTAAAGAAACACCATTTAAAATTGCATCGAGTTCATCAAAGTCATCTAATTTTATGGTGTAATTTTCATTTACTTTAATGTCAGGAACTCTTAAAAATCCCTGGATGGAGATGAACAGCGGAACACCAAAACTTTTCAGATATTCGACTGTCTCAAGGGGAAAATCAAAACGGTTCAATGGATTTAATACAAAACCGTCAATTTCATCCGGAAGCACGCCCTTTAAATCATCAGGATAAATCGGAATTTTGGCAAAATTACTTAACTGATCTCTTTTATCCAAATCATTTTTATCTGGATAATTATTGATAAAAAAATGAGTGCCATCTTTCAATATCACTTCAACTTTATCCAAATCCGGAAAATCATTGATTAGGCTCTCATCAGAACAGTTTACAATAGCCAAGTAATCACTGTAAAACTCTTCAAAGACAAAACTTTGAAAATAGGTTGCCCCACCTACCTTGTGGGATTTTTTATCCTCAATAACAACCAGATCTTTTGTAACAGGCCCAATAACAACTAAAGTCATGTCAAACTTCCTACCTTTTCAGTCAAATTCAATTGTAATATCTACAATATGATATTTGGAAGCAATATTATAAATCTCTTTTTTGATATTTTCCTGATTGTTCCACTCATCAATAGAGACTTTCAAAGTCAGAACGGAATCAATTCCGTCAAGTGACCATACATGAAAATCATCAATGGCATTTACTCCCTCAATTGATGTGACAGATGATTTGAATTCGCCAACATCAAAATGATTTGGCGTTTTTTGAAGCATGACCTCAAGGGATTTGTACAGATTTCTTGCCAAATTAAAAATCAGCCATAATGCAATACCGATTGATACAAAAGGATCAAGATATGGTGCGCCATCCCAAAACATCAAAACCACACTTAAGACTAAAATGGCCACCCACTCAAAAATATCGCCAAGCTGATGAATCAGAATTGCCTTTTCATTGAATGTTTCACCTTCATGAAGCCTATGGACTGAAATCAATTTAAATATTATTCCAACAATAGCGACAACAAGCATTCCCTCTGCGTCAACGCTTTCAGGTGCAAATAATCTAGGAATTGCCTCCTGAAGTATTACGAATGCCATCATGATAACAAAAATAGAAATTATTATTGCTCCAAGAATTGAAAATCTCTGATATCCATATGAATAGTTTTCAGTTGAATCCCTTTGGGCCACATGTTCCAATGCCCATGCAAAGGCAATTGAAATGGTGTCCGACAGGTCATGTATGCAATCTGCAAGTATTGCCATACTGTTAGTTGCCAAACCTCCGACAATTACAATTATGTTGAATGTCAGATTCACGAAAAAGACAAATGCCAGGTTTTGACCCGCTTTTTTGTGATGATGATGAATGTCAATTCTCATAGCTATAACTATATTTTCTGACTATAAATAGGTTATTTAACCCAACAACAAGAAAAATTAAAGTTATATTTATATAATTAAAAAAAGTAAATTATAGTAGTGATTAAAAATGGCAATGATTGGAACAACTATATTTTCTCATATTATTCCGGTAATTTTAGGATTTTTCGCAATATTGTTTATAATTTCTGGAGCTTTAGATGAAAACAAACCTAAATTAGGTTTAGGCATTGCATTATTTGTTATTGCATGTGTTTTCCCTTATGTGGTTCTAAGCGTTTTAGTCTAGGATTTTATGAAAATTTTTCTATTTTAAATTTTAAATTATATTCTTTTAATTTATAATTCAGCATTTTTCAACAATTAACACCACTTTCAACCTAACGAACATGTGCAATTATTAAATGATTTAGTTAAGTTAAAGAAAAATAGAAAGTGCAGATGAATCTGCACCCAATTTTAAAAAAAATAATTAGATATTAGTCTCATTTATTAATATACCTATTGCCAGGTTCTGCATTCGGATAATTAACACTATTCGGATTATTAGGATAATATCTCTGGCTCGGACCCAATGTTTCCAAAATATTTCCATTATCATCAACAGTATAATAATATCCGTCTTCACCCATTATCGTATGAGTATTGCTGCTTGCTTGATTTTGAACAGGACCCGCTTCTGCAACTTCTTCTTCAATAGTAATATTTTTAGTTGCGTTGGATGGATTGTAATTATTATTTCCACCATAACTAACAGTTACCTTATATTTTCCAGGCTCAAGATTCAATTCTAGTTTTCCAGTTCCATTTCCATTGGTTTCAACTGAAAAATAATATTTAACATTGTTCTTATCAGTTATGGTAATGTTTACTGTTTGATTTGCCAATGCAGTTCCATTTAAATCAGTTAATTTTATTTTAAGTAAATCCCCTTCAGATAAGGTGGATTTGCCTTTGAATGTTAAATTTGTATCTTGTTTTGCCATATTCGGCATCACGGAAACTATTCCAACCAACAAAGCTGCAATAATCACTATTAAAACTACAATAATGATTTTATTCTTATCCATTTCATCACCCTGTTAAAATAAATAAATTTGAAAGATTCATCATATAAGCTTGACTTCACCGGAATGCAGGCTTGTGCCTATCAATACCTTTTTTATTCCCAGTGATTCCAGCTCACCAAGGGAATGTTTATTCAACCCGCCGGCAATAATAAGTTTATCCTTAAGTTCTGAAAACTCATCAAGCAGTTTTTCATTATATCCCTTTTCTGTACCGACACCTGTAATGTCCAGAAGGATAATTTCGTTTGGATCAAGTTCCTTTAAGATTTCTTTGAACTCAGACAGGTTCAAGTCAAGGTGTTTTGCAAGCAGTTCGTCATTTTTTACATCGACACTTACGACAATCCTTTCTTTGGGATACTTTTCAAATATTTTCCTTATCTCATCAATGCTTTCAAGGGTTTCGGTTGGAACGATGATTTTATATGCATAATTGAGGAAAAATTCAAATCCTTCAAGGTTTTTAACACCACCGTCAAACATTACCGGAAGAATGGTATTGACCATCTTGATGTCATCGATGTTGTGGCCTTGGGATTCTATCAAATCCAAATCGGCAATATACATTTCATCTGCACCGTTCAATTTTAAACCCTGCGCTATTTCAACAGGACTTGAAGAAGGTGCAAAAACAGTTTTTAAAGGTGTGTATGTATCCCTCATACCAGATTTGCCGCTTACGGCCTGATGCTGTTTTAAATCAATGACTGGAATTTTTTTAATCATAATAATAGATAGGGCATACAACTATAAAAAAATATTTCTAAAAAAATACAAGGAGGTGAGGAAAGCTAATGTGTTTTTAGCCCCCCTCGAGTATATAAAAATAATGATCAATTTAGATTAATAACAATATGTTATGAACCTCTACTTATTAATTATAGCTACATAGTATATAAATGTTACTCTATTTTAGAAAAATTAAAGTATACTTGAATATATAATTTTTAGAAAATTAACAACAAATTAAACTATAATTCAAAATTAAAACAAAATGATAAACAAAAATATGTGAAAAACTAAAAATTGTAAAACACCAAATTTTTGTGTAATTTTTAACATTAAAAATTAATAAAATTTGCTTGATAAAGTCTGATTGAAAAAATTCAGTTTGAAGTAACAATTGAGGGAAATTGAAAGATGAATTTAATATTTTTTGAGTATTCTATTGCTAAGCTATTGAGTTACTTCAAACTTTTTGTGAATTAATTTCAATATATGGCATGACAAAATTTATTCTTGCACAATAATAATATTGTAAAGTTGTAGTATAAATACTTTTTTATAAAAAAGTATTACTTAATATAATAAAAAATATAAAAAAAGTATTAATATCAAATTTAAAAAAAATAATTAATCCCTAAAATTCTCATCGATATAGGAATCAAACTTCAAATAAGCTTCATCAATGGATTTCATAATTTGGTCTTGGTTGATTTCAGACAATTCATCAAATAAAACTCCAACATCAACATCAACGTCCAATTGATCATTTTCATAATTGATAATGATATCCAAATCCAAATCTTCAATTTCCTTTGTTGAAATGTTTTTTGAAACTTCACGTTCAAGGATTTCACCAAAGTCATCAGAAATAGTGGACAAATCCTCTTGAGATAATTTTTTAAGTTTGGACATGTTAATCTAAAAAAAAGAAATGAAAGTATTAAGCCTATTGGCCCATACCTTGCATAGCAGATTGAATAGTATTTTGCATTTCTTCAAGTTTTTTCATGACCCTTTCTTCCTGACGGGACATGGTTTGTTTTCTTAATTGAAGAGTTTCCAATTTGTCTTCCATTTCTGCTAATGCATCTGCATATTCAACTTTAATAAGTAAAGTTCCAGCTTGTTTGAATACTTCAGTATTTTCATCGGTTTTTTTGAGTTCTTCTAAAGCTTTTTCAGTTTCTTGAATTTGAATTTCAACATTTTGAACCTGCATGGTTACAGCTTGAGCTTGTTGTTGTAACTGTTGAAACTGATTTAACTGATTTTGAATGTTTTCAGGAATCTCCATAATATCACCTATTTAATTATTTTGTTAGTTTGTTAATTTATTTATTTCTAATGCCAATTTGATCCATTTAATAGCTGAGTTTACAGAAGCCCTAAATGAAGTGGAATCCTCTGCATCGATATCGATTAAAATATTGGACCCGTCAAGCCCAATTGTCATTGATGAGCGGAAATCCGGAGCGGTTTCAAACTCTAAAATGATTGCATCATAAATTATTTTTGCCTGCTCGTCACTTTCAAATTCAACGGTTATGCTGCTTTTGACGGATTCAAGAGGGGTTTCATCAATCATGCGCTGCCTCTAAAATCTTTTTGACGTTGATTTGGAAGTCTAGCTTTTCTCCGAATTTATTGACAAAATTAATCTTAGCTACTAAATCCTTGTGTTGAGAAATAACAATGAAATTGTCTTCTGCCCTTTCTACTATATCCATATCTAGAATGTCACTTAAGACATTAAGCTCTTCAAAACCTGAAACTATTTTCAATTGGGATGGAGCTATGTTAAGCTTCTCATTATTTGTCATGGATACGCTGATGAGAAGGACAAGTAAAACCTCACCTTTATTTGAATAGAAGGTTATTTTACTTGGATTTCCTTTAATTTCATTAACAATAGCTAAATTAACTTCATCGACTTCCAGAGCTTTCAGGAGAAGTTCACGCATGTTCATTTTACCCCTGTTAACAGAGGTTGAACCTGTAGTGCGTGCTAAAGTTTTACAAAACTTTCTAGTTTTTTGAGAAGGTTTTCTAGAAGTTGAAATTAACATTTAAATCAAAAATAGTAAAAAATATGGTAAAAGCAAAGAAATTATCTTGCTTTTATGATTCTAGTAGTTTCTGGAACATTTTTAAATAAAATCCTATATCTGCATTTAGGACATTTATTTTCCATGTAGCTCTTATGGTCTACTTCTGCTCCACAACGTGGACATCTATACAACGCCTATTCCTCCACTTTAATGTCTCTGATACTGCGTGCTGCAGATTTTGCCATAGGAGTTTGTGGAACGTAAGCTCCTCCGGTGAATACTGCACCACATTTTCTGCATTTCCAAATTCCAGCAGCTTGTCTTTTTACATAAGGTCTATCACATTTAGGACAAACATGATTCTTTTTCATGTTTTCTTCAATGATTTTAACAGATCTTTTTGCTTTTCTTCCGTATCTTGCACCGAACCTACCTGTGATACCTACTTTTTTAGTTCTTGCCATTTATATTCTCTCCGTAATAAATAAAATTTAATTAAAGATGTAAATTTCTTGAATTTACATAGATTATCTAAAAATAATCATAAAATTATCTAATATGATAATATAGTATTTACTTATATTTAAATGTTTTCTTAAAATTAGTTAAATTAATAAAAAACACAAGTTATTGTGTAAAATATAAATAATTTTGATGAGAAAATACTTCCCCCTACAAATCGTATATTTTATCAGATTCCCATCAAAACAAAAATGAAATGATATCCAACTATTCGAGAGTTGGATAATTAGGACTTTCATTAGTAATTAACAAGTCATGAGGGTGGGATTCCTTGATACCACTACTTGTAATTCTAACAAAGTTTGCTTTTTCCTTCATTGCAGCGATGTCTTTTGCACCACAGTAACCCATGGATGATTTTAAACCGCCGACTAATTGGAATAATATTTCAGCAATTGTTCCTCTGTATGGTACAGCACCTTCAATTCCTTCAGGAACATATTTGGTATGGTTCATTTTACTTTTGTTACTTTGGAAGTATCTGTCTGAACCACCATCAAATTCACTGGTCATTGCACCCATTGATCCCATTCCACGGTATTTTTTGTATTGTTTACCGTTCATTACAACAATGTCCCCTGGGGCTTCAAGGGATGCTGCAAGTAAGTTTCCAAGCATTACTGCATCAGCACCTGCGCCGATAGCTTTAGCAACATCACCGGAGTATCTGATACCACCATCAGCAATCACAGGAACTCCTGAGTCTGCTGCTGCATCAGCAACATCTGAAATAGCGGTAAGTTGAGGTACTCCTACACCTGCCACAATACGGGTAGTACACATTGAACCCGGACCGATACCCACTTTAAGTGCATCAACTCCCATTGATATTAAATCTTCAGCGGCTTCAGCAGTAGCGATATTACCTACACATAGTTCAGCATCAATATTATCTTTAATGGTTTCAGTGAATTTAACTACATTCATATTATGTGCATGAGCACAGTCAATTGAAATGATATCAGCACCGGCCTCATCAAGTGCCATTGCCCTTTCCAAATCGAATGGACCGCATGCTGCAGCAACCAAAAAGTTACCGTCCTTGTCACGTGCAGCATTCGGATATTGATTTTGATTTAAAATATCTTTAATGGTAATTATTCCCACTAATTTGTCATCATGAACAACAGGGAGTCTTTCAACTTTGTTTTCATAAGCAACATTCAATGCTTCTTCAGAAGAAACTCCTTCTTCAACTGTGACTACATCAGAAGTCATTATGTCTTTAATTGGAGTATTTGGTTCTGATTTTAAAACAGGTCTGATGTCCCTTTTTGAGATAATTCCCATGATTTTATCACCATCAACAACCGGCAAACCACTAATAAGCTCATCACGCATTACTGATAAGGCTTCAGTAACAGTGGACTCCGGGGAGATAGTTATGACATCACGGATTGTTAAATCTTCAGCATTCTTTACTTTTTTGACTTCTTCAACTTGCCTTTCAAGTGACATGTTTCTGTGAAGTACTCCTACACCACCTTGTTGTGCCATAGCGATTGCAAGATCGGATTCAGTTACAGTATCCATTGCAGCACTTAAAACAGGAATATTCAATTTAATTCCTTTGCCCAATTCGATTTTTGTATCAATGTCTTTAGGTTCCACATAGCTTGCATTAGGAGTCAAAAGAAAATCGTCAAATGTGAAAGACATTCTTGCTTCTTGAACTTTTTTTGAATATGACATAATTTACACCTGATTAAAATGAATCTAATAATTCTTTAAGCTCAGCTACTGCAGTGTGGTGTATTTTACCAGTGTTTCTGTCACCACCTACACATGCAGCTCCCCTGATACCGACAACATCACAGCCGATGTCATGCAACGGTTTCAATTGGTCTTTTTTAACGGATCCTGCAAGTGCAGTCAATAAATCATAGCTGTGAGCTTCATCTACAAACTCTTTTAATTGATCAATATCTAAATAGTCGAATAATGTGTGACCGTCTTTAACTGCAGTATCAAGCATTGCCAAATCGCATCCAGCATCTTTAGCTATTTTTGGAATTTCCATAGGTCCAACTGCACCTACGCGGTGAGCATCAGCATAACCTGCAGCCACAATAATTGTATCTTCACTAACATCTTTTACAGTTTTTACAACATTTTCCATGACTTCAACAGCTTCATCATGGTCTTTTGTTCCATATAACCCAACTTTAATGTAATCCGCTCCTGAAACGTGTGCTCCCATTGCCGCAAGAGAGACTGTACCTGGTTTGTAAGGCACATCACCTAAAGTAGCACTGACAAGCTTGTCTTCAGGAGTTAATTCCCTGATTTCTTTGATAACCCATGGGAAATTAGCACCTAAAGAACCTTCTTTAGGATTTTTAACATCAACAATGTCTGCTCCACCTTCAATAGATTCAAGAGCTTCTTCACGATTTATAGGACTTATTAATAGAAGCATGTATTTCCTCCAATAAAATATAATTTTATAATATAATAATATTACTTCTTTATTATTTATAATATTATTGGTATATGAAAAAAATTTAAAAAAAAAATAGATTAATAAGGTGAATTGTTATTTGAAACATTATCTTTAATGATGCCATGTGCTTTCGGATAAAATCCAACATCGGTTGACAGTTTTCTCATGTTTTCAATAATTTCATTTGTCGGAATGGACACCGGACAATTAAGGGTACATAATCCGCATAAGGTACACATGTAAAGTCCTGAGTTGTAGCAGGTCTCGTCATCTTCAATGAATTTTGACATTGCAACGCCACGTCCGCCAAGATAATTGTTGAATCCGAATTCGTTTCCAACTGCATTGTATACCGGACAGTGGACTACGCAGTTTCCGCAACCTATGCAATACAGACATTCAGGTGTTGCTTCGCTTCTTCCATTGTCTAAAAGTATCACTACAACTTTTTCGGCACCATACATATTCTTCAACAGCTTTTTTTCTATATCTGCTGTTTTTGACGGTCCTGAAATCACATTCATGTATGATGTGACATAGTTTCCTGTTGCAAAAATGGTTTCAAGCTTTACAACAGAGATTGCGTCTTCCAGAGAAGGTACAATTTTATCAATTCCAGCTACAATTATATGCAAATCTTTCAGTGAAACTATTGAAATATTGCCCTCATTGTGCACCATTACAAGGGACCCTTCTTCGGACGCTATTGCATTGGCTCCACTTATACCTACATTGGCACTTTCAAGGCGTTTTAGCACATCACTTCTGACAGTCTCCATAATTTCGCGAGCTTCGGGATGAACATTCACATCCAAAGACTCGTTGACAATGTCTGTAATCTTGGAAATATTCAAATGAGAAGCGGGACCTGTTGGATGAACCGGCTTATTGTCAGTTTTTTTAAGCTGTAAAATCCTATCTCCCAAATCTGTTTCAACAACGTCAATGTCTGAATCCTTCAAGTGGTTTTTAAGATTGATTTCACCCAATGTATTTGATTTTGCTTTAGCTATAGTAGTGCAGCCATACTCATCAAGAAGTTCATCGATAATATCCAAAGCGTCCTGCGCTGAAGCGGCAATTTTAAAATCAATGTCATTGCGTTTGAATGATTCCAACGTCTGTTTAAACAGATCTTCATTGTTTTCAATTGAGTATTTTTTAATTTCACGAACTCTATCTATTAATCTTTTTGTGGATGGTGATTCCTTGATTGCATTTGACCGCTTTTTAACAGTGCTGAATGATTTTCTCATTGTTTCAAGTTCACTGGGTTTCATCTATCTCACCATATTTCATTAAAAATTCAGTCAAATCCAAAACTTCCAAATCGTCATTTTCCAAATTAAGCTTACAGAACGGACATGGAGTGATTAATATATTACAACCTGTTTCCTTTGCCTGTGCAATCCTTGAAGATGCCATCTGGTTTGCAATTTCAGGATAAGCAGATTTGACACCACCACCAGCACCGCAGCACAAACTGTTTTCACGGATATTTTCCATTTCAACAAGATTAGCTACTGATTTAATGACATCTCTAGGCTCATCAAAAACATTGCAGTGACGGCCCAAATGACATGAATCATGATATGTAACATCCAAATCCTTTTTGGATAATCTAATTTTCCCTTCTTTGATTAATTCATCTAAAAGTTGTGAAATGTGAATAACATCCAAACCTTCATAATCATCCTTCAATGTCTTATAACATCCTGCACAGGAAGTGATGATTTTTTCGCCTTTAAGAATTTCAGTATTATTTTCTATCTGCTCTTTGGCCTCATCAATAAAACCAGTTCTAAGCAAAACAGACCCACAACATTTTTCATCATCCAACGTGTGGAAATCAACTCCTGCAATCTCAAGAAGTCGTTCTGTCGCTTCGCCAATGCCTGTCTGCTTTTCTCGTGCAGTGCATCCTCTAAAATACAACATGATAATTATTCCTCTTCATCATCAAGAGTGATTTCATTTTGAATTGCAACCTCTTTAACAATCTTATTTAGGTCATTTTGCATCTTATCAACAATGAAGTATAGTTTTAAAGCAATGTAGAACAATATGATAAATACTAAAATAATTACAAAATCCAAACCACGAGTTATACCAAAAGCGCTTGCAAATGAAGTACTTAGATTTGGGAAAAGTGCAAATACACTGACGAAAATCCAAAATATTGACCATAAAATGACTGTAGTGAAGGAATTTTTTCTTTTCATGTATCTTAATACAATTCCCACAATAGCTATTAAAGAAATAATCGGAAATATTAAAGAATATAACAACATATTATCACCATTTAAAATTGATGTTTAATCATTTGAAGCAATATTTTAATTGCAACAGTAACGTTTGTTCCTTTTGCTTGAGTTTCAGGAGTGTAAATTGTTTCGATTGGAACTTCTGCAAAAGGAATATTATTATCATTAATTTCACGTATGAATTCTGAAGAAATCAGATACCCTGTGGCATTAATGCTGATTTTGTTTAATGCTCCCTTGGTTATGGCTCTAAAACCTGTCTGGGAATCACTTACATCTACTCTATAGAATATTCTTGTTAAAAGATTCATGATGGAATTTGCAAAATTACGAGTGAAAGGCATGTCTTTAAGAGGCCTTACACCTATAACCGCTTCAGCTTCACCGGTAACCAAAGGCTTTATTACATTATCCAAATCATCAGCAGAGTGCTGTCCGTCTGAATCCATACTTACGATATACTTTGGATTGTATTTCAAAACAGCATCAAAGCCTGTTTGTGTTGCAATGCCCACACCACGATTTATAAGCAATGAATAAACATGAATCCTGTTTGGATATTTCCTTTTGGATTCCAGTATAACATCCAAGGTATTGTCTAATGATCCGTCATTGACAATGACCATATTATATCCTTTCTCTGCAATGGCCTCGATTACAGGTTGGATTCTTGTTGCTTCATTATATGCGGGAAGAACAACATATGTTTCATTCTTGTCTTCTGCGGTTATTTCGTATTCCATTTTACACCTTTTCTATAATGGTCCTGCATCTTCCTTTCCTTCACGCATTCCCATTCCAGCTTCTTTTCTCATCGCTTTTCTGTGATACATCATTTTAATCAGGTTTTGTGCATGTTCACGGGCTCTGTTTTCAGCCAGTTTTGCAAGCTCAACTGGGTCTTCCTCTTCATCTTCATGGACAAAAACTTCCAGTATATGGGTGTTTGTCATGAGCTGTGCATTGATAAGGCCTGTTGATGCCTCATGAGCACACATCTTATCCTTTTCCATAGGTCCAGGCATTCCAAGAGCCATCACTATATCACAGTTTTCCTCTTCAATGAGAATTTTTGCAGTTACCGGCAAATCTTTTACACCAGGAACTGTTTGTCTGATGATTTTTAAATCATAAGCGTTATTTTTAAGCTCATCAATGGCTGCAGCAGCCATGTCAAAGCGGGCAAATGTAGTGTCACAAATTCCAATTCTCATGTAAATTCACCTTATGAAAAAGTATGTTTGTTAAAATATAAAAGTTTAGTTGAAAAATAAGAAAGTATTATGAATTATTACTGTGAGTAATACTTTGGGATTTAAAATTATGAAAATTTTCTGATTTAAAAAAAAATATTTTTATTTAGAATTGTGTAGTTCATTAGCCAAAGCTCTGGCTTCAGAAATTGTTAACGGATATTCACCATTCAATCCGAAACCGTCTCTTTTATCCAAGATTTCGAATAAATGTGCAACACGTGGAAGTCTTAAATTAGCATTTCTAATTAAGTCAATATCACCAAATACTTCTTTTGGAGTTCCACTTTTAATAATTTCCCCAGAACTAATTACATACACTTTACTTGAGTAAATCGGCACCAAATCAACATCGTGTGTTGAAATAATAATAGTCATGCCTTCATCATTTAACTCATATAGAAGTTTCAAAATATCTGACGCACCTTTTGGGTCAAGACCAGATGTCGGTTCATCAAGAACCATTATTTCAGGTTGCATAGCCAATATTCCTGCTATAGCAACTCTTTTTTTCTGACCTCCACTTAAATGATGCGGAGCTTTCCTTTCAAAACCTGCCATGTCAACTCTTTCGAGAGCTTCAGTGACTCTTTTTTGTGTTTCTTCTTGAGATAACCCCAAATTTAAAGGTCCAAAAGCAACATCCTCTTCTACAGTTGGTGCGAAAAGTTGATCATCAGGATTTTGAAAAACAATTCCAATTTTTTGTCTAAAATGCACTAAACTTTTTTTATCGTGCTTTAATTCCTCACCATCTATGATAATTTTACCGTTGTCCGCCTTGTAAATTCCATTGAAATGTAAAAATAATGTAGATTTGCCTGCACCATTTTTCCCAAGAAGAGAAACCATTTCTCCTTTTTCAACATTTAAATTGACATTTTTCAAAGCTTGTGTACCATCATCATATGAATAAGAAATATTTTCTGCTTTTAACATTATTTATTTCCCCCTTTTTGGTTTATAAACCGGCAAATAGCCTTGATAACATCTTGAATCTAAAGAACATTGTAAAGTTTCGGATTTATCTAATGATCTGAAAAATAAATTACTGAATAGCATACCTAATGATTTGTATGTACTTTTAGACCCAACATAACCTAATCTTGTTTCTTGAGCATTCCTCATTGTAGACAATTGGTCTAAGAATATAAATATAGTATTATACATCAAAAGAGCAATATCTATGAAAATTACTGGAACTTTTATCATATGTAAACACTGAAGAATGTCTGCAATTGGTGTTGTTAATGTTAAAAATCCTAAACATGAAAAACATGCAAAACAACGACAGAATGTTGTAACTGCCAAATCAAGAGAAGATTGAGTTATACCTATTCCCCAAAATCCAGTATCATAAATCAATGGACCATGTCCAAAGAAAAACAATAAAAATAAACATGTAATTACTGCAAATACAATCGGAATTGTTAGAAACTTAAGATATGATTTAAAAGAGATTCTAGCTACACCCAATACCAATATAGCCATTAAAACAAACACAATTATATCAAGTGTTAAATTATCCAAAATTAAAGTAGCAACCATCAAACCAATTGAAACGATTACTTTTACATACATATTAAAATCAGATAACCTGTTGTTATGTGCAATATAATCAATATCAAATTTCAATTAAACAACCTCTATTTTAAAAAAAAAGAAAAAAGAATAATAAAATTATTCTTCTTTACCTTGTCCTCTCCAGTAACCGAAGAAGTAACCAATAATGATTGCTCCAATAGCTGCCTGGACAGCGAATAATAAACTTTCTATTTCACCACTTGGTGGTTCCCAAAATGAATTAAACCAAGGTTCATATCCAGTTTCTGAAACACCATCAGATCCTTGATCGTCAGATCCTCCGAAGTATCCTTCGTCTTCACCGAGACCTGAATACATTGCTAAAGGAATGACTAAAATTGCAATTACAATAATTGCTAAAATAATATTTTCATATTTCATTCTATTCACCTTTAGATAATTCACTGTCTGAAATTGCACCTAATTTGTTTAATAATTTAGGTTTGTAACTCATTAATCCGTTCCAAATAATTACGGTTAATAAACCTTCAGCGATAGCTAATGGTAATTGAGTTGGAGCGAAGATTAAGAAGAATTTTGTAATTGCTGCCATAGTGGTAGGTTCAGGGAATGCTAAACCTAATTGGATTGCAGTTACGATGTAAGTTACGATATCTGCAATGAAAGCAATTAAGAAAATATTAATTTTAGATGGAACTCCAGCTTTAGTTAATAGTTTGTATACAATCCATCCGACAAATGGTCCTACAATACCCATAGATACACAGTTTGCACCTAAAGTAGTTAATCCTCCGTGAGCAAGTAAGATTGCTTGGAAAATTAATACAATTGTTGCTAAAACACCAGTAACAGCAGGTCCAAATAGTGCTGCACCTAATCCGTTACCTGTTGGGTGAGAACAACTTCCGGTTACAGAAGGTAATTTCAAAGATGAAATAACGAACATGAATGCTCCACTTACAGCAAGTAAAGCTTTGGATTCAGGTGTTTCATCTACTACCTTTTTAATTTCATAGAGCCCGTATGCCACAACAATGATTGCTATTACATACCAAACAGCACACCAAAATGGTGGTAAGAACCCTTCCATAATATGCATAAATAATTTCCTCCAAATAACCTATCAATACAATTTGATATATTACTCAATAAAAATTTAAATTACAATTAAATATTATTAAAGTTTTATTGATAATCTTATTATATACCTTATTATATATAAATATTATTAGTAATACCATGAACTAAATTTAGGACAACCTAATAATTTTAATAGAATAACAAACAAAGAGGATAACATGAACATAAAAAATAACCTGATTTTAGCACTTGATGTGGGAAACGAAAATGAAGCCATTCAAATTTGCGATTCAATCAAAGAATATATTGACACAATAAAAATAGGATACCCATTAGCACTTGCTGAAGGCCTTGAAATAATCAACAAATTAAAAGACAAATTCGGTTTTCAGGTGATATGCGACTTTAAGGTGGCAGACATAGATGCAACCAACTCCAAAATATGCGATGAAACATTCAAGGCAGGGGCAGATGCAATCATATGCCATGGTTTTGTCGGATCAGACAGCGTGCAGGCATGCCTTGATGTGGCAAACAGATACGAAAAAGAACTGTTCCTCTTAACCGAAATGTCACATCCCGGAGCCAAAATGTTTCTTCAAAAAAATGCAGACGCAATAGCCAAGATGGGAGTTGAGATGGGAATTACAAATTATGTCGCACCTGCAACAAGACTTGACAGGCTTTCAGATATACGCCGGATTGTTGGAAAAGACGCATACATCATCTCTCCGGGCGTTGGAAAGCAAGGTGGAGACGGTAAAAAAACATTGCAATATTCAAATGCCATCATTGTGGGAAGAAGTATTTATGAATCAGACAATCCCAAAGAAGCTTGTGAGAAATTAATCGAATCCTTGAAATAAAGCTAAACTATTTTAATTAAAAGAAATAAAAATAATATTGTTCTTATAATCTATGAACAAACAATTAAAAAAATGGGGTGAAAATATGGCAAACGAAGTAACAAAAATGATTATGGAAACAATTTTAGCATTAATCACCACTGCATTTGCGTTCGTTGCAGGTTCAGCATGGAATGATGCAATCCAAAAATTAATCGAGTCCTTTATCGGTTCCGGAGATGCAATTCCTAGTTTATTCATATATGCTATTGTTGTAACTATTGTTGCAGTCGTTATTACCGTACTCGTTGCTAGAATCGCTGGTAAAATGGGTATCGAAGTTGGAGACGACTAAACAAAAAAATAAAAGGAATTTTCATATTCCTTTTTTAACTTCTTTTTTTTAATTGAAACTTTCAAACAAAATTCCTGCAGTTTCATAGGATATTTCAAACAAAATAAAACACAAGAATATCCAAAAATCAAATACGCCGCAAACCGCAAGCAATAATATCACTATTTTCATCACAAATCTATATTCAAAAAACAGATTTAAAAACTTATTTTGAGTAACTTTTGAGATTAGTTCATGACCTATTTCATCAGACAATGCTGCTAAAATACATATCAATAAAACTACCAAACTTAAGTCAGGAATTCCTCCAACAAGCAAGATAACTATGAAAATTATTAATGTAATTATATGGTGCATCCCATCAACTTTAAGAGCAATTAAATTTCCAATTAAAATAGCTAAAAAAATATAAGCTGCTTCAAAACTATAAACTGAAGCCAGCGCAGATGCAATCCCACAAAAAACACCAAAAACACTTGCAAAAGCTAAATTATCATTAACATCGAACAAATCATCTGAAAATTTCATGAAAAATCCAGATAAAATAAATAATAAGGCTAAAATTATATAACTCATTTAATCACAACTGATTTTATCTAGGGCTGCAGCATAAATCAATGGAAATATAACCGTAACATCACCGACAACACTAGCCAAACTAGAGCCGCATCTTGCTTTTGCCCATGATTTTGCCTCTTCGAGAGGAGCTCCACCTAAACTGCCTGCCTCAGGCCTGTCCATCGTAATTTGAATAGCAGCATCAAGACCTCCAGTAATAACATTAGAAGCTAAGGTATAATGTTTTGTAAGGCCTCCACCCAAAAGTATTGCCCCAACTTTCTTGGAACCGAATACAATATCAGACAGTAATGGCATGTCCCCCGCAGCACTTACCGTAAGGTCATGGTCCTGTGAAAATATCCACAACTGAAGACCCATCATAGAGTCAATTAACCCCGGTGCAAATATTGGCACATTATTTCTAGCAGCAGTAGCTACAAATGAGTTTTCATCTTCAACTAAAAGGCCAATCTCATGAAGCAATTCCTGAATTGAAATAACCTTTTTCTTTTCGGATATCTTTTCGAATATTTTAGTTATTTCACTTTCAAAGATTGTAAAATCATCAGATCCCACATTAATGTCTGCAATTCTACCTATTCCTTCTTCATTCAATTCTTCATCATCCTTTCCTTCATGTCGATAATGAGAACCACCAAATGCTTCAACCAAATCATGAGTGATATTGGCCCCACTTGAAACAATTAAATTTACATGCCCTTCATTTATCATATTAGTTACTATATTTCTCATCCCCCCAGGGATTAAAGGACCTCCAAGACTTAAAAATACATTCATATCCTCATCCTGAATCATATCTACCAATATATTGCATGCGCGAGCCACTCTTCCTGCTCCTAAAACACCAGATTGATCGAATTGATTCAATAAATCTGATACAGACATATTCTTATCTACACTGATTTGGTTTACTTTCATTAAATCACTTGAAAATTAATTAGTAATTATTGGGAATTGTTTAAGATTGGTAATGCTGTCAATTAAATCTGTTCTTGTAACAATACCTAACAGGTTATTGTCATTATCAGCTATAATTAATCTGGAGATTGACTTTTTAAGCATAACATCAATAGCATTAGCTATTTTTAAATCTTCATTGACAATAACAACATTTGTGGACATCAATTCACCGACAGTCTTATCCTCATTATCCTGCGCTATTGCCTTTACAAGATCTGTTACGGTGAATACACCAACAACTTTTCCATCTTTCATGACTGGAGCGCCGTCAATTTCATTGAAGGTTAATTTTTTAGCTGCATCCTTTATGTTGCAATCCATCTTAAAGGATATTACATTACGGCTTGCAATATCTCCTACAGTCTGTTTTGGGATGCTTCTGATGGTTTTGGTATTTACTAGAAGAATATTATCCATATCATCACGTCCAACAATTTCACCCATAACTCCAAGGTTGTTTACAGGTGTCGGACCTATTTTAATGACATCACCTAAATTCAAATCCTTGATGCTTCCCAAAACTTTAATTGCAGCTTCACATTCACTTGGCTGGGGAACGCTCGTGAATTCTATTTTTGCAACAGAGACATCATCCAATCTCTCGTCATTTTTATAAATAGGAACTTTGGAATCCTCATCAGAAACTGATATGTTTAAAGAGTGGTAAGCTTCAATTGTTGGCTTGTAACCACCTCTAGGGCCAGGTACTCCTTTAACTAAACCCAAACTTCTCAATGATTGCATCTGGTTACGTATTGTTCCCGGATTTCTAGCCATGACCTCAGCAATATCTTCACCTTTAATGGATTTTCCATCTGAAGATTGGTATAGATTAATCAAGGTTTGTAAAATTTCTTTTTGAACAGATGTTAACATGTTTAATCCCCATTTTATAAACTAATATTTTAATTTATGTAAGGCATACTTTATAAATGTTAACGATTTATCATGATAGATATTTTTTCAATATTGAACAATGTTTAAAAAAAATAGAAAGTGAAATGATTATTCAACCAACTGTTTTAAATCATTTCTAATAATTGAAGTTGCATCGAATCCCTTAATCGCATCAACCATCTCAGGGAATTTTGCTTTAGGAATCAATACGTTGATTTGTGAGAAATCAGAACCCTGAGTGATTGTAGGTTCATCTGCACAAAGCTTATTGTCAATCAAATAACTTGAAACCTCATCGATTTTGGAATTTGCAATGTTGAACTTGACATCGAAGTATTTTTTAGCAGTAATTGCACCCAATAACTGCTCATAAACCATTTTGGCCTTTTCAAGCTTTTCTTCACTGCAGCTTCCGCTTGCATAAAGGCCTGCTGAGGAATGCAATATTGTTTCTATTTCCTTTAAACCTGCTTTTCTGAGGCTGCTTCCTGTCTGAGTATTGTCAACAATAAAGTCAGCTCCTTTAGCAATATAAACTTCAGTAGCACCGTCTGAGTTGATAACCTGCACCATCTCATTATCACCGTCAGTCAAACCTCTAACTTGGACAAACGGTACTGCATCGCCATATATTTCCTGATACACTTCATTTTCCATTATGAATTTCCTGGTTAAATTTGGATATTCAGTGAAACATAATATTGGAGTTTTTCTGTCTTTATTTGCTTTGAAAAAGTCGGATAAATTATCATATGGTGCTTCTTTAGGAACAGCAACTATCAAACGTGTCTTTCCATAATCCAAATCCCCTATTTTAATGGTGTTTGATTTTCTCAAAACTGATTCTTCCTTAATCCAGTCTTCACCTACAATAGCAATGTCAACCATTCCCCTGTTGAGTTCTACAGGAGTGGATTGCGGACGGGTTAAAAATGCAATGATGTCGCTGTCATTCAAGATTTCAATTTCATAAGATTCATCGCCAGGTTCGTATCCTTTAACTTCATAACCTGCATCAACAAACAACTGATAAGTATTTCCTCGTTTTACATTGTTTAAACTTCCTTTTGGAAGTCCTAAAATTATTTTTCCATTCATAATAATACCTACAAATAAGGTTATTCGTTAAAATATTTAATAGTTTTGAAAAAAAGAAAAAAATTAGTTGTGATATGGTGGTCACTAGTGTGAAGATTACTAACTGTTTTTAGATTGTTTTCAAAAAACGCCTTATATGACCTTATTTTTCATAATAATAAATGTTCGTAATCATAGAAACGAACAAATTTAACAGTCTAATAAACTAAATTTCAGCCACAAAATATTAAACCATTTTAATTTTTTACACCATTAAAATTTAAAAATATTCCCAACATATTCTTAAAAAATAATTTAATTATCATGACCGTATATCATGTTCTATATCAGTAATCTGTAATATAATTAACTACACAAAAATAAGAAAATTCATAAAAAAAATGACAAAAATTTCCGAGATAAAAAACAATAAAAATAATGGAGGAAATAAATCCTCCACTTCTGAACCTTTTTTCCTATAGTACCAATTAACATTTATGTAATCTAATAACATATATAATTGAAATGCAGATTTAAATTACATAAAATATGAGAGTTTACTTTTTCAATATAATTCTTTTACCACTGACATCAATTTCAACCTTATCAGCTAATGGAGCAGTAGTTTTTTGATTTTCATATTCAACAGTATAATCTTCAGGAACGTTTTCAATAATTTTCTTTAAAACTTCGACACTTAATATAGCCATAATATTATTTTATAAAATTCAGTATATAAATTGAATTTCAGTAACTATTCAAAATATCTTCAGAATTTATTCAAACTTAAGATTTAATTTGAAACTGGAAGAATTCGATTTAGAGATATGATAAAAAATCACTGAAACCTAACTAATTTTACTAAATCAGATAGCTGTACTGTTTCATAAACCCTCATTGATTTAACAAGATTAATTATATAGTCCCGACCAAAGAGAATTAGCAAATCTGTTTCATCCATTATCAAATCATAACCCCATTTACCATTATAGTAATGGTAAAATTTGTCATTTTTATCAATGAATAATGAAATTCTCATTTCATCTCGGATAATGAAATTAAAACCATACACAGAAATCACCTAAAAAAATAAGAAGTGTTTTTTAGTTAAACACTTCTTTAATCATTTCAACAACTTCTTCCAGCCTGGAGATATTGTATTTTGCAATACTTAATGATTTGCTGATGTCTTCATCAAACTCTTCTTTCTCTTTTAGTAATTCTTCATAGTGATCAATGAGAGATAATTTGTAAACATGTGATTGGTGTTCTAAATGTGTAATTGGAGCTCTTATGTTTTCATATTCTTTAAATGCTGAGATAATAAGGTCTTCATCATCTTCATACATTTCCTCATACATTTCACATTTTTCTTCAGCAGATTTAAGTTCTACAATTAATTTCAATTCCATTGCTTTGATGTCTTCTTCAGTGATTTTAATCTGTTCAACATCTCTTTTTATTAATTCAATTAAATATTCAACTCTGTTCATAGTTACCAACTCGTTTAAAGCTTTTCTGATTAATAGATGTACCTTCAACGTATATAAATCTGTTCTTAAATATGGGACTTATAATAGCTTTAAATAAAAAAACAGAAATGGTGAGAATTAGTTTGACTTAGATAATGAGATTTCACCTATTTCATCTACATTAATCTTAGTAAAATTGGTATTTTCACCATGTTGAATATAAGCATAATAATTGAAATCTTTTACAATAATACACACCTGGACGATATTGGGATATTCATCTTCATCAACAAGCAAGTCATAATTGCTACCTGTTTCATTGTAGAAAGTAATTATATCTCCGTGAGCATCACCGTTTCGTATTTGGCGCTCTAATACTGTCTGGTCCAGCTCACGGATTAAAATTAAAACATTCATTGTACAAACCTTTTGTATTGCATTTCATACCTGTCCGGCAAATCAAGTTCGTGTCTTTTTTCATTAATTTTTCTTTGTTTATCCAGGACATTATTTGTTAGTCCTTCTGACTTGTATAATTTTGAGACTTGTTTTTGTTGGTAATTTAAATAAATCCCGTAGATTTTTTTAAAAATTAAATTCATAATATCACCTAATTTTTTGTTAAAATAATTATTGATTTTTGACTAATTCCGCTGAAGTATTGTTTTTCCAAAGCTAGTGATCTGTCTTCAACATAACCACAATAGCAACTGCCTGAGCATTTGTTTCCAAGTGAGTTTAAGATTTTAAGCATCTTGGTTTTGATATTTATTTCATTAATAGACTCATAATGCCCCCATTTAAGACGGTACAAAATATGAGTTATAATATCAACATTATCTTTGCAGATTAGTTTTGCAAGACCTTCCAAACCTAAATCACTGAAACTTTTCTCTTCAACAGTTATGTTTACATTGTATTTTTTATTCACCATTGCAACAGCTGTTCTAATTCCTTGATGAGAAGTCCCACTTGAAGTTGTTCCGGCCCAAGATGCTAATTGACTTTGAGAAACATATATTCCAAATTTAAACAATGAATGTTGCAGTGCACAAACTCCACAATAATAACCAGTATTTTGTCCCATTGCATCACAACCGCTTTTAGTTGGATGTGGAGATGATTTATACGGATTACTGCAATTATTTTTTTTAGATTTGACAGTGGTTTTCAAATCATTTGAATTATAAGAACAATATTTAGGCAGCCTTTTATTTGCATAATAATAAGAAATTATTTTTGCAAATGCAAATAACTCTAAATCAGGAGAAATCAAAGTCTTAGATTTAACAGATTTAATGTAATTCGGTGCTTTAGCATTTTGTTTTAGATATTGAGTTAATCTTTTGGCCTGGTCTTTATAGTCAGATTCATAAATTTTTTCATTAATAATAGTGCTGACCGGTTCACCGGCATTTTTAATTGATTTAACTTCAATGTCTTCATTTAGATGGTTTATAGCATAACTTAATATGTATAAACATTCATTTTTACTATGTTTTACATTACTAACTTCAATTGAAGTTGGTATTTTCTTGTTTTTTACAACATAATTTTTGATAGCATCCGCTATCTTTTTGATTTCATTTTTCTTAATCATATTATCAGCTCGTTATTTATTTTATATTAGAAATGTTACATTTAATTTTAAAACGTCTGCAAATGCTGTTCCAGCAACAAATCCTGTATTATCACGTAAACGGTTAAATGTTACATCACCATTAGATTTTACTGTACAAGTCCATAATTTATCATCATCTTTTAACTCACAAACATGTGAAACATCACGGATTGGTCTAAAACCCTCAGGTAATGTTCCAATGATTAATTCAGTTAATGCAGATGGATATGCATTAAGTACTGGAAGACCAGTGATTTGAACATCACTTCCAACTTTACGATATTGAACACGATTATTTGAATCAAAATTATAAAAATTACCAGTTAAACTCAAATCAACCCAACCAGTATCAACAGATGAAGATTGCTTTTCTAAAGCAGTTATCCTAGACTTAAGATTTGTATCATCATAAGATTTTACTTCAGGAATTAAATCCAATAATCTTTGAATTAACTCAAAAGAATAATGCCCTATGAATTTACTATCTCTTCTCACTTGAGAACCAGCCCAAACAAAGACTTCTTTGAATTTCTTATTTATTGCAGTCTCCATTGATTTTGAAATTAAATTCCAAAATTTCGGAGCATCTTCAGGATATTGAACAAAACCACCATAATAATGTAATCTATCTTCACTAAATCCTAATTCATTTCCTAGAGAGTATACTTCATCATGGTGCTTACTTTCACCAGTAACCCAATCATAATCTTCAAGTTCAAGGACATCTAATTTCAATGGATCATATGCTTTTCTCAAATAGTTTACTTCTCTCATCATAGGTGGTACTCTGTCAACATCAGTAACACTAGGTGGGAAAAATAAAGCCATATACAAACCATTATCATATTTTGAGTCTTTAACAACCCCTCTTAATTTATCACTATAATTAACAAGTTGTTGATTTAGCCAAGATGTAACTTCTTCATCGTACACTTCAGATGATGTAGAATACTCAGGAATGTAATCTCCAAAGGTATTATAATATTTATTTCTAGTCGCATCATCATAGAAACAAGGCGGCTGATTTGGCTTGTCATTTTCATTCCACCACCACCAAGCCTCACCCATTTGAAGAATAGGTTGTAAACCATTTGCTACAACAATATCTAAACATTTTTCACTAACTGATTCCATGTAATCAACAACTTCATTGTTGCAAGGACTGTAAAAGAATGTAGATGGTGTCCAACCAGTTAAAGCATAATCTCCACTACTAGTTTTTTGCCTCCAACTTGCAGGACATTGCAAATTTTCCATTGAAACACTAATAATGAGTTTATCAGTACCATTCTCTTTTAATTCACGAGAATAACAATCTAACCAACTAATAAATGCTTTATTTAAAGGTATTTTTGGATTTAAAACCATTTTTTCAGTTTGATTATGATTAAATGAATTTTCATCAATATTTATAATATCTCCAACAATCCCACTTTTTTCATAAAAATGTGAAGCTCCAACATATAAATCCACCCAATCAGTATAACCGAGTTTTCTCATTTCCTTACAAATTCTACGAGGATTTAAATTGTAAATATCATCATAACCCTCACATAACCTATATTCATGAGATTCCAATATTATAAATTCATTACGGATTTTGCCATTGGAAACTTCAATATTTGACATTTCACATGTAAAATCAAGATTATCAATAATGGTGTACTGTTCTTTGTTTTCAACATAATTAGGAGGAACAAGTACAAACATTATGTATTCTATATCAGTTACATCAAGAGGTGTTGTTTCAGTAACAGTTATTTCCTCCCCAGTTGCATCAATGTAAATATTCCCGGTTAATAATGTAAGATTACTAAAATCAATAGTTACATGATTATTTTCAATAAAACGGTTCATGGTTAAATAATATATTGAACCATCAGTTTTTCCAATTGTAATACTTATAGTTCCATTTGAAAAGTCTTTACAACCAGTCATTTCATAATCGAAACTTAAAATAACATTAGAATAATCATTAACAGTACCATAACTAATATAAGGATGTTCTATCAAATCTTTGGAATTCCAATATAATCCTACAATATCATTTTGTGTACGAAAAGTTCCAGTAACTTTTAAATCCTTGTCAGATCGACTTGTAATGGATGCACTTGCTTCAAAATTATTGTTAATTGTCCAGCAATCACCTCTAAATAAATAATATTCATTATTTGAAGTTTTACCATAATTTTCAAGTGCATATACCAAATCAATTGTATTCTTTTGATAAAAAGACAATATTTCAGGAATACTTGATTCATCATAGGTTATAACAACACCATCACTTAAATTACCATTCAAAAAACAAATAATCCCTTCCAAACCTATTTTTGTACTACCTATTGTTTTTTTATGAATTAATTTCCCCAAATCCTCAATTTCAACATCAGAATATGGTGTTTCACCATAATTACCAATTATTTTACATGGTTTTGGTGCAGGATTGTTATTAGCTTCGCTTTGAATTAAAGTGATTATTTCATCTGTTAATGTTCTATTAGTCATTTAACATCACCATCCATATCTCCTGCTGAAACTATCGTGGGTTGCATCTCCAGCATAGTTGAAATACATATTAACAATGTAATATTCAGAAGTACATGTTTCAGAGAATGTTCCATCACTATTTGTTCTTAAATTGGTTGTAATATCAGTATTATAACCTACCCAACGAATACTGATTGGAACATTTCCTAATGGTGTACCATCTTTCGTTACTAATTTCCCACTTAATAAACCTGGCGCAGTACCACGAGAATAAGCATTTACAACTGTTACTGATTTTTTCACTCCTTTAACATTAACATAACTACTTTCACAATTACTGTTAATTGCATCTCCCTCATAAACAGCTTTTAAATCAACACTAAATAATTCTTCAATTGTATCTGTTATAGAATAATCTCCGTTAGCATCAGTTCTTGTAGAATACAATGTTCTATGACCTATTACAATACTAACAGGACAATCACTTAAAGCGCCATCATTACCCTCCAAATGACCAGACAAAATCAAATCATCATCTAATTCAACACTATTACTATTAACATTTAAAGAAATAGTTGTAGGTTTTTTATTAACTTCTACTTCAAGATTATTTGAGATAATTTTACCATCTCTGTTAGTTGCTGTAATATTCAAATTATCACTTGTTAATGGAGCATAAGTAAAATTTGCAACACCGTTAGAATTTGTAACTGCTGTTCCTAAAACAGTACCATTATTTTTAAAAGTAATTGGTTCATCTGTTAAAGGTGAATCTTCCTCTCCAAATGTTGCTGTTAAAGTAACTGACTCTCCAATAATACAACTCAATTTATCACTAGTTAAAACAATATTCTGAGGATACTGAATAACTGGCAAATCATGAGTAATATTAACAACAGCATTAAAACCAACAATACAATTCAAATCCAATGTATTAAAAGGAATATTAACCTCTGAACCTTGAATTAAATCAATTATTAAATCAGTTTCAACTATATTATCAGTATTTGCCTCATCACAAACATTAACATCAGATAAACTATAAACAGTTAATTTTAATTTGTAATTACTATTTTTGAAAGTTGGATTAATTAATTTAACAGTACCAATACTAGATAATGTTTCGTTAGTGATTAAAACACCATTGTCAACAATAGTAGTTGATTTGAGGTTAAAAACATATGTTCCATATTTGCCATTTACAGTACTGTTTTTAATTTGTATATCTTCTGCAAATGGATTGTTTACTCTCAATAATTGAACAATACTGTTAAATTCAGCATCAGATAACATATTTCCAAATGAATAATAATCAGTTATATGTTTAAGAATAATATTATTTTCATCATTGGAAATAAAATTAAAATATGTTTCTTCATCTGTTTTATTACAAATAATACACTTATTCTCTAAAACAACATCATTATCATTACTAGAAGTTATTTTCTCACAATAAAACAATAAGAAAACACGATATAATGTATTTGGTATAATAGTTTCAATATGAAATAGATCAGATGATAAAGCATCAGTTAAACTAATATTAAAATTATAAGGAACAACTTTATGAAATTGCTTTAATTCCGCATTGTTTATACTTGAAAAATACATTTTTATCATTCCTCCCAATTTATTTTATTAATATTATTCTCTGTTTGCCAATCTGCACGAGTAATTTGAATATTATTCTTGAAAACCCAATCTACACCACTAACTGCATGACAAAATGACTTATCTTCATAATTAAGAACAGGACTTGCAAAAACACAAGTTTCAATTTGAGGATAATAATATTTAGCAAATAAATGGCTTTTATTGTTATATGGTGATTCAAAGAATGGTAAACTGTCATCGGATTGTAAAATGGCATGAGTTACTTTATTAATTGTAGCTGATTGACCGCACATAAATAAAGCTTGTGCAAAACCAATATTTTCAGTATTAGCACACAAATCATTATCAGAATAATCGATGTCAAAAATACTGTTAGTAATTGTCGCATCACCATCTACTTGATAAAGGAATGCTGGATTGTTCATATCAACTACATCTAAATCAGTATTTCTAAACTTGCAATTATCTATGGTTAATTGACCCCCATGTAAAATTGCTGAATGATTGTTTATAAAAGTACAATTAGATAAATTAGTTGTGAAATCATCATCAACAGACAAACTTTCCAGGTTTACATCACAGAAAATACAAGAACCAGTATTATTATAATTGTTAGATTTACAATTATAGAATGCACAATCTGTTAATTCTAATTTAGAATTTTCATTTTGAATTATTGCATTATCTCCATTATTAAAAGATAAATTATTGATTTTTAATGTTAATCCATCATTTAAAATAAAAGAATGCTCATTTAAATTTAAAGAATGGCCTTTTCCATAAATCACCATATCATGCGCGACTGTAATATCATTGACTAAATTAAAATCATTTGATAATTCAATGATTTTACTACCGTTCACACCCATTTCTCTAATTAAATCTGAAACATTACCAATAGAAAGATATTTAGAACGAATATTAAAATTATAAACATTATTTTGAATATAATCTGTTTCTAAAATTTCTAATTCTAATTTAACACGACTATTATCAGTTTTTTCCCTTAAATCTAATTCAAAATAATATTTCTTATTAGTACTATCGAATTTCAAAGGAATTGTTTCATCACCATAATAAACATAACCCTTCAAATAAGGAAACTTATTATTTGGAATATACCTATTTGTTTTTGTAAACTCCTCAGGCACAATTAATTCAACACGATTAATTTTACCTACTGTTAAATCATCATTAATCTCAATTTCAGGAACAGATTTTTGTATAAAAACATCATAATAAAAAATATTGTTATTATATTCAACAGTATTCATGTTAGAATTTGGACTAGCAAATTGCAATATTGTATTCCTCTCATCATCATTTAAACCAAAATATTCATCTATCTCAGATATAGTTTGTACAGAATCAAGATGAGAACAAATCGTATAATATTCTCCATTTAAACTAGCACCATTTAAACTTATAACAGGGATTTCTTCACTTATTCTCTCAAAAGGTGATGTTACAAGACTTCTCAATGAAATTGGTCTCCAGGTTAAACGAACAAAATTAAATGAATCTGCAAGACTACAACAATATAAAATTAATTTAACACTTTCATGAGTTGTTGTTAATGTTAAAACGTTATTGTCTAATGAAGCATTAACATTTAGATAATTGTTATTTTCATCTAAAAAATAATAAGCGCCGGTCCAATTGCTATTGACAATTGTAAACTCAAATATGTGATTATTACCGTCAATACTATGATTTATATTACAGAAATCATATTTAATATTTTCAAATTCATCTAGACTAATATTACTTGTATCTATCATATGGAATATGTTAACATCACGATATTTTATTAAAGTTGAATTAACATCTTCTACAGTTAAAAAACTCATGGTTCCACCTCAATAACAATTCCGGTTATTTTATCAATATTGAAACATCGATTTCTGAAATTTAAACAGAAAAAATCTCCAATATCTTCAATAGATTGAAATATAGTTGTAAAATCCACATCCCACATTTCATCGTAATCAAATTGCAATCTCAACTGACTAATTAACTCATCATCAGTGAAATACGGACTTAAAGCCATCTAATACCACTTCCCAAAACAAACTTCTTATTTAAAATAGCTTTTGTTATATCATCAGCAGAAGCCATAAAACCGTTCTCTTCATTGATATAATAATTATCGCTGGTTAGTTGATTGTAACCTGGACTATAATTTGGTATATTAACATATAAATCGACTTTATAAATATTAATCAAATAATCAACAGTTAAATGACCTAAAATTTGATAAATAATTCTTTTTTTATAATCTTCATCGCTTTCATCAAGTTTGCGGTAAACTGCATATTCTTTTCCGTGACAATCAATATAATTCCCTACTGCTTCATTTAAGAACAAATTTTCAAAATTATCCTCGAAATTATCTAGCCATACTCCAAGAGTATTCATAATAACTTTACGAGCAGGATTATTAGGTGATTTTAAACTTGAATTTTCAGGTAATCTATCTAAAATTTCTTCTCCATATTCAGACAAATTAATCCCCCCATTATTCATCAATTAATGTTTGGTTAATTAATACATCACCGAGTTTAATTACTTCATTACTATTAACAGTGAGCGAACTCAAATTTGATTGGTTACCACTTATACTAGCAGAAGCTCTTATAATCCCATCTAAACTTTCCAAACAGGAATATAGATAAGTTTCATTTAAAGTTTCGCCAATGAAACAACCGCTAAAATCATAACCATCACTTGTTATACCACCATCAAAGAATGAATGCAACCTATTTATAATTAAATCCTCTTCAAACTCATATTCTACTATTAAATCCAATTGTAAATTTAAAACAAGATAATCTGGAGAGTCAACTATAAAATTATGGCCTAAAACTATATTTTCTGGTCTAGTGAACTCTTTTAAAACATTCACTAAAACTTCTTCTGTAACAGGTTTCGCATCTCCATTAACAATAATTTTACGAGTATATGTTTCATCATCAACTAATAACACATCATGAACTCCTTCAACATTATTACCTAATTCTTGATAATAACCAATACTACCAAAATTATCAATACGGATAGCATTTAAAAGCCTTTCACGGTAATCATCATCTTCTTCATAATCACTACCTTCACTAAAAGCTTCAGGATTGGTTACTTCAACTGTACTATCAATATTATCATCATCAATCATTGTTATAGTGTTTGCACTACAATTTCCATCTTCTCCAACAGTTAAGCAAGTACAATAAACTTCAACACTTGTTTCTCCAGGTACGATAACAGCTTCTGAGTCAGTAACATATTCTAGATCATTCTCTTCACAAACAAGTATTGTTTCTTCTGGGATTATAATATCCATTGCCCTAACAACTGGAATAGTAAAAGTTACTAGTCCAACAGCTTCTGAACCTGTATCTCGTGGAGTATTGATTAATGGGTTTTCTCCGTGTAAATCTAACCATTCTCCATATGCGGTTGATATAAAAGCAATTTTTGTGGCTTCATAATTATCTTCCATTAAATCATATAAATCAACAGCAATTGATTCTAAGAGGTTTCTTATTTCTGAACCTTCATTAAAATCAGTTACACGAGTTTCACCAAGCTCTAACTTTTCATTATAGTAATCTATCATTTTTTCTACAATGCTTTCACGAGAAATTTCATCTCCAATTAGATTGTAAAAACTTTCATTCTCCACTGGCAACTATCTCACCACCTTTTTCTAACACTAAACTTAATGTAAAATCACTTTCATCATTAAATAAGAAATATAATTCAATTAAAACTTTACCAACTTTATTATAGGACACTTCAACATTAAAATTGTCTAATCTTGGTTCTTGTTCTAATGTACTTTCAACTTCTAATCGTATGAACTCTAATGTTTCATCATCATGTTTCCAACCAAGAAAACTTGATATTACACTGCCATATTCATAATAGAACAAATCTAAGCCATCATAATTGCAATTTAACCTGTTTAAAATGGATTGTATGAGATTGTCTTTATTTTCAACTAATTGTAAATCTCCATCTTTAAATTCCCAATTGCAATTTAAATCTGTTCCTAATTCAACTATTTCTTCCATAACTGATTTACCTCCTTAAATTAACAATCAGGAACTTTACCATTTTTCCTTGAATAAGCACCACCGTTAGAAACTTTAACTCTACCTGACCTTGCCCAAACAGTATTAAATGCTGAACCATTACCAGTTTGATCACTAGCATATTTTTTACCTTTAATTTCAATAATAGTCCAGAAGTGACCACCATTATAAGTCCTGTGAACAATATAACATTTTAATCCAGCACTTCTCATCATACTAGCAGTTAATCTTGCTGTATCTGCACAATTCAAATGTCTTCTATTTTTATAACATTTTTCAGGTGTATTGTACTTAGTACATTCATAGTAAGCATATCTGACATTTTTTCTCAACCATTCATGAATTAACTTTGCTTTTTTCAATTCATTTGTTTCTGAGCCAATAATCTTTTTAACTAAATTATCAATTGTTTTTCCTTCCCCACCTTTTAAAGTGCTATTTTTTGTTGATTTAGTTGATTTTTTAGTTGTGGTTGTAGTTTTGCTAGTATTGGATTGTAAAGCTGATTTATAATCATCTTCCAATTTCATTCTACTTTCACGATATTTTTTAATGCTACTAGGGAACGGATTAAGCTCTATTTCTGCATCAAACTTTGAACCATCATTAGTTATTGTTACACCCTCAACATACCACCTATTCAATGAATAACCAACATAACGATTATAGGTTGAGTTTAACACTTCTGCAAGTGTAGAAAAATTTGCTAAGACAAAATCATTAGGTAATTCAGTATATAAAAACATGTTAGTATGTAATCTTTTGAGTAATGGATTTCCTAATGGTAATGTTAGTTTAAAGGATAATAAATCACGGATACTTTCAGTTAAACGATTAGTAGCACTTGCCATTTCATTATTAATGTAATTAGCAGTATTAGTGTTAATTGGAGTAGTTGATTTTGTTGTTGTTTTTTTAGTTGAAGTTGTTTTTTTAGCAGAAGATTTGAAATTAGGGAATTTAGTAGCAATTTCTTTTGCATTCTTACCAATGACAACACCAATTCCAGCATTTAATAGTTGTTGTTCAGGATTACTGACACCTTTAAAGCTTCTAGGTGAGAAATTATCATCATGAGCACGAGGCAGCCATTTTAAATTGTGAATATTTGTACTAGGTGGTGATAAGAATGCAACAACCATTTTAGCATTTTTCTTTTTAAGAACACTTTTGTAATGATTAGAGGACCAATGTTCTTTTAATGTTCCAGCACATGCTCCCCCATAGATACACATGTAAATTCCGTTCTTTTTCACACGATTTATTTGAGAATAATGATATCCAGGACCAACCCCACCTATTTCAACTTTATAACCTCTTTTTTTAAGATAACCTGCTATATCATTCATTAATTTTTTGTCTTTTGTTTTAGAATGAATATTATCAATATTCATGAATACTGTAATTCCAGTTCCCTCTTTTTTATTTGTTTTAGTTGACTTTTTTGTAGAAACTGTCTTAGAAGATGAGGTTGTAGATGTAGTTGTTTTGTTTGGATTATCAATAGTAGTTGTTAAATCACCGAAAAATGCAGCCAAATCTAATCGAACAAGTTTAGTACTTGAATAATATCTGCCGGAACTTAAACGGTCTTCAGAATTAACAATAACTCCTGTAATAATGTTAGTAGTGTCAAATTTGAATTTTCTACTAGCTAATTCAGGTGTTGTTAAATAAATACCATTTCTTAACCAATCTTGTTTGCTAAACGGTTCTATTTGAAGTACGCCATATTTATTGAAATATACATCAATATAGGCTCCTGTACTAAATACTATATCACGGATTGCTTCGATATATGAAACATCCCGGAAGACCATTTGTTGAACATTGGTCATTGGATTAAACTTAATTCCGTTTTCCCAAATTCCTTGATCATAATAAAGTTTTGGTCTTAAACCTGTGAGAACATAATTGTATTTACTTAATTTACTAGCTGAAACTCTACCTTTACCATTACTAGCGCCAAATTGAGTTAAAAATAATCTTAATAAATCATAATTAGTATTATTCACTGTAATTAAGTTAAATTTGCTTTGGTACTTTCTACTGAAGTCTTGGCATTGATAATCATATAATCCAGTTGATTTATCATAATCTACAGATAATATGATGCCTCCAAAATCCTCATGATAAGGTGATGTTATTAAAACAGCATATAAACCAGTAGTTAGGTCAAAGTAATGTGGGCTGGTGAAAGAAGCTGTTTTTTGCCTCATATCAGTTTCTTTAATCTGATATTTTGACCAATAAATCTTTAAATTGTTCTTCCAAAAATCTTTACTGAGAGTCATTGAATTTGCATTGAGTAATCTACCAACATAAACAAAAGATTGGTTTTGGACAAGATTAACATCATAATGTATTTTTTCTACAATTTTACTAACAGCCATTGCCCACCACCTTATTAAACATTAATTAATGCTTTTAAAGTTGCATTATCGACTTTACCATTGATTTTTAGTTTATATTTTTTCTGATACTTTTTTTGGAACTTTTTAAGTGCGTTTTTTGTTACAGGACCAAACCAACCGTCAATCTGCTTTTTAGTCAAGTAACCTTTCTTATACAACACTGCTTGCATGTATTTTACACAAGTACTCTTTTTTAAACCATATTTCAGATTAGCTAATTTGCATTTTTTCAGCTTATTTTTGTTAGTATTGTTTGCTTTTGCTTTTTTGTTCTTCTTGGCTTGAGCTTGTTTACGAGCTTTTGCCTTAGCTTTTGCATAATTACTCTTAGCTTTATTAACATAGGAATTGTCATTTTTGTATTGGGTGATGTTAATACCTTTAAATTCAGTAAATTCCAATGTCCAGACAGTATAATTACGGTAAGATTGTTTTCTACTGCTATTTTTAGTGATGATATATTTACCATTTGGAATATCGATAGCATCTGTAACTACATAAACGGGGGTTAAAGTTGTCATCCAATCATGTAAATAATCAATAACTTTACCTGAACCATAGCTCCACTTATTAGAGATAACTAAAGTGCTATTTACTATCATTTCATCTTTATGGATTATTACATCAATTTTAAATGTTATTCCACCATAACCGTTATTTAAAAAAGATTTGTTACCTGCATTCAATTTATTAACAGTAATCTCAAGATCTGGTGTAACTTCAACACCATTCCCTTGAATAACTTTTAAATTAATAGGTTTAGCACCAGAACCAATTGCTCTAGCATCGATAACACTAAAAAAACTCATACTGTCCTCCCTGCTGTTGTATTATCCCATAAGAAGTATTCACGAACAGCATCAATGATTTCATCAACTCTCTCTTTTTTATCAACAGTACCAACATTTAATGTGAGGTTTACAATTGTACCTGTTTCATTGTCTTTGCTGACAGATAGAACATCAAATAAGCCATTATTAACAAAATCCAAACTATTATTTTCAAGGTCTTTTAATTCATTAAATCCAACATTTAAGCTAGGATTACCAAATGATTTAATTACATCATCACCAACAATTCCTACGTTTTTAATTAAATCTTCACTAGCATCTGGAATTCTTGCACCAGTATCCTCCATCTCTTTAATTAACTTAACTTGCATAAAACCAGGAGAATGAATACCTAATGCATTCAAGAAATTTTTAACAGCATTTACACCAGCATCCCAAAATTTTTGAGGTAATGTGGCCGCCCACCTTCCAACAGCAGACAGCATGTTATTTAATTCACTTTGCAATCTACCAGGTAATTGACTAATTTGACTCATAAAACGAGAAACAGAATTAACAGCAGAAGAATACATCCTTTGAACAAAATTATTTCCAAAACCTAAAACTTTAGCAATGGTATTGATAAAAATAATTCCTAATTGAGTTGGTAGTGTTGCAACAAAAATCAAAACTCTTAATACAGTATCAATAATTTGATTACCTGTTAAACTAACATTTGCAGGGAGCAGACCACCTAAAGTGAAAATATAATTCCATAAGTTTTGCAAAGCACCTATAACCCAATCAACAGCATTAACAATACTTGTATAGATTATTTGACCAACACTTATGAATGCTTGACCTAAACTGTTAACAGCATTACGTACCTGTTCATTATTAAAGTAAAGATAACCTAAAACAGCAATTAAAGCTACAATTGCAATTACAACTAACATGATCGGATTTGCACTCATAGCAATATTTAGTAACCATTGAGCAGCCGCCGCAACATTAGATGCTACAGCACTTGCTAATTTTTGAGCTTTTTCGACAACCCACATGGCCGCAGATTTAAGTGCATTATAACCCGCTATCAGTGCATTTTTACCAGCATTTAACAACCAAACACCAGCTTCTTTAGCACTACGTCCAACACCAACTAAAGTGTTTTTAAAACTAATCATATACCCTTTAGCTGTTTGAGCTGAATTTTTTAATGAATTAATATGACTTCTAAATTTGGTTAAATTCTGACCATCTGGAACATTGGTGAAATATTTCCATAAACTACTAAATGGTGAAATTGCACTTCCAACAAATTTTGTAACAGCATTAACCCCCAAACCAACAGCAGTCAATCCTCCAACTAAACCAAAAGCACCACCGATAACACTTTGTATTGGTCCTGGAAGACTTCTAAAAGTATTTGCAAAAAAGTTGACTGTATCAGCAGCAGTTTGAATTGCAGGGATTAAAGTTGGAAGTAATGCTTCACCAGCAACACGTATAAAATAATCCTTTGCCCTGTCTAACTCTTCGGTTAAATGTTCAAAACTGTTTTTATAATTTTCATTAACATCTTCACCATATTTCATATTAAGAGCATTTGACAAAGCCATTGCTCTTCCATCTTCATCCATTTGTTTAAAAGCATCACTAACTTCATCAGCAGAAACACCCATAGCTTTAGCCAAATCATCAGCACTTAAACCAAAGTTTGCTAACATCCTGTTATTTGCCATACCAGACAAAGTCATTTTCTGAAAAGAAGATTCTAAAGTATCAAAAGGTTTTCCCATTTGAAAAGAAGCTTTGGAAATACCATTAAAACTCTCAGTTAAAGTTTTTTCAGTTGTAATTCCAACATTACCCATATTAATTAAATGTGCTCTTGCTGAACCGGCACCTCTACCAGTTGCTTCAGTCATTGTTGAAATCATACTGCCAAATCTTTGTTCAGCTTGCTCAGAACTCATACTGGTTCCTGTTAAAGCATAACCAAGACGCACCATTGTGTCTTGATAATTTCCAGCCGCTGAAGCTGAAGTCATTATAGTTGCAGTAATACCGGCTGAAACAGCACCACTTGTCATAGCGTCAACTAAAGACATTGTACTGTCATTTGCATCATCAGTTGAAGTTTTATAATTTCCCATTTGTTCAATTAAATCTGCAATTGCAGTTGCATCAATACTGTCAATAGTAACCTTTAAAGCTTCAGTAGAATCAGATGCATCTTCAGTTGCACTTGCTTCTTCTTCAACACTTGAAGTTACATCATCAACATTGGAACTGTCAAGACTTCCAACAGAGCTATTTAATTCTTCGGTACTTTCACTTGCATCTTCCATTCCTACAGAAACACCTTCAGCAGCATCCGTTATATCTTCCATTGCTGAAGTTGCAATTTGTGATGCTTCTTCAGAATTTTCTTTTAGTTTATCAATAGCAGACGATAAATCTTCAACATTTGTTTTATCAGCTTCTGTGTTGATTTTAATGTTTAATTCATTATCTGCCATTGTCTAAGCCACCACTAAAAATGCTTTGTTTTTAATTTTGAATTTCCAGATTTCATTTCGTATAATCAGTATTGCAAGTTTCTGTAAATTGGTTAGGTTGTTTTGGTTTCCATTGTTGATTTGATAACCTGCAAGACATAATTCTGTTATATGTCTTCCAGATCCTGTTTTAAGATTTAAAACCCCATCAAGTTTTCATTAAGTCTGTCCAAATCAGCTTCATTTGATTTTATACCTGAAATGTCATTGATTTTTTCAACTATTTCAGCACATACACCAGCCGGTAATTTGCCAATAGACTCTTCAGGGAATTTTGTTCCGTCCATTTTGTATAATGCAATTTTCAACATTTCAACTAAAAACAGTAAACCAAATCTTTCAGATTTTTTCAAAACGTGATTATATTCTTTAGTGTTTACCGGTCTAATCATTGCACCAACAGTTTTATTTGTATTTGGATAGATGAATGATATTGGTACTTTTGCTTCATCTCCATCAACAATTAAAGATTCTAAATCATAAACTTCAGTTTCTTGACTTAAATGTTCCATTTCCTTTTGTTTTTCTTCATCTAAAGACATAAAAATAATCTCCTTTAAAAAATGTTTAAAAAAAAAGAATGAATAAAACAAAATGTTTTATTCATATTTTCTCTCACGACGTGCAGATTTAAATTTCAAATTCTCAACAGTCTTATCTTCCGGTTTAACTTCATAATCATTACCATCAACTAAACAATTGAAGAAATTATCAACAACAGTATAAGTTTCTTCTGGAGTAATGACGGTTTCACGGATTGTAATCATTTTTGGAACGCTTAACATTGTTTCTAATGTTTCAGACATTTCCCTATGAGAAGCCAAACCCTCATATCTTAACTTTGAACATTCAATAGACCATGGAACTTCATTTAAACCTTCAGTAATTACACCATCAAAAGTTGAGGTGCTGGTTGTATTGGTTTCAGGACTTGCCTTTGCAGAGGTCCCGTACAACATCTTTTTTCCATCAATAATAACTTCCTTATTAGCCATCTATTCCACCTCAATTGTAATATAAACATCAATTTCAGTGATAATACCAGCAAATAACAATTTGGTAATATTAATATCAACACAACTAGTGCTTTTCTTTTCAACAGTGTATTCAATGTCTTCAAGCAAATCCAAAGTTTTAACACATCTTTCTTTGACACGGTCAACTTCTTGCTTAATCTCATTTAAAGTTGCTACCCTGTTTCTATCACCTAAAAATTGATGTAGGCTCATTTCTTTTACAACAAAATCACGAGTACGGTTAATATATAAATCTAATCCATTTGGCTGTTCACTATTAACAACAACATAACGATTATTTCCACGGTCAAGACATCTGAATGTAGTAATTCCAGATTCTAACAAGTCTAATCCGTTTCCACTGTTTTCGAAAGATAATTCAGGTGATACACCAGTTACTTGTGGAACAACTTTCATAGTCATAGAATTTCCTACATTCAAACTTGCTAAAAGCCCACAATAATAAGCTGCACTGTCTACATCAGATAATAATGTATCATTAACACTTAATCTTTGATTAAGTAATCCATAACAGAAATCACCTGCTCTTTCTGGTTGAAAATCACTATAACAAACATATCCAGTTGGTAATTTGTTTAAATAACGGTTGGATAAAAATTCAGTGACAATGTTTATTAAAGTGGTAGGTATTACCTCCGCAATAAATAACATATCATAATCTTCTCCACTAATTTTAGCCAATGCAGATGTTAATTTAGCTGGAGTAAAAGTTTTATCTATTGTAATATTCTCTCCTGAACCTGTCTTAGTAGTGATATTAACAGCTAAAACACTTGAAGCACCATAGAATAAATGTTTTAAACAAGATACACCTTTATAGGTTGTATCATCACCTAAGTTTTCATATGCTTCATCAAGAGTTTTGCATAATGTAGGGTCAGTTATATCTTCTTCAAATGCCCCAATTACTGCAATCTTAGATGCCAATCCAGGTTTACTTTTAACAGGATTAATTTTATTAAACACTTGGACTTTTGGTAGTACACCCATAATTTAACCTCCAATTTTTAAATTAGCATATTCTTTAACAATTTTTTCAAATTCTTTCTTATTCTTAATCTCAATTTTATTAGATTGAATATAATCTCGCAAACCTGCTTTAAACATATCCGGACACTTATATTCAATTAATTCTTGTTCTAAATCAAATTTTGACATAAATAATCAACTTTCTTCTATTTTTTCTAACAAAATATTACATAAAGTGTATTCATCATCACTTGGAACTAATGACTCTGGTTTTGATTTAACTTGGATTCTCATGTGTCCTCTTGTTAAAACAAAATCCCTATTATATTCAGGCGTTAAATTTCTAACTATTGGTTTATTATCAAATAAATCTAAATTCTCATAAATTAACCTAGTTATTTCTTTAGAAATGGTTTTGATGATTTTCATTGATTCAGAATAGTTTCTATTTTTGGTTACAATCAACACTTCAACAAGATCTGTAAAACTTGAAAACTCAAATCCTTCAACAGAAGATTCCGTGTCAACAGCACCAATGAAAATACTATTACTTTCTTGAACAACCTGTTTAGATGGATAACCAATTTTAAAATATTTTAACAGTTGGTTTCCTTCACTTTTTGCTTTTAATAAAATATTTAAAATTATTTCATCAGCTTGTAGCATCATATATCGCCACCTTAACAATATCCACTGCTCTTCTACTTGTCTCTTCAAAGGCCGGTTTGACAAATGGTCTTGGAGGAGCAGGAGAGCTATAAAAACTAAAAATTTCATTTCCAGATAAAGTAAACCAATGTAACATCTTTGCTCTTATTGGTCGTACTTCTCCCCTACCTAATTCAACACATAATGGATAAAAATGAGTAATATTGGTTCCAATGACAATATCAGTTGGAGATTCTTCTGTTATCTCAATACTGTTTAACAGACTCATACTTGCCATTGTAGAATTTGTTGCAATTGCTAATTCTTGAAGTGATTTGTTGGTCTCAGCAATAGTGCGTGCACTAGTTTTAGATGCTTCATTTAAACCTTTTTTATACCTCTCAGCAATTTCAACAGCTGGTTTGAAAACAGATTCATCACCTAACAAATCTATTAAATCATCTAATTCCGTTGTATCAAGCTCAACATTAACTTCAGTGTCTAACTCTTCCCATTTACCCATAAAAACCACCATGAAAATTAGAAAATATTAAAATTGTATTTTTTATAAGGTTTTAACATCTCTTTAGCTTGAATTATTAGAGAGTCGCCATAACCAACACTGTAAGACTCATCTATTTGGTCATTCGGTCTTATATCATATTTCCTCCAAAGTAAACCAGCAGTCCAAAATATTAAAGCTGTGTCACTAACTGGAACATTATCAAAGTTAGGTAGTTGAGTATAAGATAAGGCGTAATCAGTTGCAGATTTGTAGAAATCTAGGATTTCTTCACTTGACACTTTTTTGTTGTACTCCAAGTCATTGTACTCAGAATCAATTAAATTGTCTTCATTATCTACATCACTCAGTATCCAATTATCAAGTTTGAATAACACTTCACGAACAATATCTTCGTCATCCATTTAAACCACCACTTTTAGAAAAAGTATTAGAATAATTCATCATAGGATTGACAATTCAATAAGTAAATCTCAATCCTATCTGAGAAATTATTCCTCGACTAAACTAATAGTGAAAGTAGTGTCATTTTCACTTACGGTAATGGTTTCAGTTTTAGATGTATAACCTTCAGCAATTACAGTAACTGAATTTTCACCATCAGCTACGCCTTGTAAAGTACATCCTCCAGCACTACCCGTAGTTCCAGTTATTTCTCCAATAGTAACAGTTGCTCCTTGAATTGCATCTGTACCATCATTAATTACAAAATTAACATTACGTGTGGTTGGAGTTACATTTGTTTCATTTTCATTATTTGATGTTTCAGGATTCACCTGAGAATTAGGGAGAAGAACCATCTCCCTCATCATCAGCTACAGCAGAAGGAATATTTGTAATTTTAGCTGCAAGAACATCTTTGTTGTATAAAATTAATACATCAAAGTAAACATCTACAGTAGACAAGTATGCTTTTGCTGAAAGTTCATATTCATTTTCAGATTCAATTTCATTTAAGAAACCGAATACAATACTATCTGGGTCAGCCATCAAGATTTGTTCCTCAAATCCATTATCTGGTTCGTCGAGGAAGTCTGCTTGAACAATAGGAACTCCCCAAAGTGTTAATTGACCATTATCATCAAAGTAAAGGTTGTCACCTCTTTGTGTTGGTCTTTGGTCAGCTTGTTCAATAAGCAATCCTTCAAGTTCAGTAGAAACGTAAATTTTTGCTTTTGACCTTTTACCTTTTTGTTTGGTGAATTGAGTAATCATTCTTTTGATTTGTTTTGCTAAATCACCACTTGCATCAATGTCTTTATAATAACCCATTGGTGCTCTACGGTCAATTGCAACATTATTTTCATAATTACTTGCAATATCTTGTAATTGTTTGAATACTCCATCAATTTGGTGTACACCATCAGTACTTGTGGTATTTTCATTTTTAATACCATACATACCAATATTTTCAGCAGAATAACCTGCTCTTTCAGCAAGAATTGCTTCAATATGTGTTAAGAAATAATCATGTTCAATATTTGCTTTTAAGAATAATTTACTGGTGTAAGTAAATATTGAGAATGGTTCTGCTACAAGTTTAGAACGACTAAATTCAGGTACAGTTTCTTCAATAGCAGTAGTATAATCTTTTTGAAGTGGTGCACCTTTATTTTCACCAGATAATTTTTTCATGGATTGTAATCTTGCTTTTACACGGAGATAATTAACATCATGCTCAATACCATCCATTTGAATAAATCTAGCATCGTTTAAAATACTTGGAGTACTTTCTACTAATTCAAGGAACCTATCAATTTCAGTTTGTTGTTTCCAACCTGGATTAATAGCTCCACCATTTCCAATAGGATTTTTAGACCATTTAAGTATAAATGGCAAATTATCTTCAATAGTTTTTGCATCTACAATTGTTACAGACATATTTATCAGCTCGTTAAAATTGATTAATTAAAAAAAATTTATCTTCTTATTTTCCTTCCCAAATGATCTCTTTTAGTTCTAGTGTAGAAATCAGTTGAAGGAGCATCGTTAACTATAACATCAGTCATAGAAGTTTGTCTTTTATTAATTTCAACATCTTCTTTTTCTTTTTCATCTTTTTTGGATTCATCTACATTTTCTTCATCTTTTTCTTCATCAGAATCCTCATCTTTTTCTTCTTCATCATTTTTCTCACTTTTATCAATATCCTCATCAGCACTAGCATTAGAGATTGCTTCACTGATTGCATCTTTAACAGATTCTGCTAAAGCAGCAGGCAATTTTTCTAACAATTCCTTATTGGATATATCATCATTGACAGGTTCTTCAACATCAGTTTCTTGTTTATTAACTTCAGGAGTTTTTTCTTCAACTTCAACATCAGCTTTTGTAAAGCTGAAAAACTCACGAAGCTTATCAAGTGCAGATATTGGAATCATAGGTTCTTCATTAGTTACAATTTCTTCTTCGTTTGTCATCTTATCACCAGTTTTATCATTTTTATTAATGTAAACATTATAATCCATTATTTCCAGGCCATATTGGTTAGCACCTTTATCTACAAAACTAATAAACAATGGTATTACTTCTTCCATGTCATCTAAGTCTTGATAGTGAATTGATTTATTAATAAACCAATATTTCTTAGTCATTGCATCTTCTGAAACTGAACCAAGACTTAAACCTGAAATACTTCCTTCACGTATTGAAGATAGTAATTCTTCATTTGTTACTGCAAATGTGGCCATCCAAGAACCAGCAGGAACAATTTTACCATTTACTTGTGTATCAGTTTCAGTAATCCAATTAGCAAGAACTTCAACACCTTCATTTTTAATCCTGGTGTGCATCACATCAGTAGCGCGGTCAAGATATTTTGTGAAGATTTTTTTAATGTCTTTTTTATCTAGACAATCTCCATCACTATCTGGAACACCATTGGCGATCACAACTCCAGTAATATAAGTTGCTTCGTTCAATTTGAATAACCTCACATTAAATTCTATTTAAAATTAAAATCATAGCCTCTAGACTCAAACTAGAAAAAATAAAAAGAAATTAAGCTATGTTATGAATTATAAAAAAATATTATTTTAGAATGCTCTTAGTTGACAATAACAAATACCCGCATTACTAAAACTACCATTTGGGTCACATGGATACAATAATTCATCAACATCTCCATTAGCATCATTTACAATAGTGAATGTTTCATAGAAACCTACAATTTGACCATTATTGGATTCATGTCTTGTAGTCCTACCTTCACCAGTCCAAATCCACTCTTTTTCTGTGTAAACATCTGGAAGGCCTTTTTCTCTTGCTTCTTGATTTATTGCATCATATTCTTCCCAACCTGCTGCCATTTGGGTTTGACGGTTTAATGCTTCAGCAGTATTTTCCAAATCCCTGTAACTGAAGACATTACTTTGGATATTTACTCCAAATTGACTCCTAACAAAATCCAGGTCTTTTACACTACGTTCGATGATATTTTTACGGTTTGCAATTGCACTTTCACGCTTAGCTATTTTTTGATATTCTTTTAGATTTATTTCATGGTTCTTTAGAACCTGTTCTGTATAATCTAAATTCTTATTAATTCTTTCAAGTTCTGCTTCAACAACAGTTGATAAACGTGAATCTGCTTTATTTTTAACCAACATCCCAAACAATGCTTTATCACTAGTGTATTTGGAGTTGAGAATTCTTTGATATTGCTTATTAACATGTGGTTTATTTAAAATCCATAAATCAGAATATAAAGTTGCTTGTAATGGTCGTAGTATTGTTTCATCATTGGTAAAATCTTCAATATATTTGTCAATTACATTATTATTATAAATCTGGATTTTATAAGCGGCTCTTTGGTTTTCTTTTTTCTCAATCAATGATTTATTAATCCAATATTTATTATTTAAGATTGAAGCCATGCCATCACACCATTTAATTGACTCATATCTTTATCAGACGCTTCAGCCATACCTAAAATTCTACCATTATAATATCTTTCATTAAACAAAGGATTTGTATCATTATATTCTAATTGCAATGCAGGATAATACACACTAATTGCTTTAATAGCTTCACCAAGTGTAATTAAACCATTATTAAACAATGTAAGAATAGTATTGATTTCAACATCTTTTTTATCAGAAAAAATTGGAGTTTCAATATTAACAGTTCCAGGATACTCAAAATATTTCATGTTGAATTTGTTGATTTCAATTTCAAATGGTAACTGCTCATTTTCTAAACTTTTGGTGTAAATCTCATAAATTGTATTAGATTTATTGGAATTCATTGATTCTGTAACATCATCAATCATTAAACGCACTTTCGGAATACTGAAACAAGCTAAAATATCATCATCACACCTATCAGATAATTCAGATAAATAGGAATAGTTTTGCTCTGAAATTGGTACATATTGAACTTCTAATGGAATTTCAGTATTGAAACTTTCCAAATCTAAAGTCAAAATTCCTGTTCCAGCATCAGCCATTTGAGCTTCTAAATCTTTTTTAGTTTCTTCTTTTTCACCATCAATTGCTGGAGGACGTCTAATGACTAAAATCCCACTCATTAAGTTACCTTCATTAATCTTTTTAGCGTTTAATTCATCTAAAGCAACTTTTGCACTAATACTATTAACTGCCGGCACCCAATAAGGAATTTCATAAAACTCGGATGTTTTTCCACCACCTAACCAGAAGCAAGTTGGAAGATCATCATCTTCATCATCATATTCAAACCTACTGAGTTTCATTTTAACAGCAGGTTTTCCAACAATTTCTTGAAGAGCATAATAACTGAAAGTTCCATCATCATTTACTTCCTGTTTGATTGTTACAGTTTCAGCTGGAATTTGATACAATTCTTTTGGAAGACCTGTTTTTTCATCAAAAATTATTTCAGAAGCTCCAAAACCATAAGAATAAAATTCCTGGACCTGTTTATATAATTCATTAATGTTATTTTTCCAAAAAATTATAAGATTTTCATCAGTTTCTTTTTCATCATTTAGATAAGTAAATTCATTTAATATTACATCTTGAGCTAGAATACGTATCGCTTTGTCAAGTTTATTATTTTGCAAGATAAGATTTTGAGCTATAGAAACACTAACCAATGGATGAAGTTTGTATTTGTAGTCTTTATCTTCTTTTCTTGTTTTTGGAGCAATACTTGCTTGAATTTGTTTTTTGTTAATCTCCAAAGTATTGTTAATATTAGAATAATTAATCTTCATAGTTTTCAGCTCAAAATAAAGGAATGGTGAAGGTACATTAGAGAAAGGGAACTAAAATGGTAAGACAAGTAATTTATGTAAAATTCGGTAACATGATTTTTAAAAATTAAAAATTTAAAATTAAATGTACCTTCAATCTATACTCTAATAAAAATAGAAAAAATAAAACAACTGAAACATATTAGAAAAACAAAAGAAGTTAAAAAAATAGATAGATAAAGTTCAAATTTAATATTGAACTTTATTCTGTTACTGTAAAAAATTCAACTGATTAATTTTATTTTATTTCATCAATATCTCTTTAATTATTTTTCAATTTAAATTTAAAAAATGGAAATATTTTTATTATCAAAATAGGACAAAATACTCCAATTTTTCTTCGATTAAACGATAGTGTTGCTTTAATTAAAACGCATAGTATTATAACAATTGTTATATTCTTGGTTAAAGTTTTAAAATAATTAAAGCATTTATTAAAATTATTATTTTGACCCCAGTTATATGAATATCACGCTATTAAATTATAGGAGTCTATTTAGAGTTCTATTGTTGATTTTATTAGTTTTAACAAGTTTTATAAGGTTGTAGGTTTATATTATATAATATGACAACAAATAAACACAAACCTACAAATATACTTTGTTTTGAAGACTTTATAAACTATTGCATTATTGCACATAAAAATGACTTGCTAATCAGCAACATTTTGCCTCCAGAATTAGTGGAAAAATTCATAGAAATGGCAAATATATTTGAAATGGACTTAAATATTACAATTTTTGACCACAGGGAATATGATCCTGAATTTAGTGAAAATTATGCTAAAAATGGAACTGTTGATTTCAAACTTAATAACAAATATTGGGTTAAAAAACAGACATACAAATTCCAATCTAAAAATCGTTTCAAATATATGACAACGCTCTGGAACGAGTACATAGACAAATTCTGCAATTACACACGAAAGATAAAACAAAAAGGATTGAAATTCAGTCAAATCGCACACATTTCATACGGATCCAAATCAGAAATAATAAACTCAGATTTTGACATCAATATCTCAAGACAAACAGTATACATCACAGAAAAAGAAAAAACACCACTATACATATTCGAAAAGGAACAAAAATTAATGAAAGAAATTGAAAAATTAAACATCACTCCTAGCGGTTACTACAATTATGACGAAGAGTATATAAAGATTAATAAGGAAATCTATGTGAGATTAACTCTAATTGATGCCCATACACGAATGATAATCAATGACGAGTTAATTCCTAAAAAAGAATTTGACAAAGATTATATTGAAAAATTCCTCCGACAATCCACAGAGGGAATAACACTAAACACAATAATCACAGACGGACACACAGCCTATAAAGAAATAATAGAAAAATTAGATGCTAAACACCAATTATGCACTTTCCACTTGATGCAAAATCTAATGACAAAATTAAACCCAATTCTCCAAGGAAAAAACAGAAAAATCAAATCACTCACGAAAAAAACATCAAAAAAAGAGACACCATAGAAGAGCTAAAAAACAAACAACCACTAAAAAGAGGAAGAAAGAAAAAAACAGACACCAAAGCAATAAACAACTTAAACAAACGAAAAAAGCTAGATAAAGAAATAAAGGAAAACAATGAAGAAATAAGAAAATACAAAGCGGAAATCAAAGAACTCATAAAACACAAAAAGAAAATCCAAAAAATATTCAAAGCAAAGACATTAAAAACCGCAATGAAACATTTCAACGAATTAAAAGAACAATTAGAAGAATTGCCCAAAGTTATTCAGGATTACATTAAAAAACTAGATAAAAAAATTGATAGAATCATGGAACAAGTAAAAGACAGAGAAATTCCAAAAACTAATAATTTAGTAGAATTATTTTTTAGAGTAACATTTCCCGGTAAAATCAAAAGAATTTACCGAACATACGAAGGAGCACTAAACAAAATCAAATTAGACGACTTAAAATGGATAGAAAAAAATGTTATAGAATACCGTCAAAAAAAATTAATCAGTTAAATTTTTTACAGTAACAATAAAAAAAGAACCTTGTAGAAACCATCCTCTAAAACACTTGAATTGCTCTGTAAATGTTATATAATACATCTTTGAGCTTTGTTTCTTTATTTTGGAGTGATGTGCTTCTACTATAGTTTCCACCATAAATCTTCTTTTTATTACGGATATAACACTTTCTACATTCATTCTTCTTGCGTACACGTCATGCCAGAAGATTGTTGCACTGTTTAACCTATAATGTCCTGTTTTTGCATTTTTCTTTAAAGGAATTTGGTCAAATGCACCAACTTCTTCATTTATGCATTTTCTAATGGGTTCTGTGTCATATGCTCTATCTGCTAATATGTAGTGGGGCGTATATGATTTTAATTGCCTTATTGATGCTATTGCAAACTGTGTATCATATTTTGGACCTCTGTTTGCAGCGTAATTTAAGATCATTCTTGTGTCGACATCAATTGCAATATGGTTTTTAATGTAGCTTTTTCTACATTTCCCCTTATTTTTGCGTAATAGTGGTCTGCATAGTCACTTGTGTGTCCGGTCCCATCCATTGCTGCTAATTCACAATCTATTGGATGCATAAATAAAATTAATTTGTTTAAATCTTTTAATTTTGTGTCTGAGATTCTTACAAAGAATTTCTGGATTGTTGTATAGTGTGGTAGTTTTGTAAGCTTTAGAAATTTGGTTATTTTATCAGAAGCTTCCAAAATTTCTATTATTTCGCGATATGTTATTTTTAAGTAAGTTTTCATTGCTAAAATAGTGAATAATTGTGGTTGATTGTAGATATGATTGATATAATCACAGGAATACTTTGAAAATATCCATTTTGCATAGTTAAATGTTAATTCAACGAAGTCAAGTAGCATATTTTGGTTTTGACCAATTTTAAATAGTTTTTCTTCTTGCTTTTTACCATTAAGTTCAAGTCCAAAATCCAAAAGGTTTAAATGTCCTGAATTCAAATAATAATATGGAGAATAGTTTATTTTAGCATAAATATTAATAATTATTCTACATTCCACTATTTATAAGTTGTTATTTATTTTTTCGTAAAATAGTAAGTATTATATCAAGTATAAAAAAATTAAAGGAATTAAATCGCTTAAAATCAAAATCCAAGCATTTTTGGAAAAATTTTTTTCCGATGTATTAATTCAAGTGTAAAATAAAATAGTTGGAAACATGTCAAAACTAAAAACAACGGCTTTAAAAGAGTTAATTAAAGAAAAAAAGCAAATTAATTCGATGTTAACTTAAATTTTGATATGGTTTCTACAAGGTTAAAAAAATAATTAAAATAGTGCATTGGGCACTATTTTACTTTAACGGTTGTTTTTATTGTATCCTTAAGGTATGTCACTTTGACAGTGTAGGTTTTACCCTTTTTAAGCTTTTTAATAACATTCTTCTTAAGTGTCTTTTGAGCAATTCCTTTCTTGTTGGTTTTAACCTTATAGGTTTTGCCGTTGAACTTGAATGTAACAGTTTTGCCTTTAACCAATTTACCATTGATTTTGAGCTTAGCTTTCAAGGTAAACTTCTTAGCAGTCTTTTTGACAGTGACTTTGCTGGCTGTTAAGACCTGTTTTACTGTAACTTTATTGGTATAGGTTTTACCGTTGAATACAGTTTTGATAGTGTATTTTCCAGGAGTTTGCGTTATTTTTATTTTAGCAATTCCATTGCTGTCAGTATTAACAGTTGTGGTTTTGCCATTGAATACAAATTTAACACTTAATCCCACAACAATCCTGCCATCGGCAGTAACGACTTTAACGGAGAAGTATTTTCCTCCATTATAATCAACTGAAATGTCTTTGTTGGCGGCGATTTTACTGTCATCGGCTACGGTGTAAACCTTAAGGCAAACTGTTCTGTTATCCAAAGTAATGTCTTTCCATGTGCTTCCGTCGGCACTTACAAATGACATTCCCTGAATATAATGCTGTCTTGAATATGCCTGATACGGAAGATTGTTGTTTTTGAATACTACTTTAAACTTATCTCCTTTTTTAACTGAAACATATTTGCTTAAGACAATTGTCCTGTATCCTGTAAACTCGCTTACGCCGCTTTGTGAGTGCACCAGCTTATTGTTCACGTAAATGTCAAAGGAATAATTGATTCCGGACTGGTTGAAGTATGTTCCAACAGCTGCAATCAAATCATCATACTCGGATGTGAACTCATTGGAGTATTGAGTGTAATTGGCGTCAAAATCATACAATCCACTTAAATCAGTCTGGTAATTGACATGATAATCAATATTATTGGTGAAAATGCAGGCTGTGAAAGGATAAATCATGCCGGTATCCGGGTCAGGTGTGAATAATGATTTTTCATAGTATGAGAGGTAGAAATATCCTTCATCTCCCCATTCGGTTCCCCAGCTGTTTTTAACAATCCATGCACCATCCCCCGGCGGAGTAATCAGGAAGTTATCTGCAGAGTAGCTGTCATCCCATCCTATGATGGCAACTGCATGGTCGGCCGGAAGTGATTCATTGGTATAGTGTGCAGAAGTATCTTTATTGAAATAGGGTTCGGTGGAACTGCTTGCATAGGCAATTGAAACTGCACCGTAATTTAAAATCGCTTTTTTAACCTCATCAACATAATTGCCGGCATTTGGCATGATGAACAAAACATCATGAAGACGTATCTTATTTGGGCTTTCAACAAAAACGGATAATTTTCCGACCTCGTCATATTCATCGTCTGTTTCACCAACACTCAGCCAGCTGACCACATTAGCCAAAGCAATATAGTCAATTCCTCCTTCATCAGTCCGTAAATCTCCAAATTCTGAGTATCTTATTTGGAGATTCTGAATATAGTTTTCAGAGATATCATATCTGATGCCTGTTGCTTTTAAAAGAGCGGTTTCGAACGCTTCGCCAAAGGAAAATGTCCAGCATGAGCCCATCCTGCCCTGATTTTTAACGGGTGTAATCCATCCCCAGTCACGTAAATCAAACCTTGATGGTGGAGTTGAAATACTGATTGTATTGTTGATTAAAGTCAGATTCAATCCGGGATATTCGAAAGATACGGGTGGATAAAATGACTGATTGGTGATTACACTGTCGTTGGTATATTCATTATTGTTGAGAATGCAATTATTTTTGTCAAAATCTGTGAAAATCGCATTTGCATTGTTTTTAAACACACAGCCGGTGATATTATAACATGAATCGCAGGCATATACTGCATTTCCAAGATATGCGGAGTTGTTGATGAATCCTGTTCGGGTTAGTGTCATATTGCTGATGTCGCAATATACTGCGCCGCCGTACTGGTTAGCGGACAGTTTGTTTGATTCAAAAATACAATTGTCAATTGTTGTGTTGGTAAATGAGATGTAAACTGCTCCTCCAACCTGGGCATTATTGTTTGTGAAGTTGGAACCGTTCAGGATTAAACTGCCTCCAAGCTGAATATATGCTCCGCCAATCATGGATGATGAATTTATAAATGCACACTCAGTTACTGTAGTATTGTAGGCTTCCATTCCATAATCAACCAGTATTGCGCCGGCGTTTTTAATGGATTTGGTGTTGATGAACTTACATCCTTTGATATAGGAGTTGCCTGTCCTTCTTATGGCAATTGCTCCTGCGGATTTCTCGGCTGTAAGGTTAATGAATCTGGAATTGGTAATTGAACTTTCACAATGTTCAAAATAGAGTGCGGATGCATAAGCAGAAGTAATGTTTATGAAATCTGAATTATTTATGCTGACTGAGGAATGTGTGGCATAAATTTGACCATATTTATCAGTGCTGTGTGATGTGACAGATGAGTTTGAGACAGTTAATGTGGAATTTTGTGAATATATGGATGATCCTCCTTCAGCGCAATTGTCAATAAAGCGGGAACCTGCGCAATTTAAAACACCGTTGTAAATGGCAATTGCTCCGCCACGACTGGCATTATTGGCGATGAAAGTCACATTGTTTAATGTGATATTGCCGGTAGCATATATTGCACCTCCTACATTACTATTACCGTTGATGAATATGAGATTGTTGATTGTTATATTGCTTCCGGTAATGTAGAATATTCTGGATTGGCCGTTTGCATCCAGAACATGATTGTTTCCGTTTATTGTGAAATTGCTTTTTTTAATAACAACCGAACCGCTGTCGGTTTCATTGCTGAAGGTGTAGTCATGTATTATTTCCAGCACATCCTCAGACCAGTTTATATGATTATTCAAATCTTTAAATGTGTAATTTATTATGTTGTCAACATCCTCAACAGTGTAGACTTTCAAACAAGCAATATTATTCTCAGTGACATATAAGTCTTTCCATTCATAACCATTATAGAAAAATGAAGTGTTTTCAGTGAAATGCACCCTGCACCATGGACAATAACATAAAGGCATCATGTTTGAAGTAATAACCGCTTTGAAAATATCTCCTTTTTTGACCGGCACATATTCATTTAACCTGATTGTATGATATCCGCAAAATGGGGACAGGCCCTCCTGTATCAGTTTCAGTTTATCGTTTACATAGATTTCTACAGTGTAATTCACATCACTGCTGTTGAAGTAGGTTCCCACAGCGGCAATCAAATCATCAGATGCAGCTTCAAACTGATTGGCATAAGCAATACTTCCATTAACATTAATACCAGGTGCTAATACACCATTCTCATCAAAACCGGCGAATTGACCGGACCATATGAAGTCATGCTGGTAATTTTTATTATAGGGTATGGTATTTTCAATTACAATCCCAAAAGCGTCATCATCAAAATATCCTCCAGGTAAAAATGTTTTATCATAATAGGAAATGTAAACTATTCCTTCATCTCCCCAGTCGGTTCCCCAGCTGTTTTTAACAATCCATGCACCGTCTCCCGGAGGAGTAATTAAGAAATTATCTTTAGAAAAGTTATCATCCCATCCAATAACTGAAACCGCATGATTTGCGCTGAGACTTTCATTAATATAATGTGCTGAAGTTTTAGGATTATAATATCCATTAGCATCATCCCCGTCACCATAATAGCACACCGCCAATGCACCATATTTGAGAATCGCTGATTTTAGCTTGGAACCTGCCGGCACCTCATCATTCGGGATAATAACTGCATCCTGTATATGAATGACATCATAGCCTTCAGTTATGAATGGTGAAAGTTTTCCCACCTCATCATAAGGGTCTGTTTCTTCCAGAGCAGGACCATACCATCCAACCAGATAAGAAAGGGCAGATGTTAAAAATCCTCCTTCATCAATGCGAGTATCTCCGTATATGAAATATCTTAGCATATTGTGGTGCAGGTTGCCTTCTGACAAATCAAATTCCAATCCATATGCCTTTAATAATGCAGATTCCACAGCACTCAGCATTCCAAATGTCCAGCAGGCACCCATACGACCCTGATTTTTAACTGGGCTGACCAGATTCCAGTCACGCAGGTCAAATCTATTAGGAAGAGTGTTGACATTGATGGTGTTGTTAATTAATTTCAATTCCAAAGCCGGAGAATCAACATATGTCGGATAAGAATATGATTCATTGGTAACTACCGTATCATTATTATAAATATTATTTTCAAGATTAGATGATTCATAATCAAAGACTGTGAAAATTGCATTAGTATTGTTTAGAAATGTTGAACCGAATATAATGTAATATGAATCCCATGCATATACTGCATTTCCCAGATATGCGGAGTTATTGATAAAATTAGAATCACCTATTATTAACGCACTCTTGTCTGAATAGACTGCACCGCCCAAAGCGGGATAATCAGAGTGATAGCCTGCAATATTTGAGTTAAAATTACAGTTATCAAATTCACCTTGTGCATATGAAAGATAAACCGCACCACCATCACATGAGGCTTTATTGTCAATGAAATCAGTATTATTAAATAATAAACGACCTCCCAGCTGAATATATGCTCCGCCAATCATGGATGATGAATTTTCAAACACACAATCAGATACTACCGCATTATAGTTTTCCATTCCATAATCAACCAGTATTGCGCCGGCATTTTTAAATGACCTGGTGTTGATGAACTTACAGCCTTTGATATAGGAGTTGCCTGTCCATCTTACGGCAATTGCTCCTGCGGATTTCTCGGCTGTAATGTTAATAAATCTGGAATTGGTAATTGAACTTTCAGAATATTCAAAATAGAGTGCGGATGCATAAGCAGAAGTTATGTTAATGAAATCTGAATTATTTATGCTGACTGAGGAATGTGTGGCATAAATTTGACCGTATTTACCAGTGCTGTGTGATGTGACAGATGAGTTTGAGACCTTTAATGTGGCATTATCTAAATATATTGATGATCCCCTTTCACCATAATTGTCAATAAAGCGGGACCCTGCGCAATTTAATATACTGTCATAAATGAGAATTGCTCCGCCCCGACTGGCATTATTGGCGATGAAAGTCACATTGTTTAATGTAACGTGTCCTGTAGCATATATTGCTCCTCCTCTATTGCTATTACCGTTGATGAATACGAGATTGTTGATTGTTATATTGCTTCCTGTAATCTTGAATATTCCGGATTGCATGTTTGCATCCAGAACATGATTGTTTCCGTGTATTATAAAATTGCTTTTTTCTATAACAACCGGACCACTGTCAGTTTCATTGCTGAAAGTGTAGTCATAATTAATTTCAAATGTGTCCTGTGACTCATTAATATCCTTGTCCAGTTGTGAGAATGTATTCGGATTATCCGTTATTATTTCGTTTTCAGTTGTCTTGAGTGTTACCGGTTCCATTTGCATGATGCCCTCGCTTGTTGTATCATTCATATCCCCTGCATTAACGGTTGCAATTGAGAATATGAAAATTGCCAGAAGCAGTAGGATCATGCTTTTTTTGTAGTTCATCCCTTTCCAAACTCCTAATAAATTTCATGATAAATGTTTTATATCATTCAAACAATCTCTGAAATAATTCCCTTTTGTTTAAAACTTATAAAACATGACTAAAAGTCTATCAACAAAAATATATATATCTAACTGATTTCGAGAACATAAGGCAGATAAACTGTAAATTATATAACAATTGGTTAAAGGCAAGAAGAATTCAGATCAACGCAAAAAACTAAATCGAGAAATAAGGCAAAATAATGACCAAAAAAGAAAAATAAAAAAAGAAATCAAAGAATTACTATATTACAAGAAGAAAATACAAAAAATATTCAAAGCAAAAACGTTAAAAACTGCAATGAAACATTTCAATGAGTTAAAAGAAAATCTGGACGAATTACCTGATGTAATTAAAGATTACGTCAAGAAATTAGATAAAAAAATAGACAGAGTTTTGGAACAAGTCAAAGATAGTAACATTCCAAAAACCAACAATCTAGTGGAGTTATTTTTTAAAGTAACGTTTCCATGTAAAATAAAAAGAATATACCGGACTTATGAAGGATCATTAAATAAAATTAAAATAGATGATTTACGATGGATTGAAAGAAATGTGATTGAATATCATAAAATAAAAAATTCAATCAGTTGAATTTTTTACACTAACTTATTCTTAATAAAAAACAAAATTTAATCGAATTCAAAAACAAGTGGCAAATGATCACTTAAACTAATCCAATCTCCCACATCCAAAATTTCAAATTTATTTGGAATATCATCATTAGGTTTTCTCCAAAAATTTATTAATTCTGTTTTTTTAATTACTTCTTCATTTGCATAGAAATAATCAAGATGGAATGGTACATTTAAATGTTTGGCTTGATAAAATGTGAATTTTGTTTCTTCTCCATTTGATTCACCAGATAATGCATGATATAAACTAAATAATCCTTTATTGTTTAATTTAATATCCAAGTTTGTATGGTTTTTAGCGTTGCCATTTTTATCTTTAGCTTTATGTTTGGGATTGAAGACTGCATTACTATTAAAGTCTCCACATATAATAAGATTCTCATCAAATAATTTTTCATTAGCATCAAAATAATCATGAATCATTTGTACATAGGGATTTAATCCATTTTCTTTATCTGCAGCCATTGCCCAAACAGCTAACAAATTAAAATCATCATTAACTCTTAAAGGTATGAAGTTTTTAAATCTTTCATCCAATCCTTCAATCTTTTCTAATTTAATATCTTCTTTTGCAAATATTCCAAGACCTTTGTAATGATAATCTCCAATCCAGAAATAATTATCTCCCACCAAATCTTCTACTATTTGTTTATATTCTTTATATTTTGGGAGAGGTTCTCTTGGGTTTTCACATTCACAAATTACATAAATATCTGCATCTAAATAAGTTTTTGCATCTTCATCAAGAATAGATTTAATTGTTTCTCTAAAACTACCATTACAATTCCAACTAACTATTTTCATTTTATCATTCCCTTAAATCTTTTCATCATAAGATTGTTTGAATAACTTGTTAAAGTAATAAAAATCATCTTCTGATTTAATTATAAACTCATAATCACCTACACCATGATGTCCCACATTAGAAACATTTCTAATTCTATTATCAGGGTCATGGAGTTCTGTTTCTTTTAAATTAATCCAAGCCTTAATTGATTTGGCCAGAACAGATGCTGAAACAACAATCTTATTATTGGCTTTGAAAACAAAATAATATTTCCAATGATTTATTTCAATATCATCATAATTGGATAACACAAAATCTTTTAAATCAAAGTATAATGATTTTATATCATCAGGTTTGCCATCTAACGTATCTTCTTCAGTATATTTCTTAATTTCCCTATTAACTTTCTGTTTTTTGTTATCAGAATTAGTAATTTGTTTTATTGAAGCAGTAGTATCAGTATCAGTAACTTTATCATATAATACTGTTCCATTTGAATATTTAACAACCTTCCACAATTCAAAAGCTATATCTGAAAACTCTACAGACCGTAATTGGTAGGTAGTGTAACTTGGAGAGATAAACATTACACTTGTTTGTGAAAAATCAAACTCATCTTTTGACAATGCCGTATTAAAAACAAGATTATATTTTAAAACGAATTCAGCTTTGTTATTTAACAATAAAGATAAATAACTATAGCCTTGATCTATTACACTATAATTTTTAACATTCTTATATTCTATAATTACAAAAGATTTAGTTTCTTCATTGAAAGCTAAGGTATCTATTCTTAAATTATCAACTTGAAATTCAGTAGCTACAAATTTTAAACCAAACAATTCTTCCAAGTTTTTCTCAGTTAATCTTTGTAGTTCTCTTTCATTTTTAAATTTAACTTGCTTAATAGGAATTAACTTTTCATCATCAATATTATAGATGGGCATGGTTATCACCTAAATAAAATCTCCTTTTGGTCTTGCTTCAATTCCTAATTTCTTATACATTCTTCTAGTTGCTGGATTGGATTCGATAGCTAGATATTTATCTACATCATCTCCGTGTTGAGGTATGATTTCATTTTCCATCCAGTACTTTTTGATTTGTGGAGGTTGGCCTCCGAAATTCCAATAAGATTCATCTACTTCAAAACCAGTTTTTTCTTTAATATCTCTTAAAATTTTATGAGAACGTTTATAAGGACTTGCAGTAATCAAAATAACATAATTATCTTTAATTAATTCTATTAAATCCATTTCATACTTCTGTGATTGGATTTTCTTATCAAGAGGATAATTCCAAATTTCTTTAGAATTAGCTATTAATGTATAATTCAAATCTAAAAGAATTATTTTATCTTTAGCTATTTCTAATTTATCTTCACGTACTATTTCTTCCTCATCATTATCCATTGATAATTTAACACCACAAGAATTGCAGAACTCATTATCTTTTTTATTAAGGGACCCGCATACTTGACAAGTAACTTTCATATTATCACTAAGAATATATTTAACACAACATAATAATATTGATTTCTATTTTTAAAAGATGTCGAAATTCATAATCTAATAACTTTCTGTATCTCCATAAAATAACCTAAACTATTAAGTAAATAATTAGATGAAACCTATTAGAAAAACAAAACAAGTAAACATAGATATAAATATTTTTTTGTTCTTAAAAAAAATAGATTGGGAAATGAATTTAAGATTTTTATATTTCATTTCCATTATATTTAACATTTTCAACCAAAATAACAATATTAAAACAAATATTTTTTTAATTCATATTATAATCAAATTTATCAATTAATTTTGTTTCTTCAGGAGTTGTTTGATAAACATATACTTCTAATTTAGCAACATCAAAATCAGTTGCATTTTGAGAACCAAAAACAACATTAGCCGTATACGAAGACCCTGATGTTAAATTATCATTATAACATAAAACATTTAAAGGATTAAATCCCATCCAATTTGCCATAGCATCCAAATGTTCTCCATTCTTATCATACGCTTGTGTTTCAATTGATACATTTTTTAAATCAGATTTTGCTGAAAAAACAACAGTATAACCTTTTGTAACGCCTGAATAATCACTATACTCAGTAGGACTAAGTTGTTCAGTACCTAATTCCGATACAGAATCAATGGAAATTGTATTTGCACCTAAGTATTGAGCATTTTCAATATTTCCTCCAGTTAAAGCGAAAATTCCAATGAGTGCAACTATAATAACTGCAATAACTCCTATGAGTAAAGTTTTTTTATTAATTGATACTGAATCATTGGATTTATTTGATTTTCCAATAAGATCATTTCCACATTCAATACAAAACTCACCATCATCTTCATTTTCAGCTCCGCATTTAGGACAATATTTAACCATGTTTTTCACCTCACAACATTAATTGTTTATAATTTATGTTTATTAAAGTATTAAATCTTTATATATGAGTTTAATATTAAAGTCGTATTACTTTCTGTATCTCCATAAATGCATAACCTAAACTGTCTAATTCATCTGGAGAAGGATATTCTTTCATAACTTCCTTATCTGGGTGAACGTAAACGTATTGATTAAACAGACTTCTTAATTTTTCAGAATTAATCCTATCATCAAAAAACAGCCTATTTTGTCTTATCATGTTTGCAGTTGGTCTTGCACGGTTGTATTTTGAATGACTGGTTTGAGTGTTCTTGACTGTAATTCCATATTTTTTTACTAAATCTCTTAAAATGGTTTGCCAATGCTTAAGTGCATATGCTGAGTCACTTCCAGGTTCCTGTTCAAAATTGATAATGTAAGGGCGCCAATGACTGTTTCTAATGATGAAATTTCTAAGTAATTCTTCTGGATATGCTGAGGGTGTTGAATCCAGATCAACAAGTACGATATTTCCGTTGTTGAAATAAACAAGACAGCTCATTGCAAATTTATCTGAACCTGTACTTGCAGGGTCAATACCAATTGTACAAAATGATGGCTGCCATGTGTTGTATGTATTTTGGTATGAAATTACTGCATTGTTTAATTGGTTTCTGCTAACAAGTAAACCACTTTTAAGTACAGCGTTCCAATCACCGTATTTTAATTGTAGTCTTGTGAGTTCGTCCAGCTTGTCTAATTGTTTTGAATATTCTGTTTGGTTTAGATATTTGTTGTCTGTGTATGCTGATGGTATAAATGGTAGTTTAGCGTTATCATCTACAAATCTCTTTTTTACCCAGTCATGACCAATTCCTCCAGGATTTGAGGCTCCACGCATTCTGATTGGAATATCTGAGTCTTCAAGTTTACGTAAACGAGAGTGAAGATAGTTGTATTGGTTTTCTGGAAATTGTGTCAGCTCATCAAAGCCAACAAATTGCAATTCAGCACCTTGATAAGAATTCAAGTGTTTGTTGTGGGATAAATATCTGAATGTGAGTGTTGCTCCACTGTTGAAGATAAATCTCTTTTTTTGGTCTTTCCAAACAAGTAATCCTTCATCTTCTTTTGGTAGTAGCCATTGCTTTGCACGGTCCATTATTGCGTTTGGCATGTCTAAATCTTCAAGAGTTCTACGGATTATTAATGCATTGTATTTTAATTTATCATGACCTTCTGGAATATGTTTTTCTTCAACGTATTGCAATGCAGACATTAGAAGTGCTGAGCTTTTTCCACCTCCTGCTTGGCCGCCGTAAAATGCTTCTTCACTTGGATAAATGAGGAATCTTGCTTGTCTTCCAAATGGTTTTTGTGGTATAAATTTATTATTGTAGATTGTAGCTTTGAAATGGTTTCTTTGTTGTAACCAGAGTTTTCTCCAGTCAGTATTGTTGTCTACATTCAAGCTAATCACACCACAAAAAATTAATATTATTGTAATTCCTCATCTAATTGTTTAAAATACTCATCAGCTTCTATTTCCTCTTCAGCCAATGTTTTCACATTAAATTTATTATTAATATTCATCTCACCTTTGTTTTCATTATGATTATGGTTCTCACGTTTTACAATTCCACCGAACAATAGTTTATAAACACTATCCAGGCTTTTGTCATATGCTCTTTGGTTTTCAGCTTCACAGTCAACTTTCTTGTCAATGTTGATTCCTTTGATTATTGTTCCGTCTGGAAGTTTTTGATCATTTTCTGGAGCTTCGTGAAGTTTTTGTAAAGTGTCATTATGGTAGTTACATCTTTGTTTTGCATATGTGAGTTGTTCAGACTCCCATTGGATAACTTCTTTTTCCTTGTTTTTTATATGTAAGTCTTTGAAGTGGTTGTCATAAGCATCAAAGCGCATTTGGTATTTGAATTTGGAGGAATTTGTGCAGATACTGTTGTACCTTTTTTTAATCCTACTTTCGATTTGTTTTTCAGTTGGATTTTTGTACTCTTTCTGTTTCAGTAATGCTTCTTTTTTCTCATCTGCAATTTGTTCATAGACTAATTCTTCTGCGAATTTTCTTAAGTTGCGGTCATTTTTCATTAGTAAGCGTGAGAAGTGTCTGAATGAAACAGGAGTTTCCAGTCCGTATTTTTCATCATTGTATCTTTCTTCCCAGATTTCCATTTATATCACCTAATTAGTGTTATTTCATAAATTAAAGAAATTATAATAATTATTGTAAATAGAATTATGAATATTTGATTTACATCTAGCATGTTCGGGCCTCAATGTGTTTGGTTGTGGTACGTATAAAAAAAAGGAGAGGGTGGTGTTTACGTGTTCGTAAACTTTTGAAACGGTGAAAAAAAATAATATAAGCTGATTTTTAGATTTTAAAACAGTAATTTAAAACTAAATGATTTCTTTTGCGGTTTAAAGTTCTCATATGAGTGTAAGTATATTTTTGAAACATCAGATCACCAAATTAAATAAATTCTTCATGTTCTTTTAGAGAGTCTAATAATTCTCCAAGTGTGATTTCGCTGCCGTAGCCATTAATCAAGTCCTGTACAATTTCGATTTCACTTTCAAACATAAAATCACCTCAGAAATTTATAACAGTATTTTCATCAAAAAAGTCATTGTCTTTTGCATGTTGGATTTGGTCATATACGTCTTGGCGAGTTTCACAGAACCACATGAAATCTCCGTCAACATACATTCTGAAACCGTTTTCGTCATCACCAGATACTTCTACAATAAAATTGTCTTCTTCTACGTTTGCGAATACTTCTGAAATTTGATTTGAATTATTGTTTTTCATAATAATCACCGTTCTCTGTATATATTATATCTACGACATTACATATAAAGGTGTTCCTTAAAATAAGACTTTTTAAGTCTTTAAAACTTTAAAAAGTAACAGTAATTTTTCTAATCAAAAAAATAAGAATTTGTAGAAATTTATTTAGCAATTTCAAAATATTAGACAACAACCTTATAATCCCAACCAGTTTCCTGGAGAGTGTTTCTACTTCTTTGAATTTCTTTATCAAGTTCAATCATTGCGCTGCTGTTCATTAAGTTGCTTGTGTCAATGATGATTTTTGCTCCAGCCTCTTTAAACTGATAAGGAATATTTTTATATTCCAAATATTGAAGTAAACTCATATTGCGGTATGGACAAGAATTTTTATTTCTTGACCAGGCAATACAATTATCACAAACAGAATGATCATACATACTTCAGCACTTCCAGTTGATGTATTTTTTACTGCTTGTGAGTGGTGAGGGACAAATTGTATTTTTAACATATTCGGCCATGTTGTTTTTGATTATTTCACATACAACAGTTACAAGTTTGAAATGTTGGATGCTTCCAGCTCCAGCAACTTTTGCCAAATTGTAGTGTTTCATTAATTTTGTTTGTTCTTCAAATGTTAATGACTCACACATTTGTTTAATTTCATAATCTGGAGTTAAAACACCTTTTTCATAATCGTAAGCAATATTGTCTAAAAATCCGCAATCTGCAATCATCAAAATCACCTCAAAAAATATATTTTTAGTAAGTAAATCTTTTTTTACTTACTAAACAACCGTATCCACAACCTCTAGAGTCATTAATCCATCTGTCACAAGCATATTTGTTCCTGTAATCATTATGCCAATCAATGAGTCTTTTGTGATGTCTGCTTAAAATGTTGATGTTTTGCATTCCTTCATGTTTGCTGTTGTTGCTCATGAATTTAATTTCATTCTGGAGTCTGTTGCTTAAACCACTTTGTTTTAATTTCATAGCCATAATAATTCACCCTCTTCAATAAAATTAGTTTTTGGGATTTTCTCCCAAACTTAGTAATCACCACTGATAACAGCTACTGCTGTGTTGATATCAAAATCTGATTCATAAATTGGGATCATTAAATCAAAGTCATTTAAGATTAAGTTAACATCAACGTGAAGTTCAGATGCAATGTTTTCAAATTTTTTAAAGAAGTCATTTTTTAAAGCTTCTTTATCAGCATCGGTTAATTCACCGCAAAGTTCTTCTACCATTTCAATTTGTTCATTTAAGAATTCATTAATGTCATTTCTCATAATAATCACCGTTTCCTGTATTTATTATCTATTCGACATCATATATAAATGTGTTCCTAAAATAAAGACTTTTTAAGTCTTAAAAATAAAAAATGAAAGCAAGTGATTAAGAAAAATAGAAATTAATCACTTACAAATCTTCTCTTCTATAAACAACACCAGACTCATCACTTCTACACCAGGAAACAGCACGGTAAGTAACAGGTTGCAGGAAAGTTTCAATTAAAACTTTCATCACATATTGAGTCATAATAAAACCTAACAAATAAATTGGAGGCATAGTTCCAACAAAAGCAATACCAATGAATAAAATAGTATCTACCAATTCTCCACCAATTGTTGAACCAATGGTACGTAAGAACAGATGTTTTCCGTTGGTGTAATTTCCAATTACAGTCATCAATCTTGCATTTACAAATTGACCTACAATATAACCGCAAAGACTTGCAAAGGTGATTCTAGGAACAAATCCGAACACATAAGCCAGGTGAGCTTGAGCAGTGAATGTAGTTGGGTCAAAAGGCATCATGATACATAGCAGGCCGCAAATCACCATCATTATTTTCATACTCATACCAAGAAATGCAGTTTTGATCATTGTCTTTTCACCAAAGACTTCTGTAATTACATCTGCAACAAGATAACAAACCGGGAACAATATACAACCACATTCAATGCTGAAATAACCCCAACTGCAAACTTTAGTTGCTAGTAAATCACTTAAAACTCCAGCAACTGCAAAAATTGTTATTAGAATTATTTTCTTTTGTGAAAAATTAATTTTCAAATCCTTTTTAATATTATAATCATATTTAACCATTATTTAACCTCTTATTTTTTACTTTCCAATATTTTTCATAATATCTCTGCTTTTTTCTCCAATCCAATAAACTCAAAACCAGCTTCTCACAATAAGTCAAACTATTACGGTCAATGTGTTTGCTTTTATATCGGCCATTAACAGCTGAAAACAACCAACTAGCACTATCAACACTATCAAAAGGAACATTATTCAAAATGAATTTACGTGTACCTCCAAGACCATGAATTTTACAATCATAATCATGAGCCACATTTGCAAACTTAATCAAATCATGATCCGGAATTCCCTCAATCGGAAGACAAGATATTGAAACATAATCATAATTACTGCACATCTTTTTGAAGTTTTTAAAACCACGATTCTTGTGCCATACCGGGATAACTTTATCTGTGACTTCTTCAATTATTTTTCTCAATTTTAAAACATTTTTAAAGCCAATCCTATTATCAATATCCATTTCAAAATAACCAACAACATTACTAGTATCAGTTTGTTTTATGAAGTTGGCGTAGTTGATTGTAAACTCTGTAAAGTCAATATCTTTTGCAGTGTGAAATGTATGAGCTCCACTATCTATTAAAATTCTCTCAGATTTGGATTTAAAGAATAGATAATCTTCATACATCTTTTTTTGCTGGATATAAAAATAGCTGAACAGGTGGTTTATTGGTCTTATATTGGTCTCTTGAACATAATTGTGTAAACATTGATGTTCTGAGGCTGCAAGAAAAATATTCATGAATCTGACATCCTACAATTATAACCTTCATCAACTAATTTATCAAATGCCTCAGTCATTTCTTCTTCAGAATCAAATAATAATGTAATTTCATAAAAACCAAGTCCGGTGTTATCTTCATCTTCAAAATCATCATCTCCAGTTTCATTTTCTGAATTTTCATGAGAGTTTTTAGAATTTGGTTCTCTAAATTCCATTTTGTCAAGTAAACCTTTGAGTTCAACTTCCTCATCAAAACCATCAAAACCAGTTAAACCTAAATCAAAATCATTTACTTCTAATTCTTCTAAAATGACAAATAATTTCTCAGTATCCCATTCACCACTAATCTTATTTAAAGATAAGTTAAGTGCTTTTTCATGGTCTTCAGATTCAACTGTTAAATCAGTATCAGTGAAAACCCAACCAATATCACCTAATCTAATGAGATTCAATTCATCAAAGATTTTATTGTCTTCCAAATGTTGATCAATCAGCACGTCAAATCTTTGGTGACCTCCAATGATGTGGTTGTTTTTTAAATTAATTACAATTGGGTCTACTAAGCCAAAAGTCTCTAAGCTATTTTTTAATTTAGTAGCTTCATTTTCAGGCATTATTCTTGGATTATAATCACTAGGGATTAAATCAGTTATTTTTATCTTTTCTAATTCTATCATAATTTATCAGCTCGTATTAATTTTTTTAAGTATTCAGATTACAACAGTCATTGGGATTAAAGTTCACATTCTCCTGGAAATAATCATAATGATTTGAAACATCATCACAAACAGTCAATTCTTTAAAATCAAGTTTGCCAATTATTTCAAGTTTCTTTTCCAAAGTCAAATGTCTATACCCTCCATCTTTAATGCTGTAATCATTAAAATTAATATAATTAGATAATTCATCTTCAAGACTTGGTTTTGTCCTTAAAAACTCAACAAGACACTTATCAACCTGGATTTTGTTGATAATGTCAAAATCACATGTATCAAAAAGAAACGGTGATAATCTTAAGGTTACATCAAAGTCCAGATTCTTCAAGATTTCCACTGCATTTCTTCTTCTCTCAAAACAAGGTGCATTATCAGTTGCACTTAAAACCTCATTGTTGTTAGTTGGTATTGATATTTGAATATGAGCCAAATCCTCATCTAAAATATCTAAATATTGGTCATGGATTATTAAATCAGATTTTGTAACAATGAGATAGTGAATACCTTTTTCATTTAATCTTTTGATTGTGTTGTAGGTATTTCTGTATCTGATTTCAATTGGTTGGAAACAGTCAGTCATACCACCTAAACGGACAGTTGAACCAATAGGAATTTTATCAATTGTTTTGTAAACGTCAAGTAATGGTGCAACGCCGACATCACTTGGGTTCCAGAGTTTTCTGAATTTCAGCACTTGTTTTGCATAACAGTAGTTGCAGTCATAAAAGCAGCCTTTACCGTACAAATCAAGTCTTGTTGGATATTTGCATCTCTCACCCTCACCACCACCGACTGTCTTGAAAAAAGAAGAATATTTATTCATTTTCAATCTCCTGCAAATACTCTAAAACCTTTTCTTCAGCAATACGTTTAGCTTTTTCATCAATCTGCTTGTCAATGGCTTCAAGTTCTTCTCTTTTGGTTTTCTCTTTGTATTTATCAATGCTGGTGATTACTATAATTGCAAGAGCAATTGCAACAAAACCACAAATAATAGCTATTTCATTAATTCCATGAAACATAGGATGATTTGTAATACCGTTAAAGATTAAAACAACACCTGTTGATATTAAAGCTCCTGAGAGAGTTGTTTTTACAAACCCGTAAGTCCAGATTGTTCGCCTCCAGGGGATTATCTCAGTCAATGGTTTATTCATCATCCATCACCTTTGACCCCTACTTTTATTTCACTTAAATCATCATCAACTTCTTTAACTGTTACAATTAAATTTTCATCATTTTTTAAGCAAGCGAGAGAATCACGAACATGTTCAAATCTGTTAAATCCATCACATTCTTCACGCAAAACTATAGTTGGAATTAATAGTGTTATTTGCACAGATTTTCTAGTTAATTCTTCTAAATAGAAAATAGTTTCATTACACACCTTCATCACCTAAATCATCATAATGCTGGAGAGCATTATCAGGAGTTTTTGTATCTGAATATTCTTCATGGATTAATTCTTCAGCAATGTAGACACGGTAATTTTCCGGAAGCAATTTAACAATCAATGCACTAGCTCCAATTATACCAACAGCTATTGATTGATAACGTGCTGGAAGAAAACTAATGTCATTTGCAGTTAAACCACTAATGAAAACTAAAACGGCAAATATTGCAGTAATTAACCAACTATACCTTTTGAAACTTTTTAATTCTGTCATACTCTTTCCTCCACCTTTTTTCTTGAAGTTTCTTTTCTTCATTTTTTTGTAAGATTTCAGTCAATGTATCAAACCTAATACCTGCTGTGTATGGATATGGTGATTGTATAATCAAACCGCAATGAATACAGTAAACTTCTTCATTATCATCTTTCATGTAATCTCCAGTCTTTCCGCAAACAGGACAAACCAAATTTGAAAACAATTTATTTCCCATTGACTACCTCTCTTATAAAAAACTATAATAAAAATCCACAAAAAATCATGAGACAAAATTATTAGAAAAAAATAATTTATAAACCGAGTCTTCTTTTTTCGTTGCTGATTAGCATTGCTTCAACTTCAGGATCACTATTTGCTCTTCCGTGAAGATTGGCACCCCGACTACCTAAAGCACCTTTTTGAGACTCGCTCATGGTGTCTTTGTATCTGTGATAATATGTTCTGAAGTTGTCTCGGTTTTGCTCTTCCTTTGCGAAATCCTTGCATTTTTTTGAGCAATATTTTTTGTTGAAAATGCTTTTGGTGAATAATCTACCACACCACTTGCAAGTAGGAAGAGAGTCAAAAACTAATTTAACTAAGCTATTGAACATCAAATCAGGTCCACCAGGAATATAATCAATTTTATAAGTGTTTGGGTGATGATCTATTAAGTTGTCAAATCTCTGGATTAAATCATATTGAACACGGTTTTTGAAATCTTGTTCCTGAGAGTACTCGAAATGTCTAATAACAATAATCAAATCCATTTCAAGATTAAACCTGTTGATTTGCTTTATGAAATTATCTTTGACTTCACCGTCAGTGTAGTAAGCATAGCTTGAGAGAATACTGCCGTCCCAAAGTACAATGTCATAACTTTCCATGTTTTCCCAATTAGTTGTTAGGCTGAAATCTAATGCTTCAAGCATTGCTTTTTCAGAAATTGTTAAATTATAGTCATTGAGTATATCTGTGATGATTTTATTTGATGGTAGTGCGATGGTCTTTACAGTATAATGTTTTCGTGTGAGAAAATCTTTAAGCTTTTGGATTTGTGTTGATTTTCCAAGACCCTTAATTCCATCTACTGCAATATGTAATGTCATGAGAATTTTCACCGAATATATTTTTTTATCGGCACTAAAAAAGGAAAAAAATTACAGAGGAATATGCGGAGATTGGACCATGAAAAAGAGCTAACACAAATAAAATAAAAGTCCACCTGAGTTAAATTTTGAACAATTATTTTTCTTTTAAAAGCCCAATCTCCAATTGCGAAAACAAAAAAATATTTTTCTATATATTAAACGAGTCAACCAAACCATTAAAAATAGTTATTTTTAAATTCATTTGTTTTCAATTAATATATTAGAAATTTATACTATATATAATTGAAATTAAGAATTAATTTACATAAAAAAAATAAGTTAGTAAAAACAAGCGTGTTGTATAAAATATTTAATTAAAGACAACAAGGCGAGGTTGATCAGTCCTCTCCTTGTTAATATAAAGGTGTTGAAAAATAATAAAATTTAATTCTTCAACATACTAAATATCATTTATCAATACTATTTAACTCTTATGATTAGTAACATCATATTGATAAATAACTTTTAATTTTTGATATAGAATTCACCAATTTTCAGCACCAATAATAGATTGTTCAGCTTCGCCACTTTCAATCATATTAATAGCAATGTCAAAATTAGTTTTAATATCACTTAAAAGTCTTAATTCAGAATTCCAAGTATTAAATTCATGTTCTCTTGTAATCCCCCAAATACTAGCATCCAGCTCACCTTCAATCAAATCTTCTTTCAGAAGTTCATCATAAATTGAAAAGTACTTTACCTGGATTTCTTCACGCAGTTTCATTAATGTTTCATAATCATTAATTAAATCTTCAACTTCATTTCTATGTAATTTGAATCTGGCATGATCATACAATAGCTTCATTTTTCTAAAACTATCAATAACTTCTTTTTCATCAACATTACATTCATCATAAGTTTTTATTTTTTCATCAATCATAATATCACTAATTAATAGTTGAATAAAGACTTATAAAAGCTTTTTGATATGAGTCTGAGGCATTATTGCTTTCAACTTGTAATTTTACAACCATATAACAATATTGTAGTTTGCATGAAAACTAGAAGTAATAAAAATTAAAAACTGATTTACATAAAAATAGTTGACACCACGGTTGTGCTGGAATTATGATTTAGATTTTACTCTATGATACCTATATCTTATTATATGCAACTGATTTGTGCACTGGTTATATTATCATGGTAAAATATATTATTATAATATGATGATAGATCCAGTTACATTTAGAAAAGCATTTGAAAATTCAACTCAAAAAGAAATCATCAAAGAAAGAGATAAACTAATAAGAGAAATCCGAAGATATGAAAAAGGCAAAATACCTGAAGAAGATTATTGCATAGACCCAAGCCCAAAAGTAGTTTATAGAATGAACAATTTATATCTAGCAGAATTATGTCATTTAATCATTGAAAAAGATAAAGAAAAAGATGAGTATTAAGTTATTTGTAAAAATGGGAGAATTAATACATGACACGAGCAGAAGCAGAATTACACAGCATCCGAACCACCATCGAAGCATACCACATGATTTTAAAAAATAATAATGAATTAACCCAAGATGATAAAAATAATATTAGAAAAAAGATAACGGATTTAGGTGAAATCAGAGACAAGATTTTATCTGAAATATATAATTACGGAATTTAAATAAAATTAAAAACGTTGAATTTATTATGGAAAATGATACGAAAAACCGACAGAAAATGGAAAACACCATAATAAACTCAACTAACCATTACCATACCAGCCAAAATAATTCTCGGCTGTAATAATTAATCTCATTTTTAACACATATAAAGAAAGTGTGAGAGAGCATTTGGTAAATAATATTAGTATAAATAGATTTCTTTAAAATTTGTATTTTTCAATTTGAAAATGAAAAAACTCTTTTTTCTTATAATATTTAGTGTAATATGAGTATAATTGAAATTAAGAATAAATTTTAAAATAAAACCAAATTAAAAAGATTAAAATTGTTAATTGAAATTATGTAACACATAGTTCCTATACTATAGGAACCGTAACATTTATATAGTACATCCTACAACTGTATAAATAGAAGTATGTTCGTAGGACATAGGAACCAAAATTTCAAAAGTTGAAAGCACATCCTATGACACACTTCTAAAAAAAAAGAGGTCAATAGAATATGCAATATTTTTTCAAATACACTAAAATATTGTCCTTAAATATTAATAAATATTTTGATTATTCTAAAAGAAATCCTCTAGGAGAAGAATAAAATATGGAAAAAAAATTAACAGATTTTACAGAAATAGTGCTTGGCGCATCAATAGCCAGATATTCAAAAAATAAAAACAGTTTAAAACAAAAAATGCCTGTATTATACTGTACAGTTGACGAATTTTATACAAACGAAGAAGAATTAGTTGAAAATATTGATTCAAAATATCTTACCCAAAAAGGTGATGTAATTTTCAAACTATATGAACCTCAAATAGCTATTAGTATTGATGAAAATAGTATCATACCTGAAAATGTTGTGGTATCTTCAAAATTTGTAATATTAAAACCAAAAGGGGTTGAACCAAAATTCTTAGCTGAATTATTGAATAGTAGCATTACTAAAAATCAAATTCAGAAATTTAATCAAGGCGAATTAAAGTTGATTAGGAAATCAGATTTAGATAAACTTAAATTTGAAATTCCAAGAATCGAAGAACAAAAAAAGTTTGTAAAAGCTTGTGAATCAATAAATGATAAAATAGTTTTACATAAAAAACTTTTAAAGAATTACATTGATTTTAAAGAAGGGATCGTTCAGAAAACACAGAAAAATAATTAAATATATGGGAGAATAATCAGATGACAATAGAAAGCGAATCTATGCTTGAAGAAAAATTCATAAAACAACTGCAAAGTATGGGTTATGAAAGGATTAAAATAGACAATGAAGAAGAGTTAAATGCCAATTTTAAAACACAATTGGAAAAATTAAATAAAAAAGAATTAAACGGGAAAGCTTTAACTGATGATGAATTTGAAAGAATTTTAATTTATTTAGACGCTGGTTCAATATTTGACAAAGCTGAAAAATTAAGAGATGAATACACCATTAAAAGAGATGATGACACATCAGTTTCAATTAAATTTCTAAACCAGAGAGATTGGTGTAAAAATATTTTCCAAGTAACAAACCAAATAACTATGCGAAAAGAACATGAAAACCGTTATGATGTAACAATATTAATTAATGGCTTGCCACTTGTTCAGGCAGAACTTAAAAGAAGTAGTTTACCAATTTCCAAAGCTTTCAATCAAATTAAAAGATATATGTATTACTCATATAAGAATTTATTTGAATATATCCAGATATTTATTGTAAGTAATGGAAAAGAAACAAAATATTTCTCAAATTGCAGGCCAAGTGAAGTTAATTTCGGATTTACATTTTACTGGAAAGATGAAGATAATAAAAATATTCATTCATTGGAAGAATTTTCAATTGACTTTTTAGAACCATGTAATATTGCTAAAATGATTTCTAAATTCATGGTGTTGAATAAATCATCAAAACAATTAATGGTTCTGAGGGCTTACCAAAAAAATGCAGTAGATGCTGTGTTAAAACAAGCTTTAGAAAATAAACTAAATGGTTATGTTTACCATACAACAGGAAGTGGTAAAACATTAACCTCTTATAAAGTGAGTCAATTATTAACAGAAGAACCATCTATTTACAAAGTAGTTTTTGTAGTTGACAGGAGTGATTTAGATGATCAAACTAACAAGGAATTTAATAAATTCTCAGATAATGATATAGGTTCATCAGATTACACTGGAGAATTAGTTAAAAATCTTTTAAGTGATAAAAACAAATTAATCACAACAACTATTCAAAAATTAAACCTCGCAGTTACTAGAAAACACAATAAAAAAAGATTGGAAAAAATTAAAGATGAAAATATTATTTTTATCTTTGATGAATGTCATAGAAGCCAATTCGGAAAAATGCAACAAAATATAAGTAATTTCTTTGAAAACAGCTTATCTTATGGATTTACAGGAACCCCGATTTTTAAAGACAATTCAATGGGTGATAAAACTACCAAAATGGTATTTGGAAAACAATTACATACATATATGATTAAAGATGCTATTGCAGACCATAATGTATTAGGATTTTCAATAGACTATTATAACACAGTCAAAGCAAAAGATGACATTGCTGATGAAAAAGTAAAATCCATTAAAATTAATGAAGCATATGCTCATCCAGACAGATTAAATATGGTAGTTGATAAAATCATTGATAGTTACAATGCAAAAACAAAAGATAAAGAATTTAATGCTATATTTGCAGTTTCCCAAAAAACTGAAGACAACCCAAATGGATTCATACATGACTATTATAAATTATTCAAAAAGAAAATAAAAGAAAGAAATCTGGACTTAAAAGTGGCAACAATATTCACATATGACCCAAATGAAAAATTTGAGGAAAAACATTCTCAAAAATTATTAGATGAATATATGGCCGACTATAACGAAATGTTTGGAACTAATTTCGATACTTCAACTATGCGGGAATATCATAGAGATGTAAATAATCGTATGAAAACTCGTGAAATTGATTTATTAATAGTAATTAACATGTTTTTAACCGGTTTTGATAGTAAAAAGTTAAATACATTATATATTGATAAAAATTTAAAATATCATGGTTTACTACAAGCATTTTCAAGAACCAACAGGATTTTCAATGATTTAAAATCTCATGGAAATATTGTGTGTTTTGACAGGCCGGTTCGTGATGATGTTGATAAGGCACTTGCGTTATTCTCAAATAATGCTCCTATAGATACTATTTTACTACCAACTTATGAAGAATTAGTTAAAACATTTAATGATGATTTGAAGAAATTATATAAGTTAGTTAAAACAGTGCAGGAAGTATACGAACTTCAAAGTGAAAAACAAAAAGCTAAGTTTATTGAAAGTTTTAATAAATTAATTAAAACAAAAAATAAATTAGACACCTTTGTAGAATTCACCTTTGATGATTTAGACATCGATCAACAAGATTACGATGATTTCACAGGTGCCTACCTAAATATTGTTGATACATTACCTCCGAAAGAAGATGGGGGCGGGGGTCCTATTTCAATACTTGACGATGTGGAATTTGAAATAGAATTATTGAGAAATGATAAAATCAATGTGGATTATATTTTAGAATTACTTGAAAATATCAATATTGATGATAATTATCCTGAGGATAAAAAAAGAATCATTAAAATGATGCAAAACAATGTTAATTTAAGAAGCAAAATTAAATTAATGGAAAAATTCATGGATTCTGAACTTAATCGCATTAGGGACAATAATCTGAATATTAAAGAAGAATTTGATAATTTTGTCCACAATGAGAAAAGACAAGCCATATGTGATTTAATAGATGAAGAACAATTGAGTGAGGAAATAACAAGAGAAATATTAAGTGAATATGAATTTTCTGACAAAATAGATGATGATTTAATTGAAGAGTCATTTAAAGATAAAAATTTATTATTTATAGATAAAATGGATAAAATTGATAGAGTTAAAGAAGAAATATTAGAAATATTTGAATTATTTGATTTTGAAGAGGTGAATGATTATGGCTACTAATTTAGAAACAAAACTATTTGCAATTGCTGATGAATTAAGAGGAAATATGGACGCTAATGAATATAAAGATTATATTTTAGGATTTATATTTTATCGACATTTATCAGAAAAACAAGAAAATTTTTTAAATGAACAATTAAAAGTTGACGGAATAACATTTCAAGAAGCATGCAAAGATGAAAATCTAAAAGGCAAACTTGAAAAAGTTAGTATTAAACGATTAGGTTATTTCATATCTCCAGAACATCTTTTTAGTTCAATTATAGAAAAATGTAAAACAAATCAAAAAATTAGAAATGATTTAAAATTAGCATTTAATGAAATAACAGATTCATCATTAGGTACTGAAAGTGAAGATGATTTTGATAACTTATTTGATGATGTAGACCTAGATTCAACAAAATTAGGTAAGAAAGATAATGATAAAAACCAAAAAATATCTGACGTATTATTATTATTAAATGATATTGACTTTGAATTTGATAATGATGAATCAGATATTTTAGGGGATGCATATGAATATTTAATCAGCCAATTTGCATCTGAAGCCGGAAAAAAGGCTGGAGAATTTTATACTCCACAAGAAGTGTCAAAAATCCTTGCAAAAATCGTTACACTTGGAAAAGAAAAAATAAAAAATGTATATGACCCAACATGCGGTTCAGGTTCATTATTATTAAGGATTTCAAAAGAAGCAAAAGTAGCAAACTTTTATGGACAAGAATTGAACACAAGCACATATAATCTAGCTAGAATGAATATGATATTGCATGGTGTGAAATATGGGGATTTTGAAATAAAACAAGGTGATACATTAGAAGACCCACAACACATAGATATGCAATTTGATGCAATTGTTGCAAATCCACCATTTTCAGCCAAATGGAATGCTAATAGTAAAAAAGAAAGTGATCCTAGATTCAGCGCATATGGTAAACTAGCACCAAAATCCAAAGCAGATTATGCTTTCGTACAACACATGATTTATCAATTAAATGAAAGTGGTACAATGGCTATTGTATTACCTCATGGAGTATTATTCAGAGGTTCAGGAGAAGCTAAAATCAGAAATTATTTAATTGAAAAGAAAAATTACTTAGATGCTGTTATCGGACTTCCAGCAAATCTATTTTATGGAACTTCAATTCCAACATGCATCTTAGTGTTTAAAAAATGTCGTGAAGATGATCAAGACATTTTATTCATTGATGCAAGTAAAGACTTTGAAAAAGTCAAAAACCAAAATAAATTAAGACCACAAGATATCGAAAAAATTATAAACACTTACGCAAATCGTGAAGAAATTGAAAAATATTCTCATAAAGCAACATTAGAAGAAATTGAAGAAAATGATTTCAATTTAAACATCCCTCGGTATGTAGATACATTTGAAGAAGAAGAACCTATCGATTTGGACGAAGTAGTTGACGAAATAGAAAGAATTGATGCTGAAATGGAAAAAGTAGATGCTGAGATTAAAAAATATTGTGATGAACTGGGTATTAGAGCACCTATTTCATTGAGGTGATGTTATTGAGTGAAAAAAAATTGGTTCCAAAACTCCGATTTAGTGGATTTGAAGATGAATGGAAAACCCTGAAAATTGGAGATTGTTTAGATGTGAAATACGGAAAAGATTACAAACATCTAAATGAAGGTAAATATCCGGTTTTGGGGACGGGAGGAGTGATGGAATATGTTGATGATTTCCTATATTCTGGTGAAAGTATTTTGATAGGCCGTAAAGGTACAATAGATAAACCACGATATATTAATGGTTCATTTTGGACTGTGGATACATTATTTTATACTGAAATTAAAAAAGAATTTCCAAAATTTCTTTTTTATTGTTTATCTAATATTAACTGGTTAAAGTATAATGAAGCTTCAGGCGTTCCTAGTTTAAGTGCAAACAATATTAAAAATGTTAAAATTAATGTTCCGAAATTAGATGAACAGAAAAAAATTGCTAATCTATTAACATTACTTGATAATAAAATTAACCTATTAAAAGAAAAACATGAGGATTATCTTAATTTCAAGAAGTATTTGATGCAACAAATTTTCGCACAGAAATCAAGATTT